>CAZCLW010000005.1:12254-54294 GCA_964499685.1 uncultured Planctomycetales bacterium
CAACAAACTGCGCCGCAAGGACAACGCGGTCCTCCTCATCACGCACTATCAGCGACTTTTGAACTATATTGTCCCCGATTTCGTCCATATCCTTTACGACGGCAAGATCGTGAAATCCGCCGGGAAAGAGCTCGCCTTGCAGGTCGAGGACAAAGGATATGACTGGCTAACGAAAAAATAACCCTGGAAAGACACTTTATATGATCACCGCCTCCGAGAAGAACGAAACATTTTTACAGAAACTGCAGGGATCGCAGAAGGACATCAAGCGCGATTTTCCCGCCTGGACCCTTAATTGGCAAAAACAGTATTTAAACCGTGTCGAAAAGGCCGGTTTCCCGACGATCAAGGACGAGGAATGGAAATACTTGAACGTCAAGCCGATCCTGGAGCGGACATATCACATCCCGTCCAAGACCGCGCCCACACGGACGGACACCGACGGGCTTACAAAATACCTCGACCCGCGTGAGATCAACGTCGTCTTCATCAACGGTATCTTTTCACCGGAATTCTCCCATATCAAGAAGCTCCCCAAGGGTTTGCGCCTGTTGACCCTGGAGGAAGCGTTCAAGGACAAACAGATCGATCTGGAAAATTTCTTTAAGAAGGCCGACACCAATCACGAGACCTCATTCGCCGCCTTGACCAAGGCGCTCGCCCACAGCGGGCTGTATATCGAGGTCGAGAAGAAGGCGGTCATCCAAGAACTTGTCCACATCGTCCACGTCACCGGCGGGAAGGACCAGGAAACGCTTACGACCCCGTACAGCATCATCCGGCTGGGGGAGTCGTCCGAAGCCGGCATCCTGGAAAGTTTTGTAGATTTTAACAATGCGTCCGTTTACTTTACCGACGCCTTGACCGAGATCTGGGTGGCGGAGAACGCGACGATCAAATATTGCAAGGCGCAGAGCGAGGGCCTCAAAAGTTTCCATATCGGCTCGACCCGCGCGTGGCTGGAGCGCAACGCCAATTTCAGCGGATTTTCATTTTCCGTCGGAGGAGCGATCACCCGCAACAACCTGGACATTACGTTAAACGGCGAGGGCGCCGCCGCGGTCTTGAACGGCCTTTATTGCGTGAATAATGATCAGGTCGTTGACAATCACACGCTCGTCGATCACCGCGAGCCCAATTGCACGAGCAACCAGCTCTACAAAGGCATCTTGAACGGTTCTTCGCGCGCGGTCTTCAACGGCAAGATCTTCGTGCAGCCCATCGCCCAGAAGACCAATTCGTACCAATTGAACAAGAACCTTTTGCTGGGCAAGGACGCCCAGGTCAACACCAAACCGCAGCTGGAGATCGGCGCCGACGACGTCAAATGCACGCACGGGGCCACGATCGGCCAGCTCAATGAAGACGAGATCTTTTATCTGCAGTCGCGGTGCATTTCCCGCAAGGCAGCCATCAGCATGCTTTCCCATGGGTTCGTCGATGAGATCATCGGCACCATCCAGAACGATTCCATTGCGCAGAAGCTCAATGGACTGCTGGCGCCCACATTCGCCGCCCTGTGATCAAGAGAGGCAAAAATGGCTGCGCCTTTAAATGTTGCCAAGATACGCGAGGATTTTCCCAACCTGCACATCAACGTGCGGGGGAAGCCCTTGGTGTACCTGGACAACGCCGCGACCACCCTGAAGCCCAAGAGCGTCATTGCCGCCCTCGACAATCACTATAAAACCTCGACGTCCAACGTCCACCGCGGCGTGCATTTTTTGAGTGAAAAAGCGACCGCCGCCTTCGAAGAAACGCGCGTCAAAATCCAGAAGTTCATCAACGCCGGCCACAGCCACGAGGTCATTTTCACCAAAGGCACGACGGAAGCGATCAATCTGGTCGCCTCCAGTTACGGCCGCGCCTTTTTAAAAGCAGGGGACGAGGTCCTGATCTCGGAAATGGAGCACCACTCCAACATCGTTCCCTGGCAGATCCTCTGTGAAGAAAAAAAATGTGTTTTAAAGGTCATCCCGTTCGATGACAACGGTGAACTGATCTGGGACGAATTCAAAAAACTGCTCAACCCCAAGACCAAATTTGTCTCAGTCGTTTATATCTCGAATTCGCTGGGCACGATCAATCCCGTCGATAAGATCATCGCCGAGGCCCGCAAGCTCAATATTCCGGTGCTGGTCGACGCCGCGCAGGCCATGAGCCACCGCCGGGTGGACGTGCAGAAACTGGACTGCGACTTTCTGGTCTTTTCGGGCCACAAAATTTTCGGGCCCACGGGCGTGGGTGTTCTGTACGGAAAAGAAAAGTGGCTCAACGCCATGCCGCCCTACCAGGGGGGAGGCGACATGATCGCGTCCGTCGATTTTACCAAGACCACCTACAATGTCCTGCCATACAAATTCGAGGCCGGGACCCCGAATGTGGCGGATGTCATCGCGTTAGGCGCGGCCATTGATTACATCACGTCGATCGGCCTGGACAATATCGCCAAGCACGAAAAAGAACTTTTGGACTACGGGACGCAGGAACTGAAAAAGATCCCGGGATTAAAATTGATCGGCACGGCCAAAGACAAGACCTCGATCCTGTCCTTTGTCATCCCGCCGATCCACGCGCACGACATCGGCACGCTCGTCGACACCGAAGGGGTCGCGATCCGTACCGGTCATCACTGCACCCAGCCGGTCATGAAGCATTTCGGCGTGCCCGCGACCTCGCGCGCCTCGTTATCGTTCTACAACACCAAAGAGGACATCGACGCTTTGGTCAAGGCCCTCAAAAACGCGAAGAAGGTGTTCCATGAGTAACAGCGAAGACTTGCGCGCGGAACTCTATCAGCAGGTGATCCTGGAGCACAACAAAAAACCACGGAACTTCAAGGAGCTCGAAGGTTATACGCATTTTGCCGAAGGTTACAATCCGCTCTGCGGCGACCATTTGAAAGTCTACGCCAAGATCAATAACGGCAAAGTCGAAGACGTTACCTTTGTCGGTGACGGCTGTGCGATCTCCAAGGCCTCGGCCTCGATGATGACAACCAGCCTGAAAGGGAAGTCGGTCAATGAAGCCAAGACCATGTTCGAGCAATTCCATAATCTGATCCTGGGCAAACTCAACCCCGACAAAGACCCGAACATTTTAGGAAAACTCTCCATCTTCTCCGGCATCTGGCATTATCCGGCGCGCGTCAAATGCGCGAGCCTTGCCTGGCACACGATCAAAGGCGCGATGGAGAATGTGAAGACGGTAAGTACGGAATAAATAAAGTTTTAAGCGTTAAGTTTTAAGTTTTAAGTAAAATCTTAAAACCTGACACTTGAAACTTAACACCAATATGATCCACGATAAATTACATAGACCTATTCATGATCTACGCATCTCCGTCATCGACCGGTGCAATTTCCGCTGCCGGTACTGCATGCCGGAAGAGGAATATTCCAAGCACTATAAATTTTTGGCGCCGGAACAGTGGCTTTCTTTCGACGAGATCCTGCGCCTGACCAAAATTTTCATCCGGTTGGGTGTGCGCAAGGTAAGATTGACCGGCGGGGAACCGCTTTTGCGGCCCGGCCTTGCGGGGCTGATCGCCGACCTCAATAAAATAGAAGGGATAACCGACCTGGCCCTGACCACGAACGGCATCCTGCTGGCCCAGCACGCCGGATCGCTCAAGGCCGCCGGCCTGGAACGCCTGACCGTGAGCCTGGACACGCTCGATGAAAAGCTCTTTAAACGCATGAGCGGGAACAAGGGGAGCGTGCGGGAGGTCCTCGAAGGGATCAAGGCCGCCGAGGCGGCCGGGTTCGATTCCGTCAAGATAAATGCGGTCGTTCAAAAAAACGTCAATGAAGAAACCGTTCTGGACCTCGTCGAATATTTCCGCGGCACCCGGCACATTGTGCGCTTCATCGAATACATGGACGTGGGCAACTGCAACCACTGGGAAATGACCTCGGTCGTGCCTTCCAAAAATCTTTTTGACCGGATCAACAGCCGGTACCCTTTAAGGCCGCTGGCCAAAAAATACCGCGGGGAGGTCGCCGAACGCTGTGAATACGCCGACGGGAAGGGGGAGATCGGGTTCATTTCTTCCGTGTCGCAGCCGTTCTGCGGGGACTGTTCGCGCGCCCGGCTCTCGACCGACGGCAAAATTTTTACCTGTCTTTTTGCGGGTAAGGGAGTTGACCTGCGCCAGTCCTTGCGCAGTGGCGCTTCCGATGAAGAATTGTCCGCCCTCATTGCCCAAACCTGGCAGGCCAGGACCGACCGCTATTCCGAAGAACGCACGTCCTTCCTGAATTCCCAAAAAACTTTACCGAAGGTAGAGATGTTCCAGATAGGAGGGTGACATGGGAAACCATTCATCCGAAGAAGCCGTCATCAGCCGATTCCGTCAGCAGCTCAGCCGCGAGCGCGAATTAGAACCGGCCCTGGACCTTCTCCTTAAGACCGCCATGGATGTCCTGGGCGCGGACAAAGGCAATATCCAGCTTTACGACAAAACCACGCAGACCTTAAAGATCACGGCCCACAGCGGTTTTGACAAAAGCTTTCTGGAATATTTCAAGAATGTCCGGGCCACCTACTGCTGCTGCGGCATGGCCTTGAAGCGCCGCGAACGGGTCATGATCAATGACGTGAACCAGGACCCGGAATTCTCGCATTTTGCCGAAACGTTCAACGCGTACGGATACACCGGCGTGCAGTCAACGCCGCTCAAGAACAAACAGGGAGAGGTCTTTGGCATGCTCTCGACCCATTTTGTTTCCGCGTTTTATCCCAAGCCCAAAGACCTCGGCCTTCTCGACCGCGTGGTCACGGAGGCCGAACCGCTCATCGAACAGTTGCTTCCCGCCGTGCCCGTCCCCGACGAAAATATTGCCTAATTTCCGCAAAAATGATATAAGAGAAGTACTTTCCTAACCTTATGAAACGCATCTTCTTCGGCATAATCTGGTATTTGATCAACGTGAACGTGCTGGCGTTTGTGGTCACCTTCATGATCAGCTTCTTCCTGGCCGCCGGCGGGGACCGGGACGCAACCGCCCACACCATGCAGATCTACCAAAGGAACGCGCTGTGGGTGACTTTGATTGCCATCATTTTTACCGTGACGGGCACCATGAAAGGCTGGTTCCCGGGGACAAAGAAGAAGGCCGCATGAACTCAGGCATAATATTCTTATGGATCGCGGGTATAACGCTTCTGATCGCGGCGTTTTTGTGGTGCCGCCGGGTCAATGAGGTGCTCGAATACATCCTGGGCCGCCTGGAAAAACTCGACGGCAAAAAGGGAGGCGGTCGCCTGCCGGCCGACAGCATAAGCAGGGAAGACATCATCCCGCCGCTTCTTGTCGTCGGCATCATCGGCGCTGCCGTGCTGTTTTTATTTATCATACCCATCTGGTGGATCAACCGATGAACCTCGACAAGCTCCGAACGGTCCTGGCCAATGAACGCACCTACCTCGCGTACGTGCGCACGGCGCTCTCGGCCGTGGTCTTCGGCCTGGTCCTATTGAAATTCTTCCCCGCTGACCCGATGTTGATGCGCGTCGGCGTCATCAGCCTGGTTTTCGGGTTCCTCGTTTTAGCCTGGGGCACGCGCCAATATTACCGCCGCCACCAAACCATCCGGGACTTTCCCGAATAACGGGCATGGCGCAGACAAACGCACGACATAAATTCCTTCTCGTTATTTTCGGTGTACTCGCGGGCCTCTTGGCCGTTGAGCTCATTTTACGGCTCACGGGCGGGGTGCTCCTGGCGGCGCGTTCGTTCAAGGAAATGGGGCGCAGCCAAAAGGGGAACACGGTCGTCCTGTGCATCGGCGAGTCAACGACCTATTTAGGCTACCCCGAAGAACTTGAAAAAGCGCTCAACCGCGGCGCGAAAAAATACACGGTCATCAACAAAGGGCTCCCAGGCACCAATTCCACCCTGATCGCCGACAATCTCCCCCGATGGCTGGACCAATACCGTCCCGATTATCTGGTCACCATGATGGGCATCAACGATCCCACCGACGCGTGGGTCACGGCCTCGCCCGGCGAGGACCTGCGCCTGGTCAAACTTTTCAAATGGATCGCCGCCTCGTTCCACAAAGAAACACCGCCCGGCAGGGAAAGCGAAAAACTATTCGAAAATGACATCGACATCTTCGGCGCGCATTTCGCGAAAGTGCCCAAACCGGACAAGGACCTCTATTACACCGCCATGCTTTATAAGGAAAGCCGGCACTTCGACAAGGCCGAGATCGTTTTTAAAAAGCTCCTCGAGAAGGAATTCACGCCCGAACTGACCGACTGGTTCAACCGCAAGCTCGCCGAAACCTATTTTGAGCAGGGAAAGTTCGACCAATGGATCGGGACCGTCGGAGAGCTGCTCAAAAGCAACCACAATCACCCTTTGCGCACCCACTGGATCGACCGCGGGTGTTCCAGCCCTCAAAGCTTTGCCAAAATGACCGCCCTGCTGGACGAACAGATCAGGGCCAATCCCGAAAGCAGCCCGCTCTACGACTTTCTTGCCGGGTGCCTGGTCAAGGCCGGGGAGGAAGCGGAAGCGGAAAAATATTTTTCCCAAGCCAAAACTTTGCGGTTAAAATACTACAATGCGCGGACCAAGGAAAACTACGGCCGGCTGCTGAAGGCATTGAAGGGAAGAAAGACGGTCGCCGTCTTTGTGCAGTACCCCTTGAGGGACATCGCGCCGCTTGAACAGATGATCGAAGAGCTTGGGGTGCCGGCCGGTACGGTCTTTGTGGAGAACCACGAGGGCTTTCAGGAAGCGCTGGAAGAAGGGAAGTACGCTATTTATTTCACCGACCGCTTTGCCGGCGACTTCGGCCACATGACGGAAAAAGGAAAGAAGATCCTGGCGGAAAATATAGCGGAGAAAATTGCGGGCAAAGTGAGGCCCTGAGCCGAATTGCCGGCAGCGACCATGTGGGGCCCGCGCCCGCAATTGGAATTGGTGCCCGCGGGCACCAATTGTGAGCAGTCGTTCAGTTTTGTAGATACGCCCTAATTGCGAAAATTATGATTATAAAGCAAAAAACTGTTTTTGTTTTAGGGGCTGGCGCAAGCTCTCCCTTTGGATTACCTTTAGGAAAAGATCTTAAAAGGAAAATTTGCGAATTAAACCATGCTTCTGTGGCCAGAGCAATATCATCGGAACCTGATGAACAAAAAGATGCTCAGGAAGCCATTTATAATCTGCAAAGCTCATTTGCTCGGTCAAATATTGAATCAATTGATTTATTCTTAAGCAAAAATCCAAAGTTTGTTAATTTAGGCAAACAGCTCATTGCTGCTGTTTTATATCCGCTCGAAATCGAAAATAATCTACATAATATAGAAAATAACGAAAATTGGTGCCGTTTTCTTTGGAATAATATAAACACTGATTTTGATAAGATTGACAAACATGATTTGCATTTTATTACCTTTAATTATGATCGTTCATTAGAGCATTTTCTTTACCTCTCCCTATATAATAGTTATTCAGGAAATAAAAGCTCCTCAGAATGTGCAGAAATAATTAAAAAAATAAATATAAAGCATGTATATGGTTCTTTATCCCCGCTTAATTGGCAAGTTTCAGATGGGAGGGCTTATAGCGCCAGACAAGCAACACGCGAAGATTTAAGCAGGGCCGTAATAAATTTGAAATTGTTGGGTGAAGAAAGGGGAGAAGCTGATTATAAAGAAATTCAAACCCTTATGAGAGATGCAGTTAATATATATTTTATTGGTTTTGCATTCGATGAGTTCAATTTAGATCTTTTAGGAAAAATTTATAATGCAGAAAGAATTTGGGGAACATCTTTTGAACTTCCCGTCACACGAAAAAATAGAAGCTTGGCATCATTATATGAAAGGAGCGCAAAAAAGGGGAGCATCGAACACTATGGTTCTAAATTACCCGGAGTGGCATTATGGGATTTAAAGGCCATGGATTTTTTAAAAGCATGGGTATTTTTAACATAAAATCAATGTTTAAGCCAAGATATAAAGTTGGACTTATTTTAACTGAATCATAAATCAAAAATGAAATTGAGAAAAATTTCTATTTCAAGAAAAGAGTTGGAAATTCAGACGGAGACCGAAATATTTTTTTTCTATATGAGTAATTGGTTTCTTTCTGAGATCCGAACCTTGAAGGCTCTGTATTTTCATTCCATGAATATTGAGGGCGCAGAAGGAGTGGAGGTTTTTGGGAGAAATTATCGAACTATGTTGCTGGGGTGTTTGCTTGCATCAAAATTATGGGAAGGATGGCAAATGCTAAATCAGTGTTACTTTTCTACTCCTCTCCATAAGGAGTACGAGGCTCTTTATAGTTCCAAAGCTCATAACGCATTAAAAAATATAAAACAATATTTCAATAAAGGAGACAAAACAATTATCTGCAAGTTGAGACAGTCAACTTTTCATTATCCAACTTTACAGGAGCAGAAAGCGTTAAAAAAATATTTTTCTCACGGAGAGTATGATTCCTATTTCTTTGTTGGGAATACCTTTGAGCAAAGCATGTTCAATATTGACCACTTTATTGCCAATTTTGCTCAAAGAACAGACTCTAAGACTGTTAAGCAAGGAATAAGCAAATTGCATGAAGAGATCCAGCAGATTAGTTTTAATTTCTTTATTTTTTTAAGCGAATATATAAAGCTATTTCAACGAAAATGTACAATTAAAGAAGAAGAATTCCTTTTAGAAAATGCCCCCAAAAGATTATCAGTAAATATTCCTTTTTTTACCGAAAAATAAAGGAGAAAACCTATGCCTAAAGTCCGCGTTCTAGTCGGCACCAAAAAAGGTGGATTTATATTAACGTCATCCGACGGTAAGCGCAAAAAATGGAAGGTCGAGGGGCCGTTCTTCGCCGGGTGGGAAATTTACCACATGAAAGGCTCGCCCAAGGACCCCAAGCGCATTTATGTCTCGCAGACCAGCAGCTGGTTCGGCCAGATCATCCAGCGTTCCGATGACGGCGGCAAGACCTGGAACATCCCCGGCGGGGAGAAGTTACCCAATCCGGCTGAAATGCCCACGGGCATGAGCAATAATTTCCAATACGACACCGCCGCCAAGCCCTTGACCACACACCAGTGGTACGACGGCACCCAGCACCCGTGGGAATTCAAGCGCGTATGGCATTTGGAGCCTTCCCTCGATGATCCCGACACGGTTTATGCCGGGGTAGAGGACGCCGCTTTATTCAAGACGACCAACGGTGCCAAGACCTGGAAAGAGCTCTCCGGGCTGCGCGGCCACCGCACCGGCAAAGACTGGGCCCCGGGCGCGGGCGGCATGGGCCTGCACACGATCCTTCTGGACCCGACCAATCCCAAAAGAATATATATCGCCATTTCCTCGGCCGGTGTCTTCCGCACCGACGACGGCGGGGCGACCTGGAAACCGGTCAACAGGGGATTAAAGTCCCAATACATCCCCGACCCTGAAGCCGAGGTGGGCCACTGTGTCCATCGCATTGCCCTGCATCCGTCCAAGCCTAACGTGCTTTTCATGCAGAAACACTGGGACGTCATGAGGAGCGACGATTCCGGCGAGAACTGGCATGAGGTGAGCGGGAATTTACCGACGGATTTCGGATTTCCCATCGAGGTCAACAGCAACGACCCCAACACCGTTTATGTGGTGCCGATCAAAAGCGATATCGAGCATTATCCGCTCGACGGGAAACTGCGGGTGTATCGCAGCACCAAAGGCGGCGATGAGTGGAAGCCCTTGACCAAAGGCCTTCCGCAGAAAGACTGTTACGTCAACATCCTGCGGGACGCCACGTCCGTCGACACGCTCGACCCCTGCGGGATCTATTTCGGCACGACCGGCGGACAGGTCTACGCTTCCGCCGATGACGGCAACACGTGGGAGGCGATCGTGCATGACCTTCCGGCGGTGTTGTCGGTCGAGGCACAGGTTGTTAAATAAAAACCACAAGCTACAAAGGACAAACAATAACAATCAACAAATTCAAGATTTTTGAATATTGTATTTTGGAATTGTTTGTCATTTGTTGTCTGTCAGTTGGAGTTTTTGAATATGATCCGAGTGATTTTACCCGCCCATTTGAAAAATCTCGCGCGTTCGGGCAGTGAAGTCGAGCTCGACGTCAAAGGAACGGTCTGTGTCGGCTCGATCCTTGACGCGCTCGAGGCCAAGTTCCCGCAATTGAAGGGAACGGTGCGCGACCACGCGACCAAAAAACGGCGTCCCATGGTGCGCTTTTACGCCTGCCAGGAGGATTTTTCGCTCGATCCTCCGGACACGCCGCTGCCGGACGAGGTCGCCTCAGGCAAGGAACCGCTCCTTATAATCGGCTCCATTGCCGGCGGATAAGCTTAGTATGGATTATCTTACAGCCAACAACATTCCTTATCCTCCGCACTTTGACGCGTGGGTAGAATTGGATTACGCCCGCATTCTCCGGTTTAAAGGCGATGTCAACGCTACCACTTTGCCCGGCATCCTGGAATTCTGGGAACGCTTGGAAAAGTCGGGCCTGCCGGTCAAAAACCTCATCATGGACGGGGCCAAGGTCAGCGATATCGACAGTTCCACGGTCGCGGCTATCCTCGCCGAGATGAAGAAAAACGACCACAAGATCGGCCTGATCAATGTCCCTGAAGAGCTCAGGTCCTATCTTGAGATCCTGCACCAGAGCGAGCATCTGCAGATATTCGCCTCCGAAAAAGAGGCGGTGGAGGCCCTCAACAAGAAAGAGGAGCTTTCCGCTTTCCCGGCGATGCGGCGTTCGCTCAAGAAGAACCGGGCGCTTTCGCTCCTTATCGCGCTCCTCATGTTCCTGATCACGCTGCCGTTCTTCGAATCGAACATGATGGGGATCGTTTACCTGTTGTTTTTCACTTTTGTGCTTTTGTCGGGAATTTACGCGGTAAGTTACAATATGCGTCATGTGGCCGGAGGTGTGCTGCTGGCCGCGCCGACGTTGATCACGGCCTGGAGCAACGTTTTCATCAGGGACCAGCAGATCCTCAATGCGGAAATGACCTTCCTGACCATTTTCCTCATGTATACGATCGCGGTCATCCTTAAGCATATCCTTTCGGTCAGGACGGTACGGCTCAACGAACTCTACGGCGCCATCTGCGTCTACATCATGGTGGGCATGACCTTCGGCGTTGTTTACGCGCTGCTGCATTCGCTGGATAGCGGCGCTATCGCGTTCCCTCCGGGCGAGACCACAGCGAGCATGACGTCATTCTTCTATTTCAGCTTCGTGTCCATGAGCTCGACGGGTTTCAGCGGCTTTACGGCGGTTTCGCCGATGGCGCGCTCGATCGTCATCGTTCAGGTCATCATCGGGGTCATGTACGTCGCGGCCCTGATCGGAAAACTGGTAAGCGCCAATACGCCGGACGACGACGGGCTTTTCGACCATCTGGAGGCCGAGGCCCGGTTGAAAAGCGACATGTGGTCGCAGGAGGCGGTGGAGAATTTTTTCCGCCGCAGGCCGTTCCTGCTTGTGCTGTCCATGGCCATGCTCAATTACGCCAGCTCTGTCCTGATGACCGTTTTAAGGCTGCCGTTCTTTATGGACAGCTGGGGGACCTCGCTGGCCGTTGTCCTGGGCGGATTATGGCCCGGCGTCATTTCCGGGATCATTTATAATCTCGTCATGGCCTGGACGTTCTGGGGGCCGCAGGCCTGGGTCTGGATGTTCTGCAACATCCTGGTCGCGGTGCTGACCCTGGTCTTCCTCAAAGCCGGCTGGATAGATCTGCACAAACCCGTTAAATTGCTTGCGGCCGGTGTGCTGACCGGCATTGTCAACTCGGGCGTGGTCGCCCTGATCACCTACGCGGCCAATATGCCGATCTACCAGGGAACGATGGCCGTGTACCATTTTTTTATGAACATGACCGGGAAGGAAACATTCGCTTCCGCCGCGGAAAAAGTGGCCGTGGAAGTGGCCGACAAAACCATCGCGTTCCTGCTGGTCGCGGTCGCCGTCATCTTTATCCGCGATCTTTTTGATTGGGGCAAAAAGGCTGCCGCCAGGCCATTGAAAACGCTGGCCGTGCTTTTGTGTTTCCTTTGTGCCGCGCCCAATGCCCGCGCCGCGACCTTTGAAAGCCCTTTGGAAAGGGTGACCGTTATTGAACTCTTCAGCTCCGAGGGCTGCAGCAGCTGTCCGCCGGCGGACAACTACATCAACAGCCTGCGTAAAGACCCGAGGCTCTGGAAAGAATTCATCCCGCTGGTCTTTCATGTGGACTACTGGGACCACCTGGGCTGGAAAGACCCCTGGTCCAGAAATGAATTCACGCAAAGACAAAGCGCCTACGGACGAGCCTGGGGGACCGACACGATCTACACGCCGGGCATGGTCCTTAACGGGACCGAGTGGGCGGACTGGTACGGACAGCGGCGGCTCATTGATTTCAAGTCGGGTCAGACGGCCGGTGTTTTGCAGGCCGACGTGAACGACGAGGGAAAGGTGCGCGTGACGTTTTATCCCAAGGGCCAGAGAACACCCTTGTGGGCGCACGCGGCGATCCTGGGATTCGACCAGGTTTCCAATGTAACCGCAGGCGAAAATACGGGACGCAAACTTGTACACCATTTTAATGTGCTCGAACACGTTCAAAGCGAAATGACCGGCAAGGAAGGCACTTTTACCGGCGAACTTATTCTCCCGGATTTCACGCAATACGACAAAACCAAACACGGCCTGGCGGTCTGGGTCTCATCCGGCGACAACCCGACGCCTGTCCAGGCAACCGGCGGAAAATTAGAAGAAACCCCAGAGGAGGACAGCTTATGATCCGCGTCACGGTTGTTTATCCCCGCGAACCGGGAAAGACCTTTGATATCGATTACTACATCAACAAACACATGGAGCTGGTCCGCCGGAAACTGAACCCGTTCGGGCTGAAAAACCTCCAGGTGGACAAAAGCATCAGCGGCATGGACGACGGCCTTTCGCCGTTCTTTGCCATCTGTCATTTATACTTTGACACGGTGGAGGATTTTGAAAAAGGTTTCGGCGCGGCCACATCAGACCTCTTGGCTGATCTTCCCAATTACACCGACGTCGCGCCTGTCCTGCAGCTAAGCGAGATCGTGGAATGCAAATGAAAACAGGCCACCACCGTCCGCCGCGGCGGCCGGACATCATCAACAAAGACGGAACCCTCAATGTCCACCGGCCGCTCGATCCGGCCAAGTTCATTTCCGATCTTCACCATTATCTTCTTTCCATCGGCTGGCCGAAATTTTTCTTTATCCTTCTCCTGCTGTTCTT
Organism: uncultured Planctomycetales bacterium; assembly: GCA_964499685.1. Classification (GTDB taxonomy): domain Bacteria; phylum Omnitrophota; class Gorgyraeia; order Zapsychrales; family GWA2-47-8; genus CAZCLW01. The sequence goes on from CAZCLW010000005.1 coordinate 25,510, forward strand.
CGCCGGAAATCTGTTCTTTGCCGCACTGTTTTATTCTCTGGGGCCGGGCGCGGTCGAAGGGATCAATCCGGAAAAAGGATGGGCGCGTTTTGCAGACTGCTTTTTCTTCAGCGTGCAGTCCTTGAACGGTCCTTACAAACCCGTCGGTATCCTGCCCAATGCCCTGGTCACGCTGGAAAATTATCTCGGCATCCTGACGCTGGTCATCGCCACCGGCCTTTTTTACGCGCGCTTTGCCCGGCCCACCGCGCGCGTCATTTTCAGCAACAACGCCCTTATCCAGGAATACAACGGCCGGCCCTGTTTTACCTTCCGGGTCGCCAACGCGCGTCTGAACCGGATCATCGAGGCGCACATGACCTTGACGCTCACGCGCAACGAGACCAGCCAGGAAGGGGAGACCTCGCGCAAATTCTACAACCTGAGACTGGAATTCGATTATTCGCCGCTCTTCGCACTGAGCTGGACCATCCGGCATTTTATCGATAAGGAAAGCGCCCTCTTCGGCATGACGGAAGAAAAAATGCGCAGCGAGCAGGTCGCGATCTTCGCCTCGCTCTCGGGGCTGGACGACACTTTTTCACAGACGATCACCGCGCGTAACGTGTACCGTTACGACGAGGTCCTCTACAACAAACGTTTTAAGGACATCCTGGTCTGGGACAAGAACAAGATCAGGATCAACCTGAAAGGAATCCATGACACGATCTAACATAACGGTCCGGCGCTCGGACGAACGCGGGCACGCCGACCACGGCTGGCTGGACTCACGTTTTTCATTCTCGTTCGCGGATTATTATGACCCCAAGCACATGGGTTTCCGGACCCTGCGCGTGATCAACGAAGACAGGATCGCGGCCGGCCAAGGTTTCGACACACACCCTCACCGCGACATGGAGATCATTTCCTACGTCGTTGAGGGAGAGCTTCAGCACAAAGACAGCATGGGCAACGGTTCTATCATTCCGGCCGGGTGTCTTCAGCGCATGAGCGCCGGCACGGGTGTGGCGCACAGTGAATTCAACCCTTCCAAAACCACGGCCACGCATCTTCTGCAGATCTGGATCCTGCCGGAAAAAAAGGGACTGGCACCGTCCTATCAGGAACTAAAACTGCGGGAAACGCTGAAACCCAACGCCCTGAATCTTGTCGCCGCCGGAAAACCCGACGGTAATGTCTTGAAAGTCCACCAGGACATCAAGCTGTATTACGGATCGTTCGATAAGACGGCCGAAACCGATCACACGCTCGAAAAAGGAAGAGGCTTATGGCTGCAAATGATCAAAGGCGCGGTCGAAGTCCTGGGGACAACGCTTCAGGCAGGCGACGCGGCCGCCGTGGAGAATGAACGCAGCCTCCGCATCAAAAGCCAACCGGGAACAGAATTTCTGCTCTTCGACCTTAAATGACCCCCGGCGCATTTATCAAACGCAACGCCGCCTGGCTGTTCTTCTTCTGTCTGGCCATTTTCCGCCTTTCCCTTATCACCAAGGGCCACAATTTCGAATATGACGAGGTCCGCTATTTCAATGCGATTTTTTTCTGGCGTCAGGTCCTGAATGAGGATTTCTCCCAAGCTATTTTGTACCTTTTTAATGCGCAGGGAAGGCCCGGCTTTGTCCTCTTAAGCCTCATTCCGGCCGCCGTTCAAACATTTTTTCTTGTATTTGACGGCGGCGCCTTGCTGAATAATCCCTATTTTTTTAACATCCCGAGTTTCTTTAATGCCCTTTTGACCCTGGGGGTCAGTTTTATTTTCTACCGCATTCTTGCTTTGCTCGGCATGGAACGGAGCTTGGCCCTTTTCGGTACGGTCGTCTACAGCCTGCTCGTCAACAGCAACGTTTACATCCGGCACCTGGCGCCGTATGATCAGGCGCTGCTGATGTTCCTCCTTAATATCTTTCTTATCCTGCGAAAAAGCAAAACGGGATTAAACGAGGGCGCGATGGTCACCTTCGGCGCATTGAGCGCGGCAGGGTTCTTGGTCTATCCCGGGTATTACGCGTTTGCCCTGATCATTTTGATATTCATTGCCTTCACCTGCGGCTTCAGATGGCGCCTGATCGTGACCCATGTCCTTTCCTTTATTTGTATTTTGCTTCTTTTCGAGATCGCCGCAAACCTCCTGGGGCAATCTTATATTGAATCGTGTTTAACCTTATCGGCGACCGCCACTCACGGGGATTTCAGCGAAGGGGTGTTATTTATTTTCCGGTATCTGCGGGATGTGGAAGGGGCCATTGGAATGATCTTGCTCGGTCTTTTCCTGCTGTACACGGTGTTTTTCTGGCACAAAGACAAGGGAGCGGCCAAATGGCTGATCGCGGCCGCGTTTTTCCTGCATGTGTTCCACGCCGGCCTCGGGTTCATTTTTAACAAAACAGTTTTTTACGGCCGGATCCTGCATATGTACTTTCCATTTCTTGTCATGGGAGCGGTGCGGGCCCTGCAGCTCCTTCCCAAGCCAATCATTAAAAAATCCCTGTGTGCGGCCCTTGCTGCCGCTTCCGTATTTTCCTTTGTCCGCTTTGCGTACACCTATCTGCCGTTGTCCTATCCGCGGGATGTTTATTTTGTAAATGCGGCGCATTTGTCCCCGCAAAGAGTGCTGTGGATAGGAAAACAGTACATTAAATACAGGCCGGGCCTGCGCCACGATAATGTCGTCTGGATCGACAGCATGAGGGATTTCGATGCCGTTAAATACAAAGGCTGTTCGGCCGCGGTTGTGAATTTTGAATCGTATTTTATCGGCGGGCTGGAAAGGTCGTTTGCGCCGGTTGAGCTGCCGGGCATGGAGCTGATCGCTGCCGAGCCGCATCCGCTCACTTTCCCGTCGTACACGTTCGAACATTACGGGCCGGAAGACAGAAGGGTGTTAAGGGAGAAGGATATACACATGCAGATCTATATGAGACTTACCACACCACGTCGTTGAGCCCGGCCGGTTTTCCGGCAAAATCCCCCACAAAACGTACTTCCCGCACCAGGTCGATGTTGTAGAAACGCTTGACCAGGTCGTGCATTTTTTTCTGGAGCTCAAAGACATCCTGGGCCGTGCAGCCCTGGGATTTGACGATGATATTGGCGTGTTTGTCGAAGATCCTGGCCCCGCCGTGGCTCAAACTTTTCCCGCCGGCCTGGTCCAGGAACCATCCGGCTGCCTGGCGGCGTCCGGCTTTGGACGTGGGCTCGACATTGCGGAAAAAACTCCCCGCGCAAGGAAACTCTTTCAGGTCCGGATGTTTTTCATGACGGATGGCGAGAATTTCGTTACGTTCGTCCATCAGCTTCTTAGCGTCGGCCGGTGTTACCTTGAATTTGGCGCTGACGACGATCTCATCACGCGCCTTAAGGTCCGAATGACGGTACGAAAATCCCAAGTCCTCAGGCTTGGCCTCGAAGGTGGTCCCGTCCCGTCGCATCAGAACGACCGACTCTAAACAATCTCCGACCTGCTTGCCGAACGCGCCGGCATTGCCGACGATGGCGCCGCCCACCGTACCCGGGATCCCGGAGGTATAGATCAATCCTTCCAAACCCGATTGGGCCGTGTAAAGGGCGAGGGCGTCGAGATCGGTTGCCCCGCTGACAAAAACAACGCCGCCTTCATTTTTAATTAAGGGCGTGTCACTGACATAACGGATGACGTAACAATCCAAACCCTTGTCGGAAACGACCAGATTGGAACCGCCGCCGATCAGGATAAAAGGAAGGCCTTGCTTATGAAGCTGCTGGACCGCGTACTGAAGCTGTTCGGGCGTCTGGCAATGGATCAGTCCCTTGCAGGCGCCGCCCAAACGGAACGTCGTGTAATCTTTTAAGCTGGCTTGGGGGATGAGATTTAGTTTAGGATCGTTCACAATTGACCCAGCCGGAATCGCCGCTGGCGTAATGTTCTTTTTTCCAAATGGGCAGACGGTGTTTTATTTCATCAATGACATAACGGCAGGCCTGGAAGGCTTCATGACGGTGAGGCGCGGTCACCCCGACCCAGACAGCCATTTCACCCACTTTTAATTTCCCGGTGCGGTGAAAACTTTTGACCTGAATAACGCCGAATTTCTGACAGGCCTCCGCGAGGATCTTGCGGGCTTCTTTTTGGCAAAGCGTATCGTGGGCTTCGTATTCGAGGAGCACGACCTTTTTGCCGTCATTGTGATCGCGCACCCAGCCTTCAAACGAGGCCAAGGCGCCCGAGCGCGGGTCATTTAACCCTTCGCGCAGATCCATCTTTTCCAATTTTTCTTCGGTCAATTTGAACATCAATAGGTTACTTTCACAATACCGGATTTGATCACACACTGGCATCCCAGGCGGTGGTGCCGGTCCATGCCCAGATCGTTCTCTTCCTGATTGAGCTCGCCTAAATTGTCCGCGCCTTCCAGGACTTCGATCTGGCAGGTGCCGCACACGCCGGAATTGCAGCTGAAAGGGATGCCGGCTTTTTCACAAACTTCCGCGATCTGCTTGCCGTCTTCCACTTCATACTCAACGTTATCGATGATGACTTTGGCCATGGTTTATTCGAGTGCTTTTAAATTCGGTAATTTGAACACGATATTTTTTTCCGGGTTGTCGAAATGGTGCACTTTTGTTTGCGGAAAACGTTCCTTGATCCGCGCGATCAATTCGTCGACGATCAAACGTGGGACAGAGGCGCCGGAAGAAATGCCGATCTTGTTTTTCCCTTCCAGCAGGTCAAGGTCAAACTCGTTGGCGCGGTCGATGATGTAGCTGGCCACGCCTTCATTGGCACCGGTTTCTCTCAGGCGGTTACTGTTGGAACTGTTGGGCGAACCGCAGATAATGATGATGTCGCAGAATTTGGCCAGTTCTTTGACCGCGTCCTGGCGGTTCTGGGTCGCGTAACATATGTCCGAGCGCGGTGGCGCGATTAAATGCGGGAAGCGTTTTTTTAATTTCTCAATGATGCCTTTGGTTTCATCCACGGAAAGGGTGGTCTGGGTCAAATAGGCGACCTGCTTTTCAGGATCGATGGGGAGATCATCCACGTCTTTTTCGTTCTCGATGATGTGCAGGAGTTCGGGCTCGACATAGCCGGATGTGCCGATCAGTTCCTGATGACCCTTGTGGCCGATCAGCACAATCTCATGTTCTTTCTTGGAAAATTTGACGGCTTCATTGTGGACCTTGGTGACCAGGGGGCAGGTGGCGTCCACGAACTTCAAGTGGCGGGTTTTAGCCTTATTGATGACCTCCGGCGGAATGCCGTGGGCGCTAAAAACAATGCGGGCACCTTCCGGCACATCGTCCACGTCTTCGACAAAGACCACCCCGCGTTTACGAAAGTCATTGACGACAAAAGTGTTATGAACGATCTCGTGATAGACATAGAGGGGCGCGCCGTAACGCTCCAGCGCCATATCGACAATATCGACCGCGCTGGCCACCCCTGCGCAAAAACCCTGTGTTCTGGCTAAATATATTTCCATTTGAATAAACTTTCTGATTTCAATATAATTGATGGGTAATTATAACATACTGAATTCCATATGGAAATCCAAAAAAGACGCAAAACCCCGACTGTTCAAATAGGCAGCGTAGCGCTGGGCAGCGGCCATCCGGTCGTTATCCAGAGCATGACCGACACGCCTACGGCCGATATCGAAAAGACACTTGCCCAGACCATTGAGCTGATCGAGGCCGGTTCGGAATTGGTCCGCTGGACCATCAACGACGATAAAGCCGCCCAGGCGGCTCCTGAGATCATCAGGCGCCTGCGGGAGCGCGGGTTTCAAACGCCCATTATCGGCGATTTTCACTTTAACGGCCACACGCTCCTTTCCAAGCACAAAGAGACCGCGCGGGCCCTCGCCAAATACCGCATCAATCCGGGCAATGTCGGCAAGGGCGACCGGCACGATGAAAATTTTTCCACGATCATCAAGATCGCCATCGACCACGATAAACCCGTCCGCATCGGCGTCAATTGGGGATCGCTCGACCAGGAACTCCTGACCGATCTGATGGACAAGAACGCGAAGCTTAAAAACCCGAAGGATTTCAAGGAAGTCACGTATGAAGCCATGATCAAAAGCGCTTTACAAAGCGCGACCCTGGCCCAAAAACTAGGCATGAAAAAGGACAAGATCGTTTTGAGCGTCAAGATGTCGGTCCTCCAGGACATGGTCACGGTCTATTCACGGCTCGCCGGAGAATGCGACTATGCCCTGCATCTGGGATTGACCGAAGCCGGAAGCGATGTCCAGGGGGTCGCGGCCAGCTCCGCAGCCCTCGGGATCCTTTTGCAGCAGGGAATAGGGGACACGATCCGCGTTTCGCTTACCCCCCAGCCGGGTTTAAAGCGTTCCCGCGAGGTGGAAGTCTGCAAGCAATTGCTGCAATCGCTGGGCCTGCGTTATTTTAAACCCAGCGTGACCAGCTGCCCGGGCTGCGGCCGCACCAGTTCCAATTATTTCCAGATCCTCGCGCAGGACATCACCCAGCACATCGAGCGCAAGATGCCGCTGTGGAAAAAGGAATTCCCGGGCGTGGAGCGGCTTAAGATCGCAGTGATGGGCTGTGTCGTCAACGGACCTGGTGAAAGCCGTCACGCCGACATCGGCATCTCGCTTCCGGGCACGTCCGAAAAACCGGTCGCGCCGGTTTATATCGATGGAAAAGAATTTAAAGTCCTCAGGGGCGAGAATATAAAAGAAGAGTTCATCGACATCCTGGAGACCTATCTGAAAAAATTTAATGGAGGCCCATCATGATCCTGCGAACGTTTATTTGTGCCGTTTTTATTTCCATGATTGCCGTCTCGGCCGCCTTTTCCCAGCCGGACAAACAGCCGGCCCTGCAGCAGGAGATCGCCAAGCCCGCCGCTATCGAACAGGTCAAGCCGGGAGAAAAAAAGAGTTTTTTCAATTCCCTCCAGGAGGCCTTTGAAAGGCTGCGTCAGAAGCTTGCCGAATCCAACCGGAAGATCCGCGAAATGCAGGAAAAGTTCAAGGAGAATTCGGAGCGGATGAAGCAGATGAGCGAAAACGCGAAAGAGGCGAGGATAAGGGCCAACGAGCAGATGCGCCGTCAGCAGGAAGAACAAAGGCGCCTGATGGAACAACAAAGGTTCAACCGGCCTTAAGGGGCCTGCCGCATTACTTGATCTCTTTAAGCGCCTGCAAGACTTCTTCCGTATGGCCTTGGGGTTTGACCTTTTCGAAAATCTTCGCGATCCTGCCCGCCTTGTCGATCACGAACGTCGTGCGTTCCACGCCCATGTATTTCCGTCCGTACATACTTTTTTCCGTCCACACGCCGTACGCCTGGCAGATCTTTTTGTCTTCATCGCTTAAGAGAAGAAAGGGGAGATTGAACTTCGCGACGAACTTTTCGTGCGACTTCAATCCGTCGGGGCTGACCCCCAGGACGACCGTACTCTGTCCTTCAAGCCTACCGATCGAATCACGGAAACCGCAGGCCTCGACGGTGCATCCCGGTGTGTCGTCTTTCGGGTAAAAATACAGGACAACGTTTTTCTTGCCGAGATAATCTTTCAGGGAAACGTTCTGGTTATTGCTGGCGAGGGCCTTGAATTCCGGGGCTTTTTGACCGGCTTGCGGGCGCATATCAGTAGGGCTTCCAATCCTTGGTCTTGGGATCGTAAATGACTTTCTTAATCTCATCCGCCGATAATCCATCTTCCAACGGCCAAGCGGTCATTTCAAGCTTGTTCCCGTCCAGGTCGTAGAAATAAAGCGACCAGGATTTCTCGCGCTTTTTGGCGAACTCGATCTTCACATGGTGGCTTTCCAGATGCTTGATCATGTCGTCGAAATCCCTGGCGTGGATGCGGAAGGAAAAATGGTTCGCGCCGAGACCTTCGTTGGCAAAGGCGTGGACAGTGTCGAAGTCCTTGGCCTGGATGATACCGACGAGCGAGCCCCCGCAGTCCAGGAAATATTCCACTCCGGGCTTGGAAGGTTCACGCTTGGTCACGTTCAATCCCAGGACCTTCGTGTAGAACTCCACGGATTTGTCGATGTCACGGACGTTGAGCGCGACGTGGTCGATACCGGCAATCTTGATCATAGCTTGATCTTTCTTTCTATTTTTCTTTTCTTGAACGTAACGTATTCTTTGTATCCCGCGGCCTTGGCCAGGGCCAGGGCTTTGTCGAAATCATGCCCCACATGGTGCGGTTCGTGCGCGTCCGAACCGAACGTCAAGGGCACGCCTTCGGCGCAGTAGATCTTCAGACATTCCAAAGAAGGGTACATCTCGCCGACGGGCTTGCGCAAGCCGGACGTATTTATTTCCACGGTAACCCCGTGCTTCTTGAACGTGCGCGCGGTTTTCCGGACTTCTTCGGCCATGTTCTCGGAAGGACGGTGGCCGAACTTTTTAACAAGGTCCACGTGGCCCATAATGTCGAACAGTTCGGAGCGGGCGCTCTTGCGCAGGAGCTCATAATAATCACGGTAAACCTGGTTCACATCCTTTTTGCTCCACTTGTCGCGTTCGGCCGGATCGTCAAAACCCCATTCACCGATAAAATGCACGGAACCGATCACGTAATCAAAGGGATAACTTTTTAGGATCTCCTTGGTCTTTTCCTCGTAACCCGGGAGAAAATCCGCTTCGATCGACATCTTGATCTTGAGCTTCCCTTTGAACGCGGCCTGCGCGTCCTCGATCAGACGGTAATAGAGAGGAAGCTGGTACATGCTCATGGTGATCTTGGGATCATCGTGCGAGACCAAAGGCGCGTGGTCGGAGAAGCCGATCTCCTTGAGCCCCAGCTTGACGGCGTGGGCCGCATAGGCGCGCGGTTCGCCGACGGCGTGGCCGCACAAAGGGGTGTGCATGTGATAGTCGCTTATGATCGGTGACATAAGAATGGTATTCTATTGCGCGGCGCGCATTTTTTCAATGAGTAAATTTTTCCGTTCGATCGCAGCGGCATCCTGCGGCAGGAAACTCAGGATCCGCTCATAGGCGGCCATGGCTTTCTCGTATTCCTTGAAGAATTCGTGATACGCGGCCTTGTTGAGATAGGCGTCCCGGTACGTGGGCATGATCGCGATCGCCTGTTCATAATCGGCCAGGGCCTTTTCGTATTCACCGAGGAGAAAATGCATATTCCCGCGGTTGTTATAAGCAAAATAATAGAGCGGATAGATCTCCAGCGCCCGCGTGTAATCGGCTACAGCCAGGTCGAGCCGGTTATTTTCAATGTGGTAATCGACGCGATTGTAATAGGCCAGCGGCACGTTCGGATAATGCGCAATGACCTTGCTCCAAAGCGTGTAATTATTGCGCCAGACCAGGCCTTGCCTCCAGGTCAGGGCCGTGAGGACAATGCCGATCGCAACCAGCGCAACACGCCCCCGCCGGTCTTTCCAGTAAACGGCTAAAGGTGTCAGCGCGATCAAGACACCGATCATCGGGACGTATGTGAAACGGTCGGCAGCCAGCACATAACCGACGGGAAAAATGGGCAGATTAAAAATTATGGTGACCACGAAAAAAAATATCCCGAACACGGTCTCTTTGGGCGGTCTTGTCCGCGCGAGAAGAAACCCGATCGCCGCGACAATCAACGGCGAACAAAGGACGAAGAGAGCGCTCAAACCTTCTTTTGCCGGGAACGGATAATAGACCGCAAGGCCGGCCGGCCAGAACATTTTCTGGATATAAAATAAAAGCGCGTAAAAACTCAAGAAAACCCGCTCGATGACATTAAGGTCGGGAACGAGCGGATAATAAAGATATTCATCCGACGGGCCGTAAGCGGCCATGAACGAGATCAGGCCGAACACAAGGGAGAGCAGGAAGAACAGCCATTTTTCCGCGAACAGTTTCCAGGCGATTTTTCGTCCCTGATACATGTCGATCAAGACCAAGACAAGCGGAAGCGACACCGCCGCCTGCTTGGATAAAAGGGAAAGGACGAAAAAAAGAAGCGAAAAAAATTTCAGCGGTTTTCCGCGTTCCGCATCGCGCAGCGCAACGAGATAAAAGATCAACGACGCCAGATAAAAGAACGCGAAGAGCACATCCTTCAATTCCGTCGCCCAGGCGATCGATTCAACACGTAAAGGGTGCATGCCCCACAAAAAACACGCCAGAAGCGCGGCCGTTTCCTTTCTGGTCAAAAGCAATACAAAGCAATAGACCAGGACAACATTCATCATGTGAAGGATCAGGTTGGTCAGATGGAAAATAAACGGTTCGGCGCCGGCGATCCCGTATTGCAGGGCAAAGACCAGCATCGTGAGAGGATGATAGTTCCCCACCACAAAACCGGAGAACATGGCTTTGATGTTGGCCCAGGAAAGCTGCTGGATGTCGGGATTATGGACGATGTAGGCCGGGTCGTCCCAATTAATGAACTGGTTTCCCAGGGAAGGGGAGAAGGCGGCAAAGACCAGCGCCAGGACCACAACGATCTTCAGATATTTTTTTGACGGAATATTCAAGGCTCTTATCGAGGAACCGCACTGTTTGACATGAAATGCCCGGCTGTGCTATTATGCGGCTGTCGTTTAACGATTCTATCAAAAAAGGCAAACCAAATGGAACAATATTACAAAAATCTCCTTAAATATATAGGCGAAGATGTCGACCGCGAGGGGCTTCGCGAAACGCCCCAGCGCGCGGCCAAGGCCTTTTCGTACCTGACCAAGGGCTATAAAGATAATCTGGACCAGATCGTCAACAATGCCATCTTCGAGACCGACAACGATGAGATGATCATCGTCAAGAACATCGAAATCTATTCGCTCTGTGAACACCATCTGTTGCCGTTCTTCGGGAAATGCCATGTCGGCTACCTGCCGGCGGGCAAGATCATCGGGCTTTCCAAGATCGCCCGCATCGTCGACGTTTTCTCGCGCCGGCTCCAGGTCCAGGAAAACCTGACCAAAGAGATCGCCGAAACGCTCCTTAAGTACACCAGGGCGAGGGGGGTCGGCGTGGTTATCGAGGCCCAGCATTTATGCATGATGATGCGCGGGGTGGAAAAACAGAATTCGGTCATGAAGACCTCCTGCATGCTCAAATCATTCCGCAGTGATCCGTCGACCCGTTCGGAATTCTTGAGCCTTATTCATTGACAATATGCGCGATAAATCTAAGGGAACGGTTTTCATCACCGGCGGCGCTCAGCGTATCGGCCATCATGTGGCGTTAAGCCTTTCCCGGGCGGGCTACACGATCGCCCTGCATTACCACACCTCGATCGAGGCCGCACAGAAAACAGCCAGGGAAATAAAGAAAAAAGGCGGGCGCTGCCATCTTTTTCCCTGCGACCTGGCCAATGAGATCCGCACCCAAAAGCTTATCCGCAGCGTGCAGCGTGAATGCCCCGACCTCAACGTCCTCATCAACAACGCGTCGATCTTTGAAAAATCAACGCTGGACAAATACAACCTGGACAGCCTGAACCGGCATTTTGTGATCAATTTCATCGCCCCGTACATCCTGACCGCGGAGTTCGCGAAAGTCTGCCGCAAAGGAAGCATCATCAACTTCCTCGATACGCATGTAACGGGGAACCGGATCAATCACTTCGACTATTTGCTTTCCAAAAAGACCTTGAGCGAAATGACGAAGATGGCGGCCGTGGCCCTGGCCCCGCACATCCGCGTCAACGCGGTCGCGCCGGGACTGATCCTCGCGCCGCGCGGCAAAGGGAAGGATCACCTGGAACGGTTGGCCAAAAATATCCCGTTGCAACGCAGAGGAAATGTTGATAATATCAGTGCGGCCGTGGAATTTCTGATCGCCGACAACTACATTACCGGCCACACCGTCTTTTGCGACGGGGGAGAACACTTAAAATAATGGCTACCATTCACATCACAGATCTGCTGCTTAGGACCATCATCGGCACCAATGACTGGGAGCGCGAAAAACCGCAGGACATCATTCTCAACATCGCCATCGATTATGACGCGGCCAAGGCCGGCCGCACCGACAACATCCGCGACACCGTCGACTACAAGGCCCTGACCAAAAGAATCATCCAGGCCGTGGAAAAATCGCGTTTCTTTCTGATCGAAAAGCTCGGCGCCATGGTCTTGGACATCATCCTGGATATCAAAAATGTGAAGTCAGCCACGGTCCGCATCGACAAGCCCAATGCCCTGCGTTTTGCCAGATCGGTCTCCGTGACCTTAACGAAGAACAAAAGGAAATGATCAACACTGCCGTCGTAGGTCTCGGCTCCAACATTCGTCCGCGCCTGAACATCCGCAAAGCCGTCGCCGCTCTTTCCGAAAACTATGAGGTCGTCAAAAAATCCCGGTTCGTCCGCACCAAACCTGTGGGCTATACCAAACAGGCGGACTTTTTAAACGGCGCGGTCCTGCTTAAGACAAAGCACGGCTACCGTTCCTTTCGCAAGGAGCTGAAAAGAATGGAAAAGGACTTAGGCCGCACGAAGGAAAAACACAAGTTCGGCCCGCGCAGCATCGACCTTGATATCATTGTCTGGAACGATGCCATTGTGGACAAAGACTTTTACCGGCGGCCGTTCATCAAACGGTCGGTCTTAAGCTTGAAACCGCGTTTGCGCTTCTAGAGGACATCTCGACATGTTTTATCTTATTCTGCTGTTCACCGTAGTGCCGCTCCTTGAACTGGCTGTCATTATTAAGGTAGGCGCGTACCTGGGCGCCATCAAAACGATCACCTTGCTGCTGTTGACCGGATTTGTGGGCGCCTACCTGGCTCGCTTGCAGGGCTTCGCGGTCCTGCAACGGATGCAGACCAGCGTGGAAGAGGGATTAATGCCGACCGAACCCCTTTTGGACGGCTTTCTGGTCCTGGCCGGAGGCGTCCTGCTGCTGGTTCCCGGCTTTCTGACCGATATTGTCGGCCTTTTCATGGTTTTACCCTGGCCACGAGCACTTCTGAAGGTCTTCCTGCGGCGTAAGCTCAACGAAACCATCCGTCGCCGTCAGACCGTTACGTTCCGCCGTTTTTCAACGTTTGACTAACCCGTTCTTCGCTGTCAAAAATTCCTTCCTGGCAGAAAAATTTTCTCGCAAAACCTGGTTTTTTTTCTATAGAAATTTAAACCATTAAACTGCAAGAGGTTACGAGAAATGTTTATTCTGCGAAAATTTGCCAATCTTATTTTCATGTGTTACTCTTTTGTCTCATTCCGAGGTGACAATAATATGAGCAAAAGAAAAAAAATCTTCTATACGAGCATTCTCGCGCTTATTATGAGCGTAACGCCCTTTGGCAAGGCCCATAAGATCGCCGAGCCTTTGCCCAGCTCCCGCGTTACAAAGGTAGGAAAGGCCTCGTGGTATTCGCACCGGTCTCCGGGCATCAATATTACGACCGCCAATAATGAGATCTTTGACGATACCGCCATGACTTGCGCCATGTGGGGGGTAAAATTCAACCAGAAGATCAAGGTAACCAACTTGGATAACGGCAAATCGGTCATCGTGCGTGTCAACGACCGCGGTCCCCATCGGCGCTACGTCAACGCCGGCCGGATCATCGACCTGACCCAGGCCGCCTTTGAAAGGCTGTCTCCCAGCTCCAAAGGGCTTATTAACGTCCAGATCGAACTGCTTTAATAATTTATCCAACAGCCAACTCCATGCCCTGCACTTTACGGTGTAGGGCATTTTTTATTATTTTAGCTTGCAAAAGCGGATTCTGTTGTTATTATACCCTTGTCTTAACCATCCAATAAAGCATCAGCCATGAAAAAATTCGACAATAAGATCGTACTGGTCACCGGATCCACCCGCGGCATCGGCAAGGCGATCGCCCAGGCCTTCGCGCAGGAAGGGGCTACCGTCATTATCACCGGCCGGGACGAAGCGGTTGTCCGTGCGGCGGTCCAGGAAATCCAGAAAAACAGCCTCAAGGCCGACGGATACGCCTGTAACGTCGCAAAGCTCGAAAATGTCACAGAAACTGTGAACAAAATTCTTGACAAACATAGTCGCATTGATATATTAATTAACAACGCTGGGGTCACAAAAGATAATTTACTCGTTCGGATGACCGAATCCGACTGGCAAGAGGTCATCAGCGTCAACCTTGGAGGGGTGTTTAACTTCACCAAGGCTGTCACCAAGGCGATGTTGAAGGAAAAGAAGGGCAAGATCATCAACATCACCTCGATCATTGGAATAACAGGCAACAGCGGTCAGGCGAATTACGCCGCCAGCAAAGCAGGCATTATCGGTTTCACCAAATCCATGGCCCGCGAGCTTGCCTCGCGCGGAATAAACGTTAATGCCGTTGCCCCCGGATATATCGAGACCGATATGACGGCCCAACTGAAGGAGCAGGTGCGCGAAAGCATCCTCCAGAAAATCCCGCTGGGCCGCTTGGGAACCGCACAAGATGTAGCCGGTGTATGCCAGTTCCTGGCATCCCCTGAAGCAGATTATATAACCGGCCAAACCATCGTCGTTGACGGCGGAATGGCCATCTAGTATTTAGGCGACAAAAAGGAGGCTATCCAATGGCAGTAGCAGACAAAGTTAAATCGATCATCGCAGAGCAACTTGGAGTCAAGGCAGAAGAGGTGACCCCGCAGGCATCGTTCATCGATGATCTGGGCGCCGATTCTCTGGACACCGTTGAGCTCATCATGGCGCTTGAGGAAGAGTTTGGGGTAGAGATTCCTGATGAAGACGCCGAAAAAATGACTACTGTTGGGGATGCCATCAAATATATAGAAGAAAAAGCCGCCCACAAGTAAACAATTCCACCTTTTTCCTTTAAATCGATCAAAAGACATATGCCCCGACCTTACGCCGGGGCATATGTACATATACGGATATGCAAAAACGTCGCGTTGTGATCACTGGTTTGGGAGTTATTTCACCCGTCGGCTCCGGAGTAGAAAAATTCTGGAAGTCCCTGGTTGAAGGCAAAAGCGGGATCCGCCCCATCACCCACTTTGATGCCAGCCAATTCGATTGCCGCATCGGCGGCAATATCATTGACTATAACCCCTTGGACCATTTTTCGACCAAAGAGGCCCGCCATCTGTCCACCTTTGTCCAATATGCGGTCGTTACCAGCAACGAGGCTATCCGTAACGCCAAGCTGGACCTTAAATCCGTCGATCTTGAACGCATGGGGGTTTTGATCGGCTCCGGCATCGGCAGCATTGAAACCCTGGAAGAAGAATTCAAGAAATACCTGGAAAAAGGGCCCAAAAGGATCTCGCCGTTCTTCATTCCGCGTATCATCATCAATGAGGCCTCAGGACAAGTCTCGATCGTGACCGGCGCCAAAGGACCCAACACCTGTGTGGCGACCGCTTGCGCGACCGCCAGCAACGCGATCGGCGACGCTTACCGTTTCATTCAATACGGTGACGCCGATGTCATGATCGCCGGCGGGACCGAAAGCGCCACAACCGTTATGGGTCTGGGCGGTTTCTGCGCCCTCAAAGCCCTTTCGCAACGCAATGATGAGCCGGAAAAAGCGTCGCGTCCGTTTGAAATGAACCGCGACGGCTTTGTCATGGCCGAAGGGGCCGGTGTCGCCATTTTAGAATCCCTGGAACATGCCCAAAAAAGAGGAGCACCTATCCTGGCCGAAATGGTCGGTTACGGCCGCACCTCTGATGCCTACCACATCACTGCCCCGGAAGAAAACGGCACAGGGGCAGCCAAGGCCATGGAGCTGGCGATCAAAGATGCCGGTCTCAAAAATACCGACATTTCCTATATCAATGCCCACGGCACATCGACCAAACTTAACGACTCCGTCGAGACCCTGGCGATCAAGCGCGTGTTCGGCGACTTTGCCAAAAAAGTCCCGGTCAGCTCGACCAAGTCCATGACCGGCCACTTGCTGGGGGCCGCCGGCGGCGTTGAGTTTGCCGCATCTGTCCTTGCCATCCGCGACAACATTATTCCGCCCACGATCAATTATGAAACGCCTGATCCGGAATGCGACCTTGATTATGTCCCCAACACCGCCCGCAAAGCGAGCGTTGAGGTGGTCATGTCCAATTCATTGGGGTTCGGCGGCCATAATGCGTGCGTTGTCGTCAAACGCTTCAAGCAATGAACCCCGAAGGGGTGAAATCCCGCACGGCGGGATAAACTCTCCAAACCAAATGAAAAATTATAAATTAGCCATTATTCCCGGGGATGGTATCGGCCCGGAAGTTGTCCGCGAGGGATTGAAAGTCCTGGATGCGGCCGCTCAAAAGCATAAATTCACGGTCACCAAAACCATTTTCGATTTCGGCGGGGAGCGTTACCTCAAGGCCGGCAAAGTCCTTTCCGATGAGGAAGTGAACGGCCTTAAGAAATTCGACGCGATCTATCTGGGCGGCGTGGGCCACCCCGACGTCAAACCGGGCATCCTGGAACGCGGGATTCTTTTAAAGCTGCGGTTCGATCTCGATCAGTACATTAATCTTCGCCCGGTTAAATTGTATGAGAATGTAAAGACACCGATCAAAGACAAGAAACCCGACGACATGGACTACGTGGTAGTGCGCGAGAATACGGGCGATGTTTACACCGGCGTGGGCGAATCCAAGGATAAGGGCACGCCCGATGAAGTCGCGGTCCAGTCCATGATCTATACCCGCAAGCAGGTCGAGCGCTGCCTGCGCTACGCTTTTGAACTGGCGCAAAAGCGCCACGCCCAAAAACCCTGGAAAGGATTGACCAAAGAAGAGAAAAAGCAGGGCTTTATCGGCAAATTGACACTGTGCGGAAAAACGAACGTCCTGACTTATGTCTTCGATCTCTGGGACCGCGTGTTCCATGAGATCGGGAAAGAATACCCCAAGATCAAGCGTGACTACGTGCACGTCGATGCCATGTGCATTTACATGATCGAAAGCCCGGACCGCTTCGACGTGGTCGTCACGACCAACATGTTTGGTGATATCATTACGGATCTCGCGGCCGTGACGCAGGGCGGCATGGGTGTAGCGCCCAGCGGCAATATCAATCCGCAGGGGGTAAGCATGTTCGAACCTGTGCACGGCACCGCGCCGCAGTTCACGGGAAAGAACGTCATCAATCCTGTCGCGGCGATCGCAACGCTCGTTCTCTTGCTGAACCATTTAGGGGAAGAAAAGGCCGCAGC
This sequence comes from uncultured Planctomycetales bacterium, assembly GCA_964499685.1. GTDB lineage: Bacteria > Omnitrophota > Gorgyraeia > Zapsychrales > GWA2-47-8 > CAZCLW01. The sequence goes on from CAZCLW010000005.1 coordinate 42,586, forward strand.
GGATGTTGAAAAAGCGATGAAGGCCGTGATCAAAAAGATGAAATCCATGCTCGTCGGGAAGATGGGATATTCAACCTCCCAGATCGGCGACATGGTCGTTAAAAATTTACGAGGAAAAAAATGAGCAAGAAGAAAGCCTATAATGTAGCGGTCGTGGGCGTCGGGGCGGTCGGTGAAGAAATGCTGCGCGTTTTAAAACAGCGCAAATTCCCGGTCAACCGGCTGCGTGTTTTTGCCAGAAGCGCCCGCACGGTGGAAGTCGACGGCGAGACTTATCAGGTCGAAGAATTAAAACCGGATTCCTTTAACGGTATCGATATCGCGCTTTTCGCCGGGACCGAGGGGGACAAGGGCGCGGCGGTCGTGTTCGGGCCCGAAGCCGTCAAAAGAGGCGCGGTCGTCATCGATAACGGCGCGGACTTCCGCATGAAAAAGGATGTGCCGCTCGTTGTCCCGGAAGTGAACGCCAAAGACGTCAAAAAACACAAAGGCATCATCGCCAACCCGAACTGTTCGACGATCCAGATGGTCGTGGCCTTGGCGCCGATCCATAAAAAAGCAGGGATCAAGCGCGTCATTGTTTCGACGTATCAGGCGGTCTCGGGAAGCGGCCGCAAGGCCATTCAACAGACCGAAGGCGAATATAGGGCCTGGGCCCAAAATTCTTCCTATAGTGAATCCTTGGCCATGGACCAAAGCATTGCCTTTAATCTTTTCCCGCATATCGGCAGTTTTGCCGATGATGACTATACGACCGAAGAATGGAAGATGGTCAAAGAGACCCACAAAATCATGCATGATCCCAACATCAAGATCTCGGCGACCACAGTGCGCGTACCTGTCAAGAACGCCCATTCAGAAGCAATCTACATCGAGACAAAAAAGAAGCTTACCCCCGAGGCGGTGCGCCAGCTTTTGCGCAAAGCGCCCGGCATTGTCTTGATGGATGAACCCAAAAGCAAACTCTATCCCATGCCCAAGGACTGCAGCGGCAAGGACGAGGTCTTTGTCGGCCGGATCCGCCGTGACCCGAGCGTGGCCAACGGGCTCTGGCTTTGGGTCGTTGCGGACAACTTACGCAAAGGCGCGGCCACCAACGCCGTCCAAATTGCCGAAGAACTTATAAAATAGTGTTAAGTGTCAAGTTCTAAGTGTCAAGAAACCACTTAACACTTAAAACCTGACACTTGAAACTTTACACTATGAGAAATATCAAGCTCACCATTGAATACGATGGAACGCAGTTCAACGGTTGGCAAATCCAAAACAACAAAGAACGCACCGTCCAGGGTGAACTTGAAAAGGCCCTGAAGAAAATTTTCCGGAAATCCCTGCGCGTTCATGGGTCCGGCCGGACCGACGCAGGCGTTCACGCCGAAGGGCAAGTCGCCCATTTCACGACTAACGCCAAACTTCCGGTTGAACAGATACTGAAGGCCTTAAACGCCCATTTGCCCGATGACATTGCTATACGGAAAGCCGAAAGGACTGGCGCCGGGTTTCACGCGCAGTACAGCGCTAAATCAAAACTTTACCGCTACACGATCCTCAACCGGCCCGCGCCCTCGGCCCTGGCCCGTCATTTTGCGCTGCACTTTCCTTATCGCCTGAATATTCCCGCCATGCGCCGCGCGGCCAAAGAATTGGTCGGCAGGAAGGACTTTCGGTCATTTGCCGCGGTTGATCCGGCGCGAAAATCGTTAAGCACCGTCCGCACGATCAAAAGGATCGACATAAAAAAATCCGGTGATTTTATTTATATTTTCATCGAGGCCGATGGCTTTCTTTATAAAATGGTCCGCAATATTGTAGGCACCCTGCTGGAAATAGGGCAGGGGCGCCTGCCCAAGAACAGTATCAAGCGGATATTGTCACAAAAGGACCGCAAGGCCGCTCCCAAGACCGCCAAGGCCCACGGATTATGCTTGATGTCCGTAAAATATTGATCCTAAAAACATTATTGACAATTTTTTCATAACTGGTATACTTTCATAACATTTTTTAAAAAGAGAAACAAAATGGTACAGAAAACATTCATCCCTAAAACCGAAAATATTACCCGTCAATTCTATCTGATCGACGCCAAAGACAAGATCTTGGGTAAGGTGGCGACCAAGGCCGCCCTTATCCTGCGGGGCAAGCACAAGGCCATTTATACCCCGCATATGGACACCGGCGACAGTGTCATCATCATTAACGCCGAGAAGATCCGCGTCACGGGTAAGAAAATGACGGACAAGATCTATCAGCGCTACACCGGTTATCCGGGCGGGCAGCGGCAGGTTGCCCTTGAGGACCTTTTGAAAAAGCAGCCGACGCAGGCCCTGCGGTCAGCCATCAACCGCATGATCCCCAAAGGCGCTTTGGGAAATCAGATCCGCACGCGCGTACGCATTTATGCCGGGGATAAACATCCCCATTTGGCCCAAAAACCAGTCACATTGGAAGTTAAATAAAGGAAATTTCATGGTAGAAATGATCAAATATGGAGCAACAGGCCGCCGGAAAACATCCGTCGCCCGCGTCAGCTTGGTCCCGGGGACCGGCAAAGTCACCGTGAACAGCCGTCCCATTGAAAACTATTTTATCCGGGAAACTGACCGCACGCTCATTTTGACGCCTCTGCGGCTGACCAATGCTGAAGCCAAATTTGATGTCGCTGCCAAGATCGTTGGCGGCGGTTCGACCGGCCAAGCCGGTGCATTTCAATTAGGTTTAGCCCGCGCCCTTAGTCTGTGCGATGCGGAGTATAAAAATATCCTCAACAAGGCCAAACTGTTGAGCCGCGATTCCAGAATGAAGGAAAGAAAAAAGCCCGGTCAAAAGGGAGCGCGGAAGAAATTCCAGTGGGTTAAACGTTAAAAAATAGTTTAAAGTCGTAAAACCAAATCAAACCTATCTCCCTCTAGACAAAAGAGTTGACGAGATAGGTTTTTTATTTTAATATGAAGGCCATTTTAATTTTTCTTAAGTGATTAAGCAAGAAAGGGTTAAGAGGGAAGCAAAGCCCTCTTTTAGAGGTGAACCATGGTCAAAACAGGCATTGTAGGTATCAGCGGTTATTCCGGGGTAACAGCCCTGGAACTCCTGCTTAAGCACCCGCAGGCAAGGGTGACCTATGTGGGGGCCGACACCACGACCGGCAAGGTACGCGACATTTGGCCGCATCTTACCGGGAAGACAGACCTCATGTGCGAGAAGTTCAAGCTGGAAAAGGCAGCGGCCGAAGCCGACCTGTTCTTTCTGGCGGTGCCGCATACGACCGCCATGAGCATTGTTCCGGGGTTGCTGAAGGCTAAAAAGAAGGTCATCGACTTAAGCGCCGACTACCGGCTCAAAAACGCAGACGACTATAAAAAATGGTACGGCCACGAACATACCGATACGGCCCATCTATCCAAGGCGGTCTACGGCCTTCCCGAGCTCTACCGTGAAAAGATAAAAAAGGCGGAATTCATCGCCAATCCTGGCTGCTATCCGACCGCGGCCCTGTTGGCCCTGGCACCTTTGGTATCCACGCAGACGGAAGAAGTCGCTTCCATTATCATCGACGCGAAATCCGGGGTGACCGGCGCCGGACGGAAAGTCGCGCTCGGTTTCATGTATTCCGAAGTAAACGAAAATTTCAAGGCGTATAAAGTGCTCAACCACCAGCATACGCCGGAGATCGACCAATATCTCTCATCGGTCGCCGGAAAAGAGATCAGTGTCACGTTCATCCCGCATCTGTTGCCGATCAACCGTGGGATCCTGGAAACGATCTATGTTCAGCTCAAAAATGAAATATCGATAAACAAATTGCATGATCTTTACACCCGGTTTTATAAGACCGAGACCTTTGTGCGCGTTTTAAATCCGGGCCAGCAGCCGGAGATCAAGAACGTTGCCGGCACCAATTACTGCGATATCGGTCTGGCCGTCGATAAAAAGATGCTGGTCATCACCAGCGTTATTGACAATCTGCTTAAAGGCGCGGCCGGACAGGCGGTCCAGAACATGAACATCATGCACGGATTTAAAGAGGAAGAGGCTCTTCTATGAAAACAGTCAAAGGCGGTGTTTGCGCCGCGCAAGGATTCAAGGCCAACGGGATCGCCTGCGGGATAAAACGTTCAGGCAAACCGGACTTGGCCCTCATTTATTCGGAGGTGCCGTCGGTCGCGACAGGTGTCTTTACCAAAAATTCGGTCAAGGCCGCGCCCTTGATCGTCTGTATGGACCATCTGCGCAACCATAAAGCCCAGGCCGTAGTCGTCAACAGCGGCAACGCCAACTGCTTTACCGGGCACTTCGGTTATGTATATGCCCAGCGGACGGCCGCGCTGTTTGCGCAGCTGCTGAATATCCCGAAAAAAGACGTGCTGGTCGCTTCAACCGGTATCATCGGGAAACCTTTGCCGTATGTAAAGATCGAAGATTGTGCGGTGACCCTCGCCAAGGGTTTAAGTAAAAACGGCGGCACTAAAGCGGCCAAGGCCATTTTGACGACCGACCTTAAGACTAAAGAGATCGCGGTCCAGATCAGCTTGGGCGGAAAAAGGGTGACGCTGGGCGGCTGCGCCAAAGGCTCCGGCATGATCCAGCCGAATATGGCGACCATGCTTGCCTATATCACGACGGATGCGGCGATCAGCCCCAAGATGCTCAAAAGTGCGCTCAAGGAGGCCAATGAACCGTCCTTTAACAGCATTACGGTCGACGGATGCATGAGCACCAATGATATGGTCGCGGTCCTGGCCAACGGACTGGCAAAAAATAAAACGATTACAACGAAAGGGAAAGATTATAAAAAATTCACCGAGGCGCTTCAATTTATTTGCCTGGACCTGGCCAAGAAGATCGTGCTCGATGGAGAAGGGGCGACCAAATTCATCGAGATCACCGTCAAAGGCGCGGCCACTGAAAAGCAGGCGAAGGATGCCTGTTACGCGATCGCCAATTCGCCCTTGGTCAAAACAGCGGCATACGGCAGCAACCCTAATTGGGGACGGGTCGCCGGCGCGGTGGGCTCGCTCGGATACAGGGTGACCGAAAAGAACCTCAAGATCGATTTCAGTTCGTTCAAGCAGAAACATATCCGGATCGACGTCGATCTTAATCTGGGCAAGGCCAAAGCCACCGTTTATACATGCGATCTCTCGCTGGAATATGTACGTATAAATGGGTGTTACAACTGAGCTCCGAAGGAGCGAAAGTCCCGCGAAGCGGGATTGACATATGACAACTCTTCTTATGGAAAATTTCATAAAAAAAGCGGAAGTCCTGGTCGAAGCTATTCCTTATATCCATGCCTTCCGGCAGAAGGTATTCGTCATTAAATACGGCGGAAGCATCCTCGATGATGACAAGATCCGGCGCCAGGTCTTTGAGGATATCGTTTTTTTAAGTTACGTCGGGATCCGCACGATCATCATCCACGGCGGCGGGCCGCATATCAGTTCGCGCCTGAAATCCTTAGGAAAAGAGGCTGTCTTCCATGAAGGCATCCGGGTAACCGATGAAGCAACGCTCGAAGTCGTCCAGCAGGAGCTCGAAAAGCTCAACCAAAAGATCGTTGCTGAAATAGAAGCGCTCAAAGGCGATGTGACCGGCCTCAAAGGACACGAAAACATCGTCCATGTGGAAAAAAAGAAAGCGGCGCGTGACCTTGGGTTCGTCGGCAACGTTACCTCGATCGAAAAGCAAGTGATCGAAGAGCATTTGAAAATGGGGCGTATCACCGTCATCTGCCCGATGGGGATAAGCGTTGAAAAAAAACCGCACAACGTCAATGCCGATGAGGTGGCCGGCGCGATCGCCAGCTCTTTAAAAGCCGAAAAACTGGTTTTATTGACGGATGTTCCGGGTGTTTTGAAGGATGCGAATGACCCGCAATCGCTCCTATCGACACTGACGATAAGCGAAGTGGAAGAGCATATTAAATCCGGCGTTATTCAAAAAGGGATGATCCCGAAGGTGCAATCCTGCGCGGAGGTCTTGCGTGGCGGCGTGCATAAGGCGCACATCATCGACGCGCGCCTGCGCCATGCCCTGTTACTGGAGATCTTCACCGACAAAGGTATCGGGACCCAGATCATAAACGGTTAACTATGACCAAACAAGAGATTTTCAACACATACGATCAATACATTCTCTCGACCTACACGCGGATCCCGGCGATCTTCGTTAAGGGGAAGGGCATGACCTTGACCGACATCGATGGAAAAAAGTATCTTGATTTTTTCCCTGGCTGGGGCGTCAACAACGTCGGGCACTGCCACCCTAAGGTCATGAGCGCGGTGCGCGATCAGATCGGAAAATTGATCCACATCCCCAATAATTTATACCATCCGCATCAGGCCAAATTGGCTAAGGAGATCGTGAGCCATGCCTTTCCATCGAAAGTCTTTTTTTGCAACAGCGGGGCGGAAGCGGCCGAGGCCGCGATCAAATTCGCCCGGGCTTACGGAAAAGGCGAGCGTTACGAGATCATCTCGATGAAGAACTCCTTTCACGGCCGCACTCTCGGTGCCTTAACGGCAACCGGACAAGCCAAACATCAGGAGGGCTTTAGTCCGCTGTTGCCGGGCGTTACGATCGTTCCGTTCAACGATATCAACGCGCTCAAGGCCGCGATCACCGACAAGACGGTAGCGATCATGTTCGAACTGATCCAGGGCGAGGGCGGAATAAACGTAGCCGGCCAGGACTTTGCGAAAGAGGTACGCGATATCTGCACGCAGAAAGACATTCTCTTGATCCTTGATGAGGTACAGACCGGCATGGGAAGGACAGGTGAGATGTTCGCCTTCAAGCACTATAAAATCACGCCTGATCTCATGACCTTGGCCAAGGCCTTGGGCGGCGGACTGCCCATCGGGACATTGGTCGTCAAAAAAGAAATTGCCGGGACCTTCAAGCCCGGCATGCATGCGTCCACTTTCGGGGGAAGCCCGCTTATCTGCAAGGCCGCGCTGGGCGCGTTCAAGGCGATCAAGGTGGATAAAATGCTTTCGAACACCAAAAAAATGGGGGCGTATCTCGTCGGCAGGTTGAAAGAATTTCAGCAAAAATTCGATTGCATAAAGGATGTGCGTGGTTTAGGATTGATGATCGGCGTCGAATTGAACATGGAAGGGAAAGCTGTCGTCGAAAAATGTTTTGCCCAAGGCCTTATCATCAACTGCACGCAGGGGAATGTGCTGCGGCTGATGCCGGCTTTGAACGTGACCAAGAAGCAGATCGATAAGGCGCTTCACATCCTGGAAAAGGCCCTGGCCCATGAATAAACGCGATCTATTGTCATTACAAGAGCTCTCAAACAAAGAGCTTGCCGACCTCTTGGCCCTGGCCAAATCCATCAAAAAAGACAAAAGGAAGTACAGCCAACGCTTAAAAGGAAAAACGATCGGCCTGGTCTTTCAGAAGCCGTCCAACCGCACCCGCGTGTCGTTTGAAGTGGCGATCTGGGAGCTCGGCGGGAACTGTATTTACCTCGGCCCCGAGGAAATAAATTTAGGAAAGCGCGAATCGACGCATGATGTGGCCAAGACCTTGTCGCGCTATCTGGACTGCATTGTGGCGCGCACGTTCCTGCACAAGGACATTATTGAATTGGGAAAACATGCTTCCGTGCCCGTCATCAACGGCTTATCGGACCTGTTCCATCCATGCCAGGGGCTGGCCGACGTGTTTTCGATCCAGGAACATTTCGGCAAAGGCAAAAGCATCAATGTCGCTTACGTCGGCGACGGGAACAATGTGTGCCATTCGCTGATGACCGCCTGTGCCAAGATGGGCTATCATATCCGGGTCGCCTCGCCCAAAGGCTTTGAACCCAAGGCGGAGATCGTCAAGAAGATCAAAGAATTCGCCGAATCCGGTATTTGGGTCACCGACACACCGGCCAGCGCGGTCAAGAACGCCCAGGTCATTTATTCGGACGTTTTTATCAGCATGGGCGAAGAGTCGCAGGCCGCGTCCAAGGCCAACCATTTCGGCGGGTTTCAGGTCAACGCCAAATTGGTCCGCCTGGCGGACAAGAATTATATCTACATGCACTGCCTGCCGGCCCACCGCGGGGAAGAAGTGACCGCGGACATTATCGACGGGCCGCATTCGATCGTTTTTGACCAGGCGGAAAACCGCCTGCATGTGCAGAAAGCTGTTCTGTTATTTTTATTGGGAAAGAAGGGGAAAAAAGCATGAGCAAAAAAGTCGTTTTGGCCTATTCCGGCGGGCTTGATACATCCTGCGCCATACCGTGGCTGAAAGATAAAGGCTTTGAGGTCATCGCCTTCATGGCGGATGTCGGCCAGGGCGGAAGTTTTGATGAGATCAAAAAACGCGCCGTCAAGACCGGGGCTTCCAAAGTCTACGTGCTCGATCTCAAGAAAGAATTCGTCGAAGACTATGTCTTTCCGGCGATCAAGGCCGGGGCGGTTTACGAGAATAAATATTTTTTGGCAACAGCCCTGTCGCGGCCGTTGATCGCCAAGCACCAGGTCCTGGTCGCACACAAGGAGAAAGCAACGGCTATCGCCCACGGCTGTACCGGAAAAGGCAACGACCAGGTGCGTTTTGAAGTGACTGCACGGCTCATGGACCCGAAACTGGAGATCATCGCCCCGCTGCGCATCTGGGAATTCAAGACGCGGGACGAAGAGATCGATTATCTGCGGCAACAAGGCATCGTGATGGATGTCACCAAGAAAAGCCCGTACAGCATTGATATCAATCTTTACGGGCGCAGCATCGAAGCCGGTTGCCTGGAAGATCCCTGGTGCGAACCGCCCGAAGAAATTTATAAAATGACCGTTGATCCCTTAACGGCGCCAAATAAACCGACGTATATCGAACTGGAATTCGCCAAAGGTGTTCCGGTCAAGATCAATGGTAAGGCTTATAGTCCCGTCGCGATCATCAATCAGCTCAATGAGATCGGCGGAAAAAACAGTGTCGGCCGCGTCGATATGATCGAAAACCGTCTGGTCGGCATCAAGTCCCGGGAAAATTACGAAAACCCGGCCGGCACGATCATCCACACCGGCCATCAGGACCTGGAAAGCCTGGTTTTAGACCGAGAAACTTTGCATTACAAATATGCAATTTCGCAAAAATACGCGGAGATGATCTATTACGGACTCTGGGAAACGCCGCTCAAGAAACAGCTCGATGCGTATTTCAACAAAATCCAGGAGCGCGTTTCCGGAACAATCCGCTTAAAGCTTTATAAAGGAAATTGTGTGGTGGTGGGACGAAAATCCAAATTTTCCCGCTACAAGGAAGAGCTGGCCACCTACGGCAAGAAGGACGTATTCGACCAAAAGCTCGCGGAAGGCTTCATCAAACTCTGGGGCATGCCGTATTAAGGAACAATTATGACTAAACTCTGGGGAAGCCGCTTTAAGAAAACGACCGACGTGCTTGCGGATAAATTCACGTTCAGCATCGCCTATGACCAGCGTCTGGCCAAATATGACGTTTTGGGGAGCATGGCGCACGCCTCCATGCTGGGCACCTGCAAGATCATCAGCAAAAAAGAATCCGCCGCCCTGGTCAAGGGATTGAAAAAGATCCTGAAACAGATCGAAAGCGGCCAATTCAAATTCGATCCGCGTGCGGAGGATATCCACACCAACATTCAATCCGTTCTGGCGCACACCGTTGGCAAGGTGGCGGAGAAACTGCATACGGCACGTTCGCGCAACGACCAGATCGTGCTCGACGTTAAACTCTACTGCCTGGACCAGTTGGATGATATTGTCGGCCTGATCACGAAACTGCAAAGCTCGATCGTTGAGCTTGCCAAAAAGAACGAGGATGTGATCCTACCGGCCTACACGCATCTTCAGGCCGCGCAGGTCGTGCTTTTCGCGCACCATATGCTGGCCTATGTAGAAATGCTCGAACGCGACAAATCGCGTCTTCAGGACACAAAGAAGCGCACCAATGCCATGCCGCTGGGCAGCTGCGCCCTTTCTGGGACATCGCTTCCCATAGACCGCGCGCTCGTGGCCAAAAAACTCGGCTTTGAGAGCGTGACTCAAAACAGCATCGATTCGGTAAGCGACCGTGATTTTATCGTCGAAACGATATCGGGCCTGTCGATCCTGGCCATGCACCTGGGGCGGATGGCCGAGGATCTGATCATCTGGGCGACCAAGGAATTCAACTTCATCGACATCGATTGGTCATTCTGCACGGGCTCATCCATCATGCCGCACAAAAAGAATCCGGACGTTCTAGAATTGGTCAGGGGAGAGACAGCCAAACTTTATGGGCACCTGAACACGATCCTGGTCCTCCTGAAGGGCTTGCCGCTTACCTACAACCGCGACCTGCAGCTGGACAAGCCGCCTTTGTTCGATTCCGTCGAGAAAATAAAGGAAATGCTGCCGCTGATGACCAAGCTGCTCGGGAACCTCACCGTGAAAGAGAACGTCCTTAAAGGCCGCACGCGCGATGAATCGTTCTTTTCGGTCGATATCATGGAATATCTGATCAAGAAAGGCGTTTCTTACCGCGAGGCCCATGACACGGTAGGAAAAATGGTGAAGGAATGCCTGGACCGCGACGAAAAAATAACCGACCTCGAGCTTGATCAGCTGAAAAAGTATTCAAAGGCCTTCGAGCTCGACGTGAAAAAACTTTTAAATCCCGAGATGTCTGTTAAAATAAAACAATCTTTGGGCTCAACCAAACCTGAGCTGGTCGCCAAACAGCTCCAATCCTGGACAAAAAAACTACATGCATGATTTTAAGTTCAAGAACGGCGAGCTCCACTGCGAGGCCGTTAAGGTAAGCACGATCGCGCGGGAGGTGGGCACACCGTTCTATCTCTACAGTCATCACACGCTGATGGACCACTTCACCAAGATCCAAAAGGCCTTTGCGCCGATCAATCCGATCGTCTGTTTCGCGATGAAATCGAACGGCAACCTGGCGGTCTTAAAGGCCCTGGGGGACTTAGGCGCGGGTTTCGACATTGTCTCTATGGGGGAGCTTAAAAAAGCGCTCTCGATCCATGCCGATCCCAAGAAGATCGTTTTTGCTTCCGTCGGAAAGACGGAAGAGGAGATCACCTTTGCTATCAATGCCGGCATCCTGCTTTTTAATGTCGAGTCGGTCCCTGAACTTGAAGAAATCAACCGCATCGCCAAGGGCATGAACAAAAAAGTGGACGCGGCCTTACGGATCAACCCGGACGTCCAGGCCGCGACGCACGAGAAAATATCGACCGGCACGTTAAAGAAAAAATTCGGCATCGATCTGACATCGACCCGCAAGATACTCAAAAACAGGAACAAGTATCCGAGCGTCAATATCAACGGCCTCCATATCCACATCGGCTCGCAGATCGTAGAGAGCGGGCCGTTCATCGCCGCGGTCAAGAAGGTCGTTGAATTCATCGATCAATTGCGCCGCGAAGGCGTTCATATTGAATATCTGGACATCGGCGGCGGATTGGGCATTATTTATAAAGACGAGAAGCCGCAGACCGCGCAGATTTTCGCGGACGCGGTCCTGCCGTATCTCCTGAAGACGGGCTTGAAGATCATCATGGAGCCGGGGCGCTTCATCGTCGGCAACGCCGGTATCTTTGTCACACGCGTACTGTACCTTAAAGATAACGGTTATAAAAAATTCGTCATTGTCGATGGGGGCATGAACGACCTTATCCGGCCGTCGCTTTACGACGCGTACCACGAGATCGTCCCGGTCAAGGCG
>CAZCLW010000005.1:54304-84006 GCA_964499685.1 uncultured Planctomycetales bacterium
GAAAGGCCAAGTTCGACGTGGTCGGCCCCATCTGTGAAAGCGGCGACTTTTTCGCCCACGACAGGCTTCTGCCGCAGGTCAAGAAAGATGATCTTCTGGCGGTCATGAGCGCCGGCGCTTACGGCTATGTCATGGCTAGCAATTATAATGTACGGCCGCGCGTGCCCGAGGTCATGGTGAAGGGGGATCGCTTTTCGGTCGTCAAAGAGCGCGAAACCTACGACGACCTTTTCCGCGGGGAAAAAATACCGGAGTTCCTGAACAAATGAAAACTATTTCCTTTACAAAGATGGCGGGCGCGGGGAATGACTTTCTGGTCATCGAAGCCGCTCCCAAGATTGATTACAAAAAACTGGCCGTCAAGGCCTGCGACCGCACCAACGGCATCGGTGCCGACGGTATCCTGGTTTTGGACAAGTCCAAAAAAGAAGATTACCGCATGCGCATCATCAACTCAGACGGATCAGAAGCTGAGATGTGCGGAAACGGCGCGCGCTGCCTGGCCGCATATATCGTAAAAACTAAAAAGCCGTCCAAAAAATCATTTTCGATCGAGACCATGGCCGGCACGATACTGGCCGAAGCCAAAGACGAAGTGGCAGAAGTGCGTTTAAGTGAACCCCGCGATTACCGTCCTGAGGTGGAAGTGGACGTCCACGGCAAACGAATGCGCCTTCCGTACATCGACACGGGCGTTCCGCACACGATCGTCTTTGTCGACGGGCTGGAAAACATCAATGTCGGCGAGATCGGCCGCACGATCCGTTTCCACGATGTCTTTGCCCCGCGGGGAACTAACGTCGATTTTGTCGAAGAAATAAGCAAAGATTTCGTGGCCTTACGCACCTATGAACGCGGTGTGGAGAGCGAAACCAAGGCCTGCGGGACAGGCGCGGTCGCTACAGCCATCGTCGCGTATTTGAAATCCAATCCCAATGCCGACGATACCAAAAAGGCCAAAGTGAAAGTCAAGACCGCCAGCGGCGAGATCCTGGAGATCACCTTCGATGTGGCGGCCGGCCGCGTCAAGAACGTCTGGCTCAAAGGAAGTGCGAAGTTTATTGCCAAAGGCGAATATTACTTCTAAAATACCCTATTCAAGGAGAAAAAATAGATGTTTCGAGGTTCCATAGTAGCGATCGTCACGCCCTTTAAGAACGGTAAAGTTGACGAACCTGCCTATAAAAAACTGATCGAATTTCAGATCAAGAACGGGACAAGTGGCATCGTTCCCTGCGGGACGACCGGCGAATCGCCGACCCTTTCGCATGAGGAACACAACCGCGTCATCGAGCTTTGCATCGAAACAGTCAACAAGCGCGTGCCCGTTATTGCCGGGACAGGGTCAAACTCCACCAGCGAGGCTATCACCTTGACCCAGCATGCGGCCAAGGCCGGTGCCGACGGCGCCTTGGTCGTTAGTCCTTACTATAATAAACCGACACAGGAAGGCCTTTATCAACACTTTAAGGCGATCGCCCAAAGCGTTAAGATCCCGATCATCCTTTATAACATTGCCGGCCGTACCGGTGTCAACATCGAACCGGCGACCATAGCCCGCCTGGCCAAGGAATGCAAGAACATCGCCGGTGTCAAAGAAGCCTCGGGCTCTCTCGAACAGATGCAGATGATCAAAGTGCTCTGCCCGAAGAACTTCCTTCTTATTTCCGGCGACGATACCCTGACTTTGCCGCTTCTGAGTGTAGGCGGGGTGGGAGTCATTTCGGTTGCGGCCAATATCGTTCCCCAGGATGTGGCCAAGGTCATTGCCCTTTTTGATCAGGGAAGATCAAAAGAGGCGCAGAACTTGCACTTTAAACTCTTGCCCTTGGTAAAAACCCTGTTTGTCGAGACCAACCCCATTCCTGTCAAGGAAGCCATGGGGATGCTCAATCTGTGCTCGGCGGAAATGCGCCTGCCGCTTTGCCCGATGTCCGAGGCGAACCGGGCCAAATTGCGATCAGCACTCAAAGATTACGGCTTACTTAAAGGATAATAATGATCAAGCTCGCTGTAAGCGGCTGCCTGGGCCGCATGGGACAACGCATCACGGAACTGGCCCTGGCTGATAGTGAATTCAAAATCAGCGCTCTGCTGGAAAGCCCGCAACATCCGTCCATCACTAAAAAGGTAAACGGCCTGGTCATCCAGACCGACCCGAACATGATAAAGGGCAGCGATGTCCTTATCGAGTTCACGACCCCTGAAGCCACCATGGCCAATCTGACCTGCTGCATCAAGCATAATGTCAAGATGGTCATCGGCACGACCGGCCTTTCCGCCGAGCAGATCGAACAGATCAAGCGCGCCTCCAAAACGATCCCGATCGTTTTTTCTTCCAATATGTCCGTCGGGGTCAACATCGTCTTTGCCATGGTGCGCGAGGCCGCTCGCAAAACCGGCAAAAACTATTCCGTACGCATCGTCGAGGCCCATCACATCCATAAAAAAGATAAACCCTCGGGCACGGCCAAAACCCTGGGACAATTTGTAGAAGAGGGTTCCGGCATTCCGGTCAAAGATTTTAAGTCCATCCGGGAAGGGGAGATTATCGGCGACCATGACGTCATTTTCGAAAGCCCCGAAGATATCATTACGGTCCGGCATCATGCCAAGAACCGGGACATTTTTGTCAAAGGTGCACTCGTTGCCGCCAAATTCGTTGCCAAAAAAAAGACGGGACTTTTCAGCATGCAGGATATCTTTGTTAACAATAATCATGATAAATCACAATAACCAAAAAGGATTAACATGGAGACTGCCTCACAAATGAACATTGAATTTTCCGAGAGATTAAAACAGTTGCCACCTTATCTTTTCGTTGAGATCGACAAGGCCAAACGCGCGGCCAAAGCCGCCGGGCGCGATATCATCGATCTGGGCGTGGGGGATCCGGACCTTCCTACACCGGCGCACATCATCGAAGCGATGAAGAAAGCGGTCGAAGACCCCAACAATCATCACTATGCCTTTGATGCGGGATTACCGCAGCTGCGCAAGGACATTGCCGCCTGGTTCCAAAAACGGTTCAACGTCGTGCTCGATCCGGATTCCGAACTGTACCCTATCATCGGTTCCAAAGAAGGCCTGGCGCACTTGCCGCTGGGTATCGTGAATCCGGGTGACAAAGTCATTCTGACCGATCCGGCTTATCCGGCCTATCGTGCGGCGATCGGTTTTGCCCATGGAAAGATAGTGAATGTTCCCTTAAAGGAAGGCAATGATTTCCTTCCGGACCTCAAGAAGATCGAATCGGTCAAAGACGCCAAGGTCATGTACGTTAATTATCCCAATAACCCGACGTCCGCGACCGCGAACAAACAGTTCTATCAGGACCTGGTGAATTTGGCCAAAGAGAAAGGGATCATCCTGGTTTCCGACATGGCGTATTCAGAAATTTATTTCGACGGAGAAAAACCGCCAAGCATTTTGGAAGTCGACGGGGCAAAAGATGTCGCCATTGAATTTCATTCCTTTTCCAAGACGTACAATATGACCGGCTGGAGGATCGGCTGGGCCTGCGGGAACAAAACACTCATCGCTGCCCTGGCGAAGGTAAAATCCAATTTCGATTCCGGTATTTTTCAGGCGATCCAGTACGCCGGCATGGCCGCGTTGAAGACCGACGAGAGAGAGCTCGCCGCCTTACGCGATATCTATCAAGAGCGTCGCGACTGCCTCATTATGGGACTGCGCAGCATCGGTTGGAAGATCCCGGCGCCGAAGGCCGCTTTTTACGTCTGGGGCAAGATCCCGAAAACGTTCAACAACTCCATGGAAACGGCCCAGGCCTTTTTGGAAAAAGCGGATATCGTGGCAACGCCGGGCGTGGGTTTTGGCGAGTCAGGAGAAGGGTATATCCGCATGACCATCACCGTTCCCAAAGAACGCCTGGTGCAGGCGGTCGATCGTTTAAAGAAAATCCTGTAGACGACGGAGGTCATCGTGGCCACGATCTTTCTCGGTTTAGGCTCGAACATCGGTGACCGCGAAGGCTATATCCGACGGGCCATCAAAAAACTGGAAGAGAACAGCGTGGCCGTTCAAAAAACCTCATCGATCATCGAGACCGATCCTGTCGGCGGCCCGCAGCAGGGAAAATTCCTGAACGCCGTCATCAAAGCCGATACTGACCTGCCGCCCAAAGACTTGTTAACCCTACTTAAAAATATAGAAAAACAGCTCGGCCGGCAAAAAACGGTCGTCAACGGCCCGCGCGAGATAGATCTGGACATCCTGCTTTACGACGAGATCAATATGCAAACGCCGCAACTCACCATTCCGCATCCGCGCATGCTCGAACGCGCCTTTGTCATGGATCCCTTGCGTGAGATCGAACCGGTCCTCGCCCAAAAATTAAAGCATGAAGATCATTAAAGACATCGCCGCCCTTCAACGGACACTGGCCAAGGCCAAGAAAAAAAATAAGCTCATCGGTTTTGTCCCGACGATGGGAGCCCTGCACGCCGGCCACGGCGCCCTTTTGAAGAAGTGCCGGAAAGAAAACGATGTTGCCGTGCTGAGTATTTTCGTGAACCCCACCCAATTCGGCCCCCACGAAGACTTTAAGAATTATCCCCGTCAGGAAAAGCAAGACGTAATGTTTGCAAAACGGGAAAATGTTGATATAATCTTTTGTCCGTCGATAAATGAGGTTTACCCGTCGCGCTTTTTGACACATATCCAGGTGGATAAAATTTCGGATGTCCTGTGCGGAAAATTCCGCCCGGGGCACTTTCGCGGCGTGGCGACGGTCGTCGGGAAACTACTGAACATCGTTGCGCCGGACACATTGTACCTCGGACAAAAAGATGCCCAACAATGCGCCGTGATCCAGCAGATGGTCAATGATCTTAATTTCCCGGTCAAGATCAAGGTCATCCCGACGGTCCGAGAACCGGACGGCCTGGCCATGAGTTCGCGTAACCGTTATCTAAATCCGCAGGAACGCAAGGAAGCGACGATCCTGCACCGGTCGCTCATCAAAGCCCAGGAACGCATCCTAACGGGGGAGCAGAACCCTTTACGCATCGTTAACGGTATTCGTGCCATGATCAGAGAAAACTCGTCGGGCCGCATTGACTATGTGGAATGTCTCCAGGCAGAGACCCTGGAACCTCTTGTCAAGATAGACGGAAAGATCTTGATCGCTTTGGCTGTATGGTTCGGAAGCGCCCGCTTGATCGACAACATCACGCTGACGGTCAAGCATAATTCATAAAACAGACACATTTGCTGTCTTCATGGTCGCAAAACGAAAAAAAATCCGTATAGGCGTTGTCGGCTGCGGGGCCATCGGCTCCCGCATCGCGCGAAGCATCAAATCCGAGCTGCACGACAGTTTCGAATTAAAAGCCCTTTATGACATCAATGAGCGCCGCTCGTTCCTGCTGGCCAAAAGTCTTTCGGCCAAAGGTCTTGTCAAAAATTCTCTCAAAGAACTCATTCGTCATTCTGATCTCGTGGTGGAGGCGGTCAATGCGCCAAAAACCAGCGATATCATCCAACAAGCCATCAAGGCCAAAAGGCACGTCCTGGCCATGAGCGTAGGCAAACTTCTGCATGGTAAGAATATTTTTGACCTGGCGACCAGGAATAATTGCTGCGTTCTTCTGCCGTCAGGAGCCATCGCCGGCTTGGACGCGATAAAAGCGGCCAGCCTGGGACGCATCCGCAACATCACGCTTTCCACCCGCAAACATCCGACCGGTTTTATCCAAAACCAGCACCTGATCGACCGAGGCATAGAGCTGGGAAGCATTACCACAGAGACCGTTTTATTCGAAGGCGGCGTGTCCCGGGCCGTCAAATTTTTCCCTCAGAACATCAACGTGGCGGCGACGTTGGCCCTGGCCTCCCAGGCGGCCAATAAGATCACGATTCGCATCATCACCTCGCCGGAGTTCACGACCAATTCCCATGAGATCGACGTCCAGGGTGACTTTGGACGCATCCTGACACGCACCGACAATGTTGTCTGCCCGGACAATCCCAAGACCAGTTATCTGGCTGTCTTGTCCGGCATACAGACCTTAAAGCAATTTTCACAAGGACTTAAAATCGGAACTTAAGGAAGGAGGTGAGAGCATGGCTCAAAAAGTCGCTAAAGTAGGTGTAAAAAAAGAAAAAGGGTATCTTTACTTTGTCGACAAGCGCGGTGATGTTTCCTGCGCCAAAATGGCCCGCGGCAGCAAAAAAGGCGGATCCCCTAAAAAGGTCGCCAAAGTGGGTGTCAAAAAGCAAAAAGGGTATCTCTACTTCATCGACAAACACGGGGACATTTCCTGTGCTAAGATGGTGCGTGGTGGCAAAAAGAAAAAAAAGAGGAGATAAGTTTTTCTCTGAAAAGATTTAGAGGTAAGAGGTGGTACTGACCTCTTACCTCTATTCTTTTTTATAAATCATACTAAAATATACTTATGAGCTCAGATTCCATTATCATCCGCGGGGCCAAAGAGCATAATCTTAAGAACATCGACCTTAAGATCCCCCGCAATCAACTGGTCGTCATTACGGGCTTAAGCGGCTCGGGTAAATCTTCGCTCGCCTTCGATACCATTTATGCCGAAGGTCAACGCCGCTACGTGGAAAGCCTTTCCGCCTACGCCCGCCAGTTTCTCGAACAGCTGCAAAAACCTGAGGTCGAATATATCGAAGGGCTCTCACCCACCATATCGATCGAGCAGAAGACGACCAGCCATAATCCGCGCTCTACGGTCGCCACCCAGACCGAGATCTACGATTATCTGCGCCTGCTTTTCGCCCGCGTGGGGACGGCTTACTGCTATCAATGCGGCCGGAAAATTGAACGCCAAAGCGTCCAAGAGATCGCCGAGCAAATCCTTTCCTTGGAACCTGACACAAAGATCAATATTCTTGCGCCGATGATCCGCGGCCGCAAAGGTGAGTACCGCCAGGTCCAGCGCCAGGTGGCCAAGGCCGGCTTTGCGCGGCTGCGTGTCGACGGGAAAATTTATGACGTCAACGACAAGATCAATCTGGATAAATACAAAATCCATAACATTGAAGTGGTCGTCGACCGGCTTTCGATCCGGCCGGAGATAAAAAAACGCCTGAACGACTCCCTGGAAACGGCCCTGCACATCGGCCAGGGCATCGTTCTAATCGACTTCGGCGGAAAATATCCGGAAAAAATGTTCAGCGAAAAATATGCCTGCGTTGTCTGCGGGACAAGCCTGGAAGAGATCGAGCCGCGCATCTTTTCCTTTAACTCACCCTACGGCGCCTGTCCGAGCTGTAACGGACTGGGCACACGCATGGAGATCGATCCTGACGCGCTTGTTCCGGATCCAAGCCGGCCTTGGGTCAACGCCATCGCGCCATGGAAGAAAGGACAACGGGGATATTTGATGTATTACCGCGCGGTCCTGCGCGAATTGGCGCACATGTACCGCATCGATATCCACATGTCTTATGAGGAATTAAAAAGACGACATAAACAATTCGCCAAGATCGTCCTTCATGGCTCAGACGACGAGATCTGGGGAAGAGAGTTCGAAGGCGTTCTGAGATATTTGGAGCGCCTGTTCCGCGAGACCGACAGCGACTGGCTCAAGGATGAAATTTCCAAATATATGTCGGTCCAGCCGTGCCCTGCCTGCAAGGGAGCCCGCCTGAAGAATGAATCCCTGGCCATCAAGATCAACGACCTGAACATCACGCAAACGACGGCCTTTTCGATAAAAGAAGCAAAGGGATTTTTTACCAACCTCAAATTGAACAAGGACCAGACCAAGATCAGCGCGCCCATCCTCAAAGAGATCATCCGCCGGTTGAATTTCTGTATCGATGTGGGGCTGGATTATTTGACGCTCGACCGCAAAAGCGCGACCCTTTCCGGCGGGGAGGCCGAGCGCATCCGCCTGGCCACCCAAGTCGGGTCCGGCCTCGTCGGTGTTATTTACATCCTGGATGAGCCCAGCATCGGCCTGCACCAAAAGGACAACGAGCGCCTGCTTTCCACATTGCATTCCTTACGCGACTTAGGCAATACGCTGATTGTCGTTGAGCATGATGAAGAGACCATCCGCCAGGCCGATTATGTCATCGATCTCGGCCCCGGCGCCGGTGAATACGGCGGAGAGGTGATTTATGCCGGCGATGTTAAGGGGCTGCTGCAATCCAAACGATCCCTGACCGGACAGTATTTGACGGGACAGCTGAAAATCCCTCTGCCGGAAACCCGCCGGGAAACACGGCATTCCCGACAACTGAAAATATTAGGGGCCAAAGAACATAATCTTAAAAATATCGACATATCCATTCCTTTGGGGACATTTGTCTGCGTGACCGGCGTTTCAGGTTCAGGAAAATCCACATTTGTCGACGACATCGTATATAAAGCCCTGGCTCAAAAATTGTATCAGGCCAAGGACAAGCCCGGCGCCTTCCGCAAGATCGAAGGGACGGAGCACATCGATAAGGTCATTGTAGTCGACCAGTCGCCCATCGGCCGCACGCCGCGCTCCAACCCCGCGACCTATACGGGCGTTTTCAGCGACATCCGCGATCTTTTCAGCCAGCTGCCTGAATCCAAAATGCGCGGATACAAACCGGGACGGTTCAGCTTTAACGTCAAGGGCGGACGCTGCGAAGCCTGCCGCGGCGACGGCATCAAAAAGATCGAAATGCATTTTCTGCCGGACGTCTATGTCACCTGCGAAGTCTGCCATGGGCGGCGCTTCACCGAACAGACACTGGATGTCTACTTTAAGAACAAGAACATCGCCGATGTCCTCGAACTTTCGGTCACGGAGGCCTTGGCGCTTTTTGACGGCATCCCGAAGATCAAAAAGATACTCCAGACCCTCAATGATGTCGGCCTAGGGTATATCAAGCTCGGCCAGCCGGCCACGACCCTCTCCGGCGGAGAGGCCCAGCGCGTGAAACTGGCAAGCGAACTCTGCAAGTTCGCGACGGGCCAGACACTCTACATGCTCGATGAGCCCACGACGGGTCTGCATTTTGCCGATGTGGAAAAACTCCTGCAGGTCCTGCAGCAGCTTGTCAACCGCGGCAACACGGTCCTGGTCATCGAACACAATCTGGAAGTGATCAAAAATGCGGATTATATTATCGACCTAGGGCCCGAAGGCGGAGACAAAGGGGGCGAAGTCATTTTTGCCGGGGCTCCGGAAGACATTGTCCGCGCCGAGTCCTCGCATACGGGGAAGTATCTGCAAAGTTACCTGCAGACCGCCCGGGTCTAAATTGCAAATTCTTTCTGACCTGTTATAATAAAGCCCATGCTCAAAAAATTTTTATGTATCCTGGCAATCGGTTCGCTGTGCCTGACACCGGTCCAAATTACTTTTGCCGACGACGAGACCGATCTTTTTTCGGTGGCGCAAAAGGCCTTTGACGACGGGTTTAACGATGTTGCCATACGCTATATCAACCAATTCCTTGCACAATATCCGCAATCCCAAAAGACCGTTCAAGCCAAGATCCTTCTGGGGCAGTGTTATTTCTTCCAAAACCAGTACCTCAAGGCCTATGAGATCTTTAACGGACTTTTAGAATTCAACGAATTCAAAGACGCCACGCTGTTCTGGCTTGGCGAGACCCACTTAAAAGGCGCAGACTATCCCCAAGCCGAAAAATTCTACAAACAATTGATCGATCTCTATCCTGATTCCATTTACCGGCCGCAGGCGTATTATTCCCTGGGATGGACCTATTTTGACCAAGGGGATTATGAATCCGCGAAGAAGACATTCGCCCATTTGGTCAAAATGTTCCCCACGCACCAGCTGCGCGAGGATGGCCTGTTCAAGCTGGGCGAGAGCCTTTACAATCAGAAAAACTACAAAGATGCCATCAAGGTCTTTGAGGATTACCTGCGGCAGTACCCCCAATCCACGCGGACGGCACAGGTGTATTTTTATATCGGCGAATCCTATTATTATCTCGACGATTATTTGACCGCCAGCACGTTTTATGCCAAAGCTTCCGACATTTCGCTGGACCGGAAGGTGACCCTGATGGCGAAGATCAGCCAGGGCTGGTGCTACCATAAATTACAGCGTTATGATCTTTCCGAACAGACCTTTGATGAAGCTTTGGCCCTTTCCAAAAATAACGAACTGCGCGACGATATTTATTTAGGGAAAGCCACTCTCTACACGGACCAAGGGAACCATGATAAGGCGCTGGAGTATTATTCCAAGCTGATCGCGGAATTCCCCGAAAGCCCCCGCCTGGCCGAGGCCTATCTGGGCAAGGCCAATAATCTCTATCTTAAAAAAGCCTACCCCGAGGCCATCAATGAATTTACGGCCCTGATCCAGTCTCTCGGCGATCACCCGGCAGCCCGTGACATCGTCGAGAAAGCTTATTTCGGTCTGGCCTGGACTTATCTGAAGAACGACCAGGCAGATCTGGCCGTCGAACAATTTCAAAAACTGGCGCAAAAGACCGACAGCAAGATCACCAAGGTAAGCGCCCTCATTCAGACGGGCGATGCCTATCAGGAAATCGAGCAGCTGGAAAAAGCCGTGGAGATCTATGACAAAATCCTGAAAGAATATCCTGACAGCCCTTTTCTGGATTACGTCCAATACCGTCAGGCCATCGCGCTCCTTAAACAGGACAAGCTAGAATCGGCCATGCTTTCCTTTAAGACGCTGGCCGCGAACTTTCCGAAGAGCAAGCATATTCAGGACACGCAGTATTTTCTGGGCATTGCTTATTATAAAAAGGAAGATTGGCGCGGGGCGATCGATTACCTGGAAAAATACCTGAAATCCCCATCGGGTGAGTTCCTCGGGCAAGCTAATTATATCCTGGCCCTGTCGTATTTTAATGCGAACGATGCTCAGCAGGCCTTGAAGATTTTCCAGTCCACGGCCAGCGGCTTTCCGGAGGAACCGAACCTCATCAAGAATGCCGAAATGGGCGCGGCCAAATCACTGTATGCCTTAGGTCAAAAAGACCAAGCCATCGAAAAATTCAAACAAATCGCGGAAAAATACACGAACTCCCAGACCGCCCAGGACGCACTGCTATGGCTGGGCAACCACTTTTTGGAGACAGAAGACTATAAACAGGCCATCGCCTTCTATGAAGAGATCCTGCGCCGCTTTCCGGAAAGCGCCCAAAAAAACTTTGTCAATTACGCCATTGCCCAATCCTATGAAAATCTCCAACAATATGAACAGGCCTTGAACTACTACAAAAAAATTGACGACCCCAACGCCCGCGAAATCTATATGAAGGCCAAGCTGGCCATCGCGGGGATCTTTTCGCGCGAGACCGATCCGACGAGCGCCATTCAGACCTATGAAAGCATTATCGCCAATTCGCCGGATTTTAAACGCGATGCCTACATGCGGCTGGCCGAACTCTACAAGGCCAAGCAAAATTATGAGAAATCCCTCGAAATATACCAACAGGCCCTGGCCGCGGACACGGGGCTAAGCACGGTAAGCAATCCGGAAATTCAGTTTTATGTTGCAGACACCTATGAACTTCTGCATAATAACACCAAAGCCGTCGAAGAATATTTCAAGATCCCGTATCTTTATCCCAACAACCATGCCTGGGAGGTCAAGGCGTATTTGCGCATTGCCAGGCTTTTTGAAGACAGTGAAAAATGGGAAGATGCCACAGCCATTTATAACAAGATCCTCGCCTATAAAACGGACGAGGCCGTATACGCCAAAGAGCGGCTGGATTGGCTTGCGGAAAACATAAATTTAGAAAGTCAGTAACGTAGGCCGAAAGGGAGGTCATCATGGGTATTTGGGAAATGAGCGCAAAGCAACTGATCTTGGCGGGCGGGCCGATCATGGTCCCCATCATACTGTGTTCGATTTTTGCCCTTGCCATTATCATCGAGAAACTTTTTTATTTTTCCGGCATATCCGACGATACCCACCAGTTAAAGTCCCAAGTGTTCGACTTTATCAAAAATAATAAGATGAAAGAGGCCATAGCGGTATGCGATAACAGCAAATCCCCTTTGGCCAAGATCCTCAAAGGCGGGATCTTAAAATACGGCTCTTCGCGTGACGAGATCAAAGAGACCATGGAAGAGATGAGTTCTTTTGAAATCCCCAAACTGGAAAAACGCCTGACGGCCCTGGCCACGATCGCCCACATCACGCCTTTATTGGGGCTGCTGGGCACCGTTACCGGGATGACCGGAAGTTTCCACACTATCCAGGTCCGGTCCAACACTATGAATCCGGTGACCCCCGGGGACCTGGCCGGAGGCATCTGGGAGGCCCTTATCACGACGGTAGCGGGATTGATCGTCGCAATCCCGACCTTGGTCGCCTATAACTTTTTGGTCAGCCGGGTGGATAATTTCACGCTGGACATGGAACGCGGCGCCTCGGAACTGCTGAACCTTCTGTGCCAGATCAGCGAAGGCGACAAGAACCGCAGTTACGCGGAATAAAGGAGAGGTCTTGCGTTTTAAACGTCATGTTAAAATTGAACACGGATTGGGCACGCTCGACATCGCGCCATTGGTCGATGTGATTTTTCAACTGTTGATCTTCTTTATGCTTTCTTCTTCGTTTACGTTCCAATCGGGCATTACCGTAAAACTCCCTAAAGCGGTGACCAGCGATCTTATCAAGGAAGATAATTTTATCATTACGATCACCAGCGAAAATGTGATCTATGCCAACAGCAAGGTCATAAGCTTCAACGAACTGCAAAAGGAACTCGGGAAAAGGGATTATAAAAAGCGCCCTATCCTGATCCAGGCCGACCGCCGCGCGTCCGTCGGGAGGATCGTCGACGTTTGGGACCTTTGCCGGAATTTGGGCATCGAGCGGATCAGCATAGCCACGAACCAAAGAAAATAATGACCTTCGTGTTCGCGTATAAGAAAATCCTTTTAAAGTCCGTCATTCTTTCTGCATTGATCCACAGCGTTCTGATCTTTGGGTTCACCTTTACCATGACCATTACACCCCCCGAACAAATGACATTCTTTTCATTTTTGGGTTCCATTCTGAGCGAACGCGAGGTCAGCCATGATGTTTCCGCTTCCCAACCGGGACCCTCCCTGGCCGAGCCGCTGGGGATAGATTTCGGCGCCTCAAAAATGCAGTCGGACATCGGGCAGCGGAAACCCGAACTTCTTATGCCGGTCAAAATCAGCCAAAAGACCTTTATAAAATCGACCTTTCTTGATCCGCAAAATTCAGCTTCCAACGGGCCGGCCGAAGAACGTTTTCAATTAAAAGAACCCCTGCATGTTCCTTTGACGCTGGATTCCCATGATCAAAATTGACCTCTTTTGGGCAATCGCCATTTATTTAATTTTCACCCTATGCATTGCGATCGGCTACTGGATATTTTATAATTCTAATAAAGGGGAAATGGACTTAACGCGTCCGGAGAACGTGGAGCAGTGCCCTTACTGTACCCATCTGTACGTTGATTTTTCTTCGGAAACCACAAAGATCTGTCCCCGATGTCACAGCTATCATGAACCATCGGAGAAGGCAGCAAAGGATAACAACCATGTTCCGCCAGCTTAAAAAAAATAAGAGAGGCGTCATTCTGGTGACGGTCATTATCATCAGCATAATCATGTCGATCCTCGCCATCGGGATATTAAGCATCAACACGACCCAAGTCCGCTCCGGCGAGCAAATCAAAAATGACACGATCGCTGAGCTGGTGGCCCGCATGGTATATTGGGAAGTTATCGCCAATGACCTTAATGGACTGAACATCGCCAATTCAGCCACTCATGTGATCAACAATAGAAGCTTTGTTACCGCCATTACTCCCGGACCTTTTCTCGGCAACAATGTCCCGCGTTCGTACAACATCGTTGTAACCTACTTCTAAAGTCTATCTATTTATAAATCCTAAACTTACGGCAACTCGGCAAAAAATCCTGAAAAAATATTGACAGGGTAAGCTGGTTATAGTCTAATTAAAAATAAGTAAATGCAGGTAAGTTTAAAGTAAAGCTTCTTAAATTCATAACCTATGGAGTTTCAACAACTAAAAACATGAAACAACTCCTGGACGTCGAAGAACTCGCTAAATATTTAAAACTGCAAAAGCAGACGATTTATAACTGGCTTAACCAGAATAAGTTAACAGGTATAAAGATCGGCGGCGTTTGGCGGTTTGATAAGCGTGAAATCGATAAATGGCTAAAATCACAATCGCGAAAGGCAAAGAACCCGGATAATCCTAAGCCGGCCTAAAGCTATGGCAACGAAAAGAAAATTAGGGGTGTACTGGGGGCAAAATCTCCTTTACTTTGTTGAATGCGAGAACAATGCTCCCAAAAAGATATTTAGCGCCCCCATAGAACAGCCTGCCGTTCCCACTCTAAGAGAAAGTACCGCTGGATTAAAAATAACTGCGACCATTCAAAAGGCGCTGCAAGAGCAATTTATCAGCGATTCAGCCATCTCTCTGGCGGTCCCGCCCAAGGACATCATTTTCCGGTCATTTGTCATACCCCAGATGCAGCCGGGGGAAATAGAAAATGTCGTGCAGTTTGAAGCGACCAAATACGTGCCCTTTCGCCTGGAAGAATTAAGCTACACGTTTTTTCCGTTGCCTATTGTAGAGAACAAACGCAAGGCTGTCCGCATATTGCTGATCGCCGTACGCAAATCGATCCTGGAAAATTATTGCAGTATTTTTGAGCATTCCGGCATGCGCGTTGAGCTCATTGAACCCGCCACCATGAGCCTCGTGCGCGTCCTGTTACTTAAAAAACTTATCCCTAAAAACAAAACCACGGCAATCATCGAATTCGCCAATGGGGAAGGGCGCATCACCATCGTCGACCAGGATGTTCCTCAGTTTGTCCGGGAATTCCAATTCTACCCAACGCCTGATACGCCGGCGGCCAACACCGATATTTTACGGGCGCGCTTGTTCAACGAGGTAAAGATCTCTTTTGATTATTTCACCCGCCAATATACACAGAAAAAAGTCGAAAAGATCCTGGCCTTGTCGCGGACGGATACGCTGGAGATCCTCAAGACACTGGGGAACGATTTTAATATTCCTGCGAGCACGATCGACCTGCACAGCTTGCTGAACGCCCCCACAGGGCATGAAATCGGCTTTATAAGCGCCTATGGGATTTGCTTGCGCAACACGGTCGCCCCCAAGGCCAATTTTGACCTGACTTGGAAATCGCTCAAAGAAAAAGAAGCGCCGGTCGTCCAAGAGGCCCAGCCGAATTATGCCATCACGGCCATTGCCGCGCTGGTCAGTGCCGCCGTTATCGGTTTAAGCGCGTTCGCCTCCGGCGCCACACTGAACCAAAATCAGCAAAAACTCGCCCAATTGAAGCAACAACTCGGAAGCTACGAATCCGCTGATCTCAATAAGCTCTCGCAGGAAATCCAGGATCTACAAGGACAGACAAATAATTTCAAGCAGATCCGCATGCAAAGCCAAGTATCTCTTTTCTTGCGCCTGCTTCCCGACCTGCTCCCGAAGGGGACATGGCTGAGCGATCTTGACATCAGTTATCCGCAAGGCGGGAACATCAATATGAGCTTTACCGCCCATGCCTACGCCAAGGAGACGAACCGGCAATTTGAATTGGCCAACAATCTGCTTAAAAATTTGAAAAACAATAAAGATTTTTCGAACACATTTGCTAAAATTGAACTCGGTTCCATTGAAACCGATAGAATCCAGGATTACAGTATTTCACGGTTCCGTGTGACATGCCGATAAATGCCATGGACTTACAAAGCTTATTACAATTAGACATAACCAATCTCAAAAACGTGGATTGGAAAAAGACCTGGGAGGACCTTTCCAAGAGGAAGGATGTTTTGATCGCGGCCGCCCTGGTCCTTGTGGCCATTATCGTCTCACTAAATCTATTCCTTTCCAAATCCAGGCAACGGGCTTACTTGCGCAGCCAGATATCCCTCTTCCAGCAAAAATCCAAGGCCGTCGACCAGCTGACCCAGGCCCGAAAGGACCTTGAAGAGGCCAAAAAGGGGCTCCCCCAGGAAATCGTGGATGATGAGATTATCAGTAAGATCGCGGCCATGGCCAACAAGCTCAACATATCGATCACCAACTTTTCACCGCTTACCTCGGAAGACAGAGGGAACCATTCGTTGACATTGGTGACATTAAACGTTACGGCCAACGATTTTCAATCCTTGTGGCGGTTTATCCATGAAGTGGAAAATTCTTCCTACGCCCTTCGCATCGAAAACTGGGCAACTAATCTAAGCGGTTATTTGAATCAATTTTTACGCAATCCGGAGGCGCCGAAACCGCCCATGACGGCCAGGATTGTCATCGGAGCATTGCACATAAAATGAAGACGCGCATCTTTTTTCTATCTTTCGTCATCACCCTCTTGATCGCTGGCCAAGGCCACGGCCAAGTGAATATCACCGTCCGCGATCCCTTTATTCCGCAGATACCGATCATCAAACCGGAACCGCCCCCGACACAGGAAATAAAGCCGCCGGAACCTATTGTTATTACGCCTCCGATTACGCCGGTCGAGCCTCCACCGGTCGTCAGGGAAAAACCCAAACCTCCGCAACTGAACATCAGCGGTATTGTTTGGAACACCGAACGGCCGCAGGCGATTGTCAACGGTCAGGTCATAACCGTCGGAGATACTATAAGCGCTTTTACGATCACCAAGATAGACAAAAATGGGATTATTTTGTCAAACGGTGAAGATGAGTACATGGTCCCTTATTAGGGATTTCAAAGGAGAGAACATGAAAAAAACCCTGGCTTTATGCAAGCTTCTCATCATCAGTCTGACACTTTTATATTATGCGCCTGCTCAGGCCGTAGATGTGGCTGAATCACGATTCGTTCTGCCCGAATATTCGCGCAAGATCTCCATGGATTTTAAGGACGCGAATCTCCAGGACGTTCTAAAGATCTTTTCCCAACAATCGGGATTGAATTTTATCGCCGCCCGCGACGTTGCGGATGCCAGGATCACGCTTTATCTGGATAAAGTCCCGGTCGAACAGGCGCTGGAGCGCATTTTACACGCCAACAATCTGACCTATGAGATCGAACCGGGCAGCGGGATTTTTGTGGTCAAACCGGTCACCAAATCCGAGCTCGATCTGGTTACGCGCATTTATTATCTGAAACACGCCTCGGTCCCATCAGCCAAATTGCTTTCAACCATTGCCGTTTCGACCAGCACCGATGGGGGAGCGGCTCCGACCGCGCCCACAGGGGGCGGAGCCGCAGGCGGAGGGATCATCGATGCCATCGGAAGTGTTCTGACGACCAACGGAAGGATCACTGAAAACCCCAGGACAAACAGCCTGATCATCACGGATGTTGCCGCACAATTTCCTCTGATAGAAGAAACGATCGCCAAACTTGACGTCCCGATCGCTCAGATCCTGATCGAGGTTGAAATGCTGGACATCTCCAAACAGACCGCCGATCTTTTAGGCATGAAATACGGAAGCACGCCCGTGACATTCACAGGTGCCAGCCGGACATTGTTCTTTCCCTGGGACCAAAACGATCTTCTTCGCCAAGGACGTATTGAGGATGCCGACCTCGAATATACGGCCGGCAATCTTAACGCCTCGGGCCTCACATTGACCTTACAATTCTTGCGCACCCAAACCGACACAAAAAGCCTCGCCAGGCCGCGGATCCTGACCTTGAACAATGAAACCGCCGAGATCCAGATAAAGACCGATGAAGCCATCGGTGCGAGCACAGTAACCAGTGCGGCTGAAGGAACGGCTACCACGGAAGTTGAGGCGGAGCGGGCTGAAACCGGTGTTTTCTTGCGCGTCACTCCGCAGGCAAATCTTTTAACAGGGGAAATTACGTTGGCCGTTGAACCAAAGGTCATCGAAGCCCGGACCGGCGCCACCTTCGGCGGGCGCACGTTTAAGGACCCGGAAGAACGTGTTTCACGCTCCATCCTGCGTATACGCACCGGTGATACCGTTATGATGGGTGGGCTGCTGCGAAGCGATTTAAGCAACACGATCACCAAAGTACCCATCCTGGGCGATCTGCCGCTTATCGGCAGCGCCTTTCGCCATAAGGATAAATCGGTCGAAGACCGCGAGCTGATCATCTTTATCACGCCACACATCTTGACGGACGAATTCGCGCCCGTAGCCCAGGCACCGGCCATCGAGTACCCCAGAATAACGCGCGAGCAGGATATTCCGGACAACAGGCTCGAGAAGATCAATGAAGCGCTCACGCGCGCGGAAAAGCAGAAATTATAAAAGGACATGGCGCACTTTAAACTTGGCGAGATCCTATTAAAACAAGGGCTTATTACCGACGCCCAGCTGACCGAGGCCATCACCAAACAGAAAGAAGAAAAGGGCCGCATCGGAGAAGTGTTGGTAAAATTAGGCTTTGTCCGCGAAGAAGACATTGCGGCCGCCCTCGGGACCCAGCTGGGGATCCCGTTCACGTCTTCCAGCTCAGAACTGCTCACTCCCAAGACCGACCAGCTGCTGGATAAACTCATTCCGTACGATTTTGCCCAAAAAAATTGCGTCTTACCTTTAACCAAAAACTTATCTGTACTGACATGCGCCGTCGCTGATCCGCTGGACCTTATCATGCTGGACAATCTCAAGCGGCTCACGGCGTGCCATCTCAACCTTATCATCTCCACGCGATCGGTTCTTCTTAAGGCCATTAATCAATTTTATCTCAGCTCCAAAGTAGGGGGCGATAAGGCGACCCTTCTCGACCAGGCGGTCCAAAAGACTTACTCACCGGAATCAAAAAGCGACACAGCGGCCACGGTGGAAGTTTCCTCGGCCTCGGCCGAGCTCAGCATTGACAAACTTATCGCCAAGGCCGGAGAGGCCCCGGTCATCAAACTGGTGGACCTTATTTTGCGCCAAGCCATCGATGAGCGCGCCAGCGACATTCATATCGAACCCTTCAAGGATAAGATCTTCCTGCGTTACCGTATTGACGGAAAACTTTATCACATTCCGCCGCCGGCGCCGCACCTTCAGCTCGCCATTGTTTCGCGTATAAAAATTCTGGCAAAGCTGGACATTGCCGAAAAGCGCCTGCCGCAGGACGGTGCGATCAGCGCCAAGCTGGAAGACCGCGTGGTTGATTTGCGTATTTCGACGATTCCCACGGTCTGGGGTGAAAAAGTGGTCATGCGCATTCTGGATAAAGCCGCTGTCCCTTTGCAGTTGACTAACCTTGGGTTTGATGCCTCGCAGATCGAGAAGGTGCGCAAGGCCGTTCAGATGCCGTACGGGCTTTTGTTCGTCACCGGGCCGACCGGAAGCGGAAAATCCACCACCCTTTATGCCACGCTCAATGAGACCATTGACCCTAAAAAGAATATCGTCACGGCTGAAGATCCCGTTGAATATAAAATGGAAGGCGTCAACCAGGTCGCGGTCAAACCCGAGATCGGCCTGACCTTTGCCTCGGCCCTGAGGGCCTTTTTGCGCCAGGATCCAGACATCATCATGGTCGGCGAAGTCCGTGATCTCGAGACGGCTCAGATCTGCGTGCGTGCCGCTTTGACAGGCCACTTGGTGTTAAGTACTTTGCACACCAACGATTCAGCTTCCGCGGTTACGCGTCTTTTGGACATCGGCATCGAACCCTATCTCCTGACACCGTCATTAATTGCTGTTATCGCCCAGCGTCTGGCCAGGAAACTTTGCCCTAAATGCAAGGAACCCTATGAACCAACGCCCGACCTTCTGACACAGTTTAAATTCAAGGCCGACCTCATTTACCGCGCCAAAGGGTGTGATGACTGCAACCATACCGGCTACCGCGGCCGTCTTGTTCTGGGTGAAGTCATGACCGTTGACGAGGAGATCCGCGAGCTTATCGCACGCCGTTCAGGTTATTCACAGATCAAAGACGCCGCCCGCAAGAATGGCATGGACACGCTGTTCGAAAGCGGATTAAAAAAAGTGGAAGAGGGCATAACGAGTTTGGATGAGATCTTAAGCGTCACCAGTTCATAATGAAAGGAACTAAACGTTGCCAAAATTTACCTACACGGTCAAAGACATAAACGGCCGGACGGTCAACGACATCGCCGAGGCCTTTGACCAGAATGCCCTGGTCCAGGACCTGCAGCGCCGCGGTTATTTCATTGTGTCGGTCAAAGAAATGACCATCGCGGACCATCTTCCGCAGCAGAAGGAGCAGAAAAAAACTAAACGTTTTACGCATAAAAAGATCAAACTCGCCGATCTGATCATTTTCGCCCGCCAGCTCACCACCATGCTGGAATCCGGCGTCACCCTGTTGCGCAGCCTTGATGTTATCCTCTCCCAGATCGAGAGTGAACAGCTTTACAAGGTCCTTCGACAGGTCAAGAATGAAGTGGAACAGGGAAGCTCGCTGAGCGCCGCCCTGGACAAACATCCCAAGGTATTCAATCAATTCTGGGTCAGTTTGATAGAAGTAGGGGAGGCCTCCGGGACCATGCCCACCATCCTGGACAAGCTGGCGTTCTATCTGGAACAGCAGGAGCATTTCCGGTCGACGATCACATCCGCGATCATTTATCCGGTCATCCTTTTCGCCGTTTCCATGGGTGCGATCATGTTCTTTGCCCTTGTCGTCGGCCCCAAATTCGAGTCCATATTCCAATCCATGAACGTTTCACTGCCCATGATCACGCAGATCCTTTTGAACACATTCCGTTTTATCAAAACGAATTTTCTCATTCTTCTCGGCGGACTTGTTGGCTTTTTCATTTTCTTCCGCCAATACGTCAAGACGACCCACGGGCGGATCCAGAAAGAACGCATTCTCCTAGGCATGCCGTCTATCGGCGAGATCTATAAACTGATCGTCCTGGAACGTTTCGCCTCACAGATGGCGATCCTGATCGACAGCGGCGTTCCTATCCTCTATGCCCTGGATATTTCACAAAGATTGGTCAACAACCACACATGCTCCCTTGTCTTGGGCGACATCAAAGACGGCATCCGGCAGGGTAAATCCCTGACCACGCCAATGCAAAAAAGCGGGTTCTTCCCGCCTATGGCCATCCAAATGATCGCGGTCGGCGAAGAAACAGGGGAATTGAGTAAAATGTTCAAACATGTGGCCCATTATTACCAAACAACGGTCGAAACGTTCATGAAGCGCCTGGGAACGGTCATTGAGCCCATCATGCTGGTCTTTATGGGCGGGATTATCGGCGTCATTTTGGTCGCCATGTTCTTACCGATGTTCAACATCGCCCAAATGGGCGGGGGAGGAGGTGCGCGTTAAACGACATCCACTGAATGAGTATCCGGAATTAGATTGTGTTCTTTGAAAGCGTTTTCACATTATTCTTAAGCCTGCATTGTTACCTATGGTATTGTATGCCATACTTTCACTAGGCTTTTATGAAAAAGGTAAACTACTCGTAAGGGTAGGGCACAAAGCTACAGGGTCCGCTGAATTAATAATCTGGCGCGACAGCCAGCTGCCATAAATAAACTTAAAGAGCATTCTTAGTTTATTAAGAATAATGTGACCTATTCTATGAGTACAGAATAGGTTTTTTTATTGGCCCATAAAAAAGGAGGTAAAACGGAAAATAAACCCTAAGATGCAACGCGACAACTCACTTGCGATATTTCGCAATTGGAAAATAAAGGAGAAGTTAAAATGAACATCAAGAAAAAAAGCGGTTTTACCTTATTGGAAATCATCATTGTCATCATCATCGTGGGTGTTTTAGCCAGTTTGGCTTTACCGCGATTCTTCAGGACGATCGAGTTCTCCCGCACCACGGAAGCCTTTTCAGGCATCCAAGCATTGCGCGGTTCGCTGGAGCGATGTTATTTGTCTAAGGGCTTCAACTATAGCGGATGCACCAACGTTTCCAATCTGGACGTTGAAAATCCGGGCCTTTCGCCCAATGCGCACTTCACATATTCAGTGGATAACGTAGGCACTAACTATGCTACTGGATATAGAATTGTGGCCACCCGTAACACGCTGGACGGCACTAACAATGGCGATCAAGTCCTGCTGACACAAACAGCCACCACTGTTACCCGCAGCGGTACAGGGCTGTATGTAGGTATTCAGTAATCTGTTTGTGTAGTTTAAGACCGTTTTTAAGAAGCAACGTTGGGGGAGAAATCCTCCGACGTTGCTTCTTAAGTTCTAAAGCGGCCTAAAAGGACCCACAGTGAAGCTGAGACGAATGGAAAAACAAAGGGGGTTCACCTTACTCGAAGCCTTGGTGGTCATCATCATCACCATGGTCCTGGCTGCTCTGTCCATGCCCAAACTGCTTTTGTTCTTCGAAAGCAACCGGGCCAAGCGGGTCAAGGCCGGACTTATGGACATTTATGCCTCCCAAAAGCGCTATGCCGTATATAACAACGGCAATTATGCCAATCTCGCTGCCAATCTGGACCTTGATCCGTCATACATCGAGCAGGTGTTAAACCCCAGCCCTACTGTCGCTCCGGTTCCCTACAGTCCGGAGACAAACAGCGTAAGCGGCAATTATTTCATCGGCGACGGCACTAACGCGCCTTTTCAGAACAACTGCCTTGGAGGAGGCAATTTGCTGGTCCCCGCCGGCACCTTGGCTTGGGGTTGCAAGGCTGTTGATTTCTTATTTTTCTATGATTACTCTTATGCCTTAAGCGTCAACGCTTCCGGCGTAGTGAGCTGTTCCGATACTGCGACAGCGCCCGTTTGCGGAAAGTTGGGCTTTTAAAATGAAAAAGTTGACATTGAAAATAAGCGGCCTTACCTTGCTCGAGATAACCATCGTGGTCATCATCATGACGGTTATGTCTTCTTTGGCCTTGCCAAAACTGATCCTCTTTTATGAGGCGGCGCGGGCGCATAAAGTCAAAGCTGTCCTACTGGATATCTTTGCGGCCCAGAAACGATATTCCGTCTACAACAATGGTAACTACACCGGAAACGTCGATGCCTTGGACATAGACGCGACAACGGTCAACGCTCTGGAACAAGGGGCGATTTTCGAACCGGCCGGAACAGCCGAATATTACTCGGGATTGTACGTCGGCGGGTCTTTTACCATTAATTCTTCAGCGGGACCGGTCGCTTCGCCGGAGGAGATCCTGGCTTATTCTTACAGACATTTTACGGTCTTGGGGTTTCTGGATTATGCGTATATGCTGAGTGTTTTACCTTCGGGAAACATTGTTTGTACCGATCCTTTTACAAATCGATTTTGCGGTAAAATAGGCTATTGATGCGGAGGATGCCATGAAAAAAAGGGCAACAATGCAAGGCGTTACCATGATCGAGCTGATGGTGGTCATCTTGATCATCGCGGCCCTGGCCGCCATGGGGATCCCGCGGTATATGAAAACGGTCACACAAAATATCCTCCGGGATATGCGCAATCAGCTTATCACGCTCCATGCCGCCAACGAGATGCATCGCGCCAAAACAGGGGGCTATATACCTCTTCCTTCCACCTGTGTTCTTAGCGGCATCAATACTGCCTTTAAGCTGAACATAATCCAGTCGCACCCGGATATTCAATATTGTTATAATCCGACCCCGAACACCGTTATTACCGACTACAGCGCCACAGCAACCTTGGCGACCGGCGGACAGACATTCACGATCAATGTGACGCAAAACCCCATTAGCCAGACAAATCCTTCATGCGCAGAAGCGCCCGACTGGGATAACTGCCCATGGTAAAAATGAAAATGACTGAATTTCAAAATGTATCCGCTTTTACCTTGATCGAGATCATGGTCGTGGTCGTGATCATCGCAACGCTGGCGAGCATCGCTCTTCCGCGGTATCAAAAAATTTATCATCGCAGTGTCTTAAGAGACACGCGCAGCCAGCTCATTACCCTTCATGCGGGCAACGAAGTTTACCTGGCCCAGGCAAAAGAGTATTTTGCGCCGACAGAAGTCTGCGGAACAAGCTCTCACCTGGACGACATTAATAACCGCTTGAACATCAGCATAATTCCGTCCAATGCCTATGTCCACTATTGCTATCAGCCGATCGGGCAGGGGTACCAGGCCACCGCAACCTATGCCCCTCCGGGCTATACGGCGATGACGATCCTCTTGACCGATGCTCCGCTCGGAACGAACAACCCATCCTGCGTGGAAAATCCCGATTGGGGGACCTGCCCATGGTAAAGATCACGAAAAAAACCGCGCGTAGGCGCGCCGCCTTCACTTTGGTCGAGATCATAGTCACCATAATCATCGTCGCCACGCTTGCGGCCCTCAGTCTTCCGAGGTTCATGCGAAGCTATTATAGGGGCATCCTGACCAATCTTCGAGACCAGCTTACCGCTGTGCATGCGGCCAATGAAGTGTACCGGGCGCAGACAAAAGAATACCTTTTAAGAGGAACTCCGCAGGTCTGCGGACAAACCGCCCTTAACGTGATCAAAAATGGTCTGAAGATCGAAATACTTTCCGCCCATCCTGCAACGAACTATTGCTATACTCCTTCGGCCAACGGCTATGAGGTTTGGGCGACTATATCTATTGATGCTACAAGAACGGCGCGCGTTTCGGTCAATGAACAGCCTATCGGGCCCAACAATCCCGCATGCCTGGAAGGCCCGACATCGACAGGACTCTGCCCTTGGGGAGGATCCTAGGCATGGCCAAGATATTTTTAAAACGGGATCCTGCTTTCACCATCACCGAGCTCCTCGTGGTCACACTGATCATCGCGGCCTTGGCCAGTATGGGCATCCCGCAATATCGGAAAACCCATAATCAGGCTATCTTGCGGGACTTGCGCGAACAGCTCATCACGCTTCATAATGCTAATAAAATTTATTACGCGCAAATAGGGCAGTACTTGGACCAGGACTTCAATGATCTTAATGCCCTCAATGCAGCCTTGAATACACATATAATACCGACGAATTCGGATGTGCAATACGATTACATATACAATGATCCAGACGCATATACAATAACCGCGACCTATTGGCCTGACAGTGAGCCGAGCAAAATGTTTGTAGTTCAAGTGACTCAAGAACCTCTGGGTGCAGCCAACCCGTCCTGTTCAGCCGCGGGAGGAGCAGGGGCATGTCCCTGGTGAGAATTATGCGACGCATGATGAAGATAAATTCAGGATTCACCATCACCGAGCTCATTGTGGTGACACTGATCATCGCGGCCCTGGCCAGTATGGGCATCCCGCAATACCGGAAAGTACAAGATCATGCCATTGTGCGAGAGCTGCGTGAACAGCTCATCACTGTCCACAGTGCCAGCAAAATCTACTACGCGCAAATGGGAAAATATTGGCTAGAGAACGGAGAGAGTGTGGGCGATCTCAATGAAATAAATGTGGGATTAAATACCCATTTAATTCCTCCGCAGCCTCAGATACAATATCTTTATACCAATATATCTGATGATGCTTACGGAATGCAGGCGGATTATTGGCCAAATCCTAATAACCCGACAAAATGGTTTCGTGTTGAAATTAATCAAGACTCTTTAAACGCGACCAACCCATCCTGTGTATCAGGAGGAGGAGCGGGGACATGCCCTTGGTAAGGCAAATATGCTTAAAGCGCTAAAAACTAAAAAATCCGGTTTTTCCATTGTTGAGGTCATCGTGGCCGCAGTCATCTTTGCCCTGGCCACGGCCGGTCTTTTCACGGCCGTTTCTTTAACGCGCCCTCAGGCAACAGAAACCTATGAGGACGTTGAAGGCCTTTTCCTGGCCCGGATGAAGATCGACGAAGTTACCTCCCTGGTGGCTGCCGGCCAATGGGATAATGCGACCAGCCCGAT
Source organism: uncultured Planctomycetales bacterium (assembly GCA_964499685.1). Lineage (GTDB taxonomy): Bacteria > Omnitrophota > Gorgyraeia > Zapsychrales > GWA2-47-8 > CAZCLW01. The sequence goes on from CAZCLW010000005.1 coordinate 80,047, forward strand.
CGCCCCGGGGACATATAGTGAGAACTATAACGGCGTATATTTAGAATGGACGATTACGGACAACCCTATTACCGGCGGAAGAGATGTGTCCATGTCCATTGAGATCCAATGAAAAAACGACTATCACAATCTAAAGGGCTCACCTTGACCGAACTTATTGTGGCGGTCATCCTCGTCGGGATCGTCATGCTGGCGGTCGCGGCCATGGATGTCGCCATGCGGCAAGTCCACCAGACCAGCTCCAAAGACGCCCAAGTAAAGATGAAAGTTTCTTCCGCACTGCTTCATCTGGCCAACAATGTCACCGTGGCAACAGGCATGAGCCAAGACCCGGGCATTGTGATCGAGCCGATCATGACCGGCAACAGTCACCGGGTATACATCCGTAAAGACGGAGGGGACCCTGCCACGTATGACGATGATCAGTGGATCCACTATGACGTCATTGAGTATGTCACGCCCGAAGACGGTGTCGATGTCATCTTTTGCCCTCAAAGCGAAGACCCGGACTTGGATCCGACCTGTTTTGCCCCAGAGATAACACTAGCCAACGTTTCTAGCATGTTTACGGAACTGGCACAGTATGGCGTGAGCGGGGGCTTTCACGTCAAAGTTTCTATCGAATCGCGCTATGATAATTCCCTGCCTTATGACCCGCTCGACAATCCCCAATACAGGCTGGACAGCAAAATCATTCCTTTGCAACATACCTGGTAAGACGCATCAACCTTGGGAATCCCCTTAAAAACCTTGTCATCCCTCCGCCAAATTGCTATTATAGGCCATTAATTTTATATAAATCCATTAGGGCCGATAGCTCAGTTTGGGAGAGCGCCTGGTTCGCAATCAGGAGGTCGGGGGTTCGATCCCCCCTCGGTCCACCAATTCTCGATCCTGGCCTTATGTACCGCTTCTATTGCCCGGCACTTACGCCGCAGACCACAAAGATCGCCATAACCGACGCAAGCGAGATCCATCACATCAAGAACGTTTTACGCTTTAAAAAAGATAGCTCTATCCGCGTGTTCAACGGCCAGGGAATAGAAGGGGAAGGTGTCATCATCAATCTTAAGCCGGAGATCATAGAGCTCCGCTGCGAAAAGATCGTGTCCCATGCACCCCAAACAACAACCGAAATAATTTTAGCCTGCGCTATCCCCAAAAAAAGCAAATTCGAGACCATCATTGAAAAAGCGACCGAACTCGGCGCCACGACGATCATTCCTTTAAAGACGGAAAGAACGGAACTGGCGCTCTCGAGCGAGCGCGCCGTAAAAAAACATTCGCGCTATGAAAGCATCGTCATCAACGCGGCCAAACAATCCCAGCGCGCCACGCTTCCCGCGGTTGCACCCATAACTTCTTTTCGCGACGCCTTAAAACTTGTCGGCCCCGGCACAGCCGCCATCATTCCGTGCCTGACGGCGGAAAACCGGAAACCGCTGGCCGATGTCCTAAAAGATCATCCTAACCCCCAAAAGATCTTCATCTTTATCGGGCCGGAAGGGGATTTTACACCCGATGAAGTCACATCAGCCCTGAAAGCGGGGTGCCTGCCGGTCACCTTAGGCGAGACCGTCCTGAAAGTGGAGACCGCCGCGCTTTCGGTCCTGGCGTTCATTAAATTTTATATGAACAGCTAAAAATATGACCCTTGCTCCCATGAAATTTCTTTCCAAAAAGGAAATATTTTTCCTTGTCGCCGTCTTTGCCCTGGCACTTGTCCTGCGCCTAGCGTATGTGATTTTCCTGAAAAACAACTATTTATTCTTCGACCAACCGGGCAGCGACGTTAAATATTACCAAGAATGGGCGGAAGCGATCGCCTACGGTGATTGGATAGGGCAGGGGCCGTTTTATGGCATGCCGCTCTATGCCTATTTTCTCGCTGTCCTTAAACGTCTGGCTCTGGGCCACGACCTACTTGTGCGCTTCTTTCATCTGATCTTGGGCAGCTCAAACTGTATTCTTGTTTATTTGCTGGCCAGAAAAATTTTTTCGCAGCCGGTCGCCCTGGCCGCCTCCCTAATGACGGCCACGAATTTTATCCTCATTTACTATGATTGGCTGATGATGCCGGTCGGCCTGATCATTTTTCTCTCTCTGCTCATTGCCCTGTTTCTTCTCGAAAAAGAAGGCCTTCACAAAAACAGCGAATGGCTTATTCTCGGATTACTCGCAGGCCTTACCGCACTGGGCGACGGGAAGATGATCATCTTTCTCGGACTTTTTTCTCTCTGGGTCCTCATCGATAAAAAATGGAAACCTTTTTGGCGGAGGTTCTTTTTTCTGGCCCTGGGATTCCTGCTTGTCCTCGGCGGAACCGCCCTGCGCAACCGGCTTGTCAGCGGCGACTGGATACTGATCAGCGCCCAGACCGGTCTTAGTTTTTACGTAGGGAACAATCCGGCCAGCGACGGGCTTTACGAGAATCCCGCCTTCATCCGGCCCACACACGGCGGACAAGATGAAGACCAGCAGCTGATCGCCCAGGAAATTACGCAGAAAGCCTTGAGCCCCGCCCAGATATCGGCACTTTGGCGCAACCTGGCGATGTCATTCATCAAAAATTCGCCGGGGGAATATCTTCAGCTGCTCGCCAGAAAATTTTTCCTTTTCTTCCGTGAAATCGACAGCCCCGATGAGATCGATCTGCTTTTACAAAAGGAATGGCAAAGACGGCTTGATATCAATTCGTTCTACATCATGTGCCCGCTGGCGGTCCTGGGATTGATCTTGGCTTGGCGCAATCGGCTTAAAGGCCCTGGGTTCATCAATCTCTTTTTACTCAGCCAATTGATCTTTACGCTCATGTTCTTTCTCACCACCCGCCACCGCGCCACGGTTTTGCCGTTCTTTATTCTCTATGAATGTTATGCGCTGGTATGGCTGATACAGCAGGGAAGAAAACGGGCCTGGAAACCTTTGGCCGCCGCTTGCGGCGGACTGCTTCTGACGTATCTGGTCTTCAAACCCGTCGAGCTTCCGGCGGTCACGATCGACTTTATCCGCCATGCGAACGCCGGAGTTCTTTATGCGAAGCAGGACCGTCATGCCCTGGCCAGAATGCATTATACAAAAGCGCTCGCCATCCAACCTTTTGATACCAATACGCTCTTCAACATGGCCAACAGTTTCTATAATGAGGGCGACTATGAGATGGCGCAAGGTTATTATGAAAAAACCATCGCTCTTTTCCCCATGCACGTGGACGCCCGTTTTAATTTGGGATATACACTTGAAAAGAAGGGTGAGCTGAAGGCCGCCCTGGAGATCTTTACCAAGCTACGCCAAGATCAGCCACAGCAGACCGATATCCTTTATCGCATGGCCAGCATTTACGCGGAATTGAAGGAATGCGGCAAAATCCAAGATCTCGCTGCCGTGATCGTACAAGAAGATCCCCGATTTGCCGACGAAATGAAAAAACTGACTGACAAGTGTCAGTGAACTCGAAAAAGCCGCAACTTCTTATTTTTCAATCATTTACTTTTGGCTTCCACAGCCAAAAATATTGACACTCCCGATTAGCTTAGGTATAATTGACCATTCCACTTAACAATAATTTTTAGGGAGGGTACCATGTCGGAACAGAACAAAACTCTGGAAGGAAAGACGGCGGAAAGTGAAAACAAACGAAAAGCGTTAGATTTGGCCCTCACACAAATCGAAAAGCAATTCGGCAAAGGTTCTATCATGAAGCTGGATGGCCAGACCAAAATGGACGTCTCGGCTATCCCGACGGGATCTTTGGCGCTGGACCTCGCGCTGGGCATCGGCGGCATACCGCGCGGACGCGTAGTCGAAATTTACGGTCCGGAGTCATCCGGAAAAACAACGTTAACGTTAAGCATCATCAGGCAGGTACAGGGCTTAGGCGGTGTCGCGGATTTTATCGATGCCGAGCATGCCTTTGATTCAGCCTACGCCAAGACCGTCGGGGTCAAACTCGATGATCTC
>CAZCLW010000006.1:0-69902 GCA_964499685.1 uncultured Planctomycetales bacterium
AAGCAGGATGACGCCGACGATCCAGTTGAATTCGCGCGGCGGCTTGTAAGACCCGGTCATGAACACACGGAACATATGCAACCAGACCGTAATGACCATTAAGTGTGCGCCCCAACGGTGGATCTCGCGCATGATGCCTAACGGCACCTGTTCCTGCAGGTCAATGATGTCTCCGTAAGCATACTCGACCGTCGGGCGGTAATAGAACATCAAAAGGATCCCCGTTACGGTCAAAACCAGGAACACAAAAAACGACAATCCACCCATGCACCAGGTGTACTTAACTTTCACAGCGTGCTTGGGAAGTCGGACCGGATGCAGATGCAAAAACACGCTGTTAAGAACGACCATCATCCGCTGTCGTCGTGTACGCGGAATACCTGTGCGGAAAATGGCCCGCCCTAAGGCTGTTTCAAGAAATTTTTCGATCAGGCTTTTATTATCTTTTTGCTCGTCCGCCATGAATGAGTTCCTTTATACTGGCAAATAGGATTCGGGGTCGCTCCATTCCCCTTTTTCCTGTTGAAATTTCCGTGTCTTGTCGACCAATATCTCCCCGTCATCCGTCAGGCTGATCTTGAAGCGCTCCAGTGGACGCGGGGCCGGCCCCTCAAAATTGATGCCGGTTTTATAAAATCCGCTACCATGGCAAGGGCACTTGAATTTATTATCGCCGGGAAGCCAGTTGGGTGTACACCCTAAATGCGTGCAGACGGTTGATAAGGCATAAATTTTCTCGGTATCACGGACAATCCAAACCGCGTGCGCATCTTTCCAGCGCTCGGAGACTTCATTGATGGGGTATTCATCCGGATATCCGGCCCGAAAACTTTGCTTGGGTTCGAATAAAACATTAGGGAAAAAGAACCGTAAAACCATTGAGCCATATCCACCCAAGACCGCGATGAAAGCCAGCCAGCCCAAGCTTAGCCATTTAATAAAGGTACGCCGGGGCATGGCCTGTTCGGAAGCCGCCGCATGGCGCGTGATGGGTTGTTGAACGACTTGCTGAGAGGCTTTGGTCGTTTCGGGATTGATCGCCGGTTTGATGGGTGCGGCCTGCGGAACAGCCGGCTGTTGCGGCGGAACCGGTTCATTGGGATTGGGATTTGGCTGCTCTGAAGTCATAAACTATTTTGTCTGTGCCTGCATATATTCCATGGCGGCCGAACGCACCTTCATACTGGAATCGGATTCGGCCAAAATCGAAACGGCATCGTTAATTTGTTTATCGTTGAGGGTGTCAACCGACTGAATAGTCGTCAGCAATATGTGATTTACTTCGTGGGGGTCAACTTCAACAAAGGACTGTAAGTAGTTACGGTTAAGCAATTTAATGATGATTTCTTTCCCGGAAGCATCTCCCATTTGTGCTAACGATAAAGCTGAACCCCATTGTACATTGGGTTCAGGATCGTTCAAAGCTTTTTTTAAAAATTCTTTTGAGGCAGGGTCCGCGATCGCCCCTAAAGCCGTCACGGCGACGGAACGAATGCGTCCGTTGGGATGGGAAACAAAGGAATTCAGCGTATTCGCCGCCCGTTTTTCGCGCAGCATTCCCAGGGCGTAGATCGTAGCGGCCATGTTCTCCTCCTTTTCCGTCTTAAGAGAGGTCAATAAAGTATCAACGAAATCTGTCTGACCCGTGCGGCCCATGGCCAACGCCAAATATTGGCGTACGCGGCTGTCATCATGCGTCGAAGCGTTGAATGCGCTTTTCAATTCATTGATGAAACGCTGGTCCTTGGGGACCAAGTCGCGGTTGGCCAGGATTTTGGAAAGCTCGAAGGCAGCCTGCCATCTTTTCGTGGTACCGCCGGCCTTGACGTCTTCCAGCAAATCATAAACCGTCTGGCGTTCGCTAGTCAAAAGCGTTATAGCCGCGAATAAAAGGACGCAAAATACGGCGATAAGAAAGGGAACGATAAAAAATGAATGCACGATGACGGAAAAGAAAGGCTTTTCCGGCTCAGCGGCGTTGGCGGGATTACTCTTCACTTCTTCGGCTGGCATAGGATGTTGGTTCTAGACAGGGGCGGCCTGATCGACCAGGACAACGACTTGATGATTGGAATCGATTTCCAAAACGCCGGATTCGATCTTGAATGTTCTTTCCCGAGAACCTGTTTTTATTTTCAACTGCCCCGGTTTTAGCGCGGCGATCATCGGCGCATGCTGGGCCTGAACGCCAAAAAAACCTTCGTGTCCCGGAGCCGTCAAGGCCTCAACTTGTTCCTGGAAAATTTGCCCTTCAGGCGTAATAATCGACAATTTGTAATTGGCCATTTAAAGTTGTTTTGCCCTTTCGACAACTTCATCAATGCTGCCGGCCATGTAAAACGCCTGCTCGGGAATTTGATCGTACTTGCCCTCTAAGATCTCTTGGAATGACCGGATGGTGTCGGCAAGCTGCACATAACGGCCTTCCCGTCCCGTAAATTGTTCGGCGACATGGAAGGGCTGGGACAAAAATTTCTGGATTTTTCGGGCACGGTCGACGGTACGGCGATCTTCTTCCGAAAGCTCATCCATACCGAGAATGGCGATAATATCCTGCAATTCTTTATATTTTTGTAGTGTTTCCTGAACGCCGCGGGCAACGCGATAATGTTCATGTCCGACAACTTCAGGGGTCAATATCGTTGACGTGGATGAGAGCGGATCGACCGCCGGATAAATCCCCAGCTCGGCGATCTGCCGTGATAATTCGGTCGTGGCATCCAAATGCGCAAACGTTGTGGCGGGGGCCGGATCAGTATAATCATCGGCCGGCACATAGATTGCCTGAATGGATGTAATGGAACCGGCCTTGGTTGAGGTAATGCGCTCTTGAAGTTCGCCCATATCGGTAGCCAGGGTTGGCTGATAGCCGACAGCCGACGGAATGCGTCCTAAAAGGGCCGAGACCTCGGAGCCTGCCTGCGTAAAACGAAAAATATTGTCGATGAACAACAGGACATCTTGGTGCATTTCATCACGAAAATATTCAGCGACCGTTAAAGCCGAAAGAGCAACCCGAGAACGCGCCCCGGGCGGTTCATTCATCTGCCCATAGATCAAAGCGGTTTTATCGATAACGCCAGCCTCTTTCATTTCCCGGTATAAAGCGGTCCCTTCCCGCGTGCGCTCGCCGACACCGGCAAAAACCGAATAGCCGCCATGCTCCTTGGCAATATTATGGATCAATTCCTGGATAATGACTGTCTTTCCGACACCGGCCCCGCCAAACAAACCGATCTTGCCGCCCTTGCGGTAAGGAGCCAAAAGGTCGATGACTTTAATACCGGTGATCAGCACAGTTGAGCTGGTGTCCTGTTCGGCAAATACGGGTGCCGACCGGTGGATCGGTAAACGTTTTTTGGCCGAAACCGGCCCTGCCTCGTCAATAGGGTCGCCTAACAAGTTAAGAACCCGGCCCAAGGTCTCTTTCCCTACCGGCATGGTTAGCCCTTCCCGAGTGTTCATGACCTCTTTTCCGCGCATCAAACCTTCTGTCGAATCCATGGCAATCGTGCGAACAACGTTGTCTCCTAAATGCTGCGCAACTTCCAAAGTCAAATTCCAAGGCTCATCATTGATGGAGGAGTTGGATGTTTTCAGGGCGGTAAAAATAGGCGGTAACTGCCCTTCAGGGAAGGAAACATCGACAACCGCACCTAAAACCTGCTGTATCTTTCCGAATGCTGTTTCTTTTTTTGTCATGTTTTTTTCCTATTTTAAGGCTTCCGCGCCCGACACAATTTCAATCAGCTCTTTCGTGATGGCCGCTTGGCGCGCGCGATTGCGTAAAAGCGTATAAAGCTCGATCAACTCAGTCGCATTCTGCGATGCTTTATCCATGGCGGTCATCCTGGCGCCATGCTCACCGGCAGAATTTTCCAATAAGGCAAAATAAACATGAAAGTAAAAATATCGCGGAATCAGGAATTCCAAAAGGTCTTTTTGTTTGGGCTCGAAGATGTATGGTGCGGGAAACGCCTTTCCTCCTCTAAGAAGAGTCTCCGGATCGATCGGCAACAACTGTTCGATTAAAGGTGTCTGAAGCAGCGGATTAAAAAACTGGTTATACGCAAGATAGATTTGATCATATGAGCCCGAGAGAAAAAGATGGACCAGCTCTTGGCCGATTGCCTCTGCCTTCATGAAGCTGGGCTTGGTCGTAACATTTTCATAATATTTTTTTATCGCCACCCGATTGCGGAAAAACATATAGCCGCGCTTACCGCAACAGCTCACGTCAATCTTGGCATATTGACGTTTATGGAGGTTGATCCAATTAAGAAGTGCCTTATTCATATTGTGATTAAAACTTCCGCATAGGCCTTTATCCGAGGTCAATAGCAACACCAAGACATTCTTTACTTCAGGTTGCGGGTGAAGCAAGGGATGGGAAGTGGCGGAGACCGAGGCCGCCAAACGGGCGATCAGGGCTTTAAGCTCTTGGGCGTATGCTTTGGACCTCGACTGGGCATGAAACATCTGTCGTAATTTGCTGGCCGAAACAAGTTTCATGGTCTTGGTCATTTTGGCCGTGTTCTTAAATGTGCTGAGCTTAGTTTTATACTCTTTAAGGGAAGGCATTTAAAATTTATAAATACGCTTAAAATCAGTTAAGAGTTTATTCAGTTCATTCTTTATTTTATCGGTCAACGCCTTTTCTTTATTGAGAAGATGAATGAATTCCAAATACGTGGAATCCAATGCCTCATAAAGCTTGGTTTCAAATTCTTCGATCCGGTTGACCGGAATATTGTCCAAGTATCCATTGGTGCCCGCGTAAATTAGAACGATTTGTTTGGCAACGGGTAAAGGGTTATGGATCCCCTGCTTGATTACTTCCATGAGTCGCTGACCACGGTCGAGCTGCTTACGCGTAGTCGCATCCAGATCACTGGCAAACTGGGCAAAGGCGGCCAGTTCGCGGTACTGGGCTAAATCCAAACGCAAGGTCCCTGCCGTCTGCTTCATGGCTTTGATTTGCGCATCCCCTCCGACGCGGGAGACGGAAATGCCGGGATTAATGGCGGGACGCTGACCGGCATTAAAAAGGTCGGTTTCCAAAAAGATTTGTCCATCAGTAATGGAAATGACGTTTGTCGGAATATATGCAGAGACATCCCCTGCCTGAGTTTCGATAATCGGCAAGGCGGTGAGGCTGCCCTCACCTTTTTTAACGCTCATCTTGGCCGCGCGTTCCAATAAACGGCTATGTAAATAAAAGATGTCTCCTGGATAAGCTTCTCGTCCCGGCGGACGCCGCAGCAGCAAGGAAAGCTGGCGGTAGGCTTGGGCCTGCTTGGTGAGATCGTCATAAATGATCAAGGCATGGCGCCCACTATCACGGTAGTACTCCGCCATTGCGCATCCGGAATAGGGTGCTATAAACTGCATAGGGGCCGGATCAGAGGCCGTTGCGGCAATGATCGTCGTATATTCCATCGCGCCGTGTTTTTTCAACGTTTCATAAACTTGGACAACGGTAGAGCGCTTTTGACCGATCGCTACATAAAAACAATAAACCCCTTCTCCGCGCTGGCTGATGATGGTATCGATCGCCAAAGTGGTTTTCCCGGTCTTGCGGTCCCCAATGATAAGTTCCCGTTGGCCGCGGCCTATGGGAGTCAGGGCATCGATGACTTTAATACCGGTTTGTAAAGGCTCTTTAACATCCTGTCGCTCGATAATGCCAGGCGCCTTGACTTCTATCTTCCGAAATTCTTTAGCCTGAATGGGCGCGTTACCATCGATCGCCACACCCAAGGCGTCCACGATCCGGCCGACCAACGGTTCGCCTACAGGTACGGAAGCGATCTTTTGCGTACGTTTGACACCGTCTCCTTCCTTGACGTGTTTATCTTCGCCGAAAATCGCAATGCCGACGTTATCTGTTTCCAGATTCATGGCCATTCCGCGGATTCCGGAAGCAAATTCCACCAATTCGCCGGCCATGACACCGGAGAGGCCATAGACACGGGCGATGCCGTCGCCGACATTCAAGACCGTTCCCACCTCATAGGAACGCGCCTTTGTTTCAAATTCAGCCAACTCTTTTTTTAATATCGCTGTGATCTCTGCGGGTTTTAATTCCATATGCTTTCCTCAACGGCTCAATACGGCTTCACGGTATTTTTCCAATTGGGCGCGAATACTGTAATCATAGATCAGGTCGCCCACCTGAACTGTAAAACCTCCCAATAAATTCCGGTCAAGGCCAGTCTCGATCAAAATATCTTTGCCAAAATGTTTTTTTAATTTCCCCAAAATATTATCGATCTGGTCATCGCGCAATGGAGCAACGCTAGTCAATTTTGCCCGGATAATGTTGCCATGTTCATCGGACAATTGTTGAAAAACCTCGCAAATGGAAGGCAATGCGGGGAGGCGCTCTTTTTCCGCAAGGAACGCCAGGAATTTTTGCATTACAGGATCCAACTTGCGTTCGAACAGCCGGTTAACTATCTCTGATTTTCGTTTGGGAGAAATGACCGGATTATTCAGAAAATCAATAAATTCCGCGGATTCTTTTATCAGATCCGACAGGCGCTCAATATCGTGGCTGATTTTCTCAAATTTTTCCGCTTGGGTCGATTTCAGCAAGAGCCTCGCGTAACGGTCGGCGACTTTATAATTTTTCATGGCTACCCGGATCAAAATCCTTTAAGAATTGATCAATGAGTTTTTGTTGTTTGTTGACATCCAAATTTTCTTGAATAATTTTTTCAGCCAGAACCACAGCCAAATCAACGCTTTCCTTCTTTAAAATCGTCTTGGTCTTTTGGGCCAGGGCATTGATTTCATGGGTGGCGTTATTAAGCGTAATCTGGGCTTCTTCTTTTGCTTTATACTCTATTATACTGGCGGCTTCCACCGCGGCACGGCGCGCACGGTCCAGGATTGCCTTGGCCTGTTCGTCGGCCTGGGCAATGCGCTGGGCACGAGCCTGCTCAATCTGCTCCAGCTCGGCTTTGGCCTTTTGCGCGTCGTCCAGAGACCGGCGAATTTTCGCTTCCCGCTCATCCAATGCCGCCAAGATAGGCTTCCAGGCAAACTTGTAAAGGATGCCTAGAAGCAAGAAAAAAGTAATCCATGTCAAGATAGCCATAGACAGATCCGGGGTCATAATGCTCGGACTGGCTGGATTTCCTTCAAAATGAGATTCTTCGCGAACTTCCGCGATCAAGCTCTGAGTAGGATTGGCCATAAACGATCGAATGATTTCTAGGCAGCCTTAATGGACAAAAAACAGATGACAGCGGCGAACAAGGCGACTCCTTCGATCAAGGCAGCGGCGATCAGCATGGCGGTCTGAATTTTGCCGGCGGCTTCCGGTTGCCGGGCGATGCCTTCGACCGCAGCAGCGGCAAGCTTACCGATGCCATAGGCCGCCCCGATCGCGACTAAGCCGGCACCGAGCGCTGCAAGTGTTCCATGAAAATGCGTTGCTTCCATTATTGGTCCTTTCGTTTAAGGTTGTTACTCCCAAATGCGCGTGTATTATACTGATGTTCGATTTATCTGTAAAGCGCTCTCGGAAAAATCATCCTTAATGCTGGGGATGATAAGTCTGGCCGATGAACATCGCCGATAATAGTGTAAATATATACGCCTGTAAAAATGCTACAAAAAGCTCCAGGAGAAAAATAAAGACCGCCAAAAGGACAGCCGGCAAAGCCACGATCCCAATCAGCACAACCAGCCCCAATAAAGCCAAGACGACAATATGACCAGCCAACATATTGGCGAACAATCGGATCATCAGGGCAAACGCGCGGATGAATAGACCAATGAATTCTATTGGTGCCAGAAGGAACAGGATCGGCACTGGAACGCCGTGTGGGATTAAGGTCTTCAAGAATCCAACCATGCCATGTTTGTATATGGCGCCGAAGATCATGAACCCCAATGTAACCACGGCAAGACTACCGGTCACGTTGATGTTGGATGTGGCTGTGGAAAAGACGGGGACCAGCCCCATAAGATTCAGCCCCAGGATGAAAAAGAAAAGTGTACAGAACAGCGGTGTCATTTTGCGCCCGTCCTCTTCGCCCAGCGACGCAATCGATATCTCATCGCGGATAAACACGACAAATGTTTCCAGGAGATTCGTAACTCCACTGGGGACATCGGCTTTTCGGTTATAAACAAAGCAAAAGAGCCAGATCAAAAAAATAGCGCAGAGGACAAGCATCACACCATGCAGGCTTAAAAAAGGCGGCAAATGAATGGTCGGCAAAAATGGCAAACGCCATTCCTGGGAATTCAGGACATGATGCGTGATATAGTCTTCAAGATTAAACGGCATAGGCGGGGAAAACTTTAAACATCTTTCTTATTGCTTTTATCCTCTGCAGTGCGGATGACCCTCCATACTTCATATCCGCAATAGAGCAAACCTAAAAATATACCGGTCAAGGTCCAAAAATCTTCAGAACCGGTCTTTTGATCAATAAAATATCCTGTCAACGAAAAAAACGCCATGCCAGCAGCCATGTTCCAGCCCAGCGACATCCCCGAAAGATATTTTCTCGTATTTTCGGAGAATTTATTATGAAGGGCGGACATTAGCTTTTTGTATACCGCCACAGGCAAAAGGCGAAAAACAAGATGGTCAGCGCAAGCAGCATTCCTCCGGGCATGATCTTCTGGGTCTTTAAAAAGCGCATAAGGAAAACAATTCCCAGAGAACCGCCGAGCAGGCTTAAAAAGAGAAATCCATGGCGGAGATTGACCTGCATCAAGTAAAACCCGACAAAAACAAGCGCGCCGGAGACCAGCCCCATGATCAATGAAACTTTGCTTCCGGCTTTTAAGCCAAAAAACGCACCGGCGATGAGGAACAACCCATAAGCTGCTACGATCAATTTATCGCTCACATTCCCTCCTATTTTATGATTTGCGAAACGATCTGCTTGGCCGCGTCCATAATGTTTGGCCTGGGGTTCGGCAGAATAGATTCAACGGCATCGGCCAACGCCTTTATGAAACCTAAATGTGTTTCCAAAGCCCTGGTCATGCGGAAATCTTCAATGCCCAAATCGGCGGCGACCTTGCGATATTCGATGTCGATCTCGCATAGGGTTTCGATATGATCGCTCACAAATGAAAGCGGGACGATCATGAGTTTTTTAATACCACGGCGGGCCAAGGCCTCCAACAGGCTTTCGATCGAGGGTTTAAGCCATTGGAGCGGACCCACGGCGCTTTGGTACCCGATAGTCCAGTTGTGATCGCGGTTCAATTTGGACAGGATGTTGGCTGTTGTCTGGCTAATCTGAAAGGCATAGGGATCCCCTTCCGTCAAGTTGTATAAAGGCAGTCCATGCGCTGAAAAAATAAGATAAAAATCGTCCAGGGACTCACCCGGTTTAAGCTGCTGGTAAATGCGGTCGACGAAACCATTGATATACGACGGATGAAGATGGTAATCGGGCAGTGGCAGAAACTTCAATTCCGGAAAATCTTTCTGAGCGGCTTTTTTAAGATAATGAACGTTCGATCCGGTCGTCGCCGCGGAATAGTGCGGATAAAGACTGACAGGGAAAATATATTTTTTGTTAAGCCGTTTGGCTTCAGCAATCGTCTCTTCAGGAAGCGGCGGGCTGTAGTTGAAACTGAACGTTACGTCAAAATTCCGGCCGCGCTTTTTTAACTCTTCCCGCAGGCAGGCAACTTGTTTTTGAGTGGACTCGAAAATGGGGCTTCCCCCGCCAATCAGCTGATAACGTTCTTGAGAGGCCTTTCCGCGGAAGGTGACCAGCGCCCAGGCGAAAAATGACTGAAATAATGACGACAGCGGAAAGCGGATAAGTTGGGTATCATTGAACAATCTTCTCTGAAAATCCGGAACGTCCTCGTTGGTCTTAGGCCCTCCCATATTCAGCAAAGCGACCAACACTTCTTCATCCTTTACGGAGGGGAAAATGCCGGGCGTGATTAAGTCGCGCGGGATCTGCTCTAATTTTTCCTTATCGGCAACATTCATTCTCTTTTTCCGTAAACGGCTTCCGAGAATCTGTCCCCCTATGGCCAGAAGTATGCCAACGGGAATAAACCATGGATTGATGTGCAGCGAAATGCGAAGGTAGATGATCAGGGGGATGGATGCGTGTATCCAGAACAGCCAGGACAATGAGAATTTGGGAGTGTTTTCTCTAATATATCCCAAAGGGATATTGACCAAAAAGGCTGTAAAGGCAATCGTCCAATAGGGATGTAAAAGAAGAATTTGGCTTATCATTTGGTAGGCATTTTAGCATACTCGTCGTTAAAAGCAAGAAAAAGCGGTATTTCGGAAGGCGTTTTTGCTAGGGTAATTCGGAGTATTCGGGCTGAATGACTTGCAATTTCTGCAACTTCGCGTAAAACTCAATGACTTTATTGCCGATGATAGCTTCTACTGCGCTGACCGATGCCTGGCGCCGACGCATGCTCTCATCCACGATCTTGTCCAGGTCATCGATCATATAAAGGGCCACTCCTTCCACTCCGGCAACATGTGGATCGATGTTACGCGGCATGGAAATATCGACCAACACAAGTTTTCGTCCCTGACGCAACCGCATGATCTTTTCCACCGTATTGGCATCGAGAATATAGTGCGGCGCACCGGCTGAGCAAATACAGACATCGACTTCGCTTAAGATCTCTTTGATGTCGCAGAAGGAGCTTGATATCGCATTATACTGCTGCGCCAACTTCTCGCCATTCTCGGGCGTACGGTTCATGATATAAAGTTTGGCCAGTTCTTTTTGATGGATCTGATTGATCGCCATCTCGCTCATTTTCCCGGCACCAATGATCAAGAATTTTTTCCCTTTCAGCTCGCCCAACAGGCGTTCGATCATAACGATGGCGGCCCAGCTTACGGATGAACCCCCGGCGCTGATATCGGTCTCGGTCTGGGCTTTCTTGCCGGTCCTAATGGCGACATTTGAGAGGATATTAAACTGCTTTCCGAGCATGGCCTTTTCTCTTGCCCGTTCAAAGGCGCACTTAACCTGCCCGAGGATCTGCCGCTCGCCGACCACCAGCGAATCGATGCCGGAGGCCACTTTCAACAAATGCCTGATGGCTTCCTCCTTTTCATGGACATAAAAATGCTTTTTAATGTCCCTGGTAAGGTCGATCGCTTTGATGTCCGCGATAAGCTTTAAAAGGAATTCCGGAGAGACCTTTTCGATCAGATGGACATAAACTTCCGTGCGGTTACAGGTGGAAAGGACAAAGGCCTCGCAGACCTTCGGATGGCTCTTAAGCTCGCTTAAAAGCAGGTCTTGCTCTGTGGGGGTTAAAAAAAATCTTTCCCGTACTTCAATGGGTGCGGTTTTATGGTTGATCCCGATTAGTTTGATGTGCATGATTTGCCAGAATTAAAATTTTCTTATATTTACACAAAAAATATTCTTTGTAAATGGGTAAATTGCTTTTGTCTCAGCCTCCGGCTACCGGGGGGATGAACGTGACCCGGTCACCGTTTTTAAGCGGTCTTTGCCATTGGACAAATTCGTCATTAACGGCCGGCTTGACGGCCGTGCGCGGCAGCGTGAATCCAAATTTCTTAGTCAGTTCCTCATATAGTTCCAAGAGGGTTGCGGCTTCGGTCGAAAGACTTTCTTTGTCCTGCCCCCTCTGTTCCCGGAAGATCGCGTAATAATGCATTTGGACCGTCTTCATCGCTTCCGGCCTCTTTTGAGCGCCGCGCGGGCCAAGCGGTACTCGCGGGGGTCATTGACATTATCGAGCGAATGCCGGTCAAGGGGCTTGAGCAGTTTGACATCCGAATTAATCATGATTTTCCGTGGACAGACGGTTCCGCGCCGGAAAAATGACAACATACGGCTCTTCGCTTTTGGTTCATAAACAGCGCATAGCGGTTCCGGCAGGCGGTCATAAACGCTTCGATAGGCTGTCGCCATCTGCCGCTGATCGCGTTTTTTTATCAAATTCCCTAAATCCCTGTCGTTCACAAACGGAAGATCGCAGCCCAAAACAAGCCAGGCCGCTTTGGGATGTTTGTGCATGGCAGAAAGGATTCCCGCCAGAGGCCCGATATTTTGGAAGCGCTTAAGATCATGAATCAGCATGTTTTTATATGCCGGGATATTCTGGTCTTTACGCCTGGAAATATAAACCTTGGAACAAAAGAAAGAAAGAAGGTCGCGACAATGCTCGTACTGCGGGCGGTCGTGGTAGGACAACTTTGCCTTGTCTTTTTTCATCCGAGAGCTTTTTCCGCCGGCAAGAACAAGCCCGTAAAGACGAGGCCCGGGCTTCTTGGCGGGCCGTTGTATTACCATCGGAACAGCCTCAATCTTGTTCCACCTTTGAAATCATGCTCCCCGGCAGGGAATTCCGCAAAACCATCGCTGCGGGCCAATGCGGCAAAATCGCCGGACCCAGATATCGCTGTGGGACGAAGCAGTACCCGGCCGGATTCATCCATAATGATCTGTACAGGCGCGAAATAGGTGAGGTCTGTCTCTACATAGAAATCATCTTCCAGGATCCCCCACTCCGTCGGCAGAGGCGCGCCCTGCGATTGGTGCAAATAGGGCAGCACATAACGGTAGGCGCAAATTTGCGTGGAAACGGGATTCCCGGGTAAGGCGAAGACGATCTTCCCTTCCCGGCTGGCGCCGAACCACATGGGCCTTCCCGGCTTCTGTTGGACTTTATGAAAGAGCATTTTTACGCCGAGACCTGCCAATGCCTGCGGGACCAGGTCCAGCTTCCCCATGGAGACCCCACCGCTCAGAATGATGACATCGAACGAACGAAGGATGTTGCGCAATTCCCAACGCATTTGCCGCAGATTGTCCTTTATATGGAAAATCTGCGCGGGACCGAAGCCGGATTTTTCCAAAATGGCCTGCAGAGCGAATGAATTGGATTTTCGGATATGAAACGGACTGATCATGAACGCATCAATATCGACCAATTCATTTCCGGTCGAAATGATCGCGATCTTAGGCTTACGCGTGACTTTGACCTTGGACTTTCAAACAGCGGCCAAGTCGCCGATATGTGCCGGCTGCAACCGACATCCCATTTCAAAAAGCAAATTACCTTTTTTATAGTCCGCGCCTTGCGGAACAACGTTGTCGCGCGGATTAAGACTGATATGGTCGACGATTGTGGCCCGGCCCTTGTCGATGCGGACCTTCTCGATGGGTACCACGACATCCGCTCCAGGCGGGACGGCCGCACCTGTCATAATTTCAACACAATGTTTTTCTGATTTAAGCATCCGGCCCGCGCGCTGGCCGGCGCATTGCGTGCCTTGGATATAGAATTCGTTTATATCTCTTTTCCAGGCCGATGATTTAATAGCGATGCCGTCCATGGTGGCTTTTGTGAATGGCGGTTGATCGCGGTCAACATAAACATCTTCCCGCAAAACAGCCCCACACGCCTCGCGGAGACTGACCTTAGTCGCCAAAAAGACTTTTATGGTCTGTTGAATAATTTTTTCAGCTTCCTGAATGGTAATCATGGGGTACGCGCTGGTTTTAAAGTCAAATTGAACGCCGGGGATCCACTTGCTACAACGCTACATATTATCAAAGTGTAGTAAATACATCAATAGGGATGAAGGGTCAGCAAGCCTTGCTTTGATAGACGGCCGTCTGGGCGCTGCGGATACAGTCATTCATGGAGATCCCTCCAAGGTAATTTGATACCAAATAGAGACCATGCAACCGTGACATACCAGCCAGGATCGCCGGTAAATTTTCAATATAATCTAAATCATATTGTGGGATAGCCTTGGGCCAAACTTTCACCACGGTTTGAACAGGCGGCGACACGATCCCAAGCGTGGAAACCAATTCTGCCTGGGCGATCCGGGCCAGTTCGGCTGGCGGCTTTGCCGCCGTATCGGGCCTCCGGCTTCCCCCGATCATCAACCTTGCAAAAAAATAATCCGGATGCGTTCGCATGGGAAAAATATTACTGTCGAATAAGACACCTAAGATCTCTTTATTTTCGGACGACGGTATCAGGTATCCAAAACCGCGGGGAATTTCCGCTAAATCTTTACGCACATAAAGACAACCGACAACCGCGATGGGTGCATACGGAATATTGGCCAGCGACCGGGAAAGGGCGGCGTCCTCTTGTTTGAGCATTTGGGCAGCGGCATAGGCGGGCGCGCATAAAAAGACTTGATCGGCTTCATAGTGTTCCTTCTCCGCCTGCAGCAACCAGCGATTATTGGTACGAAAGATTGATGATACCGAAACGGAAGTTCTGATCGAACCCTTGTAGCGGTCGGAAAAAGCTTCGATGAATTGCGAGATTCCCTTCTTGAAGGACGTCAAGGCTCCCTTCGGCTGCCCCGTCATTTTGTCTTGGGATTTATTCTGCCGTCGAAGTGCGGCCATCGCCTTAAACAAGGAACCGTGGGTTTGCTCCAGCTCATAAATTCGCGGGAAGGCATAGCGCAAGACCAGCCGGTCAGCCTGACCGCCAAAGATGCCCGTGACCATGGGATCAATGAAATATTTGGCAAAATTTCTTCCTAACCGTCGCATCGCAAACGCATACACCGTTTCATCTTTCAACTGGCCGCGGGGAATCATGATCTCCAGCAGCAGGCGCGTCTTATCTCCTGGGGACAAATGGGGGAACTTGATCAACCCGGCGGGCGTAATGGGAATCTCGGCAAGTTTGTTTTTGATGGATAAAAAACGATATTTAGACTGCTCATCCGCAACAACAAGCTCATGTTCAAGGCCAAGCTCGACCGCGGTCTGACGCAGGCTTTCTTTATTGTCCAAAAAACCATTCGGGCCTTCTTCAAAGCTATACTCGGGATAATATTGTGTATGTGCGGTACCGCCAAGATAGGAGTTCTTTTCAAGAAGCACGACATCGATCGAGCTGTCCTGGTATCGTTTTTTGAGGTGATGGAGAACGCTGAGGCCGCTTAGTCCTCCGCCGACCACTATGATCCGCTTCGCGTGCATTACTCTGCATTCCGCCAGGGAAAACGATGTACAAGTTCCGAAATAAAACGAAGCTTATCGGGTTCAACGTCCGGAAAGACGCCGTGGCTTAAGTTAAAAATATACTTTTTGTATGACCGGGCCGCCTCAAGGATCTTCAGCGTCTCCTTCTCCAAAAAGTCATAATCGGCATACAGCAAGACATTATGTAAATTTCCCTGAATGCCTTTCCCGGATTCTTTCAACAGGCCGTTATCGGCAAAATCTACGGTTTGGCAGACAGAAATAAAATCCGCCTCTATTCTGACTACTTCTTTCATGAGATGGCAGGCATTTTTCAAATAATAAATGGACGGGATATTGACCGACTTAAATATTTCCTGAACATAGGGCCAACCAAATTCCAGATATTCCTGGCGTGACATGATCCCTCCCCATGTGTCGAAGACCTGGAAAGCCTTGATCCCCGCGCCTTGCTGCATTTTAAAATATCGTACGGTATTTTCCGTTAATTTTTTTAGTAGGGCGTGGAACTTGTCAGGGTGTTGAAGCAGA
Organism: uncultured Planctomycetales bacterium; assembly: GCA_964499685.1. Taxonomy (GTDB): domain Bacteria; phylum Omnitrophota; class Gorgyraeia; order Zapsychrales; family GWA2-47-8; genus CAZCLW01. The sequence continues at coordinate 15,501 of CAZCLW010000006.1, forward strand.
AAACGGAAGGTTTTAGAAAAATTAAGGCTAGAACCGCCATCGATCAAATAACAGGCTAACGTAAACGGAGAGCCGGCAAATCCGATCAAAGGAACATCGACCGGCAATTTTTGGTTCGTCAGCTTTATCGCCGTTTCGATATGGGCAAGACGGTCAAAATCGTGGACCTTCTGCACATCGCTTGGGGCCTGGATAGGATTGCCGATAATGGGGCCATGTTTGTTGTCAAACCGGATATCAAATCCCATCGCCGCCGGTAGAGTCAGGATATCGGCAAACAATATCGCGGCATCAACATTGAGATATCCGACCGGTTGACAGGTGACCTGCGCGACAATCTCCGGTTCGCCGAACATTTCTTGGAGGGAATATTTCTTGCGGACATCCTGATAGGCGGGCAAATAGCGCCCGGCTTGACGCATGAACCAGACGGGAACGCGCTTGTTTGTCCCCTCGAATGCCTGCAGAAAAAGCGACCCTGTTGTCTTTAAACCGTTCGCGAAAATCGCCTGTGTCCCTTCTGTTGACGCAAATACCAATCAAAGCCCATGCAGACATTCCGGATAAAAAACTTTCCTAATTCCGTAACCTCGACCAAACTGCCGTTTAAAGCCAAAAGGCCGTCTTGAACACACTGTCCAAGGTGTTCTTTCTCATCCGCAAAATAATCATCGAATTCACATTGAAAGATATGGCGAAAGATGGATTTATCTACCCGAAATTGACACATCAGCGAATTAATGACCCACTGGCGCTTTTTATCATCGGCGGAAAGCACTTTCCCGCGCTCAACGGGAATCTCATTTTTTTCCAGGGCCGCGTAATAATCGCGAAGTGTTTTGTGATTCTGGATATACGTATTCTCAAGAAAGCCGATGGAAGTTATGCCAAAACCCACATATTCATCAGCCGGCTTAACGGTGTAACCCATAAAATTGCGGTATAGTTTTCCGTCGTAAAACGCGCGAGAAAGCTCATCATCTTTCAGGGCAAAGTGATCCATGGCAATGGCCTCATATCCACCTTCCAGAAAAGCGCTGCGGGCATGCAAAAAGATATCCAGTTTGAGGTCATTGGTCGGAAGCGATGACTGGTCGATCTTCTGTTGATGTTTTTTAAGCCAGGGGACATACGCAAAACTGTATAAAGCAATGCGGTCCGGACGCAACAAGATCGTCTTGGAAACGGTGTCTCGAAAACTTTTGACAGTTTGATACGGCAGGCCGTAAACGAGATCAAAATTAACCGATTTGAACCCCAACTCACGGCACCAGTCATTAAATTCCCTGACCATGTCAAAGGGCTGCAAACGGTTGACGGCTTGTTGTACCCGGGGGTCAAAATCCTGCACACCCATGGACACACGGTTAAACCCGAGGCTTCTTAAGTGTTTGACTTTATTTTTGCTGATAGTGCGCGGGTCGATCTCAATGGCGATCTCGCCATTAAAATCAACATTGAAATACCTGTTGATTGCCGTAAATAATTTTTCAATTTGCTCTTCGTTCAAGAACGTCGGGGTCCCTCCTCCCCAGTGCAACTGCAAGACCTTATGCTTCTTTCCCAGCTGCCGATAAACAAGCTCCATCTCCCGAAAAAGATAGATCAGATATTCATCCGCATATTTGGCATCCGCAGGCCGAATGAGAACATTACAAGCGCAAAAGGAGCACATGCTGCGGCAAAACGGGATGTGAAAATACAGCGACAGTGTCTTGTCCGAGCTGAAATTTTTCAATTTTTCCGAATATGCCAGGGCCTCAGAACTATCCGACCATTCCGGCGCCGTGGGATAGCTTGTATAGCGGGGACCGCTGACATCAAATTTAATAATGGTTTCTCTCGTAATATTCATTGATTAAAGTGAAAACCGTCTAAATTATCGTTCGGTGTTGGCGCGAAGAAATTCGCGGTTCATGCGGGCGATCGTGGCAACACTGATCTGTTTGGGACAGGCTGCTTCACACTCATATTCGTTGGAGCAGTTACCAAAGCCTTCCTCGTCCATTTTTTTGACCATCTTGAGCACACGCGCCTTGGCTTCGATCTGGCCTTGCGGCAGCAGACTCAAATGGCTCGCTTTGGCCGCCACAAAAAGCATGGCGGAGGCATTAGGACAAGCGGCCACACAGGCCCCGCAGCCGATACAGGAAGCGGAATCCATGGATTTTTCGGCATCATCTTTTTTAACGGGAATGGTATTGGCCTCGGGTGCAGAACCGGTCTTGACGGTCACATAGCCCCCGCTCTTTATCACGCGGTCAAAAGCCGAACGGTCGACCGCAAGATCTTTAATAAGCGGGAAACCCTTGGCGCGCCAGGGTTCGACAACAATGAATGCATTATTTTTAAAATGCCGCATATGCAATTGGCATAAAGTCGTTCCTCTGACCGGTCCGTGTGCCTGGCCGTTCACCATGGCGCCGCATGTCCCGCAAATGCCCTCGCGGCAATCATGATCAAAAGCTACCGGGTCCTTCCCCTCTTTGATCAACCGCTGATTGAGGACGTCAAGCATTTCCAGGAAGGACATGGCCGTATCGATCCCCTGGAGTTTATACGTTTCGAATTTTCCGACTGAGCGTGAATTCTTTTGGCGCCAGATTTTTAATGTCAGATTGATCTTCTTATCCATGATGTTATTCTTTATCCATCTCTTTCAAAGTTTGTTCATCCAGAGGCTTTGTGGAATCTTCCAATTTATACGCGTGATGCATCTGGCGCACCGCGCTGGAAATGACCAGGCCGCCGACGGCCGACAAGGTCAACAGCAGCTTTTTATCCACTGCCGGAGTGGTCGCCGTATAAATGAACACGCCGATGAACTGTATGACACAAATCGCGTAAACGGCCAGAACACACTTTTCTCCGGTAGTTTTCATTATTTATAATTCCGTTGGGCCAAACCTACTTCTTCGAAGACCAATGGTTCCTTTTGCAGCACTGGTTCGCTATTAACCCCGTTGAATTGCCATGCGGCCACATAGGAAAAATTAACGTCGTCGCGCAGGGCCTCCCCGTCCTTGGTCTGGTGCTCCTCGCGAAAATGACCCCCGCAAGACTCGCGGCGATGCAAGGCATCCCGGACCAAAAGTTCGGAAAATTCCAAATAATCAGCCACGCGGCCGGCCTTTTCCAGCTCCTGATTTAACTCTTCGCCGTTTCCGGTCACCTTAAGGTCCTGCCAAAACTCCTCTCGCAATGTTGAGACCTCACCCAATGCTTCTTTGAGGCCTTTTTCCTGACGGGACATGCCGCATTTATCCCACAATAAATGCCCTAACTTTTTATGCAGCGCATCGACGCTTTGGCGACCGTTGATGGCCAAAAGCCGTTGAGTGACCTGCGCGACATGAGCTTCCGTTTCGCGGAACATCGCGTGATCAGCCAAATTTTTGGGGACCGGCGAACAACCTGCCAGATAATCCCCTATGGTATAAGGCAAAATAAAATATCCGTCGGCAAGGCCCTGCATAAGCGCGCTCGCGCCCAGGCGGTTGGCGCCATGATCCGAAAAATTCGCTTCGCCAATAACGAATAATCCCCGAAGATTGCTCATTAAATTATAATCCACCCACAAGCCGCCCATCGTATAATGCGGCGCCGGATAGATCATCATCGGTACCTGATAGGGATCATCGCCGGTTATCTTTTCATACATTTCGAACAAATTTCCGTACCGTTCGCGGATCGTCTCGGCGCCCAGGCGCTTGATCGCCTCCGAAAAATCCAGATAAACAGCTAATCCGGTCGCACCCACGCCGCGGCCTTGGTCGCATTGCTCTTTGGCGCTGCGGGAAGCGATATCGCGCGGGACCAAATTTCCGAATCCGGGATATTTTCTTTCCAAAAAATAATCACGATCCGCCTCCGGGATCTCCAGCGGTTTTCGTTTATCGCCCTGACTTTTAGGCACCCAAACCCGGCCGTCATTGCGAAGGCTCTCGCTCATTAAAGTCAATTTACTTTGATAATCTCCGTGGACCGGAATGCACGTCGGGTGGATCTGCGTAAAACAGGGATTGGCAAAACAGGCGCCTTTTTTATATGCCCGCCAGATTGCGGTCGCATTGCACGCCTTGGCGTTGGTGGAAAGATAATAAACGGTGCTGTACCCGCCGGTTGCCAAAACAACGGCATCCGCCGCATGCGATTGAACTTTTCCTGTGACCAGATCACGCGCCACGATGCCCTTGGCTTCACCGTCAATAACAACGAGATCAAGCATTTCATGCCGGGAATATATTTGAACATTTCCGGTCGCCGCTTCTTTCATCAGCGCGCCATAGGCGCCCAGCAAAAGCTGCTGACCCGTCTGGCCGCGGGCATAAAAGGTGCGTGAAACCTGTGCGCCGCCGAAAGAACGGTTAGAAAGATAACCGCTGTATTCTCTCGCAAACGGAACGCCTTGCGCCACGCATTGGTCGATAATGTAATTGCTGATTTCTGCCAGGCGGTAGACATTGGCCTCGCGGGAACGGAAATCTCCGCCTTTAATTGTATCGTAAAAAAGCCTTTCGATGCTGTCACCGTCATTCGGATAGTTCTTGGCGGCGTTGATACCTCCCTGGGCGGCGATACTGTGGGCCCGGCGGGGACTGTCCTGTATACAGAACACCTTGACTTGGTAGCCTAATTCAGAAAGCGAAGCGGCTGCCGAGCTTCCGGCCAAGCCGGTTCCCACCACAATGACCTGGAATTTCCGCTTATTCGCAGGATTCACCAAGCGGATCTTGGACTTGTGCTTTGTCCATTTATCTTTGAGCGGACCTGATGGTATTTTGGCATCTAGCATAAATTTACCAAGCCGTGAAACGATGGCTATCAATTAAAACATATAGGGGAATACTGCAATAGCCCAGGGTGATGGCAACCGAGATAAACTGGCTGAAGAACCTCACCTTAGACGCATAATGAAGACTGTTAAAGCCGAATGTCTGCATAAAACTCTCAATGCCGTGATATAAATGCGCCCCAACACAGATCATAGCGAGAATATACAGGCTGCTGTGTATCGGATCGCGGAAGGCGTTATAAACTACACCGTATAATCCATAGCTTTGTCCGTCCGGGAGGACGCTTCTGGGCCCATGATGATCAATAAATGTAAAATCCAATAAATGCCAGATAACAAAAAGCAGGATAAATGTTCCCGTGTACGGCATAAGGCGCGTTGCCAAGGAACGCTCCCCTACTGAGTGGAATGCCGCGTAGGGTTGATGCCCCCGGGCCCGGATGTTTTCCAGGACTAAAAGAGCCGTCACATACATATGGACCAAAAAGACGAATAAAAGGCCTATCTCGATCAGATAAAGGCCGGGACGCAAATCCGCGAGCTTCTTGGCATACGTGTTATAAAGGGTCGGCCCGGCATAGATAAACAGGTTTCCGGCCAAATGGACGATCACATACACAATAAGCGCGAGGCCGGTCAAGGCCACCAATTGCTTTCGCCCGATGGAAGAGTTCAAAAAGAAAGGATAATTATTCATCGATAAGGAAGATTAAAACATCGCAACCAATTAGATTGTAAAGGATTATATCACAAGAAAACTTCTTTGCGCCTAACTTTTTGCTTACTTTTGCGGGGAAGAATCCGGGGGAGGGCGAAGCGGTGAAGGTTTACGGACAGCCCGGATTTTATCCTGTCTGATCATCCGCTGTTCACGGACAACGCGGGAAATATTTTTCTGGCGGTTATTAAATTGCCCTTTGGCCATTCTGTTCTAACCCTTTAGATATGATTCAACGGTTCCAAAAAACCCATCTATATCCTCCTGAGCGCTTATGGCGACATTGGGCAGCGGTAAATCAACCGGGCTCATGTTGACAATGACAATCTCGCCCCGGACGCAATGCGGGATCATGGCGGCCGGATAGACAACACAGGAAGTCCCGATAATAAAAAATAGATCGACATCCTCTGCCAGAGCGTACGATTCATCCAGAAATTTTACGCTTTCGCCGAAGAACACGATATCCGGCTTTATACAGCCGCCACAGAGACACCGCGGAACGTCCTCTCCGGTGAGCTTTTCACATACCTGATCATAGGAAAAATGCTTCTCGCAATCCTGACAAAAACTGTCCTCAAAACTTCCGTGCAATTCAAAAACACTTTCCGAACCGGCACGCTGATGAAGGCAATCGATATTCTGGGTTATGACACCCTTTAGCTTTCCCTCTTTTTCCAGAGAATTGAGGAAAGAATGCGCCGAAGTGGGCTTTATGGTCTTCAATAAGCCCGTAAAGTCACGCGCAAACTGGAAGAACGGCTTGGGATCGCTCATAAAATAATTAATATCGAAAACGGTTTCAGGGTCGTACTGGCGGGTCACATACAGCCCTTGCGGGCCGCGGAAATCCGGTATGCCGGCACTGGTGGATATGCCCGCACCGGTCAAGGCAGCGATCGATTTGGCTTTTTTGATAAGCTCGGCGCACCGCTGGGCGTTTTGGTTATGCTTCGTCATATTTTTTCTTGAGCGATTCGATCACGCTGGCATCGGCTAGCGTTGTCACGTCGCCCAAGGCTCGGCCTTCGCCGACATCGCGCAAAAGCCGGCGCATAATCTTCCCGCTTCTGGTTTTAGGCACATCAACGGTAAAAATAACGCTTTTGGGTCGGGCAATGGCGCCTATTTTTTCGGCCACATGGGATTTTAAGGTTTCTTCCGCCTCTTTTGTGGGCTCATTCCCTTCTTTTAAAATTACAAAAGCGGCAATGGCCTGACCTTTTACTTCATCGGTTATCCCGACCACGGCGGCCTCCGCGACCATGGGATGATCGACCAGGGCGCTTTCTACTTCGGTCGTTGAGATGTTGTGTCCGGCGACCAGCATAATGTCATCGACGCGGCCTAAAAGCCAGAGATAGCGGTCTTCATCGCGCTTTACCCCGTCACCCGGAAAATAAACATCTCCGCCCCAGCGGCTCCAATATGTTTTTTTATACCGTTCGGGATCACCGTGGATACCCCGCAGCATGGACGGCCATGGACTGGTGATCGCCAAATATCCTCCGCCGACATCCACTTTCTTGCCCTCCTCGGTCAGGATGGCAACGTCGATGCCCGGAAGGGCCTTTGTCGCCGAGCCCGGCTTTTGCGGCGTGATGGCCGGAAGCGGGGAAATAAGAATGCTTCCCGTTTCCGTTTGCCACCAGGTATCGACAATGGGGCAATTCTCGCGGCCGATGTATTTGTAATACCAAACCCAAGCTTCCGGATTGATCGGCTCGCCCACGCTTCCCAAGAGCCGCAGGCTGGAGAGATCGCACCCTTCCGGCCATTTTGTCCCCCACTTCATGAATGCGCGGATGGCCGTGGGTGCCGTATACAGAATGGTCGCTTTATACTTTTCGATAAGTTTCCAAAAACGGTCGCGCTGCGGAAAGTCTGGAGCCCCTTCATACATGATCTGTGTAGCTGCATTCGCCATGGGACCGTAGGCAATATAGCTGTGACCGGTAACCCAGCCCACATCCGCGGTGCACCAAAAAATATCATTGGGCTTAAGGTCGAACACCCAGCTGGTCGTGTTCGTAACGCCTGTCATATATCCGCCGGTCGTATGAATAATACCTTTGGGCTTTCCTGTTGTTCCGGAAGTATACAGAATGAAAAGCTGATCTTCCGCGTCCATCTGCTCCGGCTCGCAGAATGCCTTGGCGTCTTTCATCAGATCATGGTACCAATGATCGCGGCCGCTTTTCATCTCCACCTTATTCTTCGCGCGCTCAATGACAACGACTTTTTGGATGGACGGGCTTTGAGCAACGGCCTTGTCGCCGGTTTCCTTAAGCGGGACAACCGTTCCCCGGCGGTATCCACCGTCAGCTGTGATCAAAAGCTTTGCCTGGGCGTCATTGATGCGGTCGCGCAGCGAATCAGCACTGAAACCGCCAAAAACAACCGTGTGCACGGCGCCGATGCGGGCGCAGGCCAACATACTGACGACCGCTTCAGGGATCATCGGCAAATAGATCGCGACCTTGTCGCCTTTCTTAACACCTAATGATTTTAAAGCATTGGCAAATTTATTAACGAGCGTATAAACATCTTCATATGTTAAAGTACGTTTGTCGCCAGGCTCGCCTTCCCAATAAAAAGCCACCTTATCGCTTAAGCCGGCATGGATGTGACGATCAAGACAGTTATAGCTGGCATTGAGCTTTCCGCCGACAAACCACTTCGCAAAAGGACATTTCCATTCCAGGACTTTGTCCCATCTTTTATACCAATCCAGTTTTTCCGCGCACTTGGCCCAGAAAGCCAGGCGGTCCTTTTCCGCTTCTTTAAAAAGAGAATCATTCTTGATGTTGGCCTGAGCCTTGAATGTACTGTTGGCTTCAAAAATTCGGTCTTCTTGAAGCAGCGCCTCCAATGTTTCGCTTTTAAGCTCTTCAGATCTTTTAGTCATGACAAATGCTCCTTTTCAAGAATTAAGTTAAGGCTGATTGACAACGATCAAAAAACAAGGGTCTTTCTTTTCACAAACCGCCCGGGAAGCTTCCGTGCTTTCGGGAATGGCCACTGTCTCGGAAGCCAGAAGGCCGTCCGCAGAAGCGGCAACTTCATTCTTTATTATCTGTAGAATCTCATCCCCGTTGTAGTTGACCTTAAAATCATCATATATCAGCGCGTTAGCGCTCAGACGGCTCAAATTAATAGGTGCAAAGGGTAATTCATATTTTAACGTCAAAGATCCGCTCAGGTCGATGTTGTCAGTCGATTTTTCTCCTTTATCCAGAAATACGATCAAGTCCGACTCCTCCATCATCCACTCCGTTGCAGATGTCTGCACGGTCCGCAACCGCCGGAAAACGACTTGCGAAGGCCTTGTGGCGCCTTTTAAGGTTTCCGTGACCTTGAACATGACCGTTTCAATGGTCCACAGCGGCGTTTGGGCGCTGGCCATCTGCTTACTGACGGACTGGACCTTTCCGCGCAGAATGATCGGGGCTGAGCGGGCCATCCATTCCAAGCTTGGAGCGACCACGGCTTCCTCGGCCGGGGCCGATGAAGACAGAAAGATCAATAGGAATGAAATAAGAAATCTTCGTGTCATTATTTTATCAGCTGCAAAACGGCCTTGAATTTCTCTCCTTCAGCCTTTCTTAACAACTCACAGGCGACGATCTCCAATCCCGTAATGATGCCTCCGGCCTGCTTTATGCGCTCCAAACCCAAGCTCTTATTTTCGGCGGTCCGGGAAGATACCGCATCGGCAATGATTTGCACTTCATACTTTTGCTCAACCAACTCCGCGGCGGTCTGATACACGCAGACATGGGTCTCAATACCAGCGATCAAAACCTGTTTGCGCTTTGACCGCTTCAACGCGTTCATGAAAGCCGTGCTCTGCGTACAACTAAAAGTACTTTTTTCAATAGGATGATTATCCTTAAGTAAAGCACTGATCTCCGGCAGCGTGCTGCCGATCTTGGCCGGAACCTGCTCCGTCCACAAAATGGGAATCTTAAGAATATTGGCCAATTTGATCAGACCCTGAATATTCTTGAGGACCCTGTCCCGCTCGTGCATGATCTGGGCAAGCTTTCCCTGCACATCCACGATAACAAAAATAGCTGATTCCGTATGCAACATAATAAAGAAGCCATGCACCGTCGCGCGATGCATGGCTCAATCTTTCAGATAAATTCCTTCATTATTCTTTGGTGATGATCCCGCAGGCGATACGGCCGCCGGCGTTACCGGTCGGCTGGCCGAAGTCATCGGCCTTTTCATGCAGGATAATGGCTAGACCCGATATATTATATTCTCCTTCGGTAAGACTGACCCCCGGAAGCAGGCCGGTATAGATCCCGTGGCCGTTTGCATCGATCTCTATATTGCCCATATCGCCGGCATGGGCCTCGTCCAGGCCGTCATGAAAAAGATGCCCATGAGGAACACTGTTGGGATTGTAATGTCCTCCTGCGGCATTTCCACTATCGGCGCAGCTTCCTTTTTCATGAACATGAAAGCCATGCGGGCCGGGATTGGGAACATTAAAAACTTCCGCGTCCATGATCACTCCTTCGGCTGTTTCGCTTAACCGAACATGTCCGTTGATCGGCGAACCTTCCTGTGTGCCCTGAAGGTTAGCTTGGGCCGTTGCCGTAACAATAGCCACCTCTCCCTCTTCTTCAGCCATCGGGATAGTTTGCTTCATTTGAAGATCTTCGTTCGTGGAAGGCGGATATTGCGCGTAACTGCTTGAAAGAAAAACAAAAAGGAAAAGACTAAAAACGGCGACGCAGGATTTGCTCATGACTTCCTCCTAAAAATTTCCGCGGGAAGCGGCCTCATTCATGCAGAAAGAAAACTAACGCAGAAGTACTCTAACATTCGGCTTGGGGGCTGTCAAGCGCTTCAGGAAGAGCCTAGGAGGCAGCCTTAGATTGCTTCAAAATTTCATCCAGAATCTGAACATATCCGGACGTTTTCTCGTAAATCTCTTTATCAGAAAAGTTTGAAAGAAAAGGGGCCAGGGCCTTTTCCACTTCTTCAAAAGGTATTTCCTCTTCCGGCCGGTCGGCAAAAGCCTTCAGGGCCGCAACAAGCTTAGCCTTGGCCACAAGAGGATTTTTACCCTCCATACCCTCGGACGCAGAACCATCGGCATTGGTAATGGTAAGTTTGATCATCAATGGAACCGGTGACCGGAAATGGTATCTTTAATCTCCAAAATAAGGGAAATGATGTCCGGCCGGCTGACGATGCCGATCAGCTTCCCCTCTTTGGCGATCGGTACGCGACGCACAGGGCTTTTTAGAAAGAATTTACACACCTCAATCACGCTATCTTCTTCGGCAAAGCAGACCACATCTTTGACCATGTAATCCGCGACCGTCTCCTGATAAATAAGATCGCGATTCAGCAAGATGCGTAAGACATCCTTCTCCGTCAAAATTCCCCTGATGCGGCACTCATCATCCACGACCGGCATGCCGCTGATATGATGCTTCTTAAGCAGCTGCATCGCCTCGATGATCGGCGTTTCCGGCTTCACTGTGATTACATCGGTGGTCATGATCGTCTTGACCGGGATCATAGGATGCTTCCTTCCTTTTAGCGTGAGATCTGGATCGCCTGCCGCTTGGGACCCCACTGGCCGCGGCCCTCTTCAAAGCGGCCGGGCAATACGGCGAAACAAAACTTGCACTGATTACTATTGATCAAATTATACTCGCCCAATTCATACCAGTCACGCTCAATCAAAAGTTTTTTGCAATTGGCGCAATACGTACTTGAGCCTTTGGGATCATGGACATTGCCGGTATACACATAATGCAATCCTTTCGAAAGAGCGATTTCCCGTGCACGGGTCAGCGTCGAAGGCGGTGTAGGCGGATGATCAAGCATGCGGAAATCCGGATGAAAAGCCGTAAAGTGCAGCGGTACATCCGGCCCCAGATTCTTAATAATCCAATCCGACATTTCATTCAATTCTTTATCGCTGTCGTTCTCGCCCGGAATCAAAAGATTGGTAATCTCAAACCAGACGCTCGTTTTCGTCTTTAAATAAACAAGTGTTTCCAGGACCGGTTTTAAAGCGGACAGCGTGACCTTCTTGTAAAAATCCTCCGTAAATGCCTTTAAATCCACATTGGCGGCGTCCATATGCTGATAAAATTCCGGGCGGGCTTCGTCTGTGATATAGCCGGCGGTCTTGGCCACCGGATGGATCCCCAGGGCGCGGCATTCGTCAGCTACATCCATTGCATATTCCGCAAAAATGACGGGATCATTGTACGTAAATGCAACACTTTTACAGCCGTGACGCTGGGCCGCCAAGGCAATCTCTTTGGGCGAAGCCTGATCCGCCAACTGTTCGAATTCTTTGGATTTACTGATACTCCAATTTTGACAGAACTTGCATCCCAGATTACATCCGGCGGTCCCGAAGGAAAGAATACTGGTCCCAGGAAAATAATGATTCAACGGCTTTTTCTCGATCGGATCAATGCAAAAACCGCTGCTACGGCCGTAAGTGGTAAGCACGACCTTTCCGCCGATGCTCTGGCGGACAAAACAAAATCCTCTCTGTCCTTCATGCAAAGCACACCGACGGGGGCAAAGATTGCATAAAATCCGGCCGTCCTCCAATTTGTGCCAGAAACGACCGACATAATTTTTTGATTGAGTAACCATGGTTTTTTCCTCTTTAACTTTAGTCTAATACTCAAGATTTGCTTAATCAAGATTATTTTCGCCTTGATTTGGCTGGTTTTTGGTATTATATTGATAAATCTTTAACTTAAAAAGCAAACTATTACCATGAAAAAAGAATTTAATCCGAATTTTCGCACTCCCCGGCATGAATTCTGCCGTGAGGAAAACAATAAGCTGACCGCCCATCTGCGCCAAAACCAGATGTTCGAAGAGCTCCGGGACACCAACCGGGGCGATGTGGAATGGCAGGTCGAGCAGCTGGCCAAATCGCACGGTATTTACCTGGAATTCGACCGCGCCAAAACCGGCGAAGAAAAGGAGTGGATGTACATGGTCCGCATCAGCGTGACCGGCGGCGGGCCCATCACGCGCCAGCAATGGCAGATCCTGGATGAGCTTTCCGAAAAATACACCAAGGATACAGACGGACATCCTTCCATCCGCCTTACCACCCGTCAAAATATCCAGTTCCATTGGATAAAGAAGCATGCTGTTGTCGAGGTCGTCAAAAGGATTGCCGAAGCCGGATGGAATACTTTAAACGGCTGCGGGGACAACACGCGTAACGTTATGGGCTGCCCCTGCTCGCGCTATTCAGACGTCTTCAACGCTCACGAATGGGCGGCCTGGGCCGGACAGTACTTTCAGCTTCCCCTCGATCCTTTTATCAAGGTTTATTCGATCGATCCTAAATATGTCCGCCAGCCGGAAGAATCGTTCCAGTATGGACCGAATTTGTTAAACCGTAAATTCAAGATCGCCTTCTCGACCATTCACCGCGATCCTGAAACCGGAAAATTAAAAGCGGATAACTGCGTGGAACTACGCACCAATGATCTCTCTGTTGCACCCATTATCGAGAACGGCAAGGTGACAAAATTCCAGATTTACCTCGGCGGCGGACAAGGTGAGCGTAACGGAAAGCCGACGACAGCGGCCCTGGGTGTTCCCTTCTGCCGCTGCAGCGCCGACCAGCTCAAAAATATTCTGGATGCGGTCGTCAAAGTCCACATGGAATGGGGCGACCGGCAAAACCGTTTCTGGGCGCGCGTTAAATATGTCGTCAAAAAAATGGGGATCGACTGGTACCGCGACCAGGTAAGCGCCGTCGTGGGCTTTCCTCTGGAAAAACCGGACCCTGTTCATGACCACGGGCCGCGGGAACTTCATTACGGATGGATCCCGCAGCCGACAAACGGTCTTCTCAGCTATGGATTTTTTTTAGAGAACGGCCGCATCACGGATAATAGTCCGAATGGAAAGTTAAAATCCATGCTGCGCGAGCTTATGAGCAAATATCCCGTAGAATTGATGATCACGCCGAATCAGGACGCGCTTTTGCAAAACATACCGCCGGCGGCAAAAATGGATTTTGAAACTGATCTTAAGAGATTCGGTTATGGAGTGCGAAACGGTAAACCATACTCCACTCTACGGCTGCTATCAGGTGCCTGTGTCGGCCGCGATACCTGCCGCCTGACCTATACGGATTCTGAAAAATTTGAACCTTTTCTTATCGACGAGCTTGAGACCATGGGCTGGGGGGACCTGAAGGAATCCATCGGCATTACGGGGTGCGAGCGCCAGTGCTTCCGTCCGGCGACGAAAACGATCGGGCTTATTGGAAGCGGCCTGGACCGTTATCAGCTGAAATTATTCGGAGGTGAGGACGCCCGCCATCAAGGTACGCCGCTCATTTCCGGCGACGGACAGGCGATGTATCTGCGTTCTATTCCGCGCGAACGCGTCGCCCAAGTCCTGGATGCGATATTTAAATCGTATAAAAAGAACGCAAAGTCCGGAGAAGATTTGGGAACGTATCATCGTCGTATCGGCGCGGATGGCATCATCGCCAATCTTAAAGCTGACCCGGCGACTGCGGACCTGATGGGAAAAACTTTCCCAACGGATTGCGTCCTTGATTAACTATCTTGTTCCGCCGGTTCCGGTTGCGGCATCGTAAATATTTTCACCGGTGTTTTGGATGTCCTTTCCGATACCCTTGATGGTTTCACATCCTACCAGTGTCACCACAAACATTAAGCACAATAATTGCAGCATAGCCTTTCTCATAGTCTCCTCCTCATTGTCGTTTGTTATCCCAAAACTTTCAGCATATCTTCGGTCTTAACGAATTTCTCACGCGGCTTGCCGTTCTTTTGACCGGCCGCAATCTCGGCGGCATCGATCTTTTTCCAGCCATTGAAATCAACGACCTTGATGCCTTTTCCTTTTAAGAAGGCCATGGCCGCGTTTGTGTCGGGTTTTTCGCAAGGTTTCAATTTAGGCGCGTCAGCGATCAGATTTTGGACCGTTTCAACACTGTCGGGTTTGTTGGTCCCGATAACCCCCGATGGCCCGCGCTTGATCCAACCCGCCGCATAGAGACCAGAGACGACATTTCCATTCTCGGTTATACGTCCGCCTTGGTTGGGGAAAATGCCCTTCTTTTCCTCGAACGGAACACCCGGGATGGGAACACCGCGGTAGCCGACACTGCGAAACAGGATCCCGCACTTCATTTCTTCCATCCGCCCAGTTCCTTCCGCCTTTTGCTTTCCGGCGGGGCCGGACAATTTGTTCTTTTCCAAAACTAAAGACTCCAGCCGGCCGCTACCCTTCAGCTCCTTTGGACTTTTAAAAAAATGAATGACGAATTTTTTGCTCTTGCCGGAAGGCTTGCGCTCGGCATATTCCTTTAAGACATCAAAATTTTTCTTTTTGGGAGCATTGGTCGGATCGCTCAGCTCCGCCTCGCTTTCCGGATTGAGCTTGAGATCGTTGGGATCAAGAATCGGGTCGCAGTCGGCCAGTTCGCCGAATTCTTTGATTTCCGGCGGCGTAAAGGCCGCCTGGGCGGGTCCACGCCGGCCGATCAGATGGACCTCTTTCACTTTACTCTTCGCCAAGGCGTCTAGCGCATGCTGGGCAATATCCGTCGTCTTCAACTCCTCAACTGTTTTGCACAAAATACGGCCGACATCCATCGCCACATTTCCCTGGCCGACAACAACCGCGACTTCATGGGAAAGATCGAATTGCCGATCACGGTATTCCGGATGGCCGTTGTACCAGGCGACAAATTCAGTCGCGGTATAACTTCCGCTCAAATCTTCGCCTGGAACACCCAATTTATTGTCGGTCTGCGCGCCGCAGGTGAATAAAATAGCATCATAATATGCCTGCAACTCTTTAACGCTTATGTCTTTGCCCACCAGAACATTTCCAAAAAGTGAAAAATCCGGATTACCGGCCGTTTTTTCATAAACCTTAATGACGTTTTTGATCTTGGGATGGTCCGGCGCAACACCATAACGCACTAAACCGAACGGGGCGGCCAAACGGTCATACATGTCGACCTTGGCCTTTATCTTTCCTGAAAGCAATTCTTCGGCGGCGTAAAAACCGCTCGGGCCGCTGCCGACGATCGCAACGCGTAGGGGTCGTTCGGGAGAACCAAGACTAGCCATAAATACTCCTTTCGTGGACAATGTTGCGGTTATTCGTTTTCGGTCGTACTAACGATCGCTTCATGCAATTTGTTTCGGCGGAGCTTGCGTACCATGATCGTTATCCCTGAATTTGTAATGATATCGCCGCCCTGGACAGGTCTTCCCAATTTCTGTTCGCACCATTCCGCCAAACGCAAATTCCCTTCCTCGCCATGATGCGGCGGGAAATTCATGCCCATAACAGAAAAAACGGTCTTAAGAGAAACGCCGCCGCCCACAAGCCACTTTTTCCCGTAGGGATGCGTGTAGAGCGGCAGGCGGTCAAATTCATCTTCGATTTCGCCGACCATCTCTTCAATAATGTCTTCCAGCGTGACCATGCCGACAATACCCTGCCCTCCGGCGCTAACGAGGATAATGTGGCTTTTCTCCTGCATTAATTGCTCAAGAACAGAGGAAATGGAGACATTGGCATCGACCATTTTAATAGGACGCAGAATCCCCTTAAGATTGGGTTCCTGAGGGCTTGTTTTTAAGGCGATAATGATGTCCTTAAAATTAACATAGCCGATAATGGTCTGCGGATCGCCGTCGCGCAAGCACACGGGAAAGCGGGTATGCATGTCTAGATGGGCCCGTATCAAGGCATCTGAGAGCGAGATATCGAGCGGGAATGTCATAACATGCTCAACCGGAAGCATGCAGTCTTTGACCGGCCGCAGCGACAGTTGGGCCGCCGAAAGCACGATACGCTCTTCCCGCGCACTGATCAAGCGCGAGGTACGCGCAAAACCGACGGCCGCATCAAATTCAGAAAGGGCTTGATGCGTATCAGCTGTCCCTTGTGTGCGGTTCTTTTGCTTGCCCAGAAGTATGACGGACTTAACGATCTTTTCAAAAATCGTTATGATCGGCGACCCCAGCTGAAAAAGTAATTTGATGGCAGGTGAAAGCGTAACGCAGATAAATTCTTTATTGTTCAGCGCAAATACCTTAGGAATGAGTTCGGCAAAAATAATGATACAAGCGCTCAATGGAAGGATAAAAAACATCAAGGAAAGCATTTGAGAAAGGGCGTGCGATAAACCAAACCTTTCCTGCAACCAGGGCGCGGCGAGCTCTACTGCGCCGACACCGCCGGTCGCGGCCGCGATGGCCCCCACCAGGGTTATGCCGAGTTGGACGACCGCCAGGCTGGCCTCCATCCTGTCTTTCATGAACAGCGCTTCAGCGGCGCCTTTTTTCTTTTGTGAGGCCAGGATCGAAAGCTTGGCCCGGGGAATGGACGCCAGCGCCATTTCATAGGCGGCAAAGACCGCGTTCAGCAAAAGCATGGTGCCGACAACCAAGAATTGATAAGCAATGGGCATGAATTATTTCTTTTCGCCGGGATGATCTTTATGCTTTGGACCGCAGCAACCGCCACATCCGCTTTTTTTTACAAAAAACAGGATAAGGGCGAGGACAACAACCGCGATGACGACACTAACAATGCTCATTTTTTCTTCTCCCTTGCTATAAGGATACCATACGATACAAGATAAGCCGCTGCTCCGGCTGCAAAACTTATTATAAGGAAACCGGCCACCATCGCCAATAGCATATTTACGATTTCAGGATGATGTACTTTTGACCATTCAAAATTCTGGATCAAATCGTTCCAGACAGTTTGGAGCGTTCCGAGGTCCGTGCGGCTAAATCTAGCTCCCAGCTTTACCGCCAGAGTAAAGGTGATGACCGTAAACCAGGTATTGGTCAAAAGACTGCCCAACAATGCCGCCGCCTTGTTTGCCCTCAGCAAATAAGCGGCCACAAGCGAGGCGATCGGGCCCGCGCCGGGAAAAATACCCAAGAATACACCAAGAGCAAGACCCAGAGCTTTACGGTGCGGTGTATCATGGATCTCCACAAGCTGATGATAAACAGCCTTAAGCCAACGCTTGAATTTTTGATGCATATACGGCTATAAAATATTGTCCTTTTTCCAAAGATATTCATGGGTCTCTTGGACGATAACTTTATGCAGGACCAATAATGAGATCAGATTCGGGATGGCCATCAAGGCGTTGGTGATGTCCGCTAACGACCAGACGATCGGCAAAGTAGCTACGGACCCAACCATGACTGCCGCCACCCAAAACCAGCGGTAAACCGGCACGGCTTTTTCTCCCCACAAATATTCGACCGCCTTTTCACCATAATAGGACCAACCTAAAATGGTGGAAAATACAAAAGTGAGCAAGCCCACAGTCAATATGATCGGACCGATACCGGGGATCGCTGAAAAAACCTGCTTGGTCAAGGCCGCCCCATTAAGCCCTTGTGTCCATGCGCCTGAATTTACTAAGACCAATCCGGTTATGGCGCAAACCACGACAGTGTCCCAGAATGTTCCGGTAGCTGAAACCAAGGCTTGGCGAACCGGATTTTTTGTCTGGGCCGCGGCCGCTACAATGGGCGCGCTTCCTAAACCCGACTCATTGGAAAAAAGTCCGCGCGCGATACCAAAGCGGACCGCTTCCTTCATTCCAGCCCCCAAAAAACCTCCGACAGCCGCCTGACCACTAAAGGCTGATTTCAAAATGAGCATAAAGGAATCAGGGATAGTCTGCCAATGCATCGCCAGCAGAACAAGGCAACCGGCCACATAAAATAGGGCCATAAAAGGAACCAAACTTTCGCAGGTGCGCGCAATGGATTTAATCCCCCCTAAAATGACAACGGCCGTAAAAAAAGTAATGGTCGCTCCCGTCACCCATGGAGATATGTTAAAACTTTCTTTGGCAAGATTGGCGATAGAATTCGCCTGTACCATATTGCCGATCCCGAACGCCGCAATCGATGTAAAAAAAGCAAACACAACGCCCAGCCATCTGCATTTCATGCCGTGTTCCAGGACATACATGGGGCCGCCGGCCATTTGTCCTTGCTTATTGATCGTACGGTACTTAACAGAGAGTAATGCCTCGGAATATTTTGTGGCGATACCAAAAACGCCGGTCAGCCACATCCAAAACACGGCGCCCGGACCGCCGGAGGCAATAGCCGTTGCAACGCCGACAATGTTACCGGTACCGATCGTGGCGGCTAAGGCCGTCGTCAGGGCGCCGAATTGACTGACATCGCCCTCACCCTCCCGCCCTCTGACCAACGAAATCTTTATGGCATAGGGAATATAACGCTGAATAAGCCGAAGTCTAAAACAAAGAAAAATATGAGTCCCAAAAAGCAGCAACAGCATGGGCGGGCCCCAGGCGAGATTACTTATCACGCCGAGGATTCGTTCAATACTTTCCATTCATTCTCCCTGGTTGCAGTAATCGAAAGTCTACTTGTATTTGTTCATCAACTGGTCGAATTGGTCCACTGGGATGGCCGGTGACGTGGTAAAGGAAATCCCCGTCATCTTCGTTAAGGCGATGGAAACAACGCTCGCCTGGGCGGAACTGGGAAGGTTGACGATGAACACTAGATCATTATTCCCTAAAAGAGCGTAAACCGACTTGACCCGGCCGCCCAACTCCTGGATCGTATTGACGGCCTTGCGAGTCCTTTCGGGGCTTACTTTCTTAAGTGCGTCTGCCGTGTATTTTCCGAAAAGAAAAAATGTCTCCATGATGGCCTCCTTGTTTAATATTAATAGTATTGTACTCAACCGCAATAACTCCGACAAGTAAAAGTAATTATTTCTGCTTAATTCTTGACTTTGAATGTCCATTTGTTATCCTAATTTATAACTCTTCCATTTGTTGTTTCTAACGCTCAAGGAGACCTCGCATGATTATCGGCATTCCCAAAGAAACTCATCCGGGTGAAACGCGTGTCCCTTTTATCCCCTCCTCTGTCGACCGGTTAGTCAAAAAAGGCGCTCAAATCATTATTGAATCCGGCTTGGGCTCATCCATCGGCGCAAGCGATGATGATTACAAAAAAGCCGGGGCTTCCGTTTCCGACCGTCAAAATATTTTATCTAATTCCGATATTCTCCTGCGACTACGCAAGCCTCCGGCTGAAGAGGTTTCCAAACTAAAAAAAGGCTCTCTCCATATAAGCTTTCTCGATCCATTCAATGAACGTAACCTTGTCAACGAACTGGCCAAAAGCCAGATCAGCGCTATCAGCGTGGAGATGATCCCGCGTACGACCCGCGCACAGAAAATGGACGCCTTAAGCTCCCAGGCCAACCTCGGCGGCTATGTCAGCGTTGTTTTGGCCGCAGAACGTTTGACCAAAATTTTTCCTATGCTTATGACACCGGCCGGCACCATCACTCCGGCGCGTGTATTTATCATCGGTGCCGGTGTCGCAGGTTTACAGGCGATCGCCACGGCCAAGCGTCTTGGCGCGCGCGTTGAAGCTTTTGACACACGTCCAGTCGTCAAAGAACAAGTGCAATCCTTGGGCGCAAAATTCATCGAGATCGATCTGGGGGAAACCGGCCAAACCAAGGATGGTTATGCCAAGGCCTTGACCCCCGAGCAGATCGAAAAACAACGACAAGGTATGGC
Source organism: uncultured Planctomycetales bacterium (assembly GCA_964499685.1). GTDB lineage: Bacteria > Omnitrophota > Gorgyraeia > Zapsychrales > GWA2-47-8 > CAZCLW01. Next base: position 35,640 of record CAZCLW010000006.1, read on the forward strand.
AAAAATTTGTTCTCAGTCCGATGTTGTCATCACGACTGCCCAGCTCTTCGGCCGCAAAGCCCCCATGCTTTTAACCAAAGACATGGTCGCTCAAATGAAACCCGGCAGTATCATTATTGACATGGCGGTTGAGACCGGCGGGAACGTTGAAGGTTCCAAGGTCAACGAGGAAGTCAACATCAACGGTGTCCGGATCATTGGTTTGGGGAATCTTCCGGGACGCGTTGCCGTGCATGCCAGCCAAATGTATTCCTCGAATCTCCACAACTTCCTGGAAGAATATTGGGATAAAGATGCCAAAACATTTAAATTGAACACGGAAGATGAGATTATCAAGGGCTGCCTTATCACGCATCAGGGCCAGATCATTAACGAACAGATTAAAAACCTTAAATAATGAGGTATATATGGAAACTCAATTGGATGCCATAACACTGATCGACTTGGTCTTTCTGTTTGTTATTGCCATATTTTTGGGAGTTGAGCTTATTTCAAAAGTCCCTTCCATTCTTCACACGCCGCTGATGTCCGGTTCAAATGCGATCTCCGGCATCACGATAGTGGGCGCCATCCTGGCCACGGGCCTCACCCCCGGCAGCATTTTCTGCACGGTTTTGGGCGTTATGGCAACAGCCTTTGCCACGGTCAATGTGGTCGGCGGCTACCTTGTCACGGACCGCATGCTCGGTATGTTCAAAACTAAAACGGGAGGCCAAAAGTGAATTTATCCGTCGTGATCAACATAATTTACATCGTGGCTTCCATCCTGTTTGTTACCGGCATAAAAAGATTGAGCTCACCGGCCACGGCCCGCAATGCGAATATGCTTTCGGCATTGGGCATGTTTTTGGCCGTGGTGGCGACCCTTTTAACAAAGGGCCTTGAGTTTCAATGGATTATCTTGGGCGTTGCCATTGGGACGGGCATCGGCATTATTATTGCCCTCCGGGTCGCGATGACTGCTATGCCGCAAATGGTCGCTTTATTGAACGGTTCCGGCGGCCTGGCCAGCTTGCTGGTCGGCTGGTCGACGTATCACTATCAACCGGAAGCCTCTTTGCTAACTTCCATCAGCACGTATTTGGCGGTGCTTATCGGCGGCGTTACTTTTACGGGGAGTGTTATTGCCTGGGCAAAACTTCAGGAGGTTATGACCGGAAAACCGATCCTGTTTAAGGGGCAGAATATTGTCAACTCTCTTCTGCTGCTTGTTCTCTTGGGGAGCGGTATTGTCTATTGCATGAACCCTGCCGGTAATTATAACCTTTTTATTATTGTTATGGTGCTTTCGCTTATCTTGGGCGTTATGGTGGTCATCCCAATCGGCGGCGCGGATATGCCGGTCGTTATCTCCCTTTTAAACAGCTATTCAGGTATGGCTGCCTGTGCAACCGGCTTTGTCATTATCAACAGTATGCTAATCGTCACCGGTTCTCTAGTGGGCGCCAGTGGTCTTATTCTCACGCAGATCATGTGTAAAGCCATGAACCGTTCGCTGGCCAATGTCCTCTTTAGCGGGTTCGGAGCGGTAACGCAAAAAACCGGCACAGGCGTTAAGGGCGAAGTAAAGCCCCTTAAGCCGGAAGATGCCTACCTTATCCTGGAATCAGCGCGTTCAGTCGTTTTTGTTCCTGGATACGGCCTGGCTGTTGCCCAAGCTCAGCACGTTTTGCGGGAATTAGGGGAATTGTTGGAAAAAAATGGCGCGGAAGTACGCTATGCGATCCACCCCGTTGCCGGCCGCATGCCCGGACACATGAATGTCCTTTTAGCAGAGGCCAATGTTTCGTACGATCAACTTGTTGAAATGGACAATATAAATCCCACCATGGAAACCGTGGATGTGTGCGTGGTCATCGGCGCCAATGACGTCGTTAATCCGGCCGCCCGACACGATAAATCCAGCCCCATCTACGGTATGCCTATCATCAATGCGGACAAAGCTAAGACGGTTTTTGTCCTCAAACGCTCCATGGCGACCGGTTTCGCGGGGATCGAAAATGAGCTGTTCTATTTCGAGAACACGCGCATGATCTTCGGCGATGCCAAAGCCACTCTTCAGTCCCTGGTAGCGGAATTCAAAGAAAGCGCAAAAAAATAAAAGGAAATAAACCGAATTTAGGTGAGTCTGGCTTTACGACCAGATGCGTATGATTTGGCACGTCGCGGTTTTGGTTTAAAACCGGAAAATTTTACCCCGACCAGATAATAAGCTGCAGTCTTCTTCCTTTCGGTGCGGACAACCTTGGCAAAGCCGTTGTAGATATCCAAAACCCCTGACATAACCACCTTTACTTCCAGCATGTCACCGGGCCTAAAGGCATGTTCGGAAAGAAATGAAAGGCCGGAAACGCTCATGTCCTGCGTCGTGGACAAGAACCACTCGTGGTTCTTAGCGCCTTTGTGTTTGGCTAGCCTATATTGAATACTCAAGATCCGCTTGGCGCGGATTCCATGGCGACGTTCTTCTACAGCCTGCTTTACCATCCTATTCTCCTTGTCCCGCCAACGGCGGGGTTTTATAAAGGGCTCCATGGCATATTGAATGCTTCGGCCACCTCTTTAATGACCAGTTTGCCATCGATCATGTTCAGAGCCCGTTGCAGCTCATAGGAATGCGTTAAAACACCTTTGTATCCCTCGTCTGCTAACATAAGAATATATGGAAGCGTTGCATTCGTCAAGGCATATGTGCTGGTCCTTGCCACCGCCCCCGGCATGTTCGTAACACAATAGTGGACAACACCATCCACCACATAGGTGGGATTATCGTGAGTCGTGGGACGACTGGTCTCAAAGGAGCCGCCCTGATCGATGGCCACATCCACCACAACTGCCCCTTCTTTCATCTGCGAAACCGTCTTTTTGTCCACCAAACAGGGGGATTTGGCCCCGCGTTTGAGTATGCTGCTGATAACAAGATCGGCCTTGAGCACCGATTCTTTTATCGTATGATCGTTACTCATCAGTGTATGGACATTCGGCGGCATAATCTCATCTAAATACCTCAAACGGTTCAAGTTAGTGTCTAAAACCGTTACATTGGCCCCCAATCCAGCTGCCATCTTGCAAGCATTGGAACCGACAACCCCGGCGCCCAAAATAACCACTTCGGCCGGCGCAACGCCGGGGACACCGCCCAAAAGGATCCCGCGGCCTTTCATAGGTTCTTCCAAATACTTAGCCCCCTCATGAACCGCCATCCGGCCGGCTACCTCGCTCATGGGCGTCAGGCAAGGCAGCTCGCCTTCCGCAGTCTGTAAAGTCTCATACGCGAAAGCAATGATCTTGCGCTTGAGCATGGCCTCGGTCAACTGCCGGTCAGCGGCAAAATGGAAGTAAGTAAAAACGATCTGTCCCGGTCGCAAAAGACCATATTCCTCGGGAAGCGGTTCCTTGATCTTGACGATCATATCAGCTTTAGCGTAGATCTCCTGCGCAGAAGCCACGATCTTCGCCCCGGAGGCAAAGTATTTCTCATCCTTGATACCGCTCCCGGTTCCGGCCTCGGACTGCACTAAAATTTGATGACCGGACCTCTTAAGAAGCTCCACACCGACAGGCAAAATGGAGACACGATGCTCGTTGTTCTTAATTTCTTTTGGGATACCGACTATCATAAGATTTTTGGATTATTTTTGCGGCCGTATCATCTTTTCGGGGCGAACCAAGCGGTCGAACTCTTTGGCCGTAAGCAACCCCAAACCGACTGCGGCTTCTTTTAAGGTGGTATTTTCACGATGGGCTTTTTTCGCTACCTTGGCGGCGTTGTCGTATCCAATGCGAGGATTTAAGGCTGTGACCAGCATGAGGGATTTTTCCACATTTTTTCGGATATTCTCGCGGTTGGGCTTAATGCCCACAACACATTTATCCGTAAAACTAACACACGCGTCGGAGATCAGCCGGATGGATTGCAGGACATTATAGATCGTGACCGGCTTATAAACATTCAATTCAAAATTGCCGCTTGCTCCGCCGAATGTAACGGAAACGTCATTGCCGAACACTTCCACGCATACCATGGTCACCGCTTCACATTGAGTGGGATTGACTTTCCCCGGCATAATGGAACTGCCGGGCTCATTGTCCGGAAAAGTTATCTCGCCGAGCCCGCAACGCGGGCCTGAGGCCAGCCAGCGGATGTCATTGGCGATCTTCATCAGCGAAACGGCGAGTGTCTTCATGGCCCCGCTTAGCTCGACCAAAGCATCCTGGGTAGCCAGCGATTCAAATTTATTCGGGGCGCTTACAAAGCGGTACCCGGTCAATTGTGCGAGCTTTCTGGCTGTTTTTTGGGCGAATTGGGGGTGCGTGTTAAGGCCGGTCCCGACGGCTGTTCCGCCGATCGCCAATTCATACACGCGCGGCAAGGCGCATTTGATGCGTTTTAAACCGTTATCCAACTGCTGGACATATCCGGAAAATTCCTGACCCAAGGTAAGCGGTGTGGCATCCATTAAATGTGTCCGGCCGATCTTGATGATCTTCCGGAACTCTCTGCTCTTTTTGGCCAAGGCGTTGCGGAGCTTAATGACCGCCGGAATGAGCTGTTCGTTTACTTCCATAGCGGCCGCGATATGCATGGCCGTCGGAAAGGTATCATTGGAAGATTGGGCCTTATTGACATCGTCATTGGGGTGGATCGGCTTTTTGCTTCCCATTTTTCCGCCGGACATCTGGATCGCACGGTTGGCAATGACCTCATTGACATTCATATTAGTCTGCGTTCCGCTTCCGGTCTGCCAAACAACGAGCGGAAAATGATCATCAAGTTTCCCCTCGATCACTTCCTGGGCCGCACGCACAATAAGATTGGCCTTATTGGCGGGAAGGAGCCCCAGTTCCTTGTTGACCAACGCAGCCGCCTTCTTTAATATGCCGAAGGCGCGTATCAACTCCAGCGGCATACGTTCTTTTCCAATGCGGAAATTCATTAACGATCGCGCGGTCTGCGCGCCGTAATATTTATCATTGGGGACCTTGACCCGCCCCATGCTGTCTGTTTCGATACGGTATTTCATTTCTTCCCTTGTTCCATCCAATTCTTTATCAAATCGATCGGGAGCGGAAAGATCGTTGTTGTATTGTTTTCTTTTCCGATTTCAACCAATGTCTGTAAGTAACGCAGCTGAATGGCGGCCGGTTGTTTTTGCAGCATTTCTGCGGCCTGTGTGATCTTGGCGGCGGCCTGGAATTCACCTTCGGCCGCAATGACTTTGGCCCGGCGTTCGCGTTCGGCCTCGGCCTGACGGGCCATGGCACGGCGAAGCTCTTCGGAAATATCAACGTGCTTTACTTCCACATTCGAGACCTTAACGCCCCACGGGTCGGTCTGCTTATCAAGAATGGTCTGGAGCTTTTCATTGATCTTCTCCCGGCTGGACAAAAGTTCATCCAGCTCGGATTCACCCAGAACACTACGCAAAGTGGTTTGGGACATTTGGGATGTGGCATAGTCGAAATTCTGAACGGCAATAATTGCCTTGATCGGGTCAAGAATACGATAATAGACGACGGCATTCACCTTCGCCGAAACGTTGTCTTTAGTGATGATATCCTGCGGAGGAACATCCAGGGCGATCAGCCGCAGGCTCACAACGACGGCCTTCTCGATCGGCCAGAGAACAAAGGTCAATCCCGGCCCCCTGGGCTTTTCCTGGACGCGGCCAAGCTGAAAAATAACCGCGCGCTCGTATTCATTGAGGATCTTAATGCTGTTGAAAACCCACATGGCAAGAATGAAAAGTAGAAATAAATAGGGCGTGATCATGGCAGTCTCCTTATGCTATGCTTTTTTTACCTTCAATGTCAGGCCGTCAATGCTCTCAACCTGAATTTTAGCGCCTTTAGGAATACTGGTATCGGCAACGGCATTCCAAAGCTCTCCCTGAACAAAAACCTTTCCTTCATGTTCCTTCGAGATCGAAGACCTGACTATTCCCTTCTCTCCGATCAAGCCTTCTTGTCCGCCTTTGGCCCTTTTCCGGTGCGTGCGTATTACGGCACCCACCAGCAAGAGCGTTATCCCAGCGGTTGCGGCAGTTGCCGAGAAAATGACCGACAATGACACGCGCATGATAGGCACCGGAGAATCGAACAACAGCATGGACCCCAAGATCAGTGAAACCAATCCACCAACGGCAAACAGACCGAATCCAGGCGTGATGGCCTCGGCAATGAGTAGAAATATTCCTAAACCGATAAGCGCCAGCGCGGCATAATTCGTGGGCAAAGCCTGCATGCTGAAAAAAGCCAACACCATAAATATTATACCTAAAATACCCGGGATCCCAAAGCCGGGATGAGTGATTTCGTAAAGAAGACCGTAAAATCCCAGAATAAGAAGAATGTAGGCGATATTAGGATTGGCTAAAATATTGAAGAATTTTTGACGCTGGTCCATTTCGACCACTTTAACGGTCGCTTCCTTTGTGTTTAGCGTGACAGGCTTTCCTTTGATGTCCACGGTGCGCCCGTCCAATTTGACAAGAAGATCTTGTGTGTCGCTGGCAATGATCTCGACAACGCCTATTTCTTTCGCTTCTGATTCCGTAATCGATGAGCTCTCCGTCACACTTTTTACCGCCCATTCCGCGTTGCGATTGCGTTGTTTGGCCATTGTTTTAATAAAGGCGACGGTATCATTAAGGATCTTACTGCTCATGGGGTCATCATCTTTTTCTGCATCTTTTTGCGCTGTGCTGTCGCTACTTTCCTGCCCCTTCTCTGACTCCGGCTCCTCGGACCACGAATCTCGTCGATTGGGCCCACCCATCTGGACAGGATGGGCCGCGCCGATATTTGTCGTGGGTGCCATGGCGGCAATATGGCTGGCATAGGTAATGAACACCCCGGCCGAACCAGCCCTGGCCCCGCTGGGCGCGATATAAACAACGACCGGTATATCGGAGGATAGGATTTTGCGTACGATAGAACGCGTTGAGGCCAGCAGCCCGCCGGGCGTGTCCAGCGTAATGATAAGGCATTGAGCGTTGTCGGCTGTCGCTTTATCAATGGCTTCACTGATATACTCAACGGTTATAGGATTTATGGTATCGTCTTGGAGGCGGATCTCATAAACAGTCTCGGCCCGGGCAATGGTAGCAAAACCAAAAAGGATGAGAAAAAAAGAAAAGGCGAGCTTTATAACCTTCAACATCGGCTTAATTTTCCTTTAAATATTCGGTCAGCAGACGTACACCAAAGCCTGTTGCGCCGAATCCATAATACAGCCGACCGGCGCTCTCCACATACGCGGTCCCGGCAATGTCCAAATGGACCCAGGGCGTATCTTGAGTGAATTGACGCAAAAATTCGGCGGCGGTCAGAGTTCCGGCGGCTCCTTTTCCTAGACCGACATTCTTGATATCCGCATATTGCGACTTGATATATTCTTTCATTTGCGGATACGACGGCAGGCGCCAGGCGCGATCATCCGATTCATTGGAAGCGTGAATAACTTCCCGGGCAAAATCATCATTATTGGACACAAGGCCGCAATAATCATACCCAAGCGCAACAACACAGGCGCCCGTTAAAGTGGCGATATCAATGATCCGGGCAGGCTTGTAATTTTTGACCAGATAGGCGATCGCATCCGCCAGGACTAAACGGCCCTCGGCATCGGTATTGCCGATCTCGACCGTCTTCCCGCCATAACCTTTATAAACATCGCCCGGTTTGTAAGCCCGTGAACCGATCGCATTTTCAGCGATCCCAACGGCAAAGATGATGTTCTTTTTTAGCCTAAGGGAGACGACATTCTTTAACGCCCCGACGACCGCTGCCGCTCCGCTCATGTCCGTCCGCATGGTCTCAATATGGCCGGTCGGCTTTAAATTCAGTCCGCCCGTATCAAAGGTCATCCCCTTACCGACGACAGCCGTGTAATTTTGGCGCGAAGGATCGCCGGTGTATTTAACGATGATCAGTTTCGGTTCCTTTTGGCTCCCCTTGTTCACGGCCAGATGCAGGTCCAGGCCTTTTTGAGTAAGCTCCCTTTTATTGAGGACCTCTAATTTCGCATTCTTGTGGCCCTGGATCAATTTACGGATGACCGATTCAATGTGCGTCGATGTCACGACGTCCGCATTGTCATTGACCAGATCACGGGCCAGCGTAACGCCCTCGCACACGGCCACCATCTGCGCATAACCGGCCTTCGCGGGGGCAACAATGACCACATGCTTTTCCTTCGTTTGTTTCTCCTCAATCGGCGGGGTCATGTATTTTTTCCAGCCATAGGTACCGATCACATAACCTTCAATGACCGCCTTGATTGTGCTTTCGGTGCTGTCATGCGGGATAATCTCTATATCTTTCTGCTTCTTCACAAAACCGGACAAAAAAGCCTTGCGCAGCGTAGTACGCAGACCCGTGCCGTCGAGTTTTTTCAATTCGCCGATCCCGGCCAGAAGAACAAGATTTTTTTTGAGCGACACCGGAAACAACTCGCCATCCGCGCCGGTGAATTGCCGGTTGGAACTCAGCGAATTCACAATGGCACTGAGTTCACGGTGAGAAAAGTTATAATGTTTGCTTCTGACGTGATCTGAAGGGACAAGGACGACAGAGATCCCCTTATCAAATTTTGCTTGTGACCTGAAGTTAATCACAGCCAACCCCTTTCCGGAATGTTTATGGATTATTTTCGGCTTTCGAAAGGAATGTAATCGCGCTTCTTTTCGCCGATGTAGACCTGCCGCGGTCGACCAATCTTGGTCTTTTCATCTTCTTTCATCTCTTTCCAGTGGGCGATCCAGCCGGGCATACGGCCTATGGCGAACATCACCGGGAACATATTGGTAGGAATCCCGATGGCCTTATAGATCAGGCCGCTATAAAAATCGACATTAGGGTAAAGTTTCCGTTCCACAAAATACGGATCCTTCAAAACCTTCTCCTCCAGGCGCAAGGCAATGTCCAATAGTGGGTCATGGATCCCTAATTTCGCAAAAAGTCTGTCGGCGCGCTCTTTGATGATCTTGGCCCGCGGATCATAATTTTTATACACCCGGTGCCCGAAACCCATGAGGCGGTAATTGCCGTCCGGGTCCTTGGCCTTGGCAATGTACTTGTCGACGTTGCCGCCGTCGTTTTGCATCTCATCGAGCATTTCAACGACTTCCTGATTGGCGCCGCCATGTAGCGGGCCCCAGAGCGCACATACACCCGCCGAAATTGACGCGAACAAATTAGCCCACGAGCTTCCCACCAAACGGACCGTCGATGTGCTGCAGTTCTGTTCATGATCGGCATGCAGGATCAAGAGGGTCTGCAGGGCGTTGACCATGTCGGGCTCAATCTTGTATTCCTTCCCCGGCTTGGAGAACATCATATTCAGGAAATTCGGGACATAGGCCAAATCGTCGCGCGGCTCCACGAACGGTAAGCCGGCTGACTTACGGTAGGAATAGGCGGATATCGTTCTTACTTTGGATAAGAGCTGCGTGCTGGTCGCGTAGATCTCTTCCGGCGTGGGTTCAGGTTTGATCAATTCCGGATGATAGCCGGAGAGCGAAACGACCATGGCCGAGAGGATCCCCATGGGATGTCCGACCATGGGATATCCTTTGAATGAATTGACCATGTCGGGATGCAATCGGGCATGCTGCGTAAATGATTGTGAATATTTGTCCAGCTCCGTTTTGGTCGGAAGCTTTCCATTGATCAAAAGATAGGAAGTCTCTATAAACGTGGACTTTTCGGCAAGTTGCTCGATGGGGATGCCCCGATAACGCAGGATCCCTTTATCTCCGTCAATAAAAGTGATTGAACTTAAGCAAGAACCGGTGTTGGCATAACCGGGATCAAAGGTAATGTAGGAAGTCTGGGCACGCAGCTTGGATATATCAATAGCCTTTTCGTTTTCCGTGCCCGCAAGGATGGGAAATTCGTAGGTCTTTCCTTCTATGTTTAGTTTTGCTTTTTCATCCATGAAAAAATAGCCGAATGGTTGTCGTTACACCGGAGTGATTATAGTATAGGCTAACGGCATTTGCAAGATACTTAGCTTTCGTCGGTATCAGATCTTCATCTTCTGCTCGATCTTCTTGACCAAAACCTCAGGGTCGATCGGCTTTAACACGTAATCATCGCAGCCATAATTAAAAGCTTCCAGAAAACGCTTCTCGTAGGCGGTGACAATGATGATCGGAATGCCTTCTCCCAGGCGGATACCGGCCGCTTTTTCGCTCTCACGGATGCGCTTTAAGATCTCAAGGCCGTTAATGCCGGGCATCTCGATATCCAGGAGGATCAAATTATACGGAGCGGCCTTCAGGGAGGCATTGTACGCCTGCACGGCCTCAATGCCGTTGGCCGCAAAATCGCACTCTGCCACTTCCCGGAGGATTTCCGCAAGCAGTTGCCGGTTCTCAAAATTATCATCCACGACCAGGATCCGGTACATGTTAAATCCCTTCCTTCGTGATGTATTGTTGAAGCTCGGCGACGCTCTTTTTGAGCGTGTTTAAGTATTCCGCCAGCTTTTTAGGGTCTTCTCCGGCCTTGACCGCCTCGTGCATAACGTTCTCCGGAGCAGTGATCGACTCCAGCCGCAGATTTCCCGCCGTGCCCTTGATCTCATGCAGGATCGCACGCATCTTTGTCGAATCATTCTGGGCCAGCGCCTCTTCCAAGCTCTTCATTTTTTCCGTCAATGACAAGGTAAAACTTTTGATGAGTTTCTTTAAAATTTCCGGCCGCACTTTCAATTGCTGGCTGATCGCATCAAAATTGAGGCTTACCGGTTGCTCGGCCATCTTCTCTCCTTAGCCTCCCGCCTTTTCGCTGACGATCTTTTTCAATTGCTCAAAATAAGCCGTGAATTTTTCCAGCAACTCCAATATAACGTCGTTACTCTGCTCTTTCTTAGCCAGCTCATCCATCTCACGCGCAAGATCAGACATGTTTGTAATACGCAAATTGTCATAATCGCCTTTCAACTTGTGCGTGACGGCCTTGATGACGGTAAAATCATTGACCGGCAAGGCGGCCTCCATCTTCTTCAAGTCCTCCGTTGTCTGGGCCACGGCCTTTTGCAGGATCCGGAAATAAATGGCCGGCGTGATGCCCAAACTGGCACTGTTTTGCTCCGCGTTGAAGTTCAGGGTTGCACTCATATTTTTACCGACGGGGCACGATCCCCATGGAAACTTCGAGGATCAACCGCGTCGCATTCTCCAGGGCGAATTTCACTTCACATTTTTCATATTCGCTTTTGCAAAAATCAACGCCATCAAGCGCGCTGTTACGGTAATTGCTGAACGGCGACATTTCCAGCTCGATGTATCCGGCCTTGGAAACCTCGGACTTAAAACGTCCCGCAACGATATTGCACAGGGTCCCGCAGGAGTCCAGCATGGCCTTTTCATCATCGTCATCGAACGGTGGATATTGCAGCATGCGCATCAGTTTTGCCAGATACGTCTGCTGCACGTATAGGATCATCGCCCCCAGCGTCTTTTTTTTCTGCATGTCCTGCGTACTGGCATAAAAATTGACGCAGGAAACATAGGCCGGCTCATTGTTGAACTTGTCCATGCCGTCGGCCCGCATGCGCCCCTCATATTCAATGATGTCCTTCTTCTCCATGGTCGGCGCCTTGGAAAACGCTATCCCGCCGCGTTCGTTAAAAAGAGCAGCGGTTCCATCCCGCAGAAGTTCGCCAAACTTGTCAAGCTCGGGATTGGTTTTAGGCGACATATTTTTTGATCACAGCCACCAGGGCTTCAGGCGTATAAGGTTTAACAATATATCCGGCTAAATTAGGATTGACGCTGCTCGCCTTCTTCTTATTTTCTTCGGTCCCCGAGGCCGTTACCATGATAATGGGCTTAGCGGCCACCTGCGGCACCTTGACGACCGCTTCCATGAATTCCATGCCCGACATCTGCGGCATCTGCCAGTCCAAAAGGATAACGCCGATCTCTTTGTAGCGCGTCCCCAGGACCTGGATCGCTTCTTCCCCGGTCCTGGCCTGCAGAAAATCATTGGTGATCCCGCTGCCGCGCAGGACCTCCATGAGGAGCTCGCGCTCGAGGTCTGAATCATCCACGATCAAAATTTTAAGAGGAGCGTCGGCCATTTTTTTTCGATCACATTTTGGTTGAACGGATCACTTTTTCCTTTAACTCGATGAAATTAAACGGTTTGGCCAGATAATCATTCATGCCCGCGGCCAGACAGCTTTGCCTTTCTTCTTCGAGGGCCGCCGCCGTCAACGCGATAATAGGAAATTCCTTTTTGAATTCCTTACGGATGATCTGTGTCGCCTGAAGTCCGCCCATAACGGGCATCTGCAGGTCCATAAAGCATATATCGTACGAATTATTTTTCACTTTATCGATAGCTTCCTGACCGTTGCTGACATAATCCACTTCGCACCCAAGGGATTCAAAATGAACTTTCAATAACTCCTGATTGGGTAAGCTGTCCTCAACCACGAGAATCTTTATTCCGGCGCAGGATATTTTTTGCACGGCCTCAGGCGTCATCAAACGGTCATCCTGAGGCTTCAAGCCGAATGTTTGTTCCAGAATATCAACACACTCACTGTCAATAAAGGGCTTGGACAAAAAATTGTCGACACCGTATTGGGCCGTATCGATACGCACATCAGCGGAGACGGCAACGATTTTTGTTTCCCGCAGGCGATCATCCTGCCGCAGGCGGGAAACCAAGGTTGGTCCGGCTTGTTCAGGGAACATCATATCAACAAAAATAATGTCAGGTAAAGCGCTTTTCGTTTCTTTTTTATTCGAGAGGGTGTTTGCGGCCTCCTCGACCTGCTCGGCGGAACCGATAAGCTTCAAGTTCAAGCGCTTGCATAATTTGGCAAACGTCTCCCGCGACCGTGCGGATTTGTCGACGAGATACACCTTCTTGGACTGAAGGTCCTTGGGCAATGATGCAGGCTTAAAGGGGGCGTCGGGGGTTGCGGTCTCAAGCGTTATCTGGAAAATGAACCGGCTTCCCTTGCCCATTTCCGACTCGACCCAAATGCGCCCCCCCATGGTCTCGATATAATTCTTGCATAAAGAAAGCCCCAGGCCGGAACCACCGTAAATCCGGGTTATCGACGTATCGGCCTGAGTAAAGGATTCAAAAATCGAATTGCGCCTATTTTCCGGTATCCCGATGCCCGTATCCTGAACCACAAAGTGCAATTTTATGGCATTGGTGCCTTTTACGGTAGAGGTCTGTGAATCCACGCCCACGGTCAACCCGATCTCGCCTTTTTCCGTGAACTTGATCGAGTTGTCGATAAGATTGATAAATATCTGTTTCAAACGCGTAGGATCGCCCGTCAAGCAACGGGGAACGTCGTCACGAACGTCAAAAAACAGATTGACCGGTTTATTTAAACGCGTGCGGATGATCTTGAACACTTCCTCAATGACATACACGAGGTCGAATTTGATGGACTCTAATTTAAGTTTTCCCGCCTCGACCTTGGAAAAATCCAAGATATCATTCACGATGCCCAACAACAGCTTTCCGCTTAAAGTGATCGTTTCCAAATGGTCCTTTTGTTTGGCATTGAGCGTGCCCTTCTTGACCAAATCCGCAAAGCCTAAGATGGCATTGATCAAGGTACGTATTTCGTGGGCCATGGTGGCCAGGTATTCACTTTTGGCCCGCGCGGTCGCCTGCGCCTGCTGGGTCAACTTGATGGACAACTCCCTCTCCCGGATAAGTTCTCTCTGCCGTTCCGCCAGCTTGCCTTGAGCCCGCTGGAGCTCCCGCCGTGTTTCTTCCAATTCTACATTTAATTTTTGGTTATCGCCCGCCTGTCCGGAAGAGACCGGCTGGACAGGTTGCGATCCTTTCTGCGTCTCTTCCATGCTGATCGTGGGGATTTCACGCTGGAATTCGACGGAAGAGCCGAATGATTCAGGGGAAATTTTATCGGTGATCAGGCGAATAGACTTAATGAGCGCGCTGACATCATAATAAGCGCTTTTTAATTCGCCGTGGTTGATCAGCTGCTCGTTCAGCAATTCAATAAGCTTATGAAGGCCGTCAACGGATTGAGTAATAACACTGGCAGCCTTGTTGTCAAATTTAAGGACATTGCGCCGGACCAAATTGACCAGCGTTTCGGTTTCTTCCGTCAATGTTCGGATATCGTCCAGATTCAAAAAGTCCGCCAAGCCTTTGATGGTATGAAACGCCTTGAAAATGGTGTCTGTTGCTTCCTGATCCGACGACATGGATTCCAGGATAAGGATGGAATTCTTTACGGTGAGCAAGTGTTTAAGGGCCTCCGCAATGAATTCGGCGATCATCTCCCGGTTCTCAGCCAGGTCGAGGACGGGAACTTTGGGAAAAAATTGCTTTCGATGCGAATCAGGACTCATGCGGCTCGGAATGCTCTTTCTTTATTTTACGTATCTCTGGGAGCTTGGATTTAAATGCCTCAAGAATGGCCGGGCTGAACTGCTTTTCTTTTTGCGAGAGGATCTCCTCCACGGCCTGATCGATACTCCACGCTTTCTTATACGGCCGGGCGGAAGTCAACGCATCAAAGACATCCGCAACCGAACAGATCTGCCCGACCACGGGGATCTGATCACCTTTTAAGCGCTGAGGGTAACCTGTTCCGTCCCAGCGTTCATGATGGGTCAAGGCAATGACCTCCCCCATCTGCATGAGCTCGGAACTGCTTCCTGCCAAAAGGCGCGCGCCGATGGTGGTGTGCGTCTTCATCACCTCAAACTCCTCAGGGGTCAATTTTGCCGGTTTTAGCAAAATACTGTCCGGAATGCCGATCTTTCCGATGTCGTGCAATGGGCTGGCATTCAAAATAAGCTCTTTTTCCTTTTCTTCCCACCCTAAGGCATCTGCTACCGCCGCGCAATAATAGCTCATGCGGACGATATGCTGTCCCGTCGCATCGTCCCGGCATTCTGCAGCCTGGGCAAGACGCTGGATGATTTCCAGCCGGCTTTCATTGAGCTCCCGCGTTCTTTCCTGGACTTTTCCTTCTAAAAGCTTGTTTTGGTCCTTTATTTGTTCATGCAGGATCCGCGCTTCGATCATATTCCTCAGACGCATAAAGACCTCGCTGCTTTCATAGGGCTTACTCAAAAAATCAGTAATCCCGGCCTGCAAGGCGCGCTGCTTCATTTCGGAACTTTTGTCTTCCGATAAGCCCAAGATTGGCAAGTAGTTATGCTCTCTGTGTTCCCGGAGCTGCTCGGTGATCTGAAAGCCGTCCAAATAAGGCATAATAAGGTCCAAAAGGATGATATCGGGATGAAAATCATGGAAGGCACCGACGGCGCGGCGGGCGTCTGTCACGCAATGAATGTTCTTATACCCTTCTTTTTTGAGGACTTTTTCCAGAAAAAAGGTGTGGAGCTTCTGATCATCAACGATAAGGATCTTGGCTTTATGAATTTCTTCCAGGGAAATCATAATATATCCAAATTAGGTAATCTTTAGTATTGTATAGCCAAATTCCGAAAATGTAAGCAAAAACTTTGAAAAATCTTAAGGAAGGCGATTACTTTGTAATGGGCCATTCGTGCAACTTAGAAAGGAATTTATAATCGGTAAGATCAGATTGGACCGGGGTTATCGTAACATAATGACTGTTAAGGGCATACGTATCAATAGCAAGATTTTTCCCCATACTGGGCAATTTGCCGCTCATCCAGTAATAAGTGCGTAAGTTGGGGTCGCGGCGCTTACTAAAAGTACCGTGAATGGGCACCATACCCTGCTGGGTGACCTTTATGCCTTTGATCTGGGAAGCCTTCACCGCAGGGATATTCACACTAAGAAGTGTCCCCTTAGGAATTTTGTTGGCATAAACCAGCTTGGCGAGTTTGGCCCCGAATTTAGCCGCGTAAGAAAAATCAGGATTGACGAATGTGGCCAAAGAAAGGGCGATCGAGGGAATGCCGAGCATGGCCCCCTCCCTGGCTCCGGCCACGGTGCCGGAATAAATGACACTGCAGCCGTCATTGGCGCCCAGATTGATGCCGGAAACGACCAGATCGGGTTTTCGCTTGAGGATCACGGCCGTCCCGAACTTGACGCAATCCGCCGGGGTCCCGGAAATGCAGTACCCGAACGGTTTTCCTTTACGCCTGACCTTCTTATACCAAATGGGATGGGCTAAAGTAATGCCATGGCCTACGGAGCTTCTCTCGGATTCCGGGGCCACGACCGTGACTTGCCCGACTTTCTTAAGTTCCGCGTAGAGCGCATAAATCCCTTCAGCATAAATACCGTCATCGTTGGTCAAAAGAATATGCATAGTGTCATTATAGAGGAGTTAACGGATATGGCAAGGCGGAGGTTATTTTTTGGAAACGGCAACAACTAAGAGCGAACGTAAGCGGAAGCTTAAATAATCGATCAGCATGACCACCAGAAAGGTGACGATCAATGTGGTCAAAAGATTCCGATACTGCAACATTTGAAGATAACCCAGCATGTAATAACCAATGCCGCCGGCGCCGACAAAGCCCATTATCGTCGACGAGCGGATATTGTATTCGAACATAAAGACCATCTGGCTGATGATGGTGTTCGCCGCCTCCGGCAGTATGGCAAAACGCATAAGCTGAACACGGTTGCATTTTGTACTGCGTACCGCTTCAATGACCTCCTGGTCGACCGCCTCAAAGGCCTCATAATAAAGCTTGCCCAAGTAGCCGACCGTGTACAGCGCAACCCCCCATACCCCGGCCTGCGGACCGAGCCCAAAAGCAACGACAAAAATAACACCGAACAGAATGGAGGGGATCGTCCTTATCGCCCCGATAACGCTGCGGATAGTCGCTGTTACCGCGGGCCCAAACAATGTGCTGGTCCCAAAAAACGCCAACGGCATGGCAAAAATAAATCCAAGGATCGTCCCGGCCAGGGATATCTGAACCGTTTCCCACATAGCGGATAGCACCAGCGGTAAAATCGAAAAATTTGGCGGAAAAAGATCGGAGGCAAAGAGCAAAAGCCGTTTCAAACCCGGAAAAAGTACTTTCGGATTGAGAATATTGAACTGCAGGATAAAAATAAAGCTGACCGCAAAGATGATGGGAAAAATAAATCTTTCAAGCGTTGTCTTAAATTTGCTCATTATTTAATGCACTCCAGCATTTCATCAACGACCATGCTGTCGACAGCATGGTCGCAGAGGATACGCCCTTCTTTCATGATAACGACCCGGTCGGCGTATTTTTTGACGATCTCAATGTCGTGGGTCGTGACCAAAAAACTGATCCCCTTTTGAGTAAGGTCACGCATCATGTCGAGTATCTCGGTTGTCGTGATCGGGTCCAATTGGGAAACAAACTCATCCGCCAAGATCAATTTGGGGTTGAGCATGAGCGCCCGGGCGATCGCCACGCGTTGGCGTTCTCCGCCGCTTAGCGTACAGACTTTCCGGTCGTGCTTATCCCAAATGCCTAAACTTTTCAAAATATCCTGGGCTTCGTTGACGGCATTCCGGGAGAATTGATGGAGCATAGAGAAAACCGTCGGCGTGTAACCCAAAGCCCCGATCAATGTATTGTCCAGGACCGACATGTTGCGGACCAATCCGAGCGATTGCGGAATATAAGCGATATTCAAGGAATTTCTCGATTGGGCACTCCCTCCCAGCCATTCGATCTTTCCTTTTTCGGAATTCAAAATATTCCCCAGCAATTTTAAAAGTGTCGTTTTACCGCTCCCGCTTCTGCCCAGGACCATGGTAACCAGCCCTTGACGGACTTCCAGGTTAACGCCCTGAAGAAGATCTTCCTGGTCCTGATAATGGAACCAGACATTGACGGCCCGCAAAATGGACGGTCGCTCATGACTATTATCGATAAAATGCCTGGAATGGTCGCAATGTTCTTTATGCATTATTTTCCCTTCTCTTGAAATTCCAAACCCGTCAATTTTAGCATGTGGTCCAAAGATTCCAAATGTTCAGCGGTTGCTGGCTCAAAGCGCACAAAAATACCGGAGACAAACTTCTTCATAAGGGATTGATGCTCCGGCGCGTTAAGTTTCATGAGCGCCTCAATGATCTTGGCCTTAAGGTTTTCATCCAAGCCCTGCTGGGCCATGACCACATGTGACGGGACCGGCCCCTGCTTTTCCAGAACCCTGGTGTTATTGAGAACCTCATTATACAAGGCTTCGGCCACATCGCCGGCAATGACCGTGGCATCAACCTGTCCGGCCTTGAGGGCTTCCCAAGCCTGTGCGTAGCCACCGGCAAAATGGACTTGGCCAAAAAACTCTTTGGGGTCGGCCTGGCCTTCTTTTAGTTGCACCAAATCAGCCTCCACCAATTTTGACAAGGGCGCGACGTACCCCGAGGTGGACAAAGGGCTTGAAAAAGCAACCCTCTTTCCTCTTAAATCTTCCATTTTTTGATAAGGGCTCTCTGGGGAAACGACCCAATAGGAAAAATAATACGGCATCTGCTGTTTGTCCTGGTCGATGATGACATCGCGGATCTCGGCCAAAAGCACCTCAGCTTTGGCGTGCTTTACGGCCATTAGCGCCGGCCAGGAACCCATGAACGCGATCTGCGCGTGGCCGAACCGCAAAGCTTCAATGACACCCGCATAACTCGTCGGGAAAAAGATCTCGACATCCATGCCTAAATTCCCTCTTAAAAAATCCTTTAATTCCTTTGCCTGAGCGTCGAGCTGCTCCGGCGTTGCGGTCGGCTGGACCGCGATCGTTAATTTCTGCGGTTGGGCGGCAAGCGGAGCCGCATGTAAAAAGATCAAAGCCAAAATAATGAAACCTCTTAAAAACTGCATTTTACTCTCCTTATTCCTCAATCAACTTAAAACGGATCGGTATCTCCACCCACGAGGAGAATTTCATCAAACCTCTTTGCGCCGGTTTGAAACGCCATTGTTTCACCGCTCTGACCGCGGCCTGATCCAAAATATCGTGCCCCGAAGTTTTATCAACGATAACTTCCGATGGAAAACCGTCTTCAGCGACTAAGGCCTTGATCAAAACCACGCCCTCCCAGCCTCTTCTTTGGGCAGTATAAGGGTACTGGGGAGCTGGATTGTAAAGAGCAGCCAGTTGCTTTTCGATCTCGGCGCCGCGCAAGGTCTCGGTGTGGACCTCCTCGTGCTTCTCTTCAACCGGCTGTTCAGATTTTTTTTCCGCCACCGGCGGCGTTTCCACGGCAACCGTCTCGGATTGAGGCGGAACAAAAATCTTTTCCTCAACCGGATTGACAGCCTCCATGATGATCTCCGGCTTAGGTGCCTCCACGACCGGAGGAACAGGCTCATCAGGAACGATCACAATATCAATACTGCTGGGCGCACGTGTAACAAAATATTGCGGCGGTGTCGGGACGACCATCCCTATACCCAGCACGAGCGAATGAACAAACAGTGAAAAGCCCGCAATCCCCATGAACCAATCGGTTTTATAGGAAAAGGGTGTTTTCATTTCACGCCCTCATGCACAATGTTAACCTGTGTGGCGCCGGCCTGCCTGGCCTCATCCATGATCTCCACAAAATACTTATAAGGCATATTTTGATCGCCTTTGATAAAAACGCCTTTGCTGACCGCGCTTGATAAAAGCGGCTGCAAGCGGGCTCTCAGTTGCTCACGCCGCACCGGCTTATCGTTGATCGCCATTTGGCCGCTACGGTCAATGCTGATAGTGATCTTTTCATTCAAGGCCTTATCGGTGGTGACCGCTTTAGGCAAGTTGAGCCGCATGGCGGGATTAGAAAAAGATGCTGTCAGCATGAAAAAAATAAGCAGCTGGAAGACAACATCGATCAGCGGGGCCATGTCCAAACTTAATTTTGATTTGCGGACACGGATCAGTTCCACTATTCCGCCCCCTTGATGATTTCATCATCAATCTCGAATACTTTTTTATAAACATGCCGCGAACTTTCTTTGCTGAAGAATTCATCCATCTCTGAGACGATCGTCTGTATACGCCGGGCGATCTTGTCGGCCTGGCTTTCGAAATTATGATAAGCCGCCATGCAGGGAATGGCGATTGCCAAGCCGAAGACAGTGCTCAAGAGCGCTTCCCAAATACCGCCGGCAAGATGCTCGGGTTGCACCTGTCCGCCCAGGATCTCGATCTGATGAAACGCCGTAACCAGGCCGGTCACCGTTCCCAATAGTCCCAAAAGCGGAGCAATGTGGGTCAACGCGGCAAGTCCGCGCACGCGCCCTTCGATCTTTTCCATAGCAATAGAGCCTTCACGCGAAAGAATGGAATCACGCTGCGGACTGCTCAAGTTCTTTAGGTATAAAAAGGCAATGCGGACGATCGGGTTAGGATGCTTGCGACAGAACAGCAGGGCTTCTTTTATTTTTCCTCCACCGAGTAATTGGAAGAGCTTTTCGCTGAAGTGTTCATAGTTCAACTTGAGCCGGAAAAAGTAATAGCTCCGCTCAAAGATAATGGCCGCTCCGATGACCGAACAGGCCAGGAGCGGCCAGGCTGTAAAGCCGACCTTCGCAAACAACTCCGTTGTGCTTTGTCCCCAGAACAATTGCTACTCCTCGTTACCAGATAAACTCTACTCCACCGTAATAGTTGCGGCCCGCAGCAGGATCAATACCGTCGCTGCGTACGCGCGCAAAATATTGCTCATCAAACAGATTATTGATGCCAGCAAAAAGCTTGACCTCATCTTTGTATATATTGAATTCGCCGGTTAAATCCCAAACCTTATACGAAGGAACGTTAAAGTTTGCTGTATTACCATCATCGGCAAAATGGTCATCGACAAATGTGCCGGCCAAACGCACTTTGGCCTTGTCGAGATAATTATACTCCAGTCCTGCACGGGTAATATAATCCGGTGCATATTGGGGAGTTTTGCCGCTGTTAGGCCCTTCGGTAAATTCAGCATGCAGAAACATGACATTGGCAAAGGCATTAAGCTTGCCGACCTTTGCGCCCAATTCCGTATTTCGCATATCATCGGCTAGGCCGATCAGATCGACCTCCGAGGCAAATTCAAAACCGTAATGTTGGGCATCCCCCACATTTTGGACGACGGAGTTTACCGTTCCGATCTGGTCGGTAAATGACATATAGAAAACACTTCCATCCCAGGACAAATAGGGTGTGGGCTGTCCTCTTAAGCCCAGATCGGTTTGCCATGATTTTCCTTCTTCCAGATCGTCGTTGATGATCTGGCCGCTTCCGGTCGGAACCGCCTGTGTGAAGATCTTGGGGCGATAACTTTGAGAGATATTATGATAAAGCTCAGTGTTTTGTGTCAGCTCATACTGTGTCCCCACGCCGAAAAGCGGAACAAAGTCATGAATTGACTCATCGGCCAAAGTCGTTTTATCCAAATTGATATTTTCCCGAATGCTTTGCCAGATATTTTCCAACCTTACGCCCGGAGTGATCGAGAGCTTGCCGACTTTATACATATTCTCTAAAAAGAGAGAGACATAGTTCATTTCCCGGTCGGCATCCTTGCGTACTGTTCCCTCCTCGGCATCCGGCGTTGTTCCCCGCTTATCGATACGCGGAGAAACAACATGATGATAAAGAATGCCTCCGGTGACCGTATTATCAGCGCCCAAAGCCTCATAATCATGACGGATCCGCGCTTCCGACCCGACCGTATAAAACTTCTGACTTTCAATGTCATTAGTGGCGGCATTGGTTCCGCTCGGCGCCTGACCAAAGTTGCTGCCGGATGTCCTTTGCCTCCAGCTCAACCGTTCATAAGTCCCCCCGTAGGTCTTTGCTTCCAACGAAGTTTGAGGGTCGATCTCTTTGGTATAGGCAAGGGAACCGGCATACCGGTTAAGCTCGAAATGGTCATTGAGACGGTTTGTCTTTGTGGGGTCGGCATCAAAATCAGCCCTGGTCAAACCTCCCGGCTCACCATGTTCTTCATTATATGAATCAAAGACCACGGTCCAATAAGCGCTCGGATCCTGCTCCACTTTAAATTTAGTTCCGCCATAGTAAACTTCATACTGGCTGTTGTGGGCCCGGAATCCTTGGGATTGACGATGGTGAAAATATCCATAATATCCCAAGGGGCCTTGCGTCCCGCTCAAACTTGTATAATTGGAGAAGAAGTCGTAGCTACCGGCAGCATTCTCCTGCGTAATGCTCAAAGGTCCGGCTTCATAGGGATCCTTGGTCACGAAGTTTAATGCACCTCCGGGTTGCGGACCATACATCAATGAAGCGCCTCCACGGATAAAATCTATCCGATCGATGGTCTGTAGAGCCGGAGTATAATATGCCTCGGGATAGCCGAACATATCGGCATGAATCGGAATACCATCCTTTAAAACTTGTGTAAATTGACCGCGATGAGGCTCCAGGCCGCGGTAGCCCACGCTGAACAAGGGCACGGCTTCCTCACTCAACAAGAGGCCCGGTGTTTTTTGCAGAGCTTGACGAAAATTGTTATTGATAATGGTGGGGGGTTCTTCGAGGTCTATAACTGAAGTCTTTTTACCGCTATAAATTTTTGTTCCTTCCACATCCGGCAGATGTTTTTCTTCCTCTTTTTCGGCCGTGACCACAACTTCCTTGAACTTTGTTCCTTCATCTGCCCCTAAGGCCAATGAAGGTATGCCCAGCAAACACACACCTGTAAACAATACATGATGCAATTTCATCTCTTTCTCCTTAAAATTGAGATGTTTTTTGCTGGGTACTTCATTTGTATACCGCCCATCCCTAGCTGAAAAAAATGACGGTCAGCCGCAACTATTTTGTAAGGATCAATTTCCCCTGCCGGGTGATCATCAGCCGATACAGGCTCTCCTGATGCCGGATAAGGACCATTTTGGCATGGCCAAATAATTCTTCCGAATGCCAAATTACATCTCTTTCTACGTCCTTCTTTAGCTTATTTATTTCGCAATTGTTATCTTTATCAGGTAATTTATGCATAAAACTTGATTAAATAAGCTGTGGGATAACTTATTTAGACGTAATCGTAACATCGCGTAAAAACGATGTCAACGATTATTTTATAAATAAGTTATTGGGAGACTTAATTGGCAGAGAATTAGATATAAAACTCGAGGTCCAGGACAACGGTCTTGACCAGCAGGTTGACGATCTTTTCGACGGCGACCCTGGTCTCCTCGTTTTCGACTAAAACCAGGTCTACCTTGTCGGCACCGAAACGGTTCTCCCCCACATTGACCACCAGGGTCGTATTGGGGCGATTCAGGGATTTAACCATCTCCAGCTCATAGTCGTCGATATCGGTGATGCTGGTGATGAGGATCAGCCCGGCGTCGGTAAGGATGTGTGCCAGCTCCCCCAACTGCTGGAGATGTTCAAACTTTCCCAGGGTGCGGTCCGCCGAAGCGTTCTGAGTGATCAGACGATTGGAAATACCAAGAAAATAGGTATACTTTCCCATTTCGAAAAGCCGCTCTTCCAGGGCTTTCGCAATACGCTGCTTTCCGGTATCGATTTGACCCGTAATGATGATGAGCGTAGATTTATGCTCATATTTTTTAGCCCGTTTGTCCGGGGTAATAAGGCTTCGTTCCCACTCGAATTCGCGTTTTTTAATATGCTGCTTAAGGGCGGTCTGCTCATCGAACACGGGTGACAGAATGATCCCTCCGCCGGCAATCTCGTAATTATCGACAATGACAAAGCGGCCGGTCTCGGCCATGTTCGCGACGATGTCGAATGCAACAGGTTTTAAAGTCTCAAAAATACACTCGGCAACTTCATGCCGGTCCACATGCGGCTTGGCCGCAGAGGAAAGTTCCGAAGCGTTCATGACGCTGACCACTTCCGAGACAATGACCGGCACATGTTGCGTGGCAATCTTAAGTTTATAGGTCTTTTCCCTTATTAACGGCTGCTTGCCCATCCAGAAGACGTTCGCGCGGAATTTGGTGCTCGTGTGCGGCTCGAGCTCATTTTTGTTGAGCCGGCACATGATCTCGCCCGGACGCACATAAACCTGTGTTTCCAGACAAACACCCAGGCTTTGTCCGGCGAAAGCTTCTTCTTGTTGGGGACGGTTGAATGCTTCAATGCTGGTGATACGCGAGCTTTTTCCCGAGGGGAAGAAAACCACCTGGTCCCCGACTTTTACGGTCCCCGACTCAACCCGTCCTGCAAAAATCCGGCGGTCGTCGCCTTCTTCGGTGAATTTATAAATGTCCTGGAGCGGCATGCGGAAGGCTTGCTCATGCTTGGGCGCAGCCTTGGCAAAATTATCGAGCGCCGAAAGAACAGTGTCGCCCTTGTACCAAGACATATGTTTCGACAAAGAAACCATGTTGTCCCCTTCGCGCGCGGCGATGGGGATAAAACCTTTGGGCTCCAGATTGATCTCTTTCAAAAATTTCGTGTATTCGTTTTTGATCTGTTCAAAGGTCTCCCGGCTGTATTTCACGAGGTCCATCTTATTGACGCAGACCGTCACGTTCTTGATGCCTAAGAACGACATCATATACCCGTGGCGCTTGGAATTCTCTTTGATCCCTTCATTGGCATCGATGACCAAAAGCGCGGCCTCGGCGCGCGCAGCACCGCTGATCATGTTCTTAAGGAATTCGATATGCCCCGGCGCGTCAATGATAATGTAATCACGCTTTTGGGACTTAAAAAAACACCGGGCTGTGTCTATCGTAATGCCCTGCGCCTGTTCGTCTTTGAGCGCATCAAGCAAAAAAGCGTATTCGAACGGCCGCGCGGTTCGGGCGCAGTTGGCCTTAACGGCCTCCAGCTTCCCTTCCGGAAGCGACCCCGTGTCGGCCAAAAGCCGTCCTACGAGCGTACTTTTCCCATGGTCAACATGGCCGACGATGACGACGTTCATCTGCTCACGGCGAGCAGTGTCAGGTTTTAAATTTGAAGTTTTAAGCATAATTTACATATATCCTTCTTTGCGCAGCGTTTCCAATCCACCGCCGTCTTCTTTGTCCTGAGCGCGGCCGGAACGTTCGGCAATGTTCTTGAATTTTCCTGTTTTCAGCTCTTCCACAATATCATGGACATTCTTGGCGGTTGATTCAACCGGAAAGGTGCAGGGATAGCAACCCAGCGAGCGATAACGCTTCCCGTCCCCGTGATCGAAATAAAGCGGCACGACCGGAATATTTTCGCGCTCTATGTATTCCCAAATATTCAACTCCGTCCAATCCAGAAGAGGATGGACGCGCACATGCGTTCCCGGTGCAAAATCCGTTTTGAACTGGTTCCACAGCTCCGGCGGCTGGTCGCCCACGTCCCAATCGCTGTTACGGTCTCGCGGTGAAAAATAACGTTCTTTGGAGCGGCTCCCCTCTTCATCCGCCCGCGCACCGACAATGACACCGGTATAAGGTTCGGTATTGGTATCCAACTCGTATTTTCTCAAATTATGGTTCATCCGGTAACGCGGCCAAGCGCCGGATAAAGTATTCTTAAGCGCATCGGTTTTCAAGGCCTTGCAGCAGGCAATACGGTCCAGCGCACCATCGGGATACGTCTTTTTGGCTTCCAGCGCCGCTTTATTCTGGCCCACGACCATGTTCAATTTCCATTTGAGCGCCAGTTCGTCCCGGTATTTGATCATTTCTGGAATCTTATAGTTCGTATCGATATGCACCAACGGGAACGGCACATGGCCGAAAAACGCTTTACGCGCCAGCCACAAAAGCACGGTGCTGTCCTTGCCGATCGACCAAAGCATGACCAGGCTTTTGAATTCGCGGTAAGCTTCCCTTAATATATAGACGCTCTGGGCTTCCAGGCTGTCTAATTTATCCATTGTCTTACTCATTGCTTCTTATTCCCTTTCCATTTGGGATTATTGTGCAGCCCGCATTCTTTCTGTTCCGGTTGTTCCCACCACCAGCGTCCGGCGCGGATATCTTCGCCGGGCTTGATCGCGCGCGTGCAAGGGCTGCAGCCGATACTGACAAATCCCTTGGCGTGAAGCGGATTAACGTCCACGTTATTTTCTTTGACGTATCTGCGCACATCTTCCAACGACCAGTCGGCCAATGGGTTGACCTTGATCTTATTATTATCCGCATCCCATTGAAAGATGTCCAAATCGCTGCGCGTGACGGACTGGGATTTCCTTAAACCTGTCATCCACGCATCCATATTGGCGAGTGCGCGGCGCAAAGGCTCTACCTTGCGGACCCCGCAGCAAAGCTTACGGTTCTCGACGCTTTCATAAAACAGATTGATGCCTTTTGTCCGCACCATTTCTTCAACGGCCTTTGTATCGGGATAATAAATTTTGAACGGAAGCGAATAGCGCTTCTGGTTTTTGGCCATCAATTCATAAGTTTCTGGGAAAAGCCGGCCGGTGTCCAACGTAAAAACCTCCATTTTAGGGGCGGCATGAAAAATAATGTCGGTTATGACTTGATCCTCTTCCCCCAGGCTGGAGGCAAAATTGATCCGCGGGCCGAATTCATCCCAGGCCAGCTTAATAATGCCCTCAGCCTTAAGATGCTTGGCTTTTTCGTTTAACTGCTTGATCTTTTCTGCCATGCCTGTATTCATATTAAGCCTCGAAGTATTGTTCCAATGAAAAATAGCGCTCTCCCGTATCGCATAAAATGACCACGATGCGCGAACCGGCAGGTGCCTCCTGGGCCACTCTCAGGGCCGCCGCCATGGCTGCGCCCGAAGAGATACCGACACAAAGCCCTTCTTCTTTGCCCAAACGCCTGGATGTTTGAAAGGCCTCTTTGTCATCGATCATGATGATACGGTCGATCACTTTGCGGTTCAAGATCTCCGGGACAAACCCGGCGCCTATCCCTTGGATATTATGACGTCCCGGTGCCTGGCCCGAAAGAACCGCGCTGGACTTCGGTTCAACGGCGACGACCTTCAAGCCGGGAAGTTCCTCTTTTAAAACTTCTCCTATACCGGTGATCGTTCCACCGGTGCCCACGCCTGCGACCAAATAATCCAATTTCCCCTCACAGGCATCCAATATTTCTCTGGCAGTCGTTTTCCGATGTGCGGCGGGATTGGCCGCATTATTGAATTGGCGCGGAATAAAACTGTTCGAATTTTTTTTCGCCAGCTCCTCACTTTTCTTGATAGCGCCTTTGATTCCGTCTTTGGCCGGCGTTAAAACAACTTCGGCGCCGTAAAAGCGCAAAAGATAAATCCTCTCCAGGCTCATTCCCTCCGGCATAGTTAAAATGCAGCGGTAACCCTTGACCGCGCAGATCATGGCCAGCCCAATACCCGTATTCCCGCTGGTCGGTTCAATGACGGTCGCACCTTTTTTTAGTATACCTTTGCGTTCGGCATCCTCAACCATGGACAAACAGGCCCGGTCCTTCACGCTACCGCTGGGATTGAATGATTCGAGCTTCCCCAGTATTTCAATGCCAGGGAAATGGGCGGTCATGCGCTGCATCCGGACAAGCGGCGTTTCGCCCACCAATTCAACAACACTGTTTATGATCTTTTTTCTTTCGCCCATTGTTAGCCCTTAGTTAAAAAAATATACGCAGCTATATAGCTTACCATAAGCGTGATAATAGGGTTAATACACCATGTAAAAAATGTCCGCTTGGTCAAGGGGTTTCGGGCGGTCTCCCCCACGCCATCCTTGATGCTTCCGATCGCAAAAATAGCCACTGTATAAGCAATGACCGTTGGGAAAGGAATGCCCAATTTTGAAGCGATGATGGTGATTGTTCCGCTCACGACATTGATAATGGTCGCGGTAAGCAACCCCAGAGGCACGATTTTTTCACTGGAAGTCTTAAGTGGCCCGCTGAAAACAAATGATCCGAGCCCGAAGAAAAGGCCCATAATCCATAATCCAGAATCTGTCCCCATCAATCCAGCGGCAGCGAGCGGCCCCACCACATTGGCGACATTGTTAGTCCCTTGCGCGAAACCTTTGTAACAACTGGTTAATGTAACAATCTGCTTTAAGCGCTCTTTGTGGTGAACCAGCCGCTCATAAATCCAAAAATTCGATCGGCGCGGCGGATAAACATAACGCGTAATAAAGAAAATCGAAAAATAACAAATGGCCGTCGAAATGACCCAGCAAATGGCCAGAAATTGTATTTTCGTCCAATTAACGTGATTGTAAAACAAGCCCACACCGCAGATCGCCGCAATCGTCGAAAGTGAGGTCGATTGAGGAATATGCATCATGTTAGCCACAAAAAGACTTAATGTGGCCGCGGCCAAAATGATCAAGACTGACTTTGAATCGATAAAATGCGCGGGAATGATCCCCTTCCCTAAAGTTGCCGCCACCTCTCTTCCCAGCACGACCGCGCCTAAAAGAGCAAAGATAACAAACAGGGCCTGCGATGCACGTTTGCTCAAGGCTTTACTGCCAGCGGCTGTTGAAAAGGAGCCGGCAAAACTGGGCGCCCCCATATTAAGGGCGAACAAAACCCCGGTAATCAGAATAATAATTTCCATGCTAAATGGCGTAAACCAGGACGGTTTCGTGGCTGCGGTGACGGCGGATGATGTCTTCAAAAGTAATGCTGTCCAAAAAATGCATAACAGCACTGTCCATTTCCTGCCATATGGCGGTAAAAACACTGTCCTTTTCCGGTCTTACCGCGACTTCCGCATGATCTCCAAAAATATCGCGCAATTTTATGTTCTTGGGCGCCATGCTCAGTACATAGCCGCCGCGCTTACCCCTGATGCTTTCCACATACCCCTGATCTTTAAGCTGGATCAAAATGTGCGGCAAAAATTTCATGGGGATATGCTGATTTTCCGCGATTTCACTGATACGGACCGGAGTCCTGTCCGGCCAATGGAGAGCCAATTCGAGCATAGCGCGGCAGGCATAATCTGTTTTTGCGTTAATTTTCATTGTGCCTCATAATCATTACTAAGTTTATAATGTAAATAAACATACAATGTTTTATTCATTCTGTCAATAAAAATCTACGGTCCTCTTCTCTTATAAATTTTCTGCTAAGTTTCTTGAAACATATATTTTAATCGCTATAATACAGTTATGTTTAAGTTACTAACCTTAACGTTTTGTGCATCATTCATGGTTTTTGCCGTCAGCCCCTCGGCCTCAGCCGGAGAAGACGGTATTTTGTTCAATAAGGGCAAGCAATTTGCCAAGACCGGACAGGTGGACTTCGCTTATATGCAGTTTCACGAAGTCGTACGGAATTATCCGCAATCGCATTTCCGCGAAGATTCCCTTTTCGCCATGGGGGAATATTTCTTTACGGAATCAAACTTCGATGAGACCCAGCGGATCTTTTCCCAATTCATGGAAGAATATCCCAATTCGAAGCTCAGGATCTTTGCCTTGGCCTATCTCTACGAGATCGCTCAAGAAAGAGAGGATGAAGAACTGACAGAAAAGTTCAAAGCACAGACTGTTTCCGCCCAACAAATCGCACTGGTCTTCCGCAATGCCAAGGAATACCGCTACCGGTCACCCATGCTGACCCGTTTCCGCGCCCTGATCGAGATCAACAAGATCACCATCTTTCGTGACGGAGAAATTCTTGCCGAAATTTCGTATTAACCTGCGTAACGCCTTATTTATTTTTCTTGTTTCGACCGTCCTGTCCAGCCTTACAGTGAATATTATCCTTCTCTTTTCCAAGGATAAGCTCGCTCATAAAGCCTCATCTTCCCTGACCCATAGCCTAAAGATCGGGAACATATTCTATATCCCTCCTGATATCCTTCTCGTCCAGGATCTGAAAATAATATCCCAAAATGCAGACGCCGGCCCCGCGCGATTACCCTTGATCGGTCTAAAATTTTCTTTAGCGGACCTTATCTTCCGACAGCGCGTATCGGTGCCGGCGATTGCCATCAATGAAGTGTTTGCTTCCCGTGCCTTTGTGTCCAAATTTATCCATGAGAATGGAGAGCACCTGGCAAGCATTCTACGCTCTCTGCCCAAAGCAGATATCCTTTTCCTGATAAAAGAAGCGCAATTGCATTTTCCTCAAGGAGCAGTGACCAATACGCTGCACATCAATCTCGCGGTTCAAGTCAAAGGCGAAGAGTTTTACGCGAAAGGCAATATCTACCAGCCGGAGGACCTTAGCCCCTTTATTTTGCATGCCAACGGAAGACTGACGCCCCGCGGAACACGACTCAATCAATTCAGCTTAGAACGGCCCAAGTTTTATTCCAATTTTTGGGGTGAAATCCGGGACGGCGTATTGGACATAAGCGGCTACGCCTTTTCGCGAGCGCTTGATGAAATTCACCGCCCGGGGATCCTGGAGCGTCTGTCACAAAATACCTCTAAAGCGGTGACTGAACCTACCATTGAACTGATCGACGTCAAATGCCGTGCCCGGCTAGAGTTCCCGACCGTCAAAGTTGAGCATCTTAATTTCGTCCTGAACAATTTCCCTTTTTCTTCTTCTGGCACGATTGTATTATCTCCGCCGGCAAAGCTCGATCTGGCCGCTTCACTGTTTAATGCCCCGTCGGGCTCCTCGCACATCAAAAACTTTAAACAGGCCAATCTGCTCCTCAACGGCTCTTTTACTCCCAAGGGCTTTTTAAGCCGTTCAGAACTGAATTTTTTGTTTGAACAAAGCAAAGACGCCAGCTTTACACTGGATAAGATCAATATCAGTGCCTCTGATCTTCTGCTTTATTATGATTTCCGGCAGACCGCGCAGCTCAACAAAGGCGCCGTCACTTTCACGACGCTCAAGGCCCCGCACCGTATTTCCTTTGACAATCTCAAAATGTCTTTCAACTTTGAAGGCGAAAAGTTCAAGATCATTGACATCGTCGCCGCGCTATATGGCGGCAGCCTACAGGGGCGCGTATGGGTCGATCCTACCCAATTCCCTTTGCGCGTGACGGCCAGCGCGATTTTTAAAGAGGCCGAGGCAAACGCCCTGGAAGAGCTACTCGTCCACTTTTCAAAGATCCATGGAAGTCTTTCAGGAAAACTTTTGGTCAAGAGCCATCCCAATTTTGATCTGGCCGGAGAGCTTCTTATCCGCAACGGTTCGTTGCGCAATTTTGATTTCTTCAAGTGGATGGCGGAGACCTTCGTGATGCCCTCTCTTGTCAATATTCCTTTCGGCGAAACAACAGCGCGATTTTGGGTCAATCACAAAGGCAGCGGATTGACCGACCTTCAGATCAATTCGCCCGATGTAAGCCTGACCGGTTATTTTAATGTGGATAAAAGCAGTCTGGTGAGCAGTAAATTGTCACTGGGGTTAAGCCGGGGTATTTTGCAGGAATCGCCGAAATTCAGGGCCATTTTACGGATGTTCGAGCAGGATATCCCTTCCCTCTTTTTCGATTTTCAATTGTCGGGAAATCAGGATGCCATGAATTTTAAATGGCTTCAGTCGGAATTCAAGCAGCGTATTCAGGACCGCATCCCTAATTTCGTTGAACGCATGATCGACCGCAAGATCGACACGATTTTGGAAGGGAAAACAGTGGAAGAGCAGGAGCCTTCAGCTCAGTAATTTCTGCAGGATCTTTACACTTCCCGCGGGAAGCGGATAACGCTTGAAATCGCCCGGCCTTACCCATTTGCGTCCTTTATCGGCCGCAGGATAATCTTTTAAAACACAGTCAAAGACATGCAATGTCACCTTGAATTCCGTATAAAAATGGAGAACATTGAACAAATGCTTAGCCGACTTGACGTTGACACCCAGCTCCTCTTTTATCTCCCGATATAAAGCCTCTTTGGGCGTCTCGCCTTTTTCCAATTTTCCTCCGGGAAATTCCCACAATCCCGCCAAAAGACCTTCGGATGACCTCTGCTGAATAAAATACCTTCCCTCATCTCGGATGACAGCGACCGCTACATCTAATGATCTAACGACCTTTTTCTTTACCGCTGGTATATTTTCTTGCACGCCATGTTTAAACGCACGGCAAGAACCGCGGCCGGGACAGCTCATACATAAAGGCGCACGGTTCAGGCAGATCAGCGCGCCGAGCTCCATCAAAGCCTGATTAAAGATATTGTTTCCCTTAAGCGGCATGATCTCTTGGAGGACCTCCTTGATCCTTTCGTCCTGAGAAGCGTCGGCATGCCCCCGCAGCATCAATTGACGCATGAACACACGGCGGACGTTGGCGTCAATGATCGGCTCACGTTGATCAAAAGCGATACTCAAGACAGCGCCAGTCGTGTAGGGGCCGAAGCCGGGCAATTTGCGCAAACGCACACGGTCGGAAGGGATCTTACCTCCATATTCTTTCAGGATGATTCGCGCGGATTTATGGATATTGCGGGCCCGGGAATAATAGCCCAAACCCTGCCACGCCTTTAAGATCTTCTGTAAAGGCGCCCGGGCAACACTCATAACGGTGGGGAACTGCTTGATCCAACGCTGATAATACGGAATGACCGCATTCACGGTCGTTTGCTGGAGCATGATCTCGGAGATCCAGATCTTATAAGGATCACGGGTGTGCCGCCAGGGGAGGTCGCGGGCCTGGGCGCTGTACCACCTAAGAAGATTGGAAACGAATCGACTTGACGGCATCGGTAGTTACTCAATCAACTTGAAAAATAGCTCATCGATGCCCGGATGCTGACCCACCGGCTTGCTGATCCGGAACGTTATTTTGGGATATTTCCGGCGGGCCTCTTCCACGATGCGCGGGATATCCTCATCCACATGTTTACCGGAATTGAGGAAATTGAGCAGGAAGATGATCTCAGTCGCTTCACGCTGCGCGCAAAGATCGATCGCCTCAGGAATGCTGGGCGATTCGATCTCCAGGAATGCGTACTCAATGATACCGAATGTAATGCGTGTTTTAAGCCGCTTAATAAGGCTGACCACTTCCTCTTTGGCTTTGGGTGAATGGCTACCGTGTGAAACGACTAAATAATATTTCATATGATTCTCTTTTCCTGTTGCGCTACACCTGAACGGTCCGTAAAGCAACCGGCGAACCGGTCACGGCGATCGTACGGCCGAACGGGAACGACACGGAGAGGCGCGATCCATCCAGAAAGATCATCCCTTCGCGCATGAGCGAAGTGATATAAACGGTCTGCCGGCGGGACAATACACCTTGCCTGAGACGGTGCGGCACATTCTTCCTGAAATAGATCTCGCGACACAAGAACTGGAATTTATCGCTGGTAACCGGCAGGACTTTTCCTCCGGCGGAGTGAATAGCACCCGTCGAACCAGCGGCGGTCGAGATCCATATTCCTGAACCCCTGTGCTCTTCTTTTTGCTTCCCGATCGTCAAGTAATAACGGCTGGTCGCGGCCGGATTGGCATGGGCGATCAAGACATCATTCAGGATATGTGTGTCCCTTACTTCGGGAATGCCTTTAATGCGCAGGCGGTGCAGGAGCCGCACGCGGAAACGGCCGGCCAAGACCCTGCTTAAAATGGCCGGGAAATTCTGGGCCGTTGCGATGCAGAAATTACCCACGCTCCATTGCGGCGATGAATTGACACCGAGCATGAGCTGGCGCCGGGCATGGCGGGCCGCTTCTAAAAATGTGCCGTCCCCGCCGACCGTAATGATCAGGTCAAATTTGGCATAGTTGATGTTTTGTCCGCGGCTGCTCTTGAAATAATCGATCTTATTGTTCTTGAGACATTCTTCAACGATCTGCAGAGTGAGGTCGTGTTGCTTATGGACCAACTGAAGACGATTGCGGTTCTCACGGGGGATAAATGAAAAAAGTCTCCGGATGGAACTGCTTTTATCCAAAAAATAACTGGAATAAACGCTACGTTTATATAAGACCAAGGCGCGCTTGATTCTCATAGCTAACCTATTTTTTTCACCAGGTTGACATGCCTACGTAAATCTTTGATGCTCTTAAAGACCTTCTGAGCACCCTTTAGATATGGACGCGGCAGCGAAGTCTCGAGCGCCAGGCAAGGGATCCCTGCTCCGGTAGCGGACCGGATCCCCAGCGGGGCGTTTTCAATGGCGATCGCCCGTTGGGCAGGTATCTTGAGCAAACGCAATGCGCGCCGGTACGGCTCTGGATCAGGCTTACCGTTCTGGACATCGCTCCCGGTAACAATAATATCAAAATGATCATAGACCGCATCGGGCAAAATGCGATGTAATTCATGGCGGGATGTGCCGGTCACCAACGCCAGTTTAAAATCGTTCTTGTCGAGCTCGCGTAAGAAATTGCGCGCGCCGGGGATAAAGCGCGTTTTAACGATCCTTTTAAAGAGTCTTTCTTTCTTTCCCAGTAAAGCCCGTGCTTTCGCTTCCGTCACAGAGCGGCGATATTGGGCAAAAATCTCATGAACACTGGTCAAACCCCGTTGACCTTCACGGCTGTAAATGTCGTGGTGCGTCACATGAATGCCT
>CAZCLW010000007.1:0-25865 GCA_964499685.1 uncultured Planctomycetales bacterium
CGCCGCATGCGGATTGCCGTTTTCATAAGCGGCTTTACGCATGGCAGCCAACCGCTCGGGAGAGCGCAATAAAACCTCGATCTCTTCGCCCAGATCCGCGGTTTTATGCACGCGGATGGCTATCCCCTTATTCAAAAGAAAATCCGTGTTGCGCATCTCCTGTCCCGGAATGGGATTGAGAATGACCATGGGAAGGCCCTTGGCCAGGCATTCGGAAGTGGTCATGCCGCCGGGCTTGGTGATAATAAGCGTGGAAACCTCCATCAGCTCATCGATATTCTTTACGTACTCATAGGCAAGGATCTTTTTTGACGATTGGACGGCAACCGCCTGCAGCCACTTTAAAAGCTGTTTATTGATACCTGTGACAACGATGAGCTGAAGATCCATCGGTAATTTAAGAAGCGATTCGACCGCCTCCTGGATAGGGCCAAGCCCCTGGCCTCCGCCCATGATAAGGATGGTCGGGATTTCCAGCGACAACCCTAACTTGTCGGCGATCGGCTTCTTGTCCAATTGATTGGCGAACTTATTATGGATGGGAATGCCGTAAACTTTGATCTTATCGGGATGGATGCCTTTGGCGATGAAACGGTCGCGGATTTCGGGCGCGGGCACGACATAATAATCCACGCCTTCATTGAGCCAGTACGAATGTGGCGCAAAATCCGTCAAGACACCGACGATACGTAAATTACGCAAATTATGCGCCAACTTATAATCCCCCACCATTCCGCAGGGAAAGGCTTGCGTGCACACGACCACATCCGGCTGGAACCGCTCGAGGAGCTTCCCGATCTTTTTGTAACTTGTCCGGTGCAGGAATTTCTTGATGGGCTCCGATTTTTTGAAGACATTCGGATTGTCATACAGATAGTCCCAGACCTTGGGCGTACGTTTGATGATGCCCATGTAGGCCCTATTGACGATCTTTTCCAATAAAGGATACGTATACCCGAAACCGTTGACGCTGGGGACTTCAACAGCCGGATCGAGGAAACGCAGGGATTTCTGAATAGCCAAGGTGGCCTGGCGGTGACCGGAGACCTTGGTGATGTACATCAAAAGAACGCGGCGCTTATGCGTTTTTAGCTCAGTAGACATAGGAGGAAGTTTATTCAATGATGGCCAACGCTTGTCCTATTTTCGCCTCTTCTCCTTCTTGGACAAGGATCTCTTTCAAAACACCCGGCTTGGTTGCCGGCACATTGAAGGTGGCCTTGTCGGTCACCAGCTCAACGACGTCTTCATCCATCTTAATCTTATCGCCAATCTTAAAATGCCAAAAAGCGACCATGGCCTTGTTGATACCTTCACCCAATTCCGGGACCGTGATCTTCATGCAAAAACCCCCTCAAAATATCGTTTGAATTTTATTTTAACCTGTTCCATATCGATGGGATGACCCTTGATTTCCTTCATGGAAATCATGCGGACATCCAAACCGCACGGCTTGATCACTGAAAAAAGATTCAGGTCGGTATTAACATTTATGCCTAGGCCGTGATACGTGACCCATTTGCGCACGCCGATCCCGATCGAAGCGAGTTTGTTATCCTGCACCCAGATTCCGCGCTGGCCTGCAATTCTTGTAGCCACTATACCAAAATCCTGCAATAAATCAATGGTAACTTGTTCCAGCTTAATAAGATATGACTTTAGATCTCTTCCGTTATTTAAATTAATGATCGGATAAACGACCAGCTGTCCCGGGGCATGCAAGGTCACTTCCCCGCCGCGGTCGATCCGCAAAAGAGAAATATTCCGCTTTTCTAATTCTTCCCGGGAATATAGGATATTTTCTGTTTTTCCCAACCTTCCCAATGTCAAAACGGTGGGGTGTTCGCATAGCAAAACCGTGGAGGGCTGACCGGCGATGACTTGTTCAACGGTCTTTTTTTGCACCGCCCAGGCCTTTTCATAATCGATCAACCCCAGGTCGCGGTAAATAAAGGCTTCGGTCAACTTAGTCATTCCCTGTCTCCCTATGACATAAAAAACCCCATATCTTAAGGAATATTGTAGGATATGGGGTCATGAGTAATCAACCACTTTTGACGGATCGATTCTATTTGAGCTTGCGACAGATGGCCTCGGCCATCTCCTGCGTTCCCACGGCCGTCGGATCATTGCGTTCGGCCTTGAGATCATACGTAACATCTTTTCCTTCCTTCAATACGGCCCGGACGGCATTTTCCAACCGATCGGCTGCCTTTGTTTCATTAAGATGTTGAAGCATCAATACCGCTGAAAGAATGGTGGCCGTGGGGTTGACCTTGTTCAAACCGGCATATTTGGGCGCGGACCCGTGGACCGGTTCGAACAACGCAATACCTTCACCGATATTGGCGCCGGGCGCAACACCCAGACCGCCCATTAGGCCGGCACAAAGGTCTGAAACAATATCGCCGTAAAGATTCGGCAGCACCAAAACATCGTAGAGGTCCGCTTTTTGCACCAACTGCATGCACATATTGTCCACAATGACATCCTGAAATTCGACACGGCCCTTATATTCTTCGGCGACTTCGCGCGCCGTCCTTAAAAACAACCCATCGGTAAATTTCATGATATTGGCCTTATGTACGGCGGTGACTTTCTTACGATTGTTCTTCAGGGCATAGTCAAAGGCGAACTTGACGATCCGGCGAGAGCCGAAAACGGAGATCGGCTTGATGGAAACCGCGGAATCCGCACGGATCTGCTTTTTCTGCAGACTGTTGATCTCCTTGATAAGATGCTGACATTCTTTGGTGTTGATATCGAATTCAATACCGGCGTACAGATCTTCGGTGTTTTCGCGGAAAATGACGAGATCGATCTTTTTGTCCTTTGCTTTCGTCCCTTCATAGTATTTGGTGGGACGGACACAGGCAAAAAGATCGAGCGATTGACGCAACTGAACGTTGACCGAACGAAAACCTGTTCCGATGGGAGTGACAATGGGGCCTTTGATGGCCACTTTATTGCGGCGGATGGAATCCAAGACCGCATCGGGCAGCGGCACGCCGAACTTCTTTATGGCATGCTCCCCGACGAGCATTTCTTCCCAGTCGATCTTGACACCTGTGGCATCGACGCATTTCTTCATGGCCATGGCCACTTCCGGGCCGATGCCGTCTCCCGGCAATAAGGTTACTTTATAAGACATCAACTATCCTTTGCTTATTTTTTCTGTTTGGCGTTTAATAACTGGCGGAATTCTTCCACGTTCTTTACCTGCCCGATCGCCGCTTCGTACGTAATGACGCCCTGCACATAAAGATCGCGCAAGCATTTGTCCATGGTATGCATGCCATACTGATGACCTGTCTGTATGGCGGTAGGGATCTGTTCGATCTGCTGTTCCCGGATCAAATTCCGGATACCGGGAGTCGCCACCATGATCTCTGTCGCCAGAACGCGACCTTCTCCGCCGGCCTTGGGCAAAAGGGTCTGCGAAATAACACCCTGCAAACAGGAGGCCAGCTGCAATTTCACCTGCTGTTGTTGCGAAGGCGGAAAAACGTCGATGATACGTTCGATGGTCTGCGGCGCATCCGGCGTGTGCAAAGTCGCCAAGACCAAGTGGCCGGTTTCGGCCGCTGTCAGAGCGGTCGAGATGGTTTCCAGATCACGCATTTCTCCGACCACAATGACGTCAGGATCTTGCCGGAGACAGCGCTTGAGGGCTTCGGCGAAAGAATTGGTATCGCTGTAAACCTCGCGCTGCTTTATGATCGACTTTTTATTGAAATGGATGTATTCAATGGGATCTTCAATACAAATGATTAAGGCCGCCTTTTCTTCATTGATCAAATTGATAATGGAGGCGAGGGTCGTCGTCTTTCCGGTACCCGTAGGGCCGGTGACCAATACAAGACCGCTGTTCTTGCGGGCGAATTCCGAAACGACCGGCGGAAGACCGAGGTCCGCCATCTTGGGAACAAACAACGGGATGCGCCGGAAAGCCGCCTCCACTGAACCGCGCTGGATATGGATGTTGACGCGAAAACGATCCAATCCGGAAAGGGCCAGCGAAAAATCCAATTCCCTGTCCTGCTCGAATTTTTCCTTTTGATAGTCGGTCAGGATCCCGTAGATCATCTTTTTGAGATGCTCGCGGGTCAGAGGTTCCACCTTGGTCAAAAGCAAGTCACCGTCGATTCTGAGGACGGGAGGGGTATTTTCGGTTAAATGCAGGTCGGAGGCTTTGGCTTGGATCGTTAAGAGAAGAAGATCGCGTAAATCCATGTACAACTCCAAATAATAATTAAGAAAATCTATCGGGCGTTTTTCTTGGCCCAGGAAGCGATGCGCTTGATCCCCTCTTCGATGCGCTCTTTCGACGTCGAAAAACTCAATCGGATATAGCCCGGCGCCCCGAAACTGTCTCCGGGGATCACAGCCACTTTCGTTGTATCAAGGATATCTTTGGCCGCTTTTTCGGAATCGCCGAACTTTGAAAAATTACAAAATAAATAAAATGCACCGTTTGGTTTAATATAACTGATTTCCGGCACTTTATCAAGTAGCGACATCATTAAATCGCGCCTC
This sequence comes from uncultured Planctomycetales bacterium, assembly GCA_964499685.1. Lineage (GTDB taxonomy): Bacteria > Omnitrophota > Gorgyraeia > Zapsychrales > GWA2-47-8 > CAZCLW01. The sequence goes on from CAZCLW010000007.1 coordinate 4,537, forward strand.
TGCCGGAATTCATCACGCATTGCGGCGATGCTTTCTTCCGAAGCGCGTAAGGCTTCGAGCGCCGCCATCTGACTGATAGAGGTCGGGTTCGACGTGCTGTGATCCTGGAACTTCTGGACATAGCCCATGATTTCCGGATCCCCGCCGCAATAGCCGATGCGCCAGCCGGTCATGGCATAAGCCTTGGACACACCATTGACCGTAATGGTCAAATCAAAAATGTCCTTGCCCAACGCGGCGATCGAAGTATACCCATCGCCGTCATAGATCAATTTCTCATAGATCTCGTCGCTGATCACATACATATTGTTCTTAACGCAGATCTCGGCGATCTGCTCGAGTTCGCGCTTGGAATAGACCATTCCCGTCGGATTGGACGGTGAATTCAGGATAAGGATCTTGCTTTTGGAAGAAACGGCCTTTTTAAGCTGGTCCGCGGTGATCTTGAATTGAGCTTGAGTCGTCGTGGGGATAAATTTGCTGACAGCCCCGGCGAGTTTGACCATTTCCGGATAACTAACCCAATAAGGGCTCGGGATCAAAACCTCTTCGCCCTCATCGGCCAGGACCTGGATGATGTTATAAATGGAATGCTTGGCCCCGCAGGACACAACGATCTGCGAAGGCTCATACGTGAGATTGTTGTCTTTCTTGAATTTCTGGGCAACGGCTTTGCGTAGATCTAGCGTGCCCGTGGAAGGCGTGTACTTGGTGAAACCCGACTGGATGGCCTTGATGCCCGCGGCCTTGATGTATTCCGGTGTATCGAAATCCGGCTCGCCGCCCGCAAAATTGACGACATCATGCCCTTGGCCGGCCAGTTCTTTGGCGCGCGCGGTTATGGCCAGGGTTGTTGATCCGACGATTTCCTTGATTCTTCGATTGACCTTAACAGTCATCGTGCTCATGAAATTATTCGGATGGTTTCTTGGTGAACATCTGCTTGAAGCCGCCTAAAACGCCTTTGGTCGCCTTTACTTTTTGCTTGGCTGTTTTTTCATCATGAGCATGGGCAGGTGCTTTTGGCTTCGCCGGCTGTTCGCTCTTTGCTTCTTCCGCCGCCGGGGTCTTGGCTTCGACCGTCTTGGTTTCGGCTTTTTCTTTGAGCTTTTTGACCGTTGGTTCGGGTTTCGCATTGCTGATGATGACCCTGTCCTTTTCGGTCAGCTCCAGATAAACCAATTGGGCGCCGTCTCCGCGTCTCTTATCGGCCAAGGGGATAATGCGGGTGTATCCGCCCTGCCTGGCCTGAAAACGCGGCGAGGTTTTGTCGAAAAGTTCTTTGACGACCTGATGATCGCAGAGGATGGCAAAGGCTTGGCGACGGTGAACGAGTTCGCCCTTTTTACCTAAAGTGATCAGGCGCTCGACCAGCTTGCGCGTTTCTTTGGCCTTGGCCAAAGTCGTGCAAATACGCTGGTGGACGAGGGTCGCCTTGGCGAGGTCCCGCACCGTGGCCTTACGCCAGCTTGAAAAACGTCCGAATCTGTTTCCGGAAATTCCGTGTCTCATGCGCCGACTTCCTTCTTTCTTAACTTCTTCATGTCAACCTTCATCCCCAAATGCAGGCCCATGACTTTCAGGATCTCATCGATCTCGGAAAGGGATTTTTTTCCGAAATTGCGGAAGCCCAAAAGATCAGCTTCAGTCTTCTTGACCAGTTCGCCGATCGTCTTGATATTGGCTTCCTTCAAGCAATTGGCACTGCGCACGGACAGCTCTAATTCGGAGATAGGTAAACGCAATTTCTCATAGAGGATCTGTTCTTCAGCGGAAACTTCCTCCTCTTCTTCCTGTTCTTCGGGCAATTGGCCGTAGCTGACGAAGACATCGAGGTGGCGCTGTAAAATGTTGGCCGAATAAAGGAGCGCTTCCTTGGGATTAATGCCGCCGTTGGTCCAGATCTCAAGGATCAACTTGTCGTAATCGGTACGCTGACCGACGCGTGTATTCTCAACCAGATAATTTACTTTGGTGATCGGCGTGAAAATGGAATCGACCGCGATCGTGCCGACGCCGGCGCCTTCTTTTTTATTGAGTTCAGCCGGAACGTAGCCGCGGCCTTTGGACACTTCTAGTTCAACGTTAAGCTGTGTATCGCGGGTCAATGTGGCGATATGATGATCGGGATTGATGATCTCGACCGTCTCATCGCAGATAAGGTCGCGGGCCCTGATCTCGCCTTTTTTACTGGCCTTAATGTAGATGGTCTTCGGCACCTTGGAGTGTGAACGCAGGACCAACCCCTTGATGTTCAGGACAAGCTCGATCACGCTTTCCAGGACCCCCGGAAGGGTAGAAAACTCGTGCTGTACACCATCGATCTTGATCGAGGTGACCGCGCTCCCTTCGATCGAAGACAACAAAATGCGGCGTAAAGAATTGCCTAAGGTCACGCCATAACCCCGCTCGAACGGTTCTGCGATAAACCGGCCATACGTGCTTGTATAGCTTGTCTCATCGCAATCCAGCCTCTTAGGCATTTGAAAGTCTCGCCACTTAATACCCATATATTCTCCTCCTGATGTGTGAGAGATTATCGCGAATAAAGCTCAACGACCAACTGCTCATTGACGGAATACTGAATGTCTTCCCGCTGCGGCAGCCGTTTCACTTTCCCGCGAAGATGCTCTTTATCTGATTCAAGCCACGCCGGGACGGCACGGTCCCCGACGAGGGTGATATTTTCCTTGATGGCCTTCGTGAGGCCATCTTTCCCTTTGATGGAAATTTCGTCATGCTCCTTGACCAAGAAAGACGGAATATTGACCGCACGGTCATTGATAAAGACATGGCCGTGATTGACGATCTGACGCGCTTCCCGACGGGAAGCGGCAAAACCCAGTTGATAGAGAACATTGTCTAGCCGTCGCTCCAAATATTGCAACAACGTGGTACCCGTAACGCCCTTTTGGTGGGCCGCTTTTTCGAAATATGAACGGAACTGCTTTTCCAGCAAGCCGTAGATCCTTTTTAACTTCTGTTTTTCGCGCAACTGAATACCGAAATTCGAAAGTTTGGTGCGTTTAAGGCCGTGCTGACCCGGGGCGTATTGACGGCGGTCAATGGCGCATTTATGCGTAAAGCAACGCGTGCCTTTTAAGAAAAGCTTTTCGCCTTCCCTGCGGCATTGACGGCAACTTGGACTTAAATCTTTTCCCATTCTTTATGCTTCCTTTCCTGCCCCGCCAAGGCGGGGCTTCCTTTTTTAAACCCGGCGTTTCTTGCGGGCACGGCAGCCGTTATGCGGCAGCGGCGTAACATCCTTGATCGAAGTGACCGTCAGGCCGGCCCCTTGCAAAGCGCGGATGGCGGATTCGCGTCCGGCACCCGGGCCCTTGACCAAAACTTCGACAGTCTGCAAACCCATATCTCTTGCCTTGCGGGCAGCATCGGTAGCAGCCACCTGGGCGGCGAACGGAGTGGACTTCTTGGAGCCGCTGAAACCCACGATCCCCGGGCTTCCCCAGACCAGGACATTCCCCTGCTTATCCGTTATGGAAATAATGGTGTTATTGAAGCTCGCCTGGATATGAACGATGCCGGCGGTAATGCCCTTAAGCATTTTCTTCTTTGTTGTCTTTTCTGTCGGTTTAGCCATGTTTTATCCTTGTTTTATCTTACTTTTTCGCAGCGGCCGGTTTGGGGGCGGCAGCTTGTTGGGCCTTGACGATGATCGCGCCGACATTGACCTTTTTCCCTTTACGGGTGCGGGCGTTCGTTTTAGTCCTTTGTCCCCTGACCGGCAGTCCCCGGCGGTGACGCAACCCGCGATAGTGCCCGATATCGATCATGCGTTTGATATTTTGGTTGACTTCACGACGAAGGTCACCCTCGACGGTAAAATTATTCTGAATGATGTTGGTGATCTTGGCGATCTCCTCGTCGGAAAGATCCTTGGCTCTGCGGCCGGGATCGATCTTGGCCAGGTCGAGTATACGACGGGCCGCGACCAGTCCGACACCGTAGAGATAGCACAGCGACGCTTCAATGCGCTTTTCTCGTGGAATATCAACACCCAATATTCTTGGCATAGTTTACCCTTGTCTTTGCTTATGTTTTGGATTGGAGCAAATGACCCGGATCACGTTGTGACGCCGGATGATCTTGCATTTGCTGCAAACTCTTTTAACGGATGATTTTACTTTCATAATTTCCCTGCTTTGTTATTTACACCTAAATGTTATCCGGCCTCTAGTCAGATCATACGGTGAAACTTCTACCTTGACCCGGTCGCCTGGCAGGATACGGATAAAATTCATGCGTATCTTTCCGGAGATATGGGCCAGGACCTTGTGCCCGTTGTCCAACTCCACGCGAAACATCGCGTTAGGCAACGCCTCGACGATCACGCCTTCCACTTCGATCAAATCTTCTTTCGACATATTATTGCGTTAAGATCTCAGGCCCTTTGTCCGTAATGGCGATCGTGTGTTCGAAATGCGCCGAAGGTAACCCATCGGCCGTCACGACCGTCCACCCGTCCTCTTTGATCTTAGTTTTCCAGCTGCCCAGATTGACCATGGGCTCAATAGCCAGCACCATTCCTTCTTTCAAGACCGGCCCTTGATGCGGCGGGCCGAAATTCGGGACTTCCGGGTCTTCGTGCAGGAACCGCCCGATCCCGTGCCCCACAAAGTCGCGCACCACACTTAAATGGTTCGCCTCCACATGGGTCTGGATCGCGTGCGAAATATCGGAAAGCCTGTTGTCGGCCCTGGCCTGCGCTATTCCCTTTTGCAGGGACTGCTCCGTCACCGAAAGAAGCCTCCGCAATTTAGGGTCAATGGTGCCGATGCCGATCGTCAGGGCCGTATCCGAAAAAAAACCTTCAAAGTTGATACCGACATCCAAGCTGACGATGTCACCCTCTTGGATAACCCGCGGCCCCGGAATTCCATGGACGACCTCTTCATTGAGCGATATGCAAATGCAGCCCGGAAAACCGCGATAGCCTTTGAACGCCGGCTTCACCCGCCGTTCGGCCATCAATTTCTGAGCCATTTGGTCCACCGCTTTTGTCGTCGTGCCAGATTTTAAAGAACGCTGCAATTCCTTGACAATATCTGCCAATATCTTGCCTGCCTGACGGAGGGTCTCGATCTCGCCGGGCGTTTTAATGCTTATGGTGTTTGCTTGTTGCGTCATTCAAAATTTTCATTAAATCTTTCTCAAGATCTTCGGATTCCCGGTCCGCGTCCAACGCGATCAACTTTCCTTGCTTCTCATAATAATCGATGATAGGCTTTGTGTTCTCCAGATAAACTGTCATGCGCTTCTTGATCGTCTCCTCGTTATCATCCGCACGCTGGTACAACGGCCCATTGCACGCGTCGCAAATACCTTCTTTGGCCGGAGGCTTGTTGTACTTGTGAAACAATCCTCCGCACTTCTTACACACCAGACGTCCGGTCAGCCGCCGGATGATGATGGGAAGCGTTGCCTTTAAATACAAGGCGTAGTCGAGCGGCTCGCCGGCCTTATTCAAAATTGCATCGAGATCCTCAGCCTGCTTGACGGTGCGCGGAAAGCCGTCGAACAAAAATCCCTGAGATTTCTGTTTGGGGCCGGTTATTCTCTGCTTGATGATATCAGTAACGATCTCATCCGGGACCAATTGACCGTTTTCGACCAGACGCTGGATCTTAAGGCCCGTTTTGGTGCCTTTTTTCATCTCTTCCCGCAAAATATCGCCGGTCGAGATGTGCTGTATGTTCAAGATATCTCTCAAAGAGCTGGCTAATGTTCCCTTACCGGCGCCCGGAGGGCCTAAAAGAATTATTCTCATCATAACCCGTGGCTTTTAATCTGTTCTTAAGCTCTTCTACCGCGCAACTGGCCCGTGCGCATAAAACCGTCGTAATTACGCATCACCAGGTGTGACTCGATCTGCTTCATCGTATCCAGCATGACGCCGACAATGATCAGTACGCCTGTCCCGCCAAAAAACGAAGCCACTAAATAAGGCACCTTGAATGAGGCCATGATCGCATCCGGCATGATCGCAATGGCACATATGAACAGGGCCCCGGCCAAAGTGATACGGGTCATAACAAAATCCAGGAAATCCGATGTCTGCGTCCCCGGCCGCACGCCCGGGATAAATCCGCCGTGTTTCTTCATGTTCTCCGCGACATCAATGGGGTTGAACACGATGGCCGTGTAAAAATAGCAGAAAAAAACGATCAGCAATCCGTATGTAAAATAATAAAAGAAATGCCCGCGCGAAATATAGGCCGCCATCTGCTGAAAGAACGGTGCCGGGATAAAACTCGCGATCGTGGCCGGGAAAAGGATAATGGATTGCGCAAAAATGATCGCGATAACGCCGGCCGTATCCACCTTGAGCGGAATATAAGTGCTTTGTCCGCCGTAAACTTTGCGCCCCACAATGCGGCGCGCGTACTGCACCGGGATCCTTCTTTGTCCCTGCGTGATCAGCGTGATGGAAATAATAACGCCCACCAGGAAAAAGATCATCATCAATAACGTCAATGGCTGCAGCTGACTGCCTCCGGCGGTACGGGGATTCATCAGCAAACCAACATTTCGAATGGCCGTAGGTGCAGCGGAAATAATACCCGCCGTAATGATAAGCGAAATACCGTTACCGATCCCTTTTTCCTGGATCTGCTCGCCCAGCCACATCAAAAGAAGTGTGCCCGAAGAAAGCGTGAAAACAGTAACCAGACGAAAACCCCAGCCTGGGTCATTGACGATGCGCAGGCCTTGGAACGATTGCGGATTTTCAAGCCAAAGAGCGATAAAATACGACTGGACCAGGGCCAGGATCAGCGTGCCATAGCGGGTATATTGGTTGATACGGTGATACCCCGCCTGGCCTTCCTTGGCCAATTTTTCCAGGGCCGGGATGATGGCGGTCAAAAGCTGCATGATGATGGAGCTGGAGATGTACGGCATGATCCCGAGGGAAAACACCGTCAATTTTTCCAGCGCCCCGCCGGAGAACATATTCATGATACTGAATATGCTTCCTCCGCCCGTCGTCGTACTGATCCTTTGAAAGAACTCGGCTAACACCGCTCCGTTGATCCCCGGAGTCGGGATATAACATCCGATCCTATAAACAGCGATGATCCCTAGCGTGAAGAGGATTTTCTTTTTTAATTCCGGGATCTTGAAACAATTTGCAAAAGCGGATAACATGAACTCTCTTATTTAGAGTTTTCGGTGGTGCTTGTGGTTTGACCTGTGATCCTCTCTGCTTTCCCGCCAGCCTTAACGATCTTTTCTTCCGCTGTTTTGGAAAAACTATGGGCATAACACACCAAAGGTTTCTTGATGTCACCGTCGCCCAAGATCTTGAAGGGCTTTCGCAAACTTGCGATCAAATTATGGGTCTTAAGGAAAGAGGCGTCCACGACAGTCCCTTCCTTGAAGCGCGTCAATTTTTTCAGATTAACGACCTGGTAAACAACGGGATTCTTGCTGTTGAAGCCGACCTTCGGCAGGCGGCGGATGAGCGACATCTGTCCGCCTTCGGAGCCCATAATGACCCCGCGCCCCGAACGCGATCTCTGACCTTTGGTCCCGCGGGTCGAAGTTTTTCCATGTCCGGAACCGCGTCCTCGGCCGACTATCTTTCTTCGTTTTCTTGCTCCCGCAGGAGACTTTAGTTCATGGATAAACATTTTATGACACCTGCGCGGCCGGTTCCTGTGCCACAGCGGTACGGCCTGCTTTTAAACGTGTTAACCCGTCGAATGTGGCCTTGATAACATTGACCTGATTGTTCGAGCGGTGACATTTTGTCAGAATATCGCGGATACCTGCTCCGTCGCAAATGGCACGCACCGGACCCGAGGCGATAACGCCGGTACCTTCTGATGCAGGCTTTAACATGACCGTGGCCGCGCCCCATTGCCCGATAATATCATGTGGAATGGTCGAACCCTTTAATGGAACCGTTACCATATTCTTCTTGGCCTTGATCAGGGCTTTCTTGATCGCAATGGCCACTTCGCCCGCTTTGCCTAAACTATATCCGACGCGTCCGCGGCCATCACCGACAACCGCCAAAGCGCTGAATGACAGCTTTTTTCCACCTTTGGTGACCTTGGTAACCCTATTAATACTCAGGATCTTCTCGATGAATTCAGAAGGACTTGGAACAACCACCTTGGCTACAGCCACCTGGACCTGCTCTTCCGGCAGCTCGGCCTGCTCCTCAGTCGCCGGTGAATCTGTCTTGCGACCCCGGCTGGGTTTTACATCGCGGCTAAAATCTTTTTGACGCTTAAAACGTGACTTATCATTTTCCATAATCATTTCCCTTAAAAACCTGCTTAAAAATCCAATCCGCCTTTTCGAGCGGCTTCGGCAAACGCCTTAATACGCCCGTGATAGGCGCATCCGGCCCGATCAAAACAAACCTGCTTTATCCCTTTATCCAAGGCCGCTTTGGCGAATTTTTCACCAAAAACGCTGGCCCCTTCAACATTTCCGCCGGACTTTATTGCCGATTTGAGGTCCTTGGCGAGAGTAGATTTTCCCAGCAAAACTTTCCCGCTTAGATCATCAATAATCTGGGCATAGAGATGACCGGTGCTGCGATGTACGCATAAACGCGGACGCTCAGGCGTGCCCACCAGTTTCTTGCGGCTGCGTTCATGACGGTTGATTCGTTTAAATTCTCTCGTGTTGACCATGGCTGTTATTTGGTAACGGATTTACCTTGTTTTCTCCTGACAATTTCCCCGAGATAGCGGATACCTTTTCCTTTATACGGCTCGGTAGGCTTTATGTCGCGGATATTAGCCGCCACCTGTCCCACCAAAAATTTGTCCGGCCCTTCAATGACCAATGATGTTTGCGTAGGAGCGGAAACCTTGACCTCTTTGGGGATTTTATATTCCACCGGATGACTGAAACCGACGTTAAGGACCAATACATCGCCCTTCATCTGTGCGCGAAAACCAACGCCCTGGATCTCAAGTTCCTTTTTATGCCCTTTGGTAACACCCGCGATCATATTCTCTAATATACGCAGGATGGTCCCGTGATTGGCGCGGTTCTGCTTTGTGTCCGTGACACGGTTAACCCGAATCACAGCATCCTTCTGCTCGATCTTAATGCCGAGCGGAATGGGCAAAGCAAGCTTTCCCTTAGGCCCTTCAACCTTAAGCAGGCTGGGCTCAATCGCCACTTTCACTTCCTTCGGAATTGTAACGGGTACTTTACCTATTCTGGACATAATCTTTTCCTTACCAAACGTAACACAGGATCTCGCCGCCGACATTGAGCTTGCGGGCCTCGCTGGCGCGCATAATGCCTTTTGAGGTCGAGATTACGGTCGTTGCCAAACCGTTGTGAATACGCGGCATCCTGGCGGATTTGGAATAAACACGCAAACCCGGCCGGGAAACCCTTCGCAATCCGGAGATGACCGGCTTACGGTTGCGTTCATATTTCAAATAAACTTTAAATGTTCCCTGGACATTGTCTTTAACGAGACGATAATCCTCGATATATCCGTCTTCCTTGAAGATCTGTAGGATCTTGCCGCCCAGCTTTGAGGCCGGAACGTCGACGGTTTCTTTACGCGCCTGCAGGGCGTTACGGATGATGGTCAATAAATTGGCGATTGGATCGGTCAATGACATAAAAACAAATTCTCCTTATTACCAGCTGGCTTTCTTAACGCCGGGGATCTCGCCCTTCCAGGCCAACTCGCGAAAACAGATGCGACATGTCCCGAAACGACGCAAAAAACCGCGCGGTCTTCCGCATAAAAGACAACGGTTATGTTGCCTTACCTTGAACTTGGGTTTCATTCTCGACTTGTTCAGTAATCCTTTTTTGGCCATAGTCTCTTCTTTATTGTTTTGTAAACGGCATCCCCAACAGCCGCAGAACTTCCTGCGTCTGTTCTTTAGGGCCGCGATTGAACACGAAAGTTATGTCCATTCCCTGGGTCCGCGTCAACTTACCGACATCGACTTCCGGAAAAATGGTTTGATCGATTATCCCGAGCGTATAATTACCGGAGTTGTCAAAGGCCTTACGCGAAACGCCGTTAAAATCACGAATACGGGGGATCGCGACATTGACGAGCCTGTCAAGAAATTCATACATCCGCATACGCCGTAAAGTCACCTTGCAGCCGACGGGTTGATTGATCCTCAATTTAAAGTTCGAGATGGCCTTCTTGGCACGGCGGGTAATGGGCTTTTGGCCCGTGATCATGGCCATATCCGCCACGGCATTTTCCAGGATCTTTATATCATTGATGGCTTCTCCCACGCCCATATTGACCACGATCTTTTCCAGACGCGGCACGGCCATAGGATTTTCAACGTTGAATTTCTTCTGAATCTCCGGAATAACCTCTTTATGAAATCGTTCCTGCAATCGCGGTTTCATCTTAAATCGCCTCTTCCGTTTTCTTGCTGATACGCACCCTGCTGCCGTCCTTTAAGACGGAAACGCCGAAACGGGTGCGCTTATTGCCTTTTTTCTCCAGCAACATGACATTGGAAATGTGGATGGGTGTTTCGATGTCGACAAGACCGCCGGTCTCTTCCTGACGCGTGCGACGCTTGGCCTTTTTCACCAGATTGATCCCTTCCACTAAAGCCCTTTGCGTGTCAGGGAAAATTCTTATGACTTTTCCGGTCTTCCCTTTATCTTTCCCGGCAATAATCAAAACTTTATCATCTTTGCGTATGCGCAGCATATTAAACGACCTCTGGGGCTAACGAAACGATTTTCATATATTCCATATTGCGCAACTCACGGGCCACAGGGCCAAAAATACGCGTCCCCTTGGGGTTGCCGGCATCGTCGATCAGGACAATGGCATTGGTATCAAATTTAACATACGTACCGTCAGCCCGACGTATCGCGGCCTTGGTCCGCACGATAATACCCTTGGCGGTCTGACCCTTCTTGATGGCGGCTTCGGGAGCGGATTCTTTGATATTCACACGGACAATGTCCCCGACCTGCGCGCGCTGTTTACCCTTGCTGTTTAAGACGCCGATCAGTGAAGCCTTGCGGGCTCCCGTATTATCCGCCACATCAACGACTGATTTCATGTATAACATACTTGTTTTCCCTTATGCCTTTACAATCTCTTGGATGATCCAGCGCTTATCTTTGGACAAAGGACGTGTTTCCATGATCCTGACCGTATCCCCCGCCTTTGAGGCGTTCTGCTCGTCATGGGCTTTGTATTTAACGGCCCGCCGGAGGGGCTTGTGGTACTTATCATGCTTGGCGGTCCAACGCACCTGCACCACCCGTGTTTTGTTCATTTTGTCGCTGACCACGATCCCGGTCAAAAATTTGCGTCGATTAACTCTTGCTTCCATGGAGCTCTCTTTCTTTTAGAATGGTCAAAATCCTGGCGATGTCGCGACGGATCAAGCGGAACCGTGAAGGTTTCTCGACTTGGCCGAGACGGCGCTGATAATTCAGGTTATAAAGCTCCTTTTTAAGGGCCTTTTCCTTTTGCTTCAAATCGTCATTGGATAGTTGGGTCAATTCTTTGCTCTTCATGGCGTCTCTTAATGGGTTGAAGCGCGCGTAATGAACCGTGAACGCACGGGCAATTTAAAGGCGACCAACCGCAGTATGTATTTGGCAAAATCCTCAGGGATACCACCCATCTCGAACATGACTTTGCCGCGTTTGACAACGCAAACCCAGTGGCTCAATTCACCCTTTCCTTTTCCCATACGGGTTTCCGCCGGCTTCTTGGTGACGGGTTTATGCGGAAAAATATTGATCCACATTTTACCTGCGCCGCGCAGCTTCCGGGCAACGACCACACGCGCTGCCTCAATATGGTTGGAAGAAACAAGTCCGTTCTCCAGGGCCTTTAAACCGAACTCGCCGAAATTCAGACGGGAGCCGTTAGTGGAAAGTCCGCGGATTTTGCCTCGCTGGGACTTTCGGTATTTAACTCGTTTTGGCATTAATGGCATATTCTAAACCTCGTTTACTGATTCGGATTCGTTTCGACTTGATCGACCACCGCTGGAGTAGCTTCAATATTTTTATCCGTGAGCACATCGCCTTTATAAACCCAGACCTTGGCACCCAGAATACCGTACGTTGTCAAAGCTTCGGCAAATCCATAATCGATATCGGCACGCAGCGTTTGCAAGGGGAGCTTTCCCTGCAGATAAGTTTCGCGACGTGACATTTCCGCGCCGTTCAACCGTCCGGCCACGCTGACCTTGATCCCTTTGATGCCAGCCTGAATGGATTGATCCATGGCCCTCTTGACCGCGCGGCGGAAGGCCACGCGTTTTTCCAATTGAAAAGCGATGTTCTGCGCGATCAACTGTGCATCCAGCGCCGGATTCTTGATCTCACGCGGTTCGACCGCGATCTCTTTCGAGGTGATCTTACCGACCTCTTCTCTCAAGCGATCAATGTCGGCCCCCCGGCGCCCGATGATGACACCCGGACGGGCGGTATAGATCACGATCTTTATTTTGTCAGCCAAACGTTCAATATCGATACGGGAAATGGCGGCCTGCGCGTATTTTTTCTTGATAAACCTGCGGATCTCGAAGTCTTCCTTGATGTTCTTGGCGTAATCCTGTTTTTCCGCATACCAAAGGCTGCGCCAATTTTTGATGTACCCGATCCTTAAAATGAGAGGGCTGACTTTTTGACCCACGAATGACTCTCCTTATTTTGTAATCAAATCCAATTCTATGGTTAAATGTGTCGTACGCTTTAAGATCGATGTCGCACGTCCAAAAGTCGCGGCCCGGTAACGCTTCCACATCGGACCGTTATTGGCAATGATACGGGAGATGAACAGTTGATCCTCACGCAATCCCTTTTGCTTGGCGTTCGCCACCGCCGATTCAAGGATCTTGCGGACCGTGCCCGTGCAGCCCTTGTCAACGTGCGATAAAATGGCCATGGATGTCGGGATGTCTTTCCCGCGGATCAGATCGATCACCTGACGGACCTTCATGCCCGAAATTCTTATATAACGACCTTTGGCTTGTGCGATCATATTATCTCTTTAATTAGGTCAGCGTGGCAGCCTTTTTGGCCTTGACGCCGCCATGTTTCCTGAACGTACGCGTCGAAACGAAATCGCCGAATTTATACCCCACCATGTTCTCGGTGACATAAAGCGGGATATGCTTGCGTCCGTCATACACAGAAACGGTATAGCCGACAAAATCCGGAATAATGGTCGAACGCCTCGACCAAGTTTTGAGCGGCTGCTTTTGACCGGTTGAGATCATCTTGCTCAATCTCTTCAACAAAGCTTCTTCGACGTATGGTCCTTTTTTTAACGAACGTGGCATGTCTTTTAAGTCCTTCGTTTCATGATCAAAGAATTGGAATATTTTTTACGTTTTCGCGTTTTCAAACCTTTTGTTTTCTTGCCCCAGGCCGAGACCGGATGCGGATTACCCTGCGGAGCTTTACCTTCGCCGCCACCGTGAGGATGGTCCACGGGGTTCATAGCAGCACCGCGTACCTTGGGACGGCGTCCCAGCCAGCGCAGGCGCCCTGCTTTGCCGTAAGAAACGGTCTCATGCTCGACATTGCCCAATTGTCCGATCGTACAACGGCATTCCAAATTGATCTTGCGCACTTCACTGGACGGCAATCGCACATGGGCATAATCGCCTTCCTTGGCCAATAATTGAGCCGCTGTACCGGCAGAGCGGACGATCTTTCCTCCCGAGCCGGGTTGCAGTTCAATGTTGTGCACGGCGGTCCCTAAAGGAACGTGTCGGAGCAGCATGGCGTTTCCGGGGCGGATATCAACATTTTTGCCCGGGGAAGCGCTGACGATCTTTTCTCCCACCTTAAGGTCCAAGGGCGCCAAAATATACGCCTTGTCGCCGTTCGCATATTGAACAAGAGCGATGCGGGCGGAACGATTAGGATCGTATTCAATGGCCAATACTTCGGCCTGCTCATCCAAACGGTTACGCTTAAAATCAATAACGCGGTATTGGCGCTTATGTCCGCCGCCGCGAAAACGCAGCGTGATGCGGCCGCGGGCATTGCGTCCACCCGAACTCTTCAGGGGCACTAACAGGGACTTTTCCGGTTTTGACTTCGTGATCTCGGCAAAATCCGAGATCGCCGCATGTCTTAGTCCGTTGGTTGTTGGTTTAAATCTTCGAATAGCCATTTATCTGTCCTTACGTGATATCGATCTTAAAACCGTCTTTCAAGGTGACGATCGCTTTTTTCCAATCGCTGGTCTTTCCGTATTCCTGGCGGACACGTTTCTGTTTTCCGGGGAACAAGGCGGTGTTCACCGATTGGACCTTGACGCTATAGATCTCTTCGATCGCCTTTTTAATCTCGGCCTTATTGGCGCTATTATAGACCTGAAAAACATATTGGCGATGCGGCTCCAAAATGGTTCCCTTTTCCGTGCGCAATAGCGTTTTGACTACATCATAAGAAGTCTTCATTTTATCCTCTGGATCAGGCTTTTCAAGGCCGAGCGTGTTACTAAAAGTTTTTTGTTCTGCAAGACTTCATACGCATTCACATCAATAGCGCGCCGATGGTTTAAAAATGCGATATTGCGCGAGACCAAATGCACACTGGGATCACAGTTATCCAGAACGGCCAAGGTCTGCCCTTTCAATTTGAACTTATCCAGAAGCGTGGCGAATTCCTTGGTCTTAGAGAATTTATCTTTTAGGTCATCCAGGCAAATGATGTCTTTGTCCAAATATTTGGCATTGAGGCTTTCGCGGAGCGCCGCGACCTTGATCTTTTTCGGTAATGTGTAGCTGAAATCGCGGGGATGTGGACCGAAAACAATGCCGCCCTTGTGCCACAAAGGAGAACGAATGGAACCTTGACGGGCCCGGCCGGTCCCCTTTTGGCGCCAGGGTTTCTTTCCGCCGCCGGAGACAGCGCCGCGCTCTTTGGTCGAGGCGTGGCCGGAACGTACATTGGCCTGATACATGAGGATCGCTTGATGAAGGATGTCCTTGTTCACATTGCCGCCGAAAAGATCTTCGGGCAGCTCGATGGAATCCGTCTCTTTGCCTTCTCTATTATATATAGCTAGTTTATTCGCCGATTTAACCATGATTACTTTTTACCTACCGCTGCCTTGCTCTGTTTCATCGGATTACGCTTGACCGCATGTACGACTTTTTGCTCATCCAGAGATTTGAATTGTTTCTTTTTGGAACGCAGGATGGTCAAATATGCGTTCTTTTTTCCAGGCACCGAACCGTTGACCACCATAAGATTATTTTCAAGATCGACCTTAAGAACGCGTAAATTCTCGACTAATACCTGGCGATCGCCCATATGGCCGGGCATGGTCTTTCCCTTGTAAACGCGTGAAGGGTCGGAGCTGGAGCTGATGGAGCCGATGCGCCGGTGATGCATGGAACCGTGACAAGCGTCTCCGCCCTTCCAGTTCCAGCGCTTCATGCCGCCTTGAAACCCTTTGCCAATGGACCGTCCCGAAACACTCACAAAATCGCCGGCTTTGAACACATCAACCTTTAATTCCTGACCGACCTGATAATTCGCGTTGTCCGTGGATTCGATTTCCCGAATGTGGCGCATGGGCGCAACGCCCACCTTTTTGAAAAATCCCAATTGCGGCTTCTTCGCGCGGGATTCCTTGAGAAGGTCATAGCCTATTTTGACACGCTTGTAGGGCGTATCGATCAGACCCAGGACGCGGCATGGCCCCACCTCGATAATGGTGACCGGAACCAGGTTCCCGTCTCTATCGAAAATTTGCGTCATGGCTACTTTTTTACCGAGTAATCCGCGGATCATTGTATTCCTCTATCCCGTGGTAAGACGGGGATTCTCATTGTTTGATCTCGACATCAACACCCGCCGGCAAGTTGAGCTTGCGTAAAGCCTCAACGGTTTTTGCCGTCGGCTCGACCAGATCGATCAGTCTCTTATGAGTCGCGATGGAAAACTGTTCACGCGATTTTTTGTCGATAAAGGTCGACCGCAGAACGGTGTAGAGCTCCTTCTTGGTCGGCAACGGCACCGGACCGATCACTTTGGCGCCTGTTCGGATCGCGGTATCGACGATCTCTTGTGTTGACTGATCAATGAGTCGATGATCGTAAGCTTTTAATTTGATTCTTATTTTCTGCATATTCTCAATCCGATAAAAAATCCCCACCACTTCGTGGGGATCTTTTATCTTATTTCAAGATCTCGGAGATAACACCGGCTCCGACGGTCTTTCCACCTTCGCGGATGGCAAAGCGCAATTCTTTGTCCATGGCAACCGGTGTGATTAATTCAACCACTAATTCAACGTTATCGCCGGGCATACACATTTCAACGCCGGCCGGGAGTTCGGCTGTTCCGGTAACGTCCGTGGTGCGGAAATAAAACTGCGGACGATAACCCTTAAAGAACGGTGTATGACGACCGCCTTCTTCCTTGGTCAGGATGTAAACCTGGGCACGAAACTTGGTATGTGGGGTGATGCTGCCCGGTTTGGCCAAAACCATACCGCGCTCGATGGCATCCTTATCGACACCGCGCAAAAGCAGACCGACGTTGTCGCCAGCTTGCCCTTCATCGAGCTCCTTACGGAACATTTCAACACCCGTAATGACCGTTTTGGAAACATTAGGACGCAACCCGACGACCTCAATTTCTTCGCCGACTTTGCAACGCCCTCTCTCGATCCTTCCCGTGGCGACTGTACCGCGGCCGGAAATGGAGAAAACGTCTTCGACGGCCATGGAGAACGGCTTGTCCAAGTCGCGCACAGGTGTCGGAACGAATTCATCGACCGATTTCATAAGGTCCAAAATCGGCTGAGCGACTTTTGGATCATCAGGACTGTTGAGCGCATTCAGGGCGCTTCCCCGGATGATCGGTGTTTTATCACCGTCAAATTTATATTTGCTCAATAACTCACGCAATTCAAGCTCAACCAGATCGAGAAGCTCGGCGTCCTGAACTTGATCGCACTTATTAAGGAAAACAACAATGGAAGGAACGTTGACCTGGCGGGCCAAAAGGATGTGCTCACGGGTCTGAGGCATAGGGCCGTCGGTCGCGGAAACGACCAGGATAGCGCCATCCATCTGCGCGGCACCGGTGATCATGTTCTTGATATAGTCCGCATGGCCGGGGCAATCGATATGGGCATAGTGTCTCTTTTCCGTTTCGTACTCAAGGTGCGAAATATTAATCGTGACACCGCGCTCTTTTTCTTCGGGCGCATTATCGATAGAATCGTACGAACGGGCTTCGGAAGCTAGACCTTTCTTGTGCAGAATGGTCGTAATGGCCGCGCTCAGCGTTGTCTTTCCGTGATCGACGTGGCCGATCGTTCCGATGTTGAGATGTGGCTTGTTCCTTACGAATTTCCCTTTAGCCATTTTATTTTCCTCCCCTATTTGTTATCAAAATTCCTTCAATCTATTTATTTCTTGCTAGTGGCTGCCGCGGCCCTAGCACCGATGATTTTTTCAGCGATATGATGCGGCACCTCAGCATAAAATGCCGGCTCCATCGTAAAAGAAGCACGGCCTTGCGTCAACGAACGAACGGTGTTCGCATAATTGAACATTTCAGCCAGGGGGACCTCGCAACGGGCGGTCTTGAGCTTGCCGCGTGTTCCCATGCTGTTGATCTTGGCCCGTTTGGTGTTCAGGTCGCCGATGACGGCGCCCATGAATTCTTCCGGAACAATGACTTCCAGGTCCATAACCGGCTCCAGGAAGACGGATTTGCCGCGGGTCAAACCTTCCCGCAGCGCATATTTAGCGGCCAATTGGAAGGCCAACTCGCTGGAGTCGACTTCGTGGAAAGAGCCGTCGACCAGCGTTACGGTAAAATTGGTAGCCGGATATCCGGCTAAAATACCGTTCATAGCCCCGGCCATGACCCCCTCTTCCACCGGCTTAATGTATTCACGAGGGATCGCGCCGCCTTTTATCTTGTTAATGAAAACGATCTTTCCTGTTTCCTGATTGGGCTCGATATCAATAATGACATGACCGTATTGACCGCGTCCGCCGGACTGGGAAATGAATTTTCCTTCAATGCCGCTGACTTTCTGTTTGATGGTCTCTTTATACGCAACTTCAGGGCGGCCGATCTTGGTCTCTAATCCGTGTTCTCTTTTCATGCGGTCGATGATGATATCAAGATGCAGCTCTCCCATGCCGGAAATAATGGTCTGGGCTGTATCATGATCATATTGGACGCGCAAGGAAGGATCTTCATCGAGGAATTTACGTAAGGTCATACCTAATTTATCTTGGTCAGCTTTGGTCTTCGGTTCTATGGCCATGGATACAACGGGCTCGGGAACTCTCATGCTCTCCAAAACCACCGGTTTGTCGTCGGCACAGATAGTATCACCGGATTTGGACTCCTTTAAGCCGACCAACGCGACGATCTCGCCGGCTTCCGCAACGCTGACGATCTCCTGCTTGTTGGCGTGCATCAAGACGATCTTGGCCACGCGCTCTTTTTGCTGACGCGTGGAATTATAAACCGTCCCGCCGCTCGTGATCTTGCCCGAATAAATACGCGTATAAAAAAGTTTTCCGACATAAGGATCAGAGGCGATCTTGAAGACCAGGGCTGATAAGGGCGCATCGGGAGAGGTGGGACGCTCGACAACTTCTTCTGTTTTGGGAACTGTGCCGGTTACCGGCGGGATATCTAACGGTGAGGGCAGAAAATCACAAACAGCATCCAAGACTAACTGTACGCCTTTGTTGCGCAGGGCCGTGCCGACCAAAACCGGTAAAAATTGGTTTTTGATCACGGAGCGGCGTATGGCGGCCTTAAGTTCATCGACGGTAATCTCTTTTTCTTCCAAGAATTTGGTCATGATCTGGTCATCGACTTCAGCCACTTTTTCAATCAGGGTATGACGGTATTTATTCAATTTCTCTTTATACTGCTCAGGGACCGGATTGCGCTCCAATTCCAAACCTTGGTCATCTTTATACGTAATATACTGCTGATTAATAATATCAATGATCCCTTTAAATTCACTCTCCGTCGCGTCCGGAAACTCAATAGCTGCGGCATTGGCCCCGAGACGCTCATGGATCTCGCCCAAAACGCGGTCAAAGTCCGCCCCTAAACGGTCGATCTTGTTGATGAAGGCGATGCGGGGGACTTTATACCGGTCAGCTTGGCGCCAAACAGTCTCGGTCTGCGGCTGAACTCCGCTGCAGCCGCACAGAACAACGACGGCACCGTCCAAGACCTTCAGTGAACGCTCGACTTCGACGGTAAAGTCCACGTGGCCCGGCGTATCGATGATATTGATCCGGTTTTCTTTCCAAAAACAGGTCGTGCTCGCCGCCGTGATGGTGATACCGCGCTCTTGCTCCTGCTCCATCCAATCCATGGTGGTGTTGCCATCGTCAATATTCCCCATCTTATGGATGGTTCCGGTGTAGAAAAGGATACGCTCCGTCGTCGTCGTTTTACCGGCGTCGATATGGGCAATGATCCCGATATTTCTTACTTTATTTAATGGTATTGTAACGCTCATTTTTAAATTACCACCTTAAATGGGCAAAGGCCTTGTTGGCGTCCGCCATCTTATGGGTTTCATCTCTCTTTTTGATGGCTGCCCCTTCCCCTTTATAGGCCGCCAGCAACTCATCCGCTAACTTTATGACCATGGATTTTCCCTTTTTGTTGCGGGCAAAATCTCTGATCCAGCGCAAGGCCAGGGAATTTCCACGGCGCATATTTACTTCGACCGGGATTTGATACGTCGCGCCGCCAACTCGCCGCGGCTTCAATTCCAGCTTCGGTCGGACATTATCAATGGCCTTATTGAAGACCTTCAATGGGCTCTCTTCGGATGTTTTCTGCTTCAAGATCTCCAAAGCGCCGTAAACGATATTCTCAGCAACAGCCTTTTTACCTTCATACATGATCGAATTAATGAATTTGCCGATCAAAGGACTGTTGTACTTTGGGTCCGGTAATGTTTCTCTTGTGTCTGCTTTTCGTCTTCTCATTTTTCTTTATGCCTGCTAAATTTTTTATTCGGATTTGGCGCCGTACTTGGAACGCGATTTCTTGCGCTTGGCAACTCCGGCCGTGTCCAAAGTCCCACGAACGATGTGATAACGCACACCGGGGAGGTCCTTGACGCGTCCGCCGCGGACCAATACGATCGAGTGCTCCTGGAGATTATGGCCTTCCCCCGGAATGTACGAGGTCACTTCGATCTGATTGGATAGCCTCACGCGCGCGATCTTGCGGAGCGCCGAATTTGGCTTTTTCGGCGTCATGGTCTTTACCTGCAGACAAACACCCCGTCGCTGCGGACAGTTTGTCAGGGCGGGTGATTTACTTTTTTTCTGCTTCTGCGCTCTGCTCTTGCGTATGAGCTGTTGTATCGTCGGCATACTTTACCATTTCCACGTTATCGTAAGTTGAGAAACCTGTTCCCGCCGGGATCAAATGCCCGACGATGACGTTTTCCTTTAATCCACGTAAATTGTCAATTTTACCCGATGATGCTGCTTCTGTCAAGACTCGTGTTGTCTCTTGGAAGCTGGCGGCAGATATAAAACTCTCCGTCGTCAAAGATACCTTGGTGATTCCCAGCAATAACGGTGTCGCCTGCGCCGGCTTCCCTTTCTTTTTTAACACCTCATCGTTCGCCTTTCTGAAAGCGGAACGGTCGATCTGTTCTCCGGCGAGAAAATTGGTGTCCCCGGACTCCTCGATCTTAACTTTTTTCAGCATCTGAGAAATGATAAGCTCAATGTGCTTATCGTTGATGCGAACACCCTGTAAGCGGTAAACTTCCTGGATCTCGTTCAGCAGATATTCCTGCAAAACCTTGTCCCCGCAGACGCGAAGAATGTCGTGCGGGACGACAGGGCCTTCGGTCAATTGCTGGCCGGCAAAAACATGATCGCCTCTGTACACATTGGGATGTTTTCCGTGAGGGATGACATATTCTTTTGTCATGCCCGAGGGGCTTTTAACGATAATGGTCCGGCGGGCCTTCTTATCTTCGCCGAATTCCACAAGTCCATCGATCTCGCTGATGACCGCCGGGTCTTTCGGACGACGGGCCTCAAAAAGCTCGGCGACGCGCGGCAAACCGCCGGTAATATCGCGGGTCTTTCCCGCACCACGCGGGATCTTGGCGATCAATTCACCGGCGCTGACCCCCTGGCGGTCCTGCACCAGAACGTGGGCGCCTACCGGGATCGAATAAATCCCGACGACTTCCTTTTTCTCGTCGGTGATAATGACCTGCGGATGATATTCCTGTTTATGCTCAACGACCACGCGCTCAGTGATACCGGTGATCGGATTCTGTTCTTCCTGGACCGTGATACCTTCCTTGATGT
>CAZCLW010000007.1:25875-56354 GCA_964499685.1 uncultured Planctomycetales bacterium
GATGTCCTCGTAATTGACAGTACCTTTGACCTCGGTGATGATCGGGATGGTGTAAGGATCCCAAGTGACAAAGGTTTCTTCTTTATTGATAAGCGAGCCGTCGGCGTACTTAATGACCGCGCCTTGCGGCAGCGGATAGCGTTCAAATTCGCGGCCGAATTCGTCGTTGATACTGATCGCACCGTTACGGTTAAGGACAATAAATTCTCCGCCCTTTTCGACAACGCGCAACTGATGATATTTAACGACACCTTTATTCTTGGAACGGTAATATGACTGCTCGATGGTGCGGCTCGCCGTACCGCCGATGTGGAAGGTCCTCATAGTCAACTGTGTGCCGGGCTCGCCGATGCTTTGGGCGGCGATGACTCCGACCGCTTCCCCGATCTCCACCAAGCGCTGTGTGGCGAGGTTCCGGCCATAACACTTTATACAAGCGCCGCGTTCGGCCTCGCAAGTCAACACGCTGCGGATACGCACCTTTTCGATGCCCAGATGCTCGATGATCTCGGCCTTTTCTTCAGTGATCTCTCCGCCGGTTTCAACCACGCGCTGGTCCGTGACAACGTCCACAATCGTATCCAAAGCCACGCGTCCCATGATGCGCTCTTTCAAGCTGACGACCAATTCGTCACCTTCAACAATGGCCGATACCGTAATGCCGTTCAAGGTGCCGCAGTCTTCTTCGGTAATGACGACTTCCTGCGCCACGTCGACTAAACGACGCGTCAAGTAACCCGCGTCGGCTGTCTTAAGGGCGGTATCCGCCAAACCTTTACGCGCGCCGTGGGTCGAAATGAAGTATTCCAAAACGGTCAATCCTTCGCGGAAGCTGGCCGTGATCGGGTTCTCAATGATCTCGCCCGAGGGCTTGGCCATCAAACCACGCATACCGGAAAGCTGGCGGATCTGAAGACGCGAACCGCGCGCACCGGAGTCCGCCATGATAAAGACCGGGTTGAAAGGATCCATCTGGTTGAAAAGAAGATCGGAGATCGACTCCGTGGTATGGGTCCAAATATCAATGATCTTGTTATACCGTTCGCGGCCGGTGATGATACCTTTGCGATACTGGTCCTCGACCTTGGCCACTTCCTGCTTGGCTTCCTTAATATGTTTTTCCTTCTCGCTGGGAACGATAAGGTCGGAAATGCTGATCGAAATACCTGCCAAAGTCGCTTGGTAAAAACCAAGGTCCTTAAGGTCGTCAAGTAATTTGACCGTGCGGTCCTGGCCAAACCGTTTAAAGCAGTTCGAGACGATTGCGCCGACCTTCTTCTTGTCCAGCGATTCATTGACAAAACCGAATTCAGGAGGAAGGGCCTGATTGAAGAGAACGCGTCCAACGGTCGTGTCGATGATATTGACCTTGCGCTCTTCCTCTTCCTTCTTTTTGGGTTTTTTCTCTTCCTTTTCTTCCTGGACGATAATCAGGGACGGACGCTCTTCTCCCCACAACGGAGAATCAAGCCTTAATTTAATGCGCTCGTGCAATCCGATGAGTCCGTCGTTAAAAGCGATCAAAACCTCTTGCGTGTCGCGGAAAATGGTTTCACGCGTCTTCCCCTGCCCTTTATCTTTGGTGAGATAAAAGAGCCCCAAGATGACGTCCTGGGTGGGATTAACGATCGGTCGCCCGTCTGCCGGCGAGAAAAGATTGTTCGTCGACAACAGTTCCAGGCGGCATTCAATCTGCGCTTCCAGGGAAAGCGGCACGTGGACGGCCATCTGATCGCCGTCGAAGTCCGCGTTGAAAGCGGTACAGACCAATGGGTGTAGCTTAATAGCCTTGCCCTCGATCAAAATGGGCTGGAAGGCCTGAATACTCAGGCGGTGCAGGGTCGGAGCACGGTTGAGCATGATAGGATGGTCTTTGATGACCTCATCCAAAATGTCCCAGACCTCAATCTTGGCGCGCTCGACCATTTTCTTCGCACCCTTGATTGTATGCACAAAACCTTTTTCGCGTAATTTGCGGATAATGAACGGTTCAAAAAGCTCAAGTGCCATCTTCTTCGGTAATCCGCATTGATGCAGCTTAAGTTCGGGTCCAACGACGATGACCGAACGGCCTGAATAATCGACACGTTTACCCAAGAGATTCATTCTGAAACGGCCCTGCTTTCCTTTGAGCATGTCGGAAAGCGATTTTAACGGCCGGTTCCCCGCGCCCAGGACCGGGCGTCCGTGACGTCCGTTGTCCAAAAGCGCGTCCACCGCTTCTTGCAGCATGCGCTTTTCGTTGCGGATGATGATCTCGGGCGCTTTCAGGTCGATCAGTTTCTTTAAACGGTTGTTCCGGTTAATGACACGGCGATAAAGATCGTTAAGGTCAGAAGTGGCGAAACGGCCGCCTTCCAGAGGAACCAGCGGGCGAAGGTCCGGAGGAATGACCGGCAGGACATCGAGGACCATCCATTCCGGTTTGTTACCGGAGGCCTTAAAGTCCTCGGCGATCTTCAGTGTCTTGGCAATCTTCTTGGCATTCGTTCCCGTCGGAACAGCTTTCTCAAGGTCTTTCCTTAATTTTTTGCACAGCGAATCCAGGTCAAGCTCGCGAAAGACATCTTTGACCGCTTCGGCGCCGATCTTGGCCTTAAAAGCGCCGCCGTGCTTGACCAAAGCTTCCTGATACTGGTCTTCCGAGAGGAATTGCCTTTTCTTCAATGTGGTTTCGCCCGGATCGATGACAATATATTCTTCATAGTAAATAAGTTTTTCAAGGTCGCGCAGACCGATCTGCATCAAGGCCGCCAAACGGCTCGGGACCGCCTTGTAGAACCAAATGTGAGTGACCGGACAGGCTAAATCGATGTGGCCCATACGTTCCCGGCGGACGGATGAACGTGTGATCAAAACGCCGCAACGGTCGCAGGTGATGCCTTTGAACTTTATTCCTTTATATTTACCGCAGTTGCATTCCCAATCACGGACCGGACCGAAGATCTTTTCGCAGAAAAGGCCGTCCTTTTCTGGTTTCAAAGTACGGTAATTCAGAGTTTCTGCCTTCTTGACGGAACCGTGGGACCAGTCACGGATCACTTGGGGCGCGGCAATCTTGATCGTAATGCGATCTGACATCAATTCTTTCTGTGTTTTACTCATCTTTTCCCTTTTTTTCCTTTACTGGTTCAGAATTAGGTTTTTCCAATTTGATGTCTAAACACAGTCCTTGTAATTCTTTGACGAGAACGTTGAATGATTCGGGTGTACCCGGAGCCAGTTTTTGCTCTCCCTTGACGATCGCTTCGTAAATACGGCTGCGGCCGTTGACGTCGTCACTCTTGACGGTGAGCATTTCCTGCAACGTATAGGCTGCGCCGTATGCCTCCAGGGCCCAAACTTCCATTTCGCCGAAACGCTGGCCGCCGAAGTGGGCCTTGCCGCCCAATGGCTGCTGAGTAACGAGCGAATAGGGTCCGATGGAACGCGCATGGATCTTTTCATCGACCAAGTGGTTGAGCTTCATCATATAGATATAGCCGACAGTGACGGTTTGATCGAAAGGATCACCACTAAAACCGTCGCGGACGACTGTCTTGCCGTCCTGCGGAAGGTTCGCCTCGCGTAAAAGCTGGCGTATTTCTTCTTCTTTGGCGCCGTTGAAAACAGGCGTTTCGGCATAAAAACCTAAGGCATGGGCTGCCCATCCCAAATGGGTCTCGAGCAGCTGCCCGACGTTCATACGGGAAGGAACGCCCAACGGATTAAGAACAATGTCCACGGCGCGTCCATCTTCCAAAAATGGCATATCCTCTTCCGGAAGAATGCGCGAAACGATACCTTTGTTCCCGTGACGCCCGGCCATTTTGTCGCCCTCGGACAATTTACGTTTGGTGGCGACATAGACGACTACGCGTTTGAGGACACCTGCAGGCAGTTCATCGCCGCGCTTGACACGCTCGACTTCCTGTTCTTCTTCCTGGACCAGTTCGGTGATCTTATCGTTATAAAATTCGAGCAAGGCGCGGGCCTCGGAATCGTCCGGCAGCTCATCCGCGTCCAGACGACCGACTTTCTGCGAAGAAATCCCCAAAGTCTTGGAAATTCTTTTTTGTTTCTCTTCCTCGATAAAATCGATCTCTTGTTTATAGTAAGCCTTGATCTTCTTGATGGCTTCCTGTTCTTTCACTTTATCTTCTTTGGATTTGCGTCCGCGCTCGCTGCGCTGGAAGATCTCGGCGCTGACCACAACGCCTTCGATGCCCGGCGGCAGGGTAAGCGATGTATCGCGGATATCGGCCGCTTTCTCGCCGAAGATCGCGCGCAAAAGACGCTCTTCCGGTGACAATTCTTTTTCGCTTTTGGGGGTGACTTTTCCAACGAGGATATCGCCGGCCTTGACCTCAGCGCCGATACGGACAACACCTTCTTCGGTCAGGTCCTTCAGGGCTTCTTCGCCGACATTGGGGATGTCGCGCGTGATCTCTTCATTCCCCAAACGGGTCTCACGGCATTCAACCTCGAACTTTTCAATATGGATGGATGTAAAGACATCTTCTCGGACGATTTTTTGATTGATCAAAATGGCGTCCTCGAAGTTATAACCGCGCCAGGGCATGAAGGCGACCAGGACATTACGGCCTAAGGCCAATCGGCCATTTTTGGTGCCGACACCGTCGGCAATGGTCTGCCCCTTCTCCACGTGGTCTCCCACTTGAACGAGCGGTGTCTGATGGATACAGGTATTGGCATTGGAACGCGTAAATGTCTTAAGAGGATAAACCGCATTCCCGATAACGATCTCCTTGGCGTCCACGCGCGTTACTTTTCCGCCTTCCTTGGCAATGACGACAACGCCTGAATCGCGGGCGACTTTTTCTTCCATGCCCGTACCGACGAACGGAACTTCGGTCACCATCAAAGGAACGGCTTGACGCTGCATGTTGGAACCCATAAGAGCGCGGTTCGCGTCGTCGTGCTCCAGGAACGGGATAAGAGCGGCGGCCACGGAAACCAGCTGCTTGGGAGAAACGTCCATATAATCGATCTTATCCGACTTTACTTTGGGAAAATCCGTTTTATACCGGCAGATGATCTCTTTGTCGGTAAAACGGCCGTCTTTTTCGAGAACGGCATTGGCTTGGGCGATATATTTATTTTGATCAAAATCAGCGGTAAGGTATTCGATACGGCGGGTGACGCGTCCTTCCTCAACCTTGCGGTAAGGTGTTTCGATAAAACCTAATTCATTGACGCGGGCACAAGTGGTTAAAGAAGAAATGAGACCGATGTTCGGGCCTTCCGGTGTTTCGATAGGACACACGCGGCCGTAATGGGTCGGATGGACGTCGCGCACTTCAAAACCAGCGCGCTCTCTGGACAACCCGCCCGGACCTAAAGCGCTCAAACGTCTTTTGTGGGTCATTTCGGCCAATGGATTGACCTGGTCCATGAATTGGGACAATTGGCTGCGGGCAAAGAAATCCTGGATCTGATTCGAAAAGAGACGCGAATTGATCAGATGGTGCGCGGTCAGATTCTCAAAATTGCTCATGACGATCAAACGTTCTTTGATCGACCGCTCCAAACGGGCCAGGCCGATACGCACCTGATTCTGGACCAGTTCGCCGACGGTCTTGATGCGGCGGTTGCCCAGATGGTCGATGTCGTCCGTTTCGCCGCGACCTTCACGTAATCCGACCAGATAACGCATGACTTCCACGACGGTCTTAATGTCCAGGACACGGTTATCGAGCGGCACATCCGTGTTCAACTTGCGGTTGATGATGTGGCGGCCGACCTTGCTCAAATCATATCTTTTCGGGTCAAAGAACAGCCGAAAGAACAACGTTTCCGCGACTTCCACGGTCGCCGGTTCGGTGGGGCGCATTTTACGGTAAAAATCGATCAGCGCCTCTTCCTTATTATTGGTATGGTCCTTGTCGAGTGTGGGCTTGAGTTTGTCAAAATGATCGCCCAGCATTTTTTGTATGTCTTCGTTACTGGAAAGCCCCATGATACGCAGGATCTGGCTGGCCGGAAAATTGCGGCGACGGTCAATATAGGCCGACATGATATCATTAAGATCATACTTGATCTCGAACCAGGCGCCCCGGGACGGGATGATGCGGCCGTGATAAATGCTCTTTCCTGTCGGATGTAATTCTTCTTCGAACGAGACCCCCGGCGGACGCTGGATCTGCGAGACGACCACACGCTCATCACCGTTGATGATGAACGTGCCGCGCTCGGTCATCAAAGGAAAGTCACCGAAATACACTTCCTGTTCCTTGATATCAACCGGCGTGATAAGGCGGAGTTTGACCTTTAAGGGAGCGGAAAAGGTCATGTTCCGTCTCTGGCACTCATTGCTGGAATATTTTTCTTTGCCGAGGTAGAAGTTGATGTACTCGAGGCGGATCTGCCCGTCATAGCTCTCCAACGGGAATACCTCGCGGAAAACTTCCTCTAATCCGCTGTCTTTTCTCTTGTCGGGAGCAACGTCGCGCTGAAGAAAATCCTCATAAGACTTTACCTGTATGTCCAACAACTGCGGCAGGTCAAAATTATCCTGAAATTTGCTGAAATTTCTGATTTTGATTTTTTTCATACCGAGGACTCGTCTCTTTTGAATTTATTTATTTAAATACAGACAATCAATCTCAAGGGGAAGAGGAAATCTTCCCCTTGCTTTTTCGACAATGTCTTGAGATTGAATTATTTCAGCTCGACTTTAGCGCCAGCGGCTTCCAGCTTCTTCTTGAGCTCTTCGGCCTCTTCTTTAGTGGCGCCTTCTTTGACGGTCTTAGGTGCAGCTTCAACGAGATCCTTGGCTTCTTTGAGACCAAGATTGGTTGCGGCTCTGACTTCTTTGATAACACCGATCTTGTTGGCCCCGGCTTCTTTCAAGACAACATCGAAGGTTGTCTTTTCTTCCTTGGCGGCCCCGCCTGCGGCAGGAGCTCCGGCCATAACCATGCCGGCAGCCATAGGAGCAGCGGCCTGGATGCCCAACCGGTCTTCAAGGCCTTTTACCAAATCGGCCAATTCGAGAACGGTCAAGCCCTCGATGGTCTTGGCGACCTCTTCCAGCTTCGGTGAAAGCTGGACGGTTTTCTTTTCTGCAGTATCTGTAGACATGTTAACTACCTCCCTTTTTTTCGCTTAATTGTTTCATGATAGACAACAGATCGCGTGACTTACTATTCAAAATCCCGTTAAAGCGGGAAATGGGCGAGGCCAATGTACCCAGAAGAATGGCTAACAATTGCTCGCGCGAAGGCAATTCAGAAATGCGCTTGATCTCATCCGGAGAAAGGGCCTTACCGCCCAACAACCCCGACTGAACGGATAAACCTTTAAAATTTTTTGTAAATTTGACAAGGACCTGGGATAATTTGGCAATGTCCCCGTTGCCCCAGACCAAGGCGGTCAACCCTTTCAGATCAGCGGTGAGCGGAGCTGCCGGAGAATCTTTTAAAGCGTGCTTGATGATGGAATTCCTGGTCACATACATCTTGGCACCGACCTTATGCAGGTCCTTACGCAAGGTATTAACCTCGAGGCCGGAGAGCTTTGTATAGCTGATTAAGAATACGTTGGTATTAGCAGAGACACCGTCGGTGACCTGCTTGGCCATATGTTCACGGAATAATTGACCGACTTTCATGATAATGCCACCCTCACTCCAGGGCCCATGGTCGTTGAGACCGAAAGGCTCTTTATAAAACTGGTTTTGACCGAGGAAGGTTTAAGATGATCCACGGCCTCGATGATATGTGTTGCATTCTCTATTAATTTATCTTTAGGGAAAGAACGTTTACCTATGCCGACATGCACCCCGGCCTGTTTGTCCGATTTGAATTCCACTTTTCCGGCACGGACATCCTGGATGGCCTTGGACACATCCGCCGTGACAGTACCGGACTTAGGGGAAGGCATAAGACCGCGCGGACCGAGGATGCGACCCAATTTGCTTAGGTCCTTCATCATATCCGGCGTCGCGATGACGCAATCAAAGTCCATAAAACCCTTGGAAACTTTATCGATCAATTCTTCCGCGCCGACGTGTTCGACATTAAGATCTCGGGCCTTTTGGGCCTGCTCGCCTTTGCAAAACACCGCGATACGGACCTTTTTTCCAGTCCCGTGCGGTAAAATAGCCGTTCCTCTGATGCTGACGTCCGCATTCTTGGTGTCTAAATTAAGATGAAAGTGTAATTCCACCGTTTCGTCAAACTTAACCTTGGGCGCTTTCCCAAGGGTCTCGATGGCGTCCGACAAGGGAAAGGCCTTTGTCTTATCGACGAGCTTGGCAACTTCTTTTGTTCTTTTACTGATCCTGACCATAGCATTACTCCTTAAGCGGCAACACTTATGCCCATGCTGCGGGCGGTTCCTTCAATGATACGGATAGCCTCCTGAAGATCGGCAGTGTTGAGGTCTTCCAATTTGGCTTTAGCGATATCTTCGACTTGTTTCTTGGTCAATGTGGCGATTTTTTCTTTTCCGGCTGTTCCTGAGGCCTTGGCGAGATTGGCGGCTTTTTTGATAAGGACGGAACTGGGGGGTGTTTTAATGACGAAATCAAACGACTTGTCCTTGTAGACCGTAATGACCGCGGGCAAGGTCAGACCTTCCCTCCCCTTGGTCTGTTCGTTAAAGGCCTTACAAAAGCCCATGATGTTGACGCCGTGCTGGCCCAGCGCGGGACCTACGGGCGGCGCCGGGTTCGCCTGTCCGGCCGGAACATAAAGTTTTATTTGGGCAACGACTTCCTTAGCCATGGTTCCCTCTCTATAATTTCTCTACTTGCCAATATTCTAATTCGACCAATGTGGAACGGCCGAAAATGGAGACGCTTACCTTTAATTTACCCCTGTCGGGATTGACTTCCATGACCGAGCCGTGAAAGTTGGCGAACGGCCCTTCCGAGATCCTGACCGGCTCTCCGATATCAAAGGTAATCTTCGGGCTCGGCTTGGTCTCGGTGTCCTGGGTACGCTTTAAAATGTTGTTAACTTCATCGTCGCTCAACGGCGCCGGTGTGCGGCCAGGCCCGATAAAACCGGTTATCCCGGGGGTTGTCTTTACGAGATACCAGCTCTCCTTGGTCATTTCCATCTTAAGGAGAATATACCCGGGAAAGAACTTGCGCGATGTGATGCGCTTTTTACCGCCGCGGATCTCAGAGACCTGCTCGGTCGGAACAACGATCTCTCCGACATAATTCTTGAGGTCAGTCGTAGCCATCTTGCTTTCCAAGCCTGCCCGCGCTTTCTCCTCCGCCCCGGTCTGGGTATGAACGACGTACCATCTCATACTCATAGTCAACGTATAATCAATCCTAAGAATTTTGATAATCCGAAATCCACCGTAGCGATAAAAATACCCAAGGCCGCGGAACTCACGATCACGACCCAGGTAGAATCAAGAAGCTCGGTCTTTGTGGGCCAGGAGACCTTTTTAAGCTCAACAACGAATTCTGAGAAAAATTTTCTGATCTTTGACATAGTCGCTCGACTTTTCCATCAACCCAGGCCTGGTAGGACTCGAACCTACAACACACGGTTTTGGAGACCGTCGCTCTACCAATTGGAGCTACAGGCCTAAAACATAATCAATCTTTTATTTCTTAAGTTCGCGATGAACTGTGTGTTTGCGGCAGAAGCGGCAAAACTTTTTGAGTTCGATGCGGTCAGGATGCTTCTTTTTATCCTTGGTGCTCGTGTAATTCATCCGACGACAATCAGTGCATTCAAATTGTATATTTTCGCGCATGGAATAACTTTCTTCGTCTCATTTCAAGCCCCCGACCGGTTTTGAACCGGTGACCTCGTCCTTACCAAGGACGTGCTCTACCGGCTGAGCTACAGGGGCAATAACGATCTTGATGCAAATATTGGTTTGAAAAATTACAAGTCATAAAGTATACCCATCTATGAAATTTTTGTCAAGAAATTTATTATTTATTTCCGGAATATAATTAATTAGAAATCAATCGGTTAGGAACCAAACTCTATTTCCGGACCAGCCGCAAAAACCTCCTCTTGCCCACCTTAAGAACGCCCTCCTGCAAAGGCCAATTTTCTTCAGTAATCTTGACCTCCTGGAAGGTTATGCCGCCCTGCTGCATCAGCCGCCGCACCTCGTTGCGCGAGGCAACCAGCTTCGTTTCGATAAGGATCTCCGCCAGGGATTTTTGAGTGTTCCCGTCTATGTTGAATTCAAGGATATCCTCGGGGATCTGCTTTTTACTGAAGGTATGTTCAAAGGCCTTGCGCTCGGCGACGGCCGATGTCTCATCATAAAAACGCTCCACGATCTCAACGGCCAGCTGCAGCTTGGCCTCTTTAGGGTGCATTCCCTTGACCTGCCTGAGATCGAAGTCGGTCAGCAGTTCATAATATCGGTACATCAACTCATCGCTGATCGACATGATCTTCCCGAAGATCTCCTTAGGGGCCTCATTGATCCCGATGTAGTTGCCGAGCGACTTGCTCATTTTCTGTACGCCGTCGGTGCCTTCAAGCAGCGGGGTCATGATCACGACTTGCGGTTCTACTCCATAGGATTCCTGGAGCTGCCGGCCCATGAGCAGATTGAACTTCTGATCGGTCCCGCCGAATTCCACATCGGCCTTGAGATGAACGGAATCAAAACCTTGCAGAAGCGGATAGATGAACTCCAGAAGACTGATCTCCTTTTTCTCCTCAAAACGCTTCTTGAAATCGGCACGGGCGAGCATTTGGGCCACGGTGCAGCGCGCCGAAAGCTCCAGCATGTCCTGGGCCGTCAGGGCATTGAGCCAGCGGCTGTTAAAAACGACCTTGGTCCTTTTGGGATCAAGGATCTTAAAGACTTGCGCCTTGTAGGTCTTGGCGTTTTCGGCGATCTCCTTTTTATCCATTTTCCGACGGGTCTGGTCCCGTCCGGAAGGATCGCCGATCTGGGCGGTAAAATCACCGATCAAAAAATAGACCTCGTGCCCCAGGTCCTGGAACTGCTTTAATTTTTTCAAAAGAACGTAATGGCCGAGATGGATGTCCGGCGCGGTCGGATCAAAACCCGCTTTGATCCGCAAAGGCTTTTTTCGTTTTTGGCTGTCGGTAAGCTTTTTTTCCAAAAGCTTAAGGTCAATGATCTCAGCCGTTCCGCGGACGATCTTCTGGATTGTTTCCTGAATGGCCATAAGCAATAAGATTGACGGAGGATAAAGAAACCCCATCCCGCCTGTTAAGGCGGGATGGTGGCATCACCAAAACAGTATGTATAATTAGGCTTGGGACAACCTGGCACTGACGCCGATCTTCATCTGCTCCACGTCGACCTTGATGATCTTGACGCGGATCTTTTCGCCAGGTTTTAAAGCTGCGGCTTTTTCTTTATCGATCTCGGAAGAATATACCAAGGCTTCGACCTCATCCTCTAATTTCACGAACACCCCGAAATTAGAATTAAGGACCACTTCGGCGTCGACTTCGCTTCCGACGGAAAACTTCTTGGCGATCTCCGGCCACGGATTAAGCGTCAACTGCTTGAGGCCAAGCGTGATCTTACGGCTGTCGCTGTCTACACCCAAAATAATGACCTCGACTTCCTGACCCTTCTTGAGGACATCCTGCGGATGATTGATCTTTTTGGTCCATGACATATCGGAAACATGGATCATTCCTTCCAGCCCAGACTCGAGCTCGACGAAGGCGCCGTATTCGGTAAACCCGCGCACGATGCCTTTAATCTTTGAGCCGACCGGAAGTTTTTCCTTGGCTTCCTGCCAGGGGTTGGTTTCCAGCTGTTTCATGCTTAACGAAATGCGCTTCTGGTCCTTGTCCACATTGATGATCTGAACTTCGATGATATCCCCGACCTTGAACATTTCCTGCGGATTGATCATCTTTTTCTGCCAGGTGATCTCGGAAGAATGCAGTAAGCCTTCGATGCCGCGGTCGATCTCAACAAATACGCCGTACGGCATGATGTTGACGACCTTTCCTTTAATACGTGTGCCGGTGGGGAACTTCTCATAAATATTATCCCACGGATTATTGATAAGCTGTTTGTAACCCAAGGACACTTTGGAATTGTCCTTGTCAAAATCCAAAACAATGACTTCGACCTTGTCGCCGATCTTGACCAGTTCGGAAGGATGATTGATGCGCGACCAGCTCATATCGGTGATGTGCAGCAATCCATCGATGCCGCCTAAATCGATAAAGGCGCCGAAATCGGTAATGCCTTTGACGGTCCCTTTGCGCTTCTGACCTTTTTCCAACTGGGCCCAGAGTTTTTCTCTTATCTGCTCACGCTCTTTTTGGACCAAATCCCGTCGGGAAAGGATCATGTTACGGCGTTGCTTGTTTAATTTCGTGACCTGGAAGCTAAATTTGTTGGCCATGATCTCATGGATGGGAATGCCACGGAAGGATGATAATGACATCGGCAAGAAGGCATCGACACCATTGACATCCACCATGTATCCACCTTTGACCTGCTTAAGCACGCGACCTTCGATCACATCGCCTTCGTTCAATTCATCACCGATGCGCATCCAACCCTGCATCCTTTCGGCCTTGGAACGGGAAAGAACGAGGCGGCCGTCGTCATCTTCTATTTTTTCAATGAGGACATCGATGGGCTGACCGATCTTCAATTCATCGCGGTTACGAAATTCTTCGATCGCTATAAAACCTTCGGATTTGAAGCCGATGTCGACGATAACTTCTTTATTGGTCGTGGCCACGACCGTCCCTTTGACGATCTCCCCTTCCTTGAAATCTTTGAGTGAACTATTGTACAAATCAGCAATACTTTGGTTATTTTGAACCATTAAATGATTCCTCTTTTCGTTTTATTTTTAGACGCAGAAAGGATAAAAACTCTTTCTTGGATCTAATGGGGCTTTATTATCTCAGAAGATTTTATTTTGTCAAACAAAATATTGGGTAGGGCTGGAGGAGAAAAAAATCGTAACTTAGCGTGGCGCAAGGGAATAAATCCCTGTCATAATCTTGCGGACGATCGTTTCCGGCGGCTCCCCCGGCTCATAAGCCACGGCCTTGCCGAAAGTGATCTTCACCGGGGCTCGATGCAGCCTTTTAGATCCTGGCGGAAGCACCTTGTCGGTCCCCTCGAGATAAACCGGGATGACCGGGACTTTCACCTTGGAGACAATGAACCCTATTCCGGGTTCGGCCTCTTGAAGGGGATTGTCCGCCCGGCGGGTGCCTTCCGGGAAAATAAGGATAGTGCGCCCGGCCTTCAGGCGCCGGAAAGTCTCCCGTAAAGCCCTAAAGTCCGCTTGATGCCTACGGATAGGATACGCCCCTAGCTGGGTGATATAAAAACCAAAAAGCCTGTTTTCGAAAAGGGAATCCTTGGCCACAAAACTCAGCCGACGGGGAGATGTGTAACCTAAAACGACGGGATCAAAATAGCTGCGGTGATTGGAGGCAAAAATACATGCGCCGCGCGAGGGGATGTTTTCCAGACCAACGATCTCAAGGGGCAAGAATAGCTTACTGATAACCCGCAAGGGCCAACGGGTAAGATAGTAGAGCATTAGTGTTCGTTTCGTAGAAGTTTCTCGCCGTACTGGATGAGCTGCTTGGCCCTGGCCGGGGATTTTGACTCGGAATATGCCCGGACCAACGGCTCGGTGCCGGAAGGCCGCAACATCAGCCAACTTTCGTCCTCACAAACCAGTTTAACGCCGTCAAAATCCTTCACATCCACAACTTTTTTACCCAAAAGCTCTTTGGTCTGTTTGAAACTTTCAACATCCAGACGGCTTCCTTCCTGCAGCTTCAGGTCGAAACGCTCGTAATAATACCGGCCGAACTCTTTCTCCATGCCCTCAACCAGCTTCTTTAAATTCTTCTTTTGATAGACCATCATTTCCAAAAGCAATAATCCGGCCAAAGAACCGTCTCGCTCCGGAATATAATCCGGCAACCCCATCCCGCCGGCCTCTTCCCCGCCGGCTATGATCCGCTTAGAGACCATGAGTTCGGAAATATACTTGAACCCGACGGGTGTTTCATACAATTTCAGCCCCAACTTCTTGGCGATGTTATCGATCATGGTCGTTCCGCAAATGGTCTTGACAACGCCACCCTGTTTACCGCGGTTGCGGTGAAGATGAAGGACAAGCAGTCCCAAGATCTTCTGCGGATGGACAAAGTTCCCGCCCGGCGCAACGGCTGCGATGCGGTCGGCGTCCCCATCCAAGACCAATCCCAGATCAAACTTCTCCTGTTTAACGCGCTTTAAGATCCCGCTTAAGTATTCCACGACCGGTTCAGGTTTTCCGCCGTCAAAGGAAGGATTGATGTCGTTGCGCATTAATTCCAGGCGGACCTTAGTGCCTTTGAGGATATCCTGCATGAGGCTCCGGCCGCTTCCGTGCATCACGTCCACCAGGACCTTAAAGCGGGAATTTTTGATCTTTTTGAAATCGATATAATTCCGGATGAATTTTATGTAGTCGGTCGTGTAATTGCGCAGGGTGATCTGGTTGCTCTTCTTGGCCTCTTCAAAATTCTCGATGCGGACCTCATCTTTGAACAAATATTTTTCCACGATGTCGGTCACTTCTTTAGAGGCCCCTCCGCCCTGAGCATTCTTTATTTTAATGCCGTTAAATTTTCCAGGATTATGGCTGGCCGTGATCATGACACCGGCCACGGAATTCGTTTTAAGGACCCCGAAACTCAACGCCGGCGTGGGTATCGCCCTGTCCGATAAACAGACTTCAATGCCGTTCTTGGCCAGTACGCGACTGACCGTTTCGGCATACTCCGCCGATAAGAAACGCGTGTCATAACCTACCGCGACACGCCTTTTGCCGTCTTTGGGAGAAAGATGCTGGTTCACCCACGCGCTGATCGCCTGGGCAACGACCTTTACGTTCTTGAAGGTGAAATTATCGGAAATGACTCCGCGCCAGCCGTCTGTGCCGAACTTGATCTCTGTGTTTGCGACCTGTGACATGTAAAACTCCTTCTTTATTCAGCGATTTTAATTATTTTAATATACGTGAAGCTTCGGGAAGCGACAAGGGTGTTTTAAACTTTTTTATACAGTCCCTTCTTCCTTATATAAGCCGCCACGCTCTTGGGGACGAAGTAATCTATGGATTTGCCTTCCAGGACGCGCTTGCGTAAAAAAGATGAAGCAATGTCGATCGCCGGCATTTCAACGTAAAAATGCCCAGCCGACCGGCCTCCCTTATTGATATAGCCCGGACGATTGACCACAACGAACGAAACGATCTTACGGATCTCGCGGATACCTTTCCATTGGCCCAGATGCCAGGCGGCATCTTCGCCGATAATAAAGAATAATTTTGTCTTGGGATATTTTTCATGAAAATAAGTGATGGTATCGATGCTGTAGGATTTTCCACCCTTTTTAATCTCAAAATCAGATGTCTGAAAGCGCGGATTTCCCTGTATGGCCAGTTTGACCATATTGAAACGGTCGCGTGACGAGGCCAGTGACCTGGGGCTTTTGTGCGGAGGGATGTTTGTCGGGATAAAGACGACCTTGTCCAAAGAGACGCGTTCGATAGCCAATTGGGCCATTGCGAGATGACCGAAATGCACGGGATTAAAAGTCCCTCCGAGCAAACCAAGGCGCTTCACGTTCGAATTTGTCCTTTGCCGTAAACGATGTATTTATACGTCGTCAATTCTTCCAAAGCCATGGGCCCGCGGGCATGCAGCTTGTCCGTACTGATCCCTATCTCGGCGCCGAAACCGAACTGGTACCCGTCAGTAAACCGGGTGGAGGCATTGACGTAGAGACAGGCCGAGTCAACGGACTTCAGGAATTCCTCTGCCTCCTTTTTATCTTCCGTCATGATGGCGTCCGAATGATGCGAACCGTGCACATTGATATGCTCGATCGCTTCCTTTAAATCCTTGACCACTTTCACAGAAAGGATAAGGTCAAGGTATTCCTCTTCCCAATCCTGTTCGGTCGCTTCTTTGACATTTGCTCCAGCGATCTGACGCGTGACCGGACAACCGCGAATCTCAACCCCCGCCTTCTGAAAATCGGCGATCATCTTGGGTAAAAATTTCTTGGCCGTTTTTTCTTCGACCAGTAAAGTCTCCATGGCGTTACACACGCCCGGCTTTTGCACTTTGGCGTTAAAACAGACCTTGTGCGCTTTTTCCAGATCCGCATGACGGCTGACATAAATATGACATATACCTTTGTAATGCTTAATAACCGGGATGCGCGAATGGGAAGCCACAAATTCGATCAATTCCTCCCCGCCGCGCGGAATGATAAGGTCCACATACTTGTCCAGACCTAAAAGGATATTGACCGCTTTCCGGTCGGTCGATTCGATAAGATTAATGCTGGAAGCAGGGATATCGGTCTTTTTGAGGACATCTTGCAAAACCTTAAAAATGGCTTTATTGGAAAAAGCTGCCTCGCGCCCGCCTTTTAAAATGGCGACGTTGCCTGATTTTAAACACAAGCCGACGCAGTCGCTGACCACATTGGGCCGCGATTCAAAGATAATGCCGATAACCCCGATAGGCGTTCGGACCTTTTTGATCACAAGGCCGTTGGGCCGTTTGAAAGTGCGGATGACCTCGCCAACGGGATCCTGCAGCCCGGCGGTCTCTTTCAGACAGGAGGCCATTTCTTTAATAACCTTGTCCGTCATAGTCAGACGATCGATCATGGCCTTGGGATAATTTTTATTCTTGGCCTCGGCAAGATCCTTCTGGTTCTCTTTAGCCAGATAATCCTTGTTCTCCCCCAGGGCCTTAGCCATCCGGCGCAAAACCGCGTTCTTTTCTTTGGTGGAAACCAAAGATAAGGCATACGCCGACTGCTTTGCGGCCTGGGCCATATGTAAAATCTCTTCGTAAAGTCCCATATTCTTACCGTTTACTTAAGACCAGATCATCACGGTGGATGACCTCGGCCTTGCCTTTTTTATCTTCTATCTTGTGCAAGTCGCTCACCGAATAATTGGTTATGCCGCGGGCGATCTCGTTGTTCTCGCGATCATAGACCACCACGACATCATTGGCCTTAAAATGACCTTCCCATCCGATAACACCGGGCAACAAAAGGCTTTTCCCGCCCTGCAATAAAGCGGAGCGCGCACCATCGTCCACCTTAATGATCCCTTTGGGTTTCGCGCCGAAGGAAATCCAATGTTTACGTGAGAGGATTTTTTCTTCCTTCTCGACAAAAAAAGTACCGATACGTTCCCCTTTAAAAATGCGCAGCAGGACGTTCTCCATTTCCCCGTGGGCGATAATGGAAGGGATCTTGGCTTGGCTGGCGATCTTGATGGCATCCAGTTTCGTGATCATGCCGCCTTTGGACATGTGCTTTTTGTTTGTTCCCGACGCCAACCCTTCGATCTCGTGAGTGATCTCCTTGATCTCCTCGAAAAATTCTTTTTTGCCTTCTTTTAAATTGTACAATCCCTCGACGTCCGACAGAATGATCAAAAGATCGGCATGCACGAGGCAGGCCACGAAGGCCGCCAGCCTATCATTATCGCCAAACTTAATTTCATCCGTCGAAATCGTGTCATTTTCATTGATGACCGGCACGACCTTTTTCTCAAGAATGGCCTGCAAGGTATGCCGCGCATTATTATAGCGCTGGCGGTTATCAAAATCATCCCATGTCAAAAGCAATTGGGCGCAGCAGACATTATTCTTTTTAAAAAGCCGACTGTAAGTCTGCATCAAGACCGCCTGGCCGATCGCCGCGCGGGCCTGTAATGAAGCAAGGTCCGCCGGGCGCTTCGTCTCGCTTAATTCCTGCATGCCGAGTACGATCGCACCGGAACTGACGACCACGATCTCGACACCTTCGCCGCTCAGGGCGCTTATCTGGTCGATCAATGACGGCAACTGAGCGCTTTGCGGACGAAGAGCATAGGTCGCGATCAGGCTCGAACCGACCTTTATGACGATGCGCTTGACAGGTCTCGGGAATTTTCTTTGCATAATATTTTTTGAATGGATCCGATCAGTTCATCCAGTCCGGCACCCTGCAGGGCCGAGACGGGAAATAATTTTCCGCGGTATTTTTTCTTAAATTTCTTTAAGTTGTCCGCCGCTTCCGGAACGTCCATCTTGTTGGCCACAATCAGGGTATCCTTTAAGGATAATTTATCACTGTAGGCCTTTAATTCATGCTTTATTTTCTTAAAATCATCGTAAGGGTCGCGACCTTCGCCGCCCGCCATATCCACGACGTGCACCAGGACTTTAGTGCGTTCGGCATGCTTGAGGAAACGGTCGCCCAATCCGCGTCCCGCATGGGCACCTTCGATAAGACCGGGGAGATCTGCCATGACAAAGCGGAAATCATCCGCTTCCACGATGCCCAGGATCGGCTGCTTGGTCGTGAAAGGATAACTGGCGATCTTGGATTTGACTTTGGAAACGGCCGAGATCAGCGTCGATTTTCCTGCGTTGGGAAAACCGACCAGGCCCACATCGGCGATGATCTTTAATTCCAGGCGGATCGTCCGCTCTTCACCGGGCAAAGGCGGCTTGGGGATTTTGCGCCGCGCATTGCCGATCCCTCCGTTTCCGCCTTTTGCCACAACGACGGACTGACCGTGTTCGACAAGGTCCTTGATCAGCAACCCCGTGTCTTCATCGCGCAAGATAGTGCCTACGGGAACGCGTAAGAAAAGGTCTTCTCCCTCTCTTCCCTTTTTCCCTTTACTGCTGGCATGACCGCCGCCGGAGGCCTGATAGTGCTGTTTGAAACGGTAATCGAGAAGGGTTTGGATGCCCTGATCGGCCACGAAGGCGACGTTACCGCCCTTTCCGCCGTCACCACCATCGGGACGCGGATAACGGGTAAACTTATCGCGATAGAAGCTTTCGCAGCCTTTTCCGCCATTGCCCGCCTTGACGTGGATCCTTGCTTCATCAACGAAAGCCATAGCTTAGCCTGGAAATGAAAAAAATTAATTAGCGCTTATTTTTGAGATGGTAAGTTCGGTGAGCTGGGGCCGGGAAGCTCTTTTCTTGGCGTAATTCTTACGACGCCGGAACTTAAAGGCGACCCGCTTTTCACCGAGAGAGTGCTTGATGACCTTGGCGGTCACTTTGACATTCTTGAGATATGGCTGACCGATCTGGACATTGTCGCCGTTGAGGAAAAAAAGGACTTTATCCAGAGTAATGGTCTTGCCCTCTTCCGCCGGCAGGCGGCTGACGTGGATGGTGTCTCCTTCGGAGACCTTATATTGCGAAGAACCGACTTGAATGATCGTATACATGATTTCCTCCCTGTGCTTCGATGATGTAATGCTCTAGGATAACTTAAAACCGAAAAAAGTCAACAGGAATATGTCTCCCAAATGATTTCCGAGGAAGGGCTTTACTCGATCTTGACGCGACCGCGTCCCGCGCAGTAAGGGCAGGAAGTAAAAGCGATGGATTCCAGTGTTTTACCCGTCCGGGCACGGGTCATCTCGACCAGGCCCAGGGAAGAGATCTTATTGACCTCGGTTTTGGCGTAATCATAGGTCAGCGCATCCTGCAAAGCCGCTAAAACCTTCCGCTTGTGGTCCTCACGGTTCATGTCGATGAAGTCGATGACAATGATCCCGCCCAAGTCACGCAGCCTCAGTTGACGCGCGATCTCGGGAGCGGCCTCCATGTTGACCATAAAGGCGGCATCTTCCGGAGAAGCACGGGTCTTGAACTTGCCGCTGTTGACGTCGACGACGGTCAAGCCTTCCGTGGGCTCAATGACAATATAGGCGCCGGTCTTTAGCTGGA
The DNA here is from genome assembly GCA_964499685.1 of uncultured Planctomycetales bacterium. Classification (GTDB taxonomy): domain Bacteria; phylum Omnitrophota; class Gorgyraeia; order Zapsychrales; family GWA2-47-8; genus CAZCLW01. The sequence goes on from CAZCLW010000007.1 coordinate 45,609, forward strand.
CCTTGACGTCAAAAATCTTTTCCAGCTCCTTGGAAACATCCTTTGCTTCAAACAAAGGAATATGGCCTTTATGCTGCTGGACCTTGTCGACCATTTCACGGCCGATCATGGTCTCGATGATGCGCCGCAGGCGCTCGAAATCTTCTTTGGAATCCACCCAGATCGCATTGACATCGTCCCTTAAAAAGTCGCGCACCACCTTCCACATAAGATCGTATTCTTTGTAAATAAGCGCCGGCGGCGTCTTGGACTCGGCGACATTCAGGATCTGCTGCCAGATCTTGACCAAAAATTTGGCGTCACGGACGATCTCACGCTTCCCCTGCTCCAGCGAAACGGTACGAACAATGAACCCGCCGCTTTTGGCAAAGGTAAGTTCGCTTAAGGTTTCCCGCAACCGTTTTCTTTCTTCCTGGTCCTCGATCCTTTTAGAAATGCCATGGTGCTTATCAAAAGGCATATACACGACAAAGCGCCCGGCCAGCGTTATGTGACTGGTGAGCCGCGCGCCTTTATTGCCGAACGGCTCCTTGACAACCTGCACCATGATCTCCTGCCCCTCTTTGAGCGGGACGGGCGGCATATCATGCCGGACCTTGGGCGGTTCTTTGCGGTTAAAGATCTTGTTGATGATCTTCCGGGGGCCTTTTATATCTTCTTCGATAAGAGGATTGACAGCGTCGGTCAGATACAAAAAACCGTTACGCTCCTGCCCTATATTGATGAAGGCGCCGTTAATGGAAGGAAGGATGGACTCAACGCGGCCTTTGTAAATGTTACCTAATATCGACTGATAGTGATCTACTTCAATGAAATAATCATCCAATTTCCCGTTGTTGACGATAGCAACACGACGTTCGCCGGGCCGGATCTGAATAAGGATTTCTTTGGGCACAATATCTCCTATAAGAATATTGATAAAAGTTGAAATGGTCGGGTAATCGCATGGTGGATGCGCCCTTATTTAAATGTCTATCACTCTTCCGCATTTATAGTAATAATCCTTGGGGTCAAAAAAATCAACAAGTCTGTTTTTGTGACGGTCTTTTCCATTTTTTGAAAGATTGCCCCCAACAAAGGAATATCGCCCAGAAGAGGGACTTTTTTCCTGGTATCTGTGACCTTGTCTTTGATCAAACCGGCGATGACCAGCGTCTCGCCGTCCTTGACCATAACCCTGGTCTTGGCCGATTCGTTGCTCAAGCGCGGCAGGGAGGTGTTTTCTACGGTGACAAAGTCGAGGATCTCGGTGATCTTCGGTTCAATATCGAGCGTGACATATCCAGCGTTATTCACGTTCGGCGTGACGTTGAAGATGATGCCGATATCCTTATACTCCCAACCGTTGACCTGCAGGCGGGCCTGTTCCTCATTGTACGTATATGTAGGGATGGGATACTGACTTCCCACCGTGATCTGCGCCGGCTGATTATCCAGCGTCACGATCTTCGGATTGGACAGGATATTTGTATCGGTGCGTGTTTTTAGCATTTCGAACATGGCCTGCAATTGCGAGGCGTTCAAGGTGCCGTAAGTAAAGGTCGTATCCTCCGCGCCCGGAAATGGATCGGGCAGGAAATTGTTGGCCGAACTCGGACTAAACGGCCAAGTCGTCGGGCGACGTGCGCCCGCAATCGTCGCTGCAACGGTCCAGTCGATGCCAAGCTCATCCGCATCAGTGAGCGTTGTCTCCACAATCTTGGCCTCGATCATGACCTGCGGGGTGACACGATCAAGCCTTTTAATGACATCTTCGATCAAAGCCACACTCTCCTCAATGTCCTGGACAATGATCGTATTGGTACGCTCATCGAAATTGATCTTGCCGCGGTCGGACTTTAACTTTTCGATAGAAGCGATAATCTCGGAGGCCTTGCCGTAATTGATAATGAAGGTTTTGGTCATCAACGGCTTTTGCTCCGCCAAAAGCGCTGCGTCCTCACGCCGCTTTTTCAGATTTTCGATGGTGGTAACAGTAATGATGTTGCCGCGGCGGTCATAGCCGTAGCCATACGTTTCCAGAATGACCGACAACGCCTGTTCCCAAGGGACATCGCGCAGTTGAATGGTGACCAAACCCGTCACTTCCGGGCTCGTCACGATATTCATGCCGCTTTTATACGCCAGAATCCTCAGGACATTTTGAATGTCGGCATCCCGAAAATCCAGTGTGACCGTACCGGGCTGCTCCACGGGCGGAGCAGAGACTTCCGCCGTTTCGTTCATGACCGGCGCTTCCTCGGAAAACGGGAAGGCTTCTTCAACAGCAGGAGTCTCCTCGACAACCATTTCCTCTGCCGGGGCTTCTTCCTGTACGACCATCTCCTCTGTTTCTGTTTGAGCATGGACGGGGAAAGCAAAAAAAACCGCACAAAATAGAACGGCTGCTTTCTTTAACATTTTTTAGTCCTCCTTTTTTAATTTCAAAATGAACTCTTCCTCCCCCTTGATAAGCACGACTGAGGTGGGTGAGATATTCTTCACTGTATATTGACCGACCTTGCCGCCGTCGGTAACGATGACACCGTTGATAATGGCCAAATTCTTTCCCGTGGAATCCACGATCACTCCCTCCAGGACCATGTCCGAAACGAACATTTCCGTTTCATAGTTCATAATGGCCCCGCTCGGAGTGACCAGCGGCCAGAGAGGGTCCCTTTTGCCGTGGTCTTCATACATAAACGGCTTGTCTTGGGCCCAGCAGATGCCGGCCCCAAACAGCATCAGGAAAGCTATGGTCCATTTTCTTTGCATACTATTTCTTTTCTCCCGGTGTCGGAGGTTCCAGCAAGATGGCGTTGAGTGTCAATTTGATGGAGTGCTTCAGCATGTCCTGCGTGTTGGCCGTAATTGTAAAACGGTCCACTTTCAAAGAGGCGTTGTTCTGTTCGATATCGTTGACGAAACGGCCGAAATCATGATAACCGCCCTGGCAATCGATCGCGATCGGCAAAGCCATGTATTTTCCGTCGTTATTCTTCAAGAGGACCTCCTGGTTCTCCACCAGAGGCATGATCTGATCGATGCGGATCCTGTATTTATTGGCCATGCGGGATATCTGCTCCAGGATGCGGGGAACATCTTCCTTGGTCTTGATACCCCCGCCGACCTGATCGACCTTTTTCTGCAGGACTTCGACCTGTTTGCGGTATTGCGCCATTTGCGTCACGTCGGTCTCTATCTTCTTCAGGTCCTGCGTGATCAGCATGATCTCGGGGTTTAATGTCCGTAACGTCGAAAGCTGGGGCTGCATAATGACAAAGTAGTAGATCAAAAAAATAAAAAGCAGGATGCCGCCCAAAATGAATTTCTTGTTCTTCTCGTCGGCCTGCGGCAACTTGTTCAATAATTTATCTATATCGATCATGGTCGTTATTTGATCTTGGTGGTTATGGAAAAACTCGCGATCCCGACATTCTTGATGGATTTGCGCTGGATGGACCCGACTTCCAGGTCATCGAGGTTCTTCATGAACGGGTCGCGGTTCTTGAGGTTCGATGCGAAGGTATGTACGCTGATCATTTCATCTTTTCCTTTGGACATCGCGCTCCCCTCGATGACCAACCGCTGTTTATTGGTGACGATGCGGCTTAACCAAACCCCGCGCGGAAGGCTTTCGCTTATTTCATAGAGCTTGGGAGCCCAGTGGACGGGATCAGCCCCCACGACGCTTTCCATGGACTTGATCTTGGCCTGCAGCATCCGCATCTGTCCGGTCACACGGTCCACATTCGCCTTCGTGGGCGTCATTTCCTGCCATTGCTTGCGTAAAGCCTTGAGGTGTGCCACCTTCAAAAAGATAGTGATCTGCAGCAGGACCGAAATAATAATAAGCACGGCAAAAAAGCCGCCCACAAGGCCGATGATCACTTCTTTAGGAAAGTTCAATCCCTTCCCCAAGACACCGGGCATCTTTCTTCTTTTCTTCTTATTTGAGGGGACTAAGTTTATTTCAATCATATTGGTAAAGGGCCAGGCCCAGGGCAACGCCCAAGCGGCTTGAGTTCTTTTTCAGATCGTCATTTTTAAAATTCTCGGGAACGGCTAATCCGGCCAGAGGGTCCCATTTCTCGACCGGTATCTCAATGTTCTTGGTAAAATAATCCGTGATGCCTTCCAAAAGAGAAGCCCCGCCGCTTAAGTACAACTTGTCAATATGGCGGTTATTTTCGGTCGTGAAATAATCAAAAGAGAGGCGCATTTCCGTGATCAGGTTCATCAGGGAGGTTTCGCAGGCATTAAGCATTTCGGCAGCCTTTTCTTTAGGGTCATTTTTGATCTTCTCGGCCTCCTGCGAGTTGACATTAAAGGCATGCATGATCCGTCGAGTCAAATCCTGGCTTCCGATAAAGATATCGCGGGAAAAGCGCGGCAGGCGGTCCGCAATGACGGTCAAATTACTTACGGTTTCTCCGATGTCCAAAACGGCGACGGCCCCGGCTTCTTTTTTCACCTCATTCGGAAAAGCATAAAAGACATTGCCGATGGCAATCGGATTCAAAGAAATAAAATCGGCATGCAATCCGGCGTCCGTCAAAAGCTTGATACGGGCATCAACAATCTCTTTCTTGGCCGCGGCCAGCAAGACAGACATCTTTTTATCCTGCCCTTCTCCATCGAGAAGATAGCAGTCCGTATAGATCTGATCTTTGGCAAAAGGGAAATATTTATCGGCTTCGATGTTCAGCGACTTACGGACTTCTTCAAGAGGCATGCGCGGCATGGTCACGCAACGGATCAAGGTGCCCTTGCCGAACACGGCCGTGTAGGGGGTTTTATTGGGCTTGCTGGCCTTGGCAAGGACCGCTTTGACCGCGTTCGCCGCATTGCCTTCGCGGATGGGCTCGATGGCCCAAGTGATCAGCTCAAAGGAAGCGCCCTTTTTGATGACCTCGACCAATTTACAGGAATTCAGGCCGATATCCAATCCAATGGAAGACAGACCCTCTTCCTTGGGGACAAACTTCTTGATAAAGGCTAGATAATTGTCTACGAACTTTTGCATAGATTATTTGATTGGTGATTGTATTTTAACAGAAATAAATATAATTACGATAAGAAAATATATTAATCGAATGACTATTGAGCGAGGATTACACTCGGTAATGGCAGCTCATAAATCGGCTCCTTCTCCTGCGTCTCTTCTTTTTTGAGGGCGGCTTGGCCGGTCTTTTCAACAGGGGCTAAAACCATACTATCCGCCTGCGGCATCGGCTCCCCAGCCTCTTCCTTGACCGCTTTTTCTTCCGCCGTGATCATCACCGCAGCCGGAGCAACCGCCCCCGGACTGACGGAGATATCACGTGCGACATTCCTGTTGAGAATTCCGATCGCTGTCATGACCAGAAGAAAGACAACGAACAACAATGTGTACTGTGAATTTCTGTGTTCGACCATATTATTTCCCTTCCTGCCAAACCAGCTTATCGGTTAAATCGTTTGTAAACGCAATGAACGCCTTCATGCTCGGGAAATACGGCGGCGATTTACCAAGCAGGGTCCGACCGTCATAATTAAAATTACGCCCGTAACCGGCGATCTGCTGCCCTGTCGAACTGTTAAAGAGGCCGAAGGCCCCATAAAACTGAGTGATGGACCCGCCCAGCAACGTAGCCGTCCCGCGCGATCCTACCCCAGTATCATCATAATCATCCACCGTAAATATGCCATTGCGGGCCATAATAATACTGTGAATATTGATGTCATTAGGGGCCGAATTTCCTATACGGACATCTCCGCCCCAGGAAACCAAACCAAGCAAATTCGTTTTATCCGTCGCATTTGGCGGAACATAACCCGGCTGTCCGGGTGTTCCCGAGGCGGCATTGTAATCTTGATACGTGACGTGATCGGAAAGAACGATATCATTCTCGCTGGAGATGGTCAGCTCCGTGTCCTGCTGAACGGTCCCGGCAAGGCCTGAGATCTCGCCGTTGACATAAACGATGGTGCCGAGATCATCAACTCCGTCAGGGAGACCGTTATACGTCGTTGTCCCTCCGCCCACGGTTTCCACGCTGGTCTGGTTCAAGGCTTTTTTGACCGTAATGATCTTGGTCGTGCCCCCTTGCGTGATCGTATATTTGGCATCCTGATTGGCATCCACCGCCATGGCAATCGTAGCATCCCCTTTAACATATACACCGCCCGTCAGGGCCCCGCCGCTGTTGGCCACAAAGATACCGTTGCCGGGCGTATTGTCACCGCCGCGGGCCTGATTGATCAAATCCTGTTTTTGGACCGAAGAGGCCAAGACGATCTCATCATAGCTCCGTGTATAGGTGGAATTAAAAGTGGGCACGTCCAGTGTACCGTTATATTCAGCGTCCAAAAGGACCGGGCTGCCGCTGTTATAAAATCTGGCCTGTTGAAGATGCTGCGTAGTCACACCGTCAAACGTCCCGCTCGGATTGAGGGCAAAACTATACCGTTCGTTGGTATGGATGGGCCCGGCAAAACTTGTTTTATCCGTAAACCATACGGTGGTACCGCTGGGCATGCCATGGTGGTCGGTAAATAATGCGAATTTGGCGAAGTTATCCCGTTGCACGCGCACCGTAAAATCACCGTTTAAGACAATATCGCTGTTTTCATCCCCTGATACGCCCGCCGCTTCGATACGGTAATAGAAAGGAAAATCCCAAATATCGGTCCCGACGGCGATCGGATCGCTTTTTTCGGTAACGATGACCTGATAATTGTAGCTTCCCCCGCCGAAAGCAGTCGAACCCACGGCATGTTCCGCCTGCGTACCGTTCAGCGTGAATTGAGGCGTACTGCCGTTCTTGGCCATAAGGATCAAAAATCCCAACCCGTCATCGTTGTTCGTATATTGCTCGGCCTTGTTGCTGACGGTTTGGGGGTTCGTGGTATTGACCGTATTCAGCATGTGCGTGTTGATGATGGTGTCCAGAGTATTCAGACCATGATTGGCGCCAGCCTCGGCAATATAAAAAGACTTTACCGAGCGCCTCTGGTGGTCGGAAACACTTTTGTCGCTGATCGCCCTTAGCGTGAATGCGGCCCCTAACGTGATGATAATGACAATAACCAAAAGAGTTACGGCCAAGGCCACGCCTTTTTGATTGTTCAGTCTCATAGTCCTTGCCTCGCTTCCCGGCCTTATCGTTTATTGCGCAAGTTCACACTCACGCTCTTGGAGGCCGTCATCACCCGGCTCATGCCGGAAGTCGTCTCTGCCGTGAATGTAAGCGTGACGACTTTTTGATCCGCACTTAAAGCAGCCTGAAAATCAGAAATATTTCTGGCCACAACATCCTCTCTGACCTGGGCATCGTCTTCATCCAGCACCCGGCGGACAAGCAGGTTGCCGCTCAGCAAACGGTATTCCAAAGATTTATAATCCACCGTGCCGCAGTCATTGTCCGCATCCATGCATGTTGAATCTGTGCAACCCCATGTCAAAGGCGCTCCCCAAAAAGCCACATCGCCGTTGGCATCCATAACGCTTTCTCCTGCCTCGCAGATAACGGGGATGGAAAATTTCAGGATATCCGATCCGCCCGCGCCTCCGCCGTTATTAATGGAAACCTGTAGAACACCGGCACTGTCTTCTCCGGACTCATTTAATTCCGCCACCGCCTTATTGATCGCCTGACGCAAGCTTTCCTCCAGGGCCATATTGGCTTCGGCCGTGAACCACGCCGATTGGCTGGATTGCAGCATGGAAAAACTTCCTCCCACAACAATGACAATGATAAAGGTCACGATCATGAGCTCCACAATATTGAAACCGCGGTTGTTTTTTATGATATTTTTCATATGTTATAGATATAGTTGACCAATTGGACGACCGAGTCCAACATCCCGTTGTTGTTCACATCCTCTCCCCCATCGATCGCGCCGTTCAGATTCTTGTCCTCCCCCACGATGAGGCCGTTCTTCTGCTGCCAGCAAAAGGATACAGTGACCTGCAGCAGATCGGCGTTGACTGCCGTTACGTAACTTACGCCCATGCCGGTCAGACTTGCCGATGTAAATGTCACGCCGCTGTAGGTCGCCTCTATCTGGGCAAACTCTGTGTTCTTTATTTCTTCCATGCGGCTGCGGGAAATGTCGGTCGCGATCGAGACGTTCCGGGATAACTCGGCCAACTCCAGGCAGCGTAAATAGCTGATCAAGAGCCCTATGATAACGACCGTCAAGATAGAAGAAGCGACCAAGAGCTCGACTAAAGTAAATCCGCGGACATTTGTGCATCGTCGTGATTTCACTCTCATATTTTTTGCCATGACACGATGGTCATGTACCAAGATACATCCTGACCGATCATTCCCGGCGGAAGATGATTAAGCGTCTCCGGGACCTGAAAGACGGAAGGGACGTTGGTTCCCATATTGAAATAATTTGAGACAAGCGTGCCGACAACGTCGGTCTGTTTCTGCACGACTATCTGATTTTCGGCATAAAATAAACCCATAACGTCGATGCCGGCCTCATTGAATCCGATGTCACCCGGAGTCATAATGCCAATGATGTTGTCGGGAAAAGAACTATTACCGCTTGTGACAAGGTCGACGTTAATATTGACATTCCCCGTGGCTAAAATAGACCCTGTTCCCGTATAGGTTATGGTCTTATTCGAACCCGCTTTGTTCATGTTCAGTTCGCCGCCATCGATATAGACGATGCCCGAGATCGTCAAATTTCCGCTCGCGTCCTTGCTGATACTCCCGTTGGGGCCGGAGTAGGAAAAGGTGGAAGAGGTGGGAGTAATATTGGCCAAATTGCTCAAAGCGGTAGGGTCAGAAATAACCAAAGCATTGGCCTGCAGATAGTCTTGATAGCTGGCATAGCCGGGATAAGGATCGGAAAGATGCGGAAAGTTGACAACGTCTCCTAGATCATAGCCATTTGACCAGCCGTTGTCCGAATAAACGCTGCTCGTCCCTTGACTTCCGCCGAAACCGTGGGTGACAAAAGAGCCATCCACTGTTTCCTTGTTCGCGTTCCCGGCGACATTCGACTCTCCGACCGAAGAACTGCCGCTTAAGGCAACTTTCCCGTTCTTTACCCGTAATTTGGCATTCAAGGTCGAGACGACTTCTCCCCCATAGGTGGTGGTCGGCAATGCGGGTATCTTGGCCTGCAGCCCCGATGACAAACCATTGTAATTATTACCGACCAATTCGGCAGTACCGCCCAAATCGATCGCATAGTCCGTACTGCTCAAGCCCGTTCCCAAAATATGTACGCCCCCGCGAATATTGACGTTGCCGTTGACCATGGCCCCGGCCGCACCGGCTCCGGCAAAAATAGCGTTATTCCAGGGCGAAATACTGTCGATCCTCGCGTAAACTTCAATGGTCTGTATCATATCGCCTTGTGTTCCGGTAGACCTTACCCAAATGGCCTGGGAACTACTGTCATTTTTCAGTTGGACCGCATAACTGCCTCCGTTGAGTGATGTTCCTGCATAGGGGATGGTATAAAAATTATTCGTGTCCGGACCGATGGCAAAACCATGGATATCACCGTCGGACCAGCTTGGGCTGCTTAAATCCGTTATAAAATCCATACGCAGATCATAAACAGCGCGCTCGACTCCGGCTTCCGCAATATACATGGCCTGGGCCATTCTTTTTTGCCGTTCGGAGACTTTCCCTTCCGTTACGCTGATAATGACAAAGGCCGCACCCAGTATGATCAATACGATAATAATGAGATACGAGGCGACAAATAAGCTTCCCCTCTTATCGCCTGTGATCTTTTTTATCCGATTTTTGGATTTGGCGTTCATCATATTAGTTCCTAAGCCTCACTTGAAATGCGGCATCTGCCGTCAGTATCCGGCCCTTAGGCGTTGTCTTGGCCGCTTCAATGTTTAATTCAACCACGTTGGAGGTCTGCCGCCGGAACTGCAGGGTTTGGATGCTTTGCGCCAGGACCTTATCCACGCCGCCGCTGCGGCGAATAAGCTGATTGGCCGTTGCGCCGCTTCCCAGCAGGTACTGAACCGTATTAGCGGACCAATTAATATTGCCGCCGCTTACACCATTGGCCGTCCGGAACGTGATCGTGGAGTACCAGGCCCCGTCCGTGGGGACATTCGTGATCGTCGAAGAGCCTGATTGGATCAATTCCTGCCTCATCCAATCCGCCGCTTTCCTCGCCTCCTGCTGAGCCTCCACCTGCGCGCTGCTCGCATGCCAGGAATCCGTGCTTGAAAGCAGGATCACAAAGCAAACTCCTAAAATGATAGAGAACAACACGACCGTTATCAAAACTTCCACCAGGGTGAATCCGGCCGATGCTCTTTTTCTTATCGGGAAAAACTGAATTTGGGATTGCTGGTTCATATCTATCGCTGCGCAATATTACTAACGATCCTGGCCGTTGAATCCAGCTTATTGTTGCCGTCTGCATCTTCACCGGCATCGATCGCGCCATCCAGGTCTGCATCCTCACCGACCACACGGCCGTCTTTGTTGCGCCAGCTCACATTGATTTCGATCTGCAGTAAGTTAGCATTGCTTGAATCGATATAGATGACTCCCATCCCGGCGGGATTGGATAAACTGAACGTATTACCCGGCGTTCCCGCCGAGGCATAATCTGTGGTGATCAGACTGTAATTATGATTTTTTATTTCTTCCATTTTGTCCTGGGCGGCCACCATGGCCGCGGTTAAATTCCCCGCCATTTCCGAGAGCGATGAACAATACACGAATAAGCGAAAAAGCAAAATAGCGACGGTAGAAATAACGGCCGTGGTGATCAATACCT
>CAZCLW010000007.1:56364-56620 GCA_964499685.1 uncultured Planctomycetales bacterium
TCTCGACCAGCGTGAACCCCGGATTATCTTTGCGCTTTGGCACTTTCTTTGGTCTCCACAATTTCTTCCGCCATGGCGATCGGGCTATTGTTTTTTATGATCTGCCCGTTCTCGTCAAAATATTCTTCATACCGCAATTGCCCGTCCATGTTGTACGACTTCTTGAAACCGAACTTGCTGCTTGCGGTCAAACTCCACTCATATTTCATGTTTCCGTTATTGTAGTACAGTTTCCCCACGCCCAGCTCCTTGGCAT
>CAZCLW010000007.1:56630-66723 GCA_964499685.1 uncultured Planctomycetales bacterium
GCCCCATAATTCGTCCAGGGACCGCGCATCCGTATAGTCCACCTCAAAGGCAATATTTCCGTTGGAAAAATACTCCTTTTTCTTCACCAATTGGCCCTTTTCATAATAGGCTTCCCCGATCCTCTGCCCGAATTCGCTGTATGTGGTCGAAAGGCCGGAGCGTTTTCCCTCCCTGTAAATCTCTTCCCCCCATGTGCGATCGATATCGTTATAAAATTTCACGTGGCCGTCCGGGACCGCCCCCGTCAATTCCGTCCTGCCGTCGGGCCAATATTTTTCGGTCGCGATCTGCTTGCCTTGCAGGAAAAACGTACTTTCGATATGATCGCTGCCTCTTTCGACGCGCATTCTTTTGATGACTCCTTCCGGCCATTCGGTCGCCACCTCTTGCGGCAAAGGCGCCGTCTTTTGAGCCACGACCTTGGGATATTCCATGGATTTAACCGTCTGTGATATCCAGAAATTCGACAGGAAGATGGCTATCGCCAGAAAAATAAATATATTAATGGCGTTTTTTAGACGAATAGAATCTGTTATTTCAATATTTTCTTTGCCCATTGACTTTTTCTTCGGAGATAAAGAAGGGGGACCTTTCGGCCCCCCTTCCGTTTTCACATATGGACAGACAACGCGTTAAGGAGTAAGGATACCTCCCGTTGTCATGGTGTACGTGGTCGTACCCGATGTTCCAACAGTGACGGGGGTGGCTACGAACGTATAGCCGGCAGTACCGAACGTACAGACAAAACCGTAACCCGAAGCGGTAGTACCGCACGGATTACTGTTCATGTACGGCGGTGTGGCCCCTGTTAAGGACGTGATGTCCGTTGGATAGTTACCGTTGTTGGAAGTACCGAACGTTTCTGAAGAAGTAGACAGCGAACGTAAAGTACTTTTAGCCAAAGCATCGTTGGCGGAGATCTTGGCCCTTAACAAGTTAGGGATCGCAATCGCCGCTAACAAGGCGATAATGGCCACAACGATCATGATTTCAACGAGCGTGAAACCTTGATGTCCTTTTCTCATTTTCTCAACCTCCTCTCTGGATCAGATTCGGCCAACCGAATCTACGTTCCAGAGAGAAGTGTATGTAGGGATGATACCGGTTTGCTGCTCCACTTCACGACTGGATGATAGATTCTAACCTATTGGCCTAAACCAAATTATGAAATTTATTTCATAGTATCAGTGCTATTTTGGGTTGTCAATGAACTTCCAATAAAAAAACCTATTCTCATTCGAAGAATAGGTTAAAAGGGGTGTCTGCTTTGGCAACTGGCTACCCTGGCTTACGAACGCCTTAAGGGCCCTTTAGCTTTGTGCCCCATCCTTTCGAATGGTTTACCTTTATCAGTGACACGGAATGAACCGTTCAAATTGTCAATTCAAGTGTACAATGCCTGCCAAAGCTTGTCAAGCTAGGTGGGATTAATTATTTAAGAGCTTGAAAAGAAAAGAGTTAAGGCAACAATATGCCGCCCGTGGTCATGGTGTAAGTGGTCGTCCCCGAACTGCCCACGGTAGTTGGAGTGGCTACAATGGTATAACCGCCAATCGCCATGGTGCAGACAAAGTCATAACCGTTCTTGGTCATACCGCAGGGATCAGCCGTAAGAATATAAGGAGGCGTTGCCCCTGTCAGGGAAGTAACATCTACAGGATAAAGGCTGTCATTTTCATTGGCATAAACCTCGGCGGCCGTAGACAAACCCCGCAATGCAGCCTTTGCCTGCGCGTCATTGGAAGCCATTTTGGCACGCAGAAGATTAGGAAGAGCCAACGCCGCGAGAAGAGCGATAATGGCCACCACGATCATTATTTCGACCAAAGTAAATGCCTTGTTACGGCAAAGCCTGTGCATGATAAAGATCTCCTTCTAAGGCACGTTTACAATATTATAAATATAAATTATAGACGGAAAATACTGGAAAGAAGATTGGTTAGTTGGGTGAGATTTAAGACATCAAGGGTTTCATCTCAAGTGTGCAATGAAAAACCCTTGTTGTCAATATCCTAGCGGTCACCTTCCGCTCTTTCCAGTTTTTTCTCCCGAGCCACATCTAAAGAAAATATCTGCACCTGCAGGTGTTTATTTTCCTGTTCCAAATTGACGATATGATTGCGCAGGTCCTCTTCCTCGCCGGGCCCCAGGCTCTGGACCTCAAGGTCGTTCAATTTTGTCTTAGCGATCTTTAGGGTCCCAGCCAGATACTCTTTATTGAGCTTTAATTTATCGACTTCAGCTTTCAGCGTTTCCAAATTATAATCTTCAGTTGGAGAAGGCGGCTCTTGAGCAGAAATCTCCGCTAGTTCCTGCTGCAAAACAGCCAAACGCTCTTCCTTGGCCCTATTCTCGTCACGAATGGCTGATAATTCTTGGTTTATGTCCGGCAAGTCAACCTTCTTTTTTACCGGCGGTTTTTTTACCGGTGGCCTTTGCAGGGCGGCCTGATTTTTTGCCGTCAAGATCTCAACATCTTTCTTTGCTTCACGCACTGACTTTTCCAAAGATTTTATGCTGACTTGGGCTTCCTTGATCGCCCTTTCTTTATCTTCCAAAGAATTGCTCAACTCTCGCTGTTGCGCATCGAGCTGGGCGATCCGATCCTGCGCGTTCTTTAACTCCGCATCCGACGGAGAACCGCCTTCCGTGCCTGCCCGCTGCGCGGCAAGCCTGGTTAAAAGCTCTTGCTGGGCATTGAGCAAACTGTTCTCGCGCGATAATTTTTCGACGGTCCTTTCCAGATCTTTGGGCGGCGGGCCGGACTTTATCGTATCGTTCAAACGGCGCATGGAATCGACGAGCTGAAGAATCTCTGCTTTTTTCACTTTCAATCCGTCAACCTCGGTGACCAGCTGAGCCAACCTCTCATCACCCTCCTCCTGCCGTGTCGCGTAGGCCTCCTTCAGGCTCTCTTGTTCGCCGACGATAGCGGCGATTTCCTGCTCCAGGGACGCCTGCCTTGCTTGCAGAGAACGGTTTTTTTCCAAAAAGGGATTCGTCTCTTTTTCAAGGCGCAGGCCTTCATCCCTTTTTTGTTCATACGTTTGACGGGCGCGGTGGAAGCGTTTCTGGTTTTCTTTTAATATTCCGCTCCAGCGGGCATAGGCGGGCGATGCGGCGGGATGAATTTTTTTGACTGATAAGGCTTTGACCTGTTTTTTTAGGTCCGCTACTTCTTTCTGGAGACGCTGGGCTTTTTGCCGCAGGATTTCTTCTTCCGCATTCTGCCGGCTGATTTGGTCCTGAACGAACAATTCATGCTCATCCGTGAATGAGACCTTTTTGTCCAAAGCCTGAACGCCTTCGCTGACCGCTTGGGTTTTCTTCATCTCCTCTTGCAGCCGGTCATGGGCGCTGTCACGGGTTTTGAGCAGTTCTTCTTTTACGCTTTTGAACTGCTCAAGCTCACTCTCCAAAGCATTGACGCGGGCCTTGAAACGTTCGACTTTTTCGGCGAGCTTTCGGTTATTGGCCACCGCTTCTTCTGTCTCCTCTTTGAGCTCCAGAAGAGTCCGCTCCATGCGGCCGGAAGAATACGGGTTCAGGTCCTGGGCCGCCGCATGCTTCGCACCAAAAGAAAAAATATACAATCCGGCGCAAATCCAGAAAAGAACCATCTTCATCGCTTCGGATGTTTTCATAATCCAGGGAATGGGGCTTATAAGATCTGTGTGATCTGCAAAATCGGTAAAAACAAGGCAATGACAATGAAGCCGACGACAATGCCCAAAAATCCGATGATCAACGGCTCAATGATGCTCGTAAGACCGGCCACGGCCGCGTCCACCTGATCGTCATAAAATTCCGCGATCTTGGTGAGCATCTTCTCGAGCTGACCGGATTTTTCGCCGATGGCGATCATGCGCGTGACCATGGGCGGAAAGACATTGCTCTTGATGAGCGGGACGGCAATGCTCTCACCTTCGCGCACATTGCTTTTAACTTCCCCGACGACGACTTCAAGAAGTTTGTTGCCGATGGATTTTCCGACGATATCAAGGGATTCCAGTATAGGAACACCGCTTTGGATCAATGTGGCCAGTGTGCGACTGAACCGGCTGATCGCGACTTTACGCAAAAGCTCGCCGAAAATGGGAAGCTTCAACTTGGCACTGTCAATGATCAGGGCACCGCGTTCGGTCCTGTACCATTGCCCAAGAACGACCGCGATGACAAAAATGCCGGCAAGATAAAAAATGAGCTGCTTTTGAAGGGCCTGACTGATATTGATCAGCAACTGTGTCATGACCGGCAATTCCCGGCCGAAGGATGAATAGATGGAAGCAAACGTAGGAACGACCTTAACGAGAAGAAGAATGGTGATACAGGCCGCCATAAAAACAACGACGGCCGGGTAGATCAGCGCCGACTTTACTTTGCGCTTAAGGCGCAGGGATTTTTCCATATACCCGGCGATACGGTCAAGGATCGCGCTTAAGACACCGCCGGTCTCGCCGACGCGGACCATGTTGGTGAACAAGGCGTCAAAGGCCTTCGGATGTTTGCTGAAAGCAACCGACAAACTGCTTCCCACTTGTATCTCGTCGCGGACATTGACGACGACACTTTTAAAATAAGGATGCGTTATCTGCTCCTGAAGCGCATCGAGCGCCTGCAGGATGGGGATGCCGGCCTCGATCATCGTCGCCAGCTGTCGGGAAAAAATGACCAAGTCGTCCTCATTGACTTTTTTGGCACCGAACGACAATTTGCTCAGACCGGCTTCTTTGACGGGAGTGACCGAGACAACGATCAACTTCCGCTTGCGAAGCTCTTCAAGGACCGCGCTCTCACTGTCGGCCACCATTTTACCGTTTACGCTCTGGGCTTCCTGTGTGCGCGCGACATATTTAAAAGTCGCCATACCATATTCCTTTCATTTCATTACATTTTACTTATATCAGCAAATTTTCAGTTGGGCAATCAATTAGGATAATATTTTCCGTTATTCCTCGGATGTGACGCGCATGACCTCTTCAAAAGTGGTGAACCCGCCGATGAATTTTTTCATGGCATCTTCATAGAGCGTTATCATCCCCTGCTTTTCGAGGGCATGTTTCTTGATCTCATCCGATGAAACACCCCGGATGATCATATCCCTTATGGTATCATCGATCTCCAGGATCTCGGAAACACCCATGCGCCCGCTATAACCGGTCTGACGGCACATCCGGCATCCTTTGCCGCTGTAAAACTTCGTTTTGGCCGGGATCTTGAATTTTATGTTCTTTAAGACGGCTTCAGGAATATCCACTGCCTCCCGGCAATGCATGCAGACTTTACGGCACAAGCGCTGAGCCAGGATCAGGACCAAGCTGGAGGAGACCAAGAAAGGCTCAACACCCATATCCACGAGACGCGTGAGCGCGCCTGCAGCATCGTTGGTATGCAGGGTGGAAAAAACCAACTGCCCGGTCAAAGATGCCTTGATCGCGATATCCGCGGTCTCATTGTCCCGGATCTCACCCACCATGACCACGTCGGGACTTTGTCGCAGGATCGAACGCAAGCCGGAGGCGAACGTCAGACCGATATCCGCGTGCGCCTGGATCTGCGTCATCCCTTCTATCAAATATTCCACCGGGTCTTCGACCGTGATGATGTTGCGGTCGACGGTGTTAAGAGAAGTCAACATGGAATACAGGGTGGTGGACTTTCCGCTTCCCGTGGGACCGGTGACCAGGATCATGCCGAAAGGTTTGGCCACGGCCTCCTTTAGTTTTTCGGTCGCCTCGGGCGAGAACCCCAGGCCGTCCAGGCCGATATTAACGTTCTTCCTGTCTAAAACACGCATGACCACCTTCTGACCGAAGGTCGTCGGCAAAAGTGAGACACGAAAATCCACCTCCTGCGGCCCCACTTTCAGCTTGAAACGTCCGTCCTGCGGAACGCGCGTGGTCGTGATATCCAGTTTGGACATGATCTTGATGCGGATGGTGATCGCATTTTGATTTTGCTTGGGGATCTTCATGGCTTCCTGTAATATCCCGTCGATCCGGTACCGCACGCGCATGCGGTCGGCCTGCGGCTCGATATGGATATCCGACGCCCTCTGTTTCAGGGCCTCTTTGATGATCAGGTTGACCATGCGGATAATGGGGGCCTGTTCGCCCTCATCGATCTTGATATCTTCCTGCATCAGGCCGACCTGCTCGGAAATGACCTCAAAATCCTTGATATCGATATCTTTACTGACGTCTTGGACGCTGGTTAATTCTTTGGTGCCGTAATAACTGTCAATAGCCTTGAGGATATCACTTTCGGTCCCCATGACCACATCAACATCGCCGCCCGTGATGTTCTTAAGGTCGTCGATGGCAAAAATGTTCAACGGATCCGCCAAGGCGATCGTGAGGGTCGACTGCAATTTCGAAATAGGGACGATCCTGTACTGCCGTGCGATCCGCTCAGGGATAACTTCCTGCAGCTGGGGATCGATCTTGTATTTGCTGAGATTGATGAACGGGATGTGAAGTTCTTTGACCAAGAGGACGAGCAATTCTTTTTCGGAGATCAATCCCTTTTCCAGGAGGGCTTTGTCTAAACTGATACCTTTCTCTTTCGCCAAGGCGAGGGCCGCATCGAGCTCGGCGCGCTTGAGGTTCTTGGTCTCAACAAGGGTATTGATAATGCGTTCTTTGAGTGTCGTTTTACCCATCAATCTTTTTCCGTAATATCCTCGTCGGGAGCCGTGACCCGCAGGACCTCTTCCAAGGTCGTCAATCCTGCGGAAACTTTTCCTAAACCGTCTTCGCGCATGGTGATCATGCCTTCTTTCCGGCCCATCTCTTTTACTTTGAACTCGCCCGCCCGGGCCAGGATCAGTTCACGGACCCGCGGGGTAAGCGTCAAAATTTCGGAGATGCCGATGCGGCCCTGATAACCGGAACCTAAACAGTGTTTGCATCCTTTACCGCGATAAAGCTTGATCTCTTTTCCCTTCATCATCTTGCTTAACCCTAGTTTTTCGGAAAGCTCTTTAGGGATAGAATAGGGCTCTTTGCAATATTTGCAGATCTGGCGCAACAGACGCTGCCCGATGATCGCGATGACCGAAGAACAGATCAGGAACGGCTCAACGCCCATGTTGACCATACGCACGATCGAGCCGGAGGCCGTCGTCGTATGTAGAGAACTTAAGACCAAATGGCCGGTCAAAGCCGCTTTGACCGCGATGTCCAATGTCTCCGTGTCCCGGATCTCACCGATCAGAATGATGTCAGGATCTTGACGGAGAATGGAACGCAAAGAGCTTGCGAACGTCAACCCAACGGTCGGCTTGACATTGACCTGGGTCATGCCTTTCATCTGGTATTCGACCGGGTCCTCGACGGTGACAATGTTCTTTTCAGGGCTGTCGATGAATTTCAAAATGGAATACAGCGTCGTGGTCTTGCCGCTTCCGGTCGGTCCGCAAGTGAGGATCATCCCGTGCGGGCGCCGGGCGCATTCCTTGAGCAGCTCAAGGGATTTTTCGTCGAAACCGAGCTTGGAGACATCCAGCGTATCAGACGTCTTGTCCAGGACGCGCAGGACCACTTTTTCGCCAAAGGCGGTCGGCAGAACGCTCACGCGAAAATCGATCGGCTTTTCCCCGTCGACAATCGTGCGGAAACGTCCGTCCTGGGGAAGCCGGCGCTCGGAGATATCCAGGTTCGAAATGACCTTGATGCGCGAAACCAGCGGAAAAAGCAGTGCCTTCGACATACGATCGATCTCCCGGATGACGCCGTCAACACGATAACGGATGCGCAGGGTCTTTTCCATGGGCTCAATGAAAACGTCGCTGGCCTTGGCCTGCACGGCCTGCTGCAGGATGGTGTCCGTCAACTTGATGATCGGTGCGTCCTGCGTGATATCGTCGATCGCCTTGTCGGTGAAATCACCGGTGAAATCCCGGACCAGTTCGATGTCGTCCGCATCTTTGGTCTCTTTCATATCCTGGATGATCTTCTCCAGGGTCTTGTGGGTCTCGGTCGTGTCGCCTTGGTAATACCTTTGGATAGCATGACTGATGTCCGTCGAACGGCCGATAAGCGGGTTGATCTTAAGACCGGTCAAAGTCTCCACGTTATCGATGGCAAAAATATTCAAAGGATCGGCCATCGCCAAGGTCAGGTTGTTCCCGATCTTGGAAATAGGCATGATCTGGTAGTCGACGGCGATGTTCTGCGGGATAAGCTTAATGACTTCGGGATCGATCTTCAAGCGGGAGATGTCGATGGGCGGGATGCCCAAACCCTCGCTGAGAATGAGGGTGAGCTCTTTTTCACCGATAAGGTTCATCCGGACCAGGATCTTACTCAGCTCTCCGCCGGACTTCTTTTGCTCGGCGAGGGCCTTGTCCAAATCGGCCTGGCTGATGATCTTATCGCGCAGTAAGATTTGCTGTAAACGTTCTTTTAACGATGGCATTATTTATTGGGCGACCCGCCCGGGCGGGGCAGGGCTATTTTTTATAATATTTATCAATAGCTTCCCGGATATCGCTGGCGGTGCTGACAAAAGTTTGGACGGTACAGCCTGAAATCAGTTCGACGTCTTCGGTGGCATGGACATTAAGAGGGTCAGCCATCGCGACCGAAAGGCTTTTTCCGATCTTGTCGATGGGCACAAGGCAAAATTGGCGGCACACATGTTCAGGGACCGCATGAATCACTTCGGTGTCAATTTCATAATTGGACAAAGGCAGATAAGGGAACCCGTACTGGGCGGTCAGGGCTTGGGCGATGTCCTCCTCGGTCGCGAATTTCAGCTCCACAAGGACCTCTCCAAAAAGCATACCTTTTTCCTTTTGATATGCCAAGGCCATAGCGACCTGTTCGCTATCGACCACTCCCCGCTCGACCAATAATTCGCCCAGATGCTTGTTTGTTGCTTTCTTGAACGGTTTTATCATATGGCACTGGAGACCGGGTTCAAAAGACTATACGATTCCCGCCTTGCTGTGCGGCTTCGGAAAGAATGACGCTGCTGCGCAAGATCAATTCATCCGCGGTCACCCCATCAATGGGGTTTTCGGTTATGGCCCCTGTGCATGTCAGTTGCCGACGAGAATCTTCCTCCTTGACGAACGCTTTTTCGATATTCTTGCGGATCTGTTCCGCCACCTGGATCGATTCCCGTTTGTTGCGACCGGGGAGGATGAGGGCAAACTCATGATCGCCGAAACGGGCGGCTTTGTCCTGGGCGGTGATGCTTTCCTTGAAGACATGGGCGATCCGGATAAGGATGTTCTCGGCTGCGATATGCCCGAAATGTTTCGTGAACTCATCGAACCGGTCCACCGCGAAAAGGACAAAAGAGCAAGGTTTCTGCAGTGAAACCGAACGCTTGATCTCTTCGTTCAGGCGCTTGCGGGTAAAGGCGTTATTGAACAATCCCGTCAAATGGTCGGTCACTTCCAGCTTCTCCAACTCACGATTCAAAAGATCATTGTTCACGGCAATGGCCAGCTGCTTGGAGATCAGGTAAAAAAGCTCTCTCTCCTGCGGTGAAGCTTCATAATCGTCCTCTTCATTGCCCGCGATCAGGACGCCAAAGACGTTCCCTTTCGAACTGACCGGCGCCAGGACCGCGTTCTTAACCGATAAAAGATTCTTGAACTCGGCGATCTCATCGTTAACGGATGTGTTCTTGTCGACGATCATGACATTCTGCTTCAGAATGGTCTTGCCGATTACGCCTTTGCCCAACTTGACGGAGGTGTTCATGAACCCCTGGTCCGTCAAGGCCTTGGCCTTGGCACCTGATAATAAATGGATCTTGAACTCACCCGTGGCCAGATTCTTTAAGACCAGACAGCTTAAGGTCATCTTTCCGAACTCAAGGCATTTATCCACACTGGCCTTGAGGATCGCTTCCAGATCGGCATTTTGAGCGATCAAGTTGCTTATCTCAACAAGGCTGGTCAGCATGACGACCCGCCGATTGATCTCGGTATTGATGGTCTCGGTCTGCTTACTGTACTTTTCCAATTCACCGACATTGTCCCGGATGCGCCGCGTCATCTGATTGATCGCAATGCCGAGCTCGCCGATCTCGTCCTCCCTGGCCATTTCAAGCTCCCTTTCCAAATTCCCGTCGGCA
>CAZCLW010000008.1:0-3773 GCA_964499685.1 uncultured Planctomycetales bacterium
CTTAAACGTGTCGGAGAGGCTTCCAAGATCGCCTCATACGGCTTGACACCTTTCTCTCTCAATTGGTTGGTAAAATCGACGAGAAGGATAGAGTTTTTCTTAACAATCCCCATGAGAAGGACTATTCCTATAAAACTGTAAATGTTAAGCGACTGCCCCGTCATCCATAAAGCGATCAGCGCACCGGTGACGCTGAAAGGAAGTGCCAACAGAATAATGAACGGGTCCTTGAAACTATTGAACTGGGAAGCCAGGACCATGTATGCGACGATGATCCCCAGCCACAGGACGAAGTTCAAGCTGCCGAAAGACTCCTGGAAGGTCTGGGTGTTCCCACTGAAGACCGCGCGGTAATCTTCGGGCAGAACTTCTTTCACGATCCGCTTTACCTCATCAAGCGCGTCGGTCTGGGATTTTCCGGTGGTCACGTTCGCCCGCAGGTCGATCGCCCGCTGCCGGTCCCGACGGGTGATCGTCAAAGGCGTTATTTTTTCTTCAATCGTAATAACATCTTTGAGCTGGACCATTTCTCCGTGATTGTTCCATACCCACAGGTCCCGTATGTCCTCGGCCTTGGTGCGCTGCGACGGGATGAGCCGTATGCGCACATCATAACGCCTTCCGCTCTGCGTATACTTGGCCACGCGTTCGCCGGCAACAAGCGTATTAATAGTCTGGCCGATATCATCAACAGAAACACCGCGCTCACTCGCCTTTTGGCGGTTAGGGAATACGCGCACCTCCGGAACACCGGCCTCATAATTGGTGTCCACGTCCGTCATCAGATCGCTTTCCGCCATTTTCTTTTCGATCATCTCGCTGTATTCTGCCAATTTGCTCCACTCCGGCCCGACAATACTTACCTCCACCGGAAATCCCCGGCGGGCGGAAAAACCGCTCAACGAAGGGTCCTGGATCACCACCCTTAGATCAGAGATCTTCTTCAGCTCATTCCGGAAAAGGTCCATCAAGTCTTTTTGAGTCGGGCGGCGTTGGAACGGCTCGACAACCGGCCGGTCATGCGGTTCATGCAGCGTCACAAAGACCTGTCCACTATTGACCTCACCTCCGCCGAAACCGCCGATGGCGGCAAAATAATTGATCACTTCGGGTCGCGTGCTGATGAATTTTTCCACTTCCCTAAATTTCTCATCCGTATAAGTGATCGAGGAACCGACCGGCGTCTGCAGCCGCATAAAGAACATACTCTGATCCTGAGCGGGCACAAACTCCTTGCGGAGTATAGCGAGAAAAACCAGAGAGCCGACAAAAGAGGCAAGAGCGATCCCCACAACCATTCCGCGCCGCCCCAAAGACCATTTTAAACCCCTCTGATAACTGCTAGCCATGTGCCTGAAGGCATTTTCCACCCCTTTCCCCAGGCGGGTACGACGTTCGCCCATCTCAAGAAATTGCGAACAGCGCATGGGCGTTAAGGTGATCGCTTCCAGTAAAGAGATCGCAACCGCGATGGAAATCGTAACGCCGAATTCATAGAAAAATTTTCCCATGATGCCGGTCATAAAGGCAACGGGCAGAAAAATCGCGATGATCGATACGGTCGTGGCCATGGCGGCAAAGGTGATCTGTACCGCGCCCTGGCGGGCAGCCTCCATCCGGCTCAAGCCTTTTTCTTTGTAACGGACGATATTTTCCAGAACCATGATGGCATCGTCGACCACGATACCGATCGCCAGCGACAGGGCCAGCATGGTAAAAGTGTTGAGTGTAAATCCCATAAAATACAGAAAGATAAAAGTCCCCAGGATGGACGTGGGGATGGCCAGAAGGACATTCATGGTTGCGCTCATGGACCCTAAAAAAAGCCAGCAGACAAGCGAGGTGACGATAGCCGAGAGGATCAGCGTGAAGGTAAGTTCATCAATGGATTTCTGAATAAACTTAACATGATTGACGGTCAAATTGACCTTGATGCCCGGTGGAAGATTTTTCTTCACTTCTTCCAAACGTTCTAATACTTTTTTACCGACCTCAACGGTATTGACATTACGCTGTTTGCGGATGCCCAACCCGACCGCCGGCTCGCTGTTGCGACGGGAGATCCGGCGCAGATCCGCCAGTCCGTCCTCGATCCTGGCCACTTCTTTAAGATAAATGGGTTTATAGATGGGGGAACCTGCGCGGCGGTTGATGATGATATTGCCGAATTCTTCGACGTTGAGGGCCTCTCCCATGGCGCGCACATTAAATTCCTGAATGGCCGTTTCCAGGCGCCCGGCCGGCGTTTCCACATGCCCCTGTTCAATAGCGCCGACAACATCCTGTACCGTTAACTGATATTCTTTGAGTTTATTGGTATCAATCCAAACGCGCAGATTGCGCTCCAAAAGACCGCCCAAAAAGACCTCGCCCACGCCGGAGATCGTGGCAAAACGGTCTTCCAGGTAATTCTGCGTATAATCCATCAATTCCCGCAAGGAGACCGTTTCATCGCCTGTGACCGTGATCCACATGATAGGCTGGTCTTCCGGATTACTTTTCGAGACGATCGCCGGGTCCATGTCGTCCGGAAGCTGGCGCTGGGCCTGCAATAATTTTGTCTGGACTTCCTGCACGGCCACATTAACATCACGGTTTAATTCCAGCTCAATGCTTACACTGGCCTGACCCTGACGCACGGAAGAAGTGATCTCCCTTATTCCCTGTACCGATGTAATCGCCTCCTCAACGACGTCCACGACATCCGTTTCCATGACCTCAGGAGCCGCGCCTTCCCAGCTTAGACGGATGGACACCGTCGGAAAATCAACATCGGGCAGTTTGCTTACCCCGAGACGTTGAAAGCTGATGAATCCAAAAACAATAAAAAAACTCATCAGCATCCAGGCAAAGACCGGTCTTCGGATGGATAATTCCGCTAACGTCATAATTTATTGTCCAATTCTCCCAAGGTGATGATCAAATCCCAATGATCACGCTTGGTCTCGCTTTTAATATTGATAAAATCCCGGCGCATCGTTTCGGTCTCCTCCAATGCCTCCAGGACATCGAGATTGTTGACCAAATTCAAGCGGTAATCTTCCTGCTGCAGTTCATAATTTCTTTCGGCGGCAGCCAGGGCCTTTTTGACGGCCTCAAACCGTCTCAAAGAACTTTCCCAACGCGTCACGGCATTGCGTATTTCCAGGACCGCCATACGTCTTGTTTGCTGATAAGTCAATTGAGCCTGATTGCGGACCGCCTTAGCTTCTTTAAAAAGGCCGATATTTTCCCCACCCTCAAAGATGGGGATCTCGGCGCGTAAAGTCACGTCCCAATCCACGTCCGACGAGTTACCCACGCGCTTGGTGTAATAATTCCCGTCGAGGCTTACCGTCGGCCAAAAACCCGATTGCGCGACAATGAGGTCGCTCTTGGCCCGCTTCCAGATCTGCTCGGCAGCCCGCACATCATCGCGCTCCACCGCCTTTTCCTCAATGCTTTCCTGGGCCAAGGAAAACTCAGGGATGGACGGATCGTCCACAATGACATCGATCGGTGTACCGGTCAGGAATTCCAGCAATTGCCGGGCCACTTCCGCCTCGCTTCTGATGAACTCCAGGTCCGCTTCCACTCTGCCCAGACGCGCCTCGACACTGGCCGTTTCACTGGGCCTCGAACGGCCCAATTCCTCACGCCTTTTTAACTCCTCGATACGCCCGGCAAGCGACTCACGGATCGATTCCAGGACCTTGCGCTCCTCCTGATAGGTCAAATAAAGATAAAAGGCATTCACCACGTCAAGAAACAACAGCTCTTCGGCGCGGGACTTC
>CAZCLW010000008.1:3783-61664 GCA_964499685.1 uncultured Planctomycetales bacterium
CTCGAACTTCCTCTGGCGGGTCTCGGCCCGACCCGCACCCATGGCCGCAAATTCCTTAAAGCCGCTGAAGAGCGGCTGGCTCACCGTGAACCTGTGTTCCGGGACCTCTCTCAATGAAAAGTTCGTGGAATCGCGTCCGTCCTGACGCCGGTCGGAGTAAATAAAGTGAGCTTTGGGCAGGATGGTGCTGAGGGCCTGGATAAACCGGGCTTCCGCGGCCCTGATCTCCTCGGCGCGGATGGCGACCGTTTCGCTTTGTTTCAAGGCAAGCTGATAACAATCATGTAAGGTAAGCGCCGGAAGGGCTTGGGCGCCCGCGAAAGAGACCAGACAGATAAAAAGGCCAGAGATTAATAAACAAGTAAGCCGCATGAGAATGCATTTTAATATCTTACAAATAAAAAGTCCACACTAATCGCCCACAGAAAAATGCCGTCAAAAGCTTCTGGCCAATAAAACCCCGACCAAAAACGCCATAAGGCCGCCGGCAACACTGACCACGATATTCCAGACCGCCGCTATGCTCTGACCCCCTTTGGCCAGATAGACGGTCTCAAAGGCGAACGTCGAAAATGTCGTAAAGGCACCTAAAAACCCGATCGTCAAAAAGGCCCTGACGTCCTGGGAAAGCAGCTCCTTTTGTTCCGCCACCGTAACGATCACGCCCATAAAAAAGCAGCCTGATAAATTCACCACGAGAGTGCCGAAGGGAAACTTCATCCCGAAGAATTGATCCGCCAGCATAGAAAGCGCATAGCGGGACACGGTCCCGAGCCCGCCGCCGGCCATCAGCAAAAGCCATTTGGTCATTTTTTTCTCCCTTACATCTTTAACAGTTCGTTGACCCTTTTAAGCAATTTAATACCGCTGGCATCGATCAAGAAATCAACGGCACCCGCGCTGAGCGCGCTTTCCTGTTCGCCGCCAAGGATCGTATTGCTGTAGATAAGGACGGGGATGTCTTTGACGCTCGGCATCCCCTTGACCAAGCCCACCAATTGTGCACCGCTCATTCCTTCCAGGACATACTTAGAAAGTATAATATCCGGGCAAAATCGCACCGCTTCCTCTAGGCATTCCGGCACGGAAGACATGATCTTGACCTCATAGCCGTAATCGCCAAAAATGGACTCAAGGCGCGGACAAAGCCACTGGTCATCTTCCAAGATTAAAATCTTCTTTTTTACCGCTTTAGCAGAAGGTGCGGGCTTGGCCGTCCCGGCCGGGTCTTTCGCAGGGCGCCCCAGGACTTTTTCTATTTTCGCCAAAAGATCTTCAGGCTTAAAAGGCTTTTCAATAAAATCATCTACGGCCATGGTCTCAAAATAATCGCGCATCTTGCGCCTGGCCGTCAATACAATGAACGGGATATCTTTACCGAAGGAAGATCCGCGCAACTTCTTCATCAACTGGTTGCCATCCACTTTCGGAAGCATGATATCGCAGACAATAAGGTCAGGCATGGCTTCCTGGGCCAGTTTAAATCCGGATTCGCCGTCACCGGCCAGAAACACCTGATAGCCGGCGGATTCAAGCTCGATAGTGAGCAATTTCCGCATTTCAGGCTCGTCTTCGACGATCAGGATCTTACGTTTAGACATATTATTCCCTGAGAAAATTATGGATCCGTTTGATCAGCAGTCCGGCATGAAAAGGCTTGGAAACATAATCATTCACGCCTAAATTCAATCCCTTTTGGATCTCTTCTTCAAGGCCCTTTGCGGTCAGCATAATGACCGGCACATGTTTTAAATCCCGGTCTTTTTTCAATACCTCCAGGACCTGATAACCGTCCAGGACCGGCAGCATGACATCGAGCACGATAAGGTCCGGCCTCATGTCCCGTGCCGAGCCTAATCCGGAACGTCCGTCAAAAGCCAGGACAACTTCATAGCCTTCCGTTTCCAATTCGATCTTCAGCAGAGCGGCCATTTCCTGTTCGTCCTCGATGACCAGGATCTTGTTTTTCGTCATACCTTGTCCTCTTTCGATCTCGGCTGCGGGCCTGATTTGGGAATGATGAATAAAAATGTTGTTCCCTTGCCTTTTTCGCTTTCGACCCCGACGGTACCGCCATGCAGCTCAACAAGAGACTTGATGATGCTTAATCCAAGGCCCGTGCCGTGTTTCCCCGGGCCGTAGGCCCTCTCCAGCTGCTCGAACCGCTGGAACAGCCTCGGCATGTCTTCCTTGGCGATCCCCGGCCCCGTATCCTTGACGGCAAACCGGCAATCCTTCTCTCTTTCCTCAAGCATGATTTCTACTTTCCCGCCAGGGGGTGTAAAATTCAAAGCGTTATTGATCAAATTGGACAATATCTGCAGGAATCTGCTCCGGTCAATATACAGCTTGATCTCCTTTTGCGGGCCTTGCAGCTGAAAATCTATTTTTTTCTTATCGGCCTGTAATTTCCACGCCTTATGGCTCTCTTCCAGCAGATGGACAATGTTGGTCCATTCGCGGTGAAGTTCCATGCGGCCAGCCTCGATCTTGGACACATCCAAGATATCGTTGATGATAAGATTGAGCCTGTCCAGATTGGAACTGGCCATGGAAATGATCTCCTTTTGTTTGTCGGAGACTTCTCCCACTTTTTCCCTGAGGAGTAATGACAGGGCTTCTTTCGAAATCGCCAAGGGTGTGCGCAATTCATGAGAGACCGTGGAAATGAATTCCTGTTTTATCTCCAAAGATTTTTTCAGGGCCTGCTCGGCCTCGATGCGTTCCGTAATGTCCACGCATGAGCCGATATAGCCGGTGAATATACCGCCCGTCGTAAAACGCGGCACGCCGCTGTCCAGGATCCAGCGGTATTCGCCATCAAAACGCCGTAAACGATACTGCATCCGGAAGGGTTTTCGCTCTTTGAAAGAGCTGATGTACGTCTCCCGGCATTCTTCCAGATCATCAGGATGGATTCCCTGGGTCCATCCGTTGCCCAACTCCTGCTCCATAGGCCTGCCCCGGAAATCCAGCCATGATTTATTAAAAAAATTAAAAAGTGTGTCCCCTCCGGCCATCCAGATCATGACGGGCGCCGTATCAGCCATCAAATGAAAACGCGCCTCGCTTTCTCTCAACTCCTGTTCCGCTTTTTTCTGCTCGGTAATATCGCGCGCGATGGAGGAAGCACCGATGACCTTTCCCTCCTCATCTTTGACCGGGGAAATGCTCAGAGAAACGTGGATAAAGGCCCCGTCTTTACGCACACGGATGGTTTCCGTGTGCTGGATATGCTCGCCCCTACGAAGCGTTTCCAGGAAACTTGTGATCTCCTGTTTGCGGGCGGGCGGGGCGATAATGGTAATGGACCGCCCGATCACTTCCCCAGCGGTATAACCGTAGAGCTTTTCGGCGCCTTTGTTCCAACTGGTGATAATGCCATCGAGGGATTTGCCGATAATGGCATCCTCAGATGATTCCACGATAGCGGCCAACCGCTTGGCCATCGCCTCGGCCAGCTGACGCCGTTCAACTTCATTCCTTAATTCCGCGCTCCTGATCTTTTCCAGCTCCGTAATGGCCTTTTGATAATACAGCTCCTTTTCGATCTCGGAGACCTTCTTTTTATCCGAAATGTCGCGGATGATGGCGGTAAAGAACTTGCGGTCCCCCACAGACCAGGTGGACAGGGAGAGCTCAACGGGAAATTGCTCACCTCCCTTACGCATTCCGACAATCTCCACCGTCTTCCCGATAATGTGAGCCTCACCGGTCGCGGCATAGCGGTTAAACCCTTTGTGGTGCTCTTCGCGCAAGTGGGGCGGGATAATATTGATGAGTGCTTTCCCTATGATTTCCTCCCTCTTGAACCTAAATATCCTCTCCGCCGATTTGTTCCAGGCAATGATCGTCCCTTCCGTATCCGCCGTTATGATGGCATCCTGGGCGGTCTCAAAGACCGCCCTAAATTTCTCCTCATTTTCCCGCAGGGTCTCTTCATTCTTGCGCTGTTTGGTGATATCGCGCGCAACAATAAAAATATGCTTCTTCCCTTCAAAGTGGACGGGAACCACGCTTGTGTCCACAATAATCAGGGAGCCGTCCTTCTTGCGGAATTCGGTCTCCTCATGGGCCTTGTACGATTGCGGATTATTCAGGATCTCTTGGAATTTTTCGGGCATATAGTTGGTGTCCACCAATTCAAGGTGCATGTCCAGAAGTTCATCGGCAGAATATCCCAAGACGGCCGTGGCATACCGGTTGACATATTCGATACACCCACTCTCATTGATGAGAAAATTGGCATCATTGGCGCTCCCGCTGATGAATTGAAAGCGGCGCAATTTTTCAAGGGTAATAAGGATGACCCAGACTAATATAAGGGTCAGGACCAAAATCCCTATATAGATGGATACCATAAATGCTAATGCTTCCCGGCGGGGTGCAAAGGCTGCGACGCTGGATTGCTTGGCCAGAACACCCCAGCCGTAAGGTGGAATGGGGGCATATGCGCAAAGCTGCTTTTCCTTTTCGACTGGATTATAAATGGTCTCCAAGCCGCTTTGGCCAGCCAAGATCTTCTGAACGACAGGGGCATGAGAGATGTCGACAATCTCTCCCTGGGCCGGAAGCTCGGGGTGGGCGACGACCCGGCCGTTTTTATCAACGACAACAATATAACCCGCTACCTCCTCGTTTACATTCTCGATCCATTCAAAAAATGTACCAAGTCCAATCTGCAGGGCCATGATGCCAATGCGCGTGCCATCTTCGGCGTTGACTGGGATCGCGACCGTCACAACGTTGTATTGCGGCGACGCTGCCCGGCGGTAAGCTTCCGATACATAAGGCTGCCAGGATTCGGTCACACCTTTATACCAATCCCGGTAGGAAAAATCCATACCGACGGTCTCGCCGAGGGCCGGATAATCGGATCTCAGCACTCCATTAAGATCGGCCAAGAAAATACGTTCGATGAACGGCAGGTTTTCGGGGACATCCTTAAAAATCTGTACGGCCTCTACCCACTTGCTTTCGGCGACCAATTGGCGAAAACGTACCCGCGTGGCTAGGGCAACGCCTACTTCTTTAACGCGGTCCAGCTTTTCTTTTATGGTCGTAGCAGCCAAATAAACAACGGCCGAACGGCGGGCAAAAATGGCATCGGTGATCGTATGATAAAGCCTGGTGCAGCTGAAAAAGGCGACGAGAATTAAAGGGACAACGGTTATGAGGAGAGCCCATGACCGGACCTGCCACAAAGGGCGGTCGGCCACATGACGGTACAAAAATTTACTGATTGCTTGAAAAGCCATGCGCTATGGAAGTGTTTTATTGATTACCCAATAAGGCAATAATCTTTCCCAATAACTCCTTGGCATCAAAAGGTTTGGCGATACTAGGATATTTTTGTTCATCGACGGTGATCATTTGCGCATCATGCTCCTCGCCTTTAGTCAAGAGGCCGGTAAGGAATATAACGGCGGTATTCTTCAGGGCAGGGGTTTCTTTGATCATGCGGATCGCGTCCGCCCCGCTCATGTCGGGCAGCAGGATATCCATCAGGATCAATTCAGGTTTTATGCTTTTTGCCTTTTCGACGGCTTCTTTTCCGTTCCGGGCCTGAAAGGTACTATATCCTTCCGTGGTCAATTCTATTTCCAGCAAGCGCAGGATCTGCGGTTCATCATCCACGAGCAGGATTTTGGCGGCCATAGTCCCTCCTGTTATTTTAAGAATGCCTTTATTTCTTCTAAAAGTGCTTCCATTTGAAAAGGCTTGGTGACATATTTTTCGGCGCCGATGACCCTTCCGCGAATGCGGTCCACGGTATCGGTCTTCGCCGTGATCATGATGATGGGGGTGGCCACATCATTGTCCGTCCGGCGGATCTTGCGGCAGACTTCGTGGCCGTTGAGCTGGGGCAACATGAGGTCCAAAAGGATCAGGTCCGGCTTTTCCTTGTGATATTTTTCATAACCTTCTTTTCCATCGAAGGCGGTCACGACCTCATATCCTTCATGTTCCAACTCGATCTTGAGCAAGCTCACCATATCCGGCTCATCATCAACGACAAGGATTTTCTTCTTTGCGGGCATGATCAGTACCTTATTACAATAAAATTTTATGAACTTTTCTTCATCGGGACCAGCGGCCTCGATAATCTTTACACCGATTTTGGACCGTTCCATATCCTGTTCAGGCCTTTTCCAAACGGTCTTAACCTTTATAGAAACCGTTTCCCCTTTCTGGAGTTCGATCTTAAGGTCAATCTCCTCACCCTCGGCCACGGGCTCCCGCGCTACAAAACAAATGCCCTCGGCGCCCAAATTGATGACCGTACTTGTATAGACAGAGGCTTTGGCTCCCGCCAGCCTGTACCGGGCCGGAAGCTCAACGGAAATCCTCTGATATTTTCTCCTATCTTCCATTTAGATTACAGCGGCCTTGGCCGGGGGCAGAACAAGTTTAGACGCAGAAAATATCTTTTATTATTATATATAACTTCGGCGATATGGCGAGATAATTTTGGATGATGTCGCCTAAACGGAAGAAAAATCACGACGGGACTCAAGTAAAAAGATGTGTAATACGGCCAGGACCGCCGGGGCGAGCAAAAGCCGACTCATCGCGTCGAGCAAATAAAAAATATTCGGGTCAATGAGCCTTAAAAAGATGATCAAAAGCATGTGCAGCGCGATCAAAAAGAACAGATAGGATCCCTGATAGAACGGACGTTTTAACATCAGGCTCCTGATCCATACAATGAGGAACGCTACCCAGATCACATTGAAATAAGCAAAGAAAACAAAATAAAAGAATAAAAAATAGACCGCTGCCGGTAAATGCTGAAAATTATGCAGCAGGGACGACGGCGATAAGTTCGCGGTATTGATATGAATATTGCTTAGACCCAGCACAAATTTGGAAATAAGATGTGGCGCCGTGACGGCCAACGCTATTAAGGGGTAAATGATAAACGCCCGTGCCGGATGAAGGCCTTTCTTTTCCTTATAAAGGAAAATACCCAACACCAGCCAATTCATCAGGCCGTAGATGATCCCCTCGTTCTTTGTCCAGACCATGAGACCGGCAAAGACAGCCGAAAGGACAAACAGCGTGCGGTCCTTTGTTTCCATCCACCGGAACAATAAAGCAAGACTGACAATGTAATAGAAAAGGAGAATGGGTTCTGGTATGGCTCCAACCGCCCTCGACTGCAGCCCCGGCAGGGAGATTACCCAAAAGGCGGCCATAAGGCTCATCGTCCGGGGAATATACCGTCGGCAATAATAAAAAACGCACAGCATCAGCCCTATCAAAAACATCGGATAGATGACCCGCGGCAACTGGTCGTTCCAATAGCCCAGATTCAGCATAATCCAGGCTTCCATGAGCGGCACATGATGCGGATAGTCCCAGTTCCCCCAAACCGTCGCAAATTCCGCAAATCGCTCGAACGGGATACGCTGGTGCAAGAAATAGATCTTGGCCTTGAATCCCCAGACAGCCCAGTGGTCCCAGACGTCCTCGAAATAAATATAATTCAAGAGGAACACCATCGCGGCGCTCACAACGATCAAAAGGACAAGAAAGATGTCAAAAGGAAAATATGCCTCTCCGGTCCTTGATGTTCCTTTTGGAGAGACTCCCTCCCCTCGTATTGCCTTCAATCGCAGAACAGCCACAAGCGGAACGGCGCAGGAAAGAAATATCTTCAAGGGAGAGAAATCGATCTTCAGCACGGAAAAATAGAACATCATGAGCGTTAACATGCCGAAGCCCAACCCGAACGAAAGAAATAATTTCTCACCGCGATAAAAAAGTTTGTGGCCGGGAAGGCAAGTCAAAGCCGCCCAGCCCAAGGCCATAGGAGCAAGCAATGCAAAAGATAGGTTCAGGAGATCAGCGGTCATTTCTTTCGTTTTAGCAAATACTTGCTTTCGCCAAAGGATGTATGGATCTCATAGCCGTCCGGAACGCCGAAGTCGTCCACCATATAGACCAGGATATATTCCTTCAGAACGCTGTTGTTCCCGTAATTTTTGGGATACAGGTAGTACCGGGCCTTTTCGCGCAGATAGGAGTGCCGGATCTCAGGGGATTGCGGAACAATGACGGTGATCTCTCCATCCGGAGGGACGATCTCATCGCTTGCTTTCAGGATGGGATAATAATCAAGAAGCTGTCCGTCGAAGCTTGCCCAGAGATATTGCAGAGAATGGCGGTCAGCCGTCAGGGCGTAGGTAAAATAATCACTCCGGCTGGCTATGAGCTTTATGTTCCAAAAGCAAACCGCGAACCACAGCCAGAAAAACGCGAAATATATCCTGGGCAAAGGGAACGAGGGCATGGTTCTTTAATCCTCTTTCAAAAATAAGCTCAGAATGCTTGCCGTCAAAGCAAAAATGGCCATCAAGCTGAATAAAGCCTGAAACCCTAACTTCGTTGCCAACAGTCCGCCGGCAATGGCCGCGGCGCCTTCGAACATGGACCGATATCCATAAAAATCAGAATATATGGACCTCTCCTTGCCTTTTGTCAGGGCGGTGGCGATCGCGGCGCTCCAAGACGGATTGATCACAACCTCTCCCAGCGCCAATAGCCCTTGGATCATCAACACATGAACGACATTATGGGCAAAAATATAGGACACATAGCCTAAAAAGAAAATAAAATAGCCCGCGGCGATCATCAGCCGCTTACTGAACCTGCTCTCTTTTAACTGCCGGAAAGCGAAATAAAGCACGCCTTTTAAGATCGCGTAAAAGCCGATCGTTACCCCGGCGTCAACGATCGTCCCGCCGATATTTTTAATGAAAATAGCGTAGATCGGTGCTAATAAATTTATGCCGCCGTGGATAAAAATTGAGCAGGTTAAAAGAATTCTTATATTACGATGCATTTCAACCTTCT
Source organism: uncultured Planctomycetales bacterium (assembly GCA_964499685.1). Lineage (GTDB taxonomy): Bacteria > Omnitrophota > Gorgyraeia > Zapsychrales > GWA2-47-8 > CAZCLW01. The sequence continues at coordinate 12,643 of CAZCLW010000008.1, forward strand.
CGAGCCGCCCTGGCAACAGCTTCTATTTTTAAAGCTTCATTCAATTCATTCTGGGCCTTTTCCCCAAAGCCCAGGTCTTTTAAGGTCTGCGCCCGGCCGCGATAGGCCTTGGCCACGACGGAATAATTCCATAATCTTGGATCGACCGGCTTGGTTACCCATTGGTCCAGGTTCAGCTCATGGCTTTCTATGACGGCCTTGTTTTCAGGCACATCTTTAAGAAAAATGACGGCGTCATAATCCAAATAAACGAGTTTCCATTCCGGGTTCGCATACACGGCCCTTAAAAAATCGGCCGGGACCGGTGTATCCATGATGCTTAAAAAAACACCGGTGATATTATATGCGTTAACCTGTCGTCGAAAATTTTCCTGGTCGTTTGTATTCAGGATATTGAGATAAGCCTTAAAAAATTCTGCACCATAAACTTCCGTCCTTCCATCTATATACACTTTGATGTCGGGATAATTATGCGCGATCAGGCGGTGCCCCGCTGCCAAATTGTTGAAAAAATTCCCGCTTATCCTATTGTCCGTTAGAAAATCCATACCCTTATGCGCGAACCGCTGATCCGACAGGTAGCCATACGATCTCTTGATCTTCAGCGAATGCAGATCAAGATACTCTTCCGGTTTCATTTTCAAGCCGGCAGCAATGATAACGATCAAGACCATCCCGATGTGCACAAAAATAGGAACGACGCATTGAACGCGTTGCCAAAACCTAGAACTGACGATGCCGGGCGGGAGGCGAACTCCGGATAAATTGACCATGAGCGACAAATACGCCGCGCACTCAAAAAACAATATATTGCGGGCTGCTTTCAGCGAAAACGCCAGGAACAGCGACCACAATAACAAAATACGCAGATCAATGCGCCGGTAATTAAGGAGAAATCCCGCGAAAGAAACGACAATGAGCAGCTTGTAGACGGGATGAAGATAAAAAAAGAGCGAGCGGAATGTGATGGGCGGCTGCAGCTCACCTACAAAAGAATAAAAGAATTTTGCCTTCTCATTCGCCTCCAGCATGACTTGGAAAGGATACCAGAATCCTTGGACAAAGTACGGATTGACAAAACATGCCAGGAAGACCACCGCCAAGGCGATTTTGAGCCGGCCATATTCTTTGTCGGAGAGCCGTCCGGCGGCGTTCCATTCAAAAGGCAAAGGAATACGCCGCTTGACCGCTTCCGATATCAATAGAACCAAGACCAATAGCGGCCCTAAAATAAAAAACCCATGGATGTTTGTCCATAGGACTTGCAGAAAAAAAAGAGTGTAAACGGTCCATGTCTTTTTTAAACCGAACCATAAAAAGCCGACAAATGTTACAGTGAACCAGAGGCTTACCACATCAGGCCGCAACATGGACTTGCCCGAGTGCCCCATGAGGATCAGGAAAAGAAACGGGACCGCTAAAAAAATCCGTTCCCGTTTATATGTAAGAAGCAGAAGGATGGCAAAAATAGAGACCACCAATATCATCTGCAGAAGCACCACGCTCCGGTGGCCCAAAATATCCCTCAGGGCATTAAGCCCCGTTTGCCATAACCATTCATGGTTAACCCAAGGCTGCCCTTCCATTGTAAACGAAAACACTTCCGTTTCCGGGATGCCGTTTTGGGCAATATATTTTCCCGCCTTTAAGTGGAACCAGGTGTCTTCATCGGTGACGTTGACACCGGCACGCAGGGTGATCAGGGAGAATAAAGCCCCTATGGCGATCAAACCTAACGCCCAATTCACTTTCTTGCAGGTCTCATATTTAAAAAGTGGGTTTGTCATGACTAGTGCCCGGAAGACTTCGTAATATCGGAATACTAAAAATGTACCATAAAAAAGAAAACCGCAAGCAAAATACTTGCGGTTTCTCATTTAATTTGGCGGAGGTAACCACCTTATAATTCTATATATTTCAGCCTCAGCGCATTGGTAATGACCGAAACGGAACTGAAGCTCATGGCGGCCCCGGCAATGATGGGGCTTAAAAGTATACCGAAGAATGGATAAAGTACGCCGGCCGCGATCGGCACACCCAAAGCATTATAGATAAACGCGAAGAAAAGGTTCTGCCGGATATTTTTCATGACCGCGCGGCTCAATCGGATCGCATTGGCCAAACCGTTAAGGTCGCCTTTAACCAGCGTCATGGAGGCGCTTTCAATGGCGACATCCGTCCCGGTGCCCATGGCAACACCCACATGCGCCGCCGCCAAGGCCGGCGCATCATTGATCCCGTCCCCGGCCATCATGACCCGCGCGCCATTGGCGCTCAGCTTGCGCACAATTTCCTGTTTGTCTTTGGGATTGAGTTCTGCGTAAACTTCATCGATATTAAGCTTCCGGGCAACGGCGTGGCCGGTCGCCTTATTATCACCGGTGAGCAGAGCGATCTTTAATCCCATCTTATGCAGCTCTTCAATCGCTTGCGGCGTGGTTGCTTTGATCGGATCGGAAATCCCGACGAGGCCCACTTCTTTCCCGTCTAAAGCGATCCAGACGACCGTTTGCGCCTGTTCCTGGAAATTTTTAGCTTCCTTTTGCAGCACCTCGGAAATTTTTATGCCGGAGACAGCTAAAAACTTTTCTTTTCCTAATAATGCCGGCTTTCCGCGGATAAACCCTTTAATGCCGCTGCCGGTCACCGACTCAAATTTTTCGACCTTTTCTAACGGGATATTTTTATCCTTGGCCGAATCCAGAATGGCTTTAGCCAAAGGATGCTCGCTGCTTTGTTCCAGCGAGGCGGCAATTTTCAACAAGTCGCTTTCGTTTGTTCCTGGAGCTGTTCTGAAGCTCACGACTTTGGGTTTGCCCTCTGTCAGGGTTCCTGTCTTGTCCGTTAAAAGATAGGTCACTTGTTCCGCCCGCTCGATCGCCTCCGCATTTTTGATCAGAATGCCTGTCTGGGCGCCTTTCCCGACACCGACCATGATCGACATGGGTGTCGCTAAACCCAGCGCACACGGACAGGCGATGATGATGACGGCGATCGCATTCACCAAGGCAAACCCTAAACGCGGTTCGGGACCCCAAAACATCCAAACAATAAAGGTCAGCACCGCTATCAAAAGCACGGCCGGGACAAAAATTCCGGAAACTTTATCCGCCATGCGCTGGATCGGTGCCTGGCTGCGCTGGGCTTCCGCTACCATGTGAATGATCTGCGAAAGCAGGGTTTCGGCGCCGACTTTTTCCACCCGCATCACAAAGGTGCCGGTTTGATTGATCGTCGCGCCGATCACACGGTCCCCTTCCTTTTTCTGGACCGGAATGGGCTCGCCGGAGATCATAGACTCGTCCACAGTACTTTTCCCCTCGAGCATGATCCCGTCCAGGGGGATCTTTTCGCCCGGCTTTACGCGCAGCAGGTCGCCTTTCATGACTTTTTCAACGGCGACATCTTCCTCTTGCCCTTCTTTGACCAAATGTGCTTCTTTGGCCGCCAATCCTAAAAGCGCGCGGATCGCCTGACCGGTCCCGGCCCTCGCTTTGGCTTCTAAAAATTGGCCTAATAACACCAAGACCGTGATGACCGTGGCCGCCTCAAAGTAAAGCGGAACCTCTCCATGTTCTTTGATCGACTCGGGAAAAATCCCCGGGAGCAGGACCCCCGAGAGGCTGTAAAGGTACGCTGTACCCACGCCGATGGAGATCAGCGTAAACATATTCAAACTTTTATTAATGATCGAATTCCATCCCCGCTTAAAAAAGATCCATCCGCCCCAGAGAACAACCGGTGTCGCGAGGATCAACTGGGCCCATCGCAAAATACCGGATGGAATCAACTCATGAAGATCGAACCCGGCCGTCATTTCATCAAGCATCAAAATGAGGAACGGAACGGTCAGGACCGCACTGATCCAGAATTTCCGGGAGAAAAATTTAACCTCATGGTCTTCTTGAGGCGATCCCCCCGCCGGCAAGACGGGTTCCAGCGCCATGCCGCATTTGGGACAGTCCCCCGGCTTATCGGACACCACTTCCGGATGCATCGGACAGGTATACTGACCGGGCTGGGCTGATCCGGCCGATTCAGTTTTTTTTGAGGGCGCATGATGTTTGTGATCGCCCCCGCAGCAGGAATCTTTCTCTGCCTTTACCGCATGCGATTTAGGCGCGGCATGATCATGTCCTGCGTGCGGCGTTTGTTTTTCGAATTTTTCTTGGCAATGCGCACTGCAAAAGAAATAATCTTTTCCATCTCTGGTCGTTTTTAATGCTGTTGTCTCATCGACGCTCATCCCGCAGATCGGGTCTTTAGCCATGACAATCTCCTTTTGATTAGATCTTTAACCGTAAAAAGGCCATATAAGACATTGGGTTCTCCCCATAAAAATCTTCCAACCGGTCCGGGAGGAAATGGATTCCCGCCAGCCCCCCGATACCCCACTGCATATTATTTTTTTCCGGAAAATCGTAGATATACCCGAGGGAAACTTTGGTGACATCGAATATTTCATGCTCCAGAGGCTCCTCGGTAAAAAGTTCATTTTTTTCCACCTGTTCGATCCGGCCAAGAAGGGTATGGGTTTTATTGATATTCAATGCCGATTCTAATAAATACGCATCCAGGATGGCTCCGGGATCATTGCTGTTTTGTCCCCAGGCGAAAGTAGTTTGCCAATTGCCCCACTCAAGAGGTTTATTATATGTTGCCGAAAAACTTAAACGCTCGGTGTCAACGTGCGGATGAAGCTGCTCCGGGCTTTTTATATCCCCATAGCTCGCCTGCAGCGACCAGTTGGGGAACGGATTGAATGTCAGCCGTCCTGAATAAGAATCGAATTCGGGCGCTTCAATGTCCCAACGCTTCTCATCGGGCTCACGCCCGCGAAACACGGACCCCTCCACTTTGACGTTGCTCCATACATAACCGAGCGTGGCGACCCCGAAAGTGATATGGGTGGAATCGAGCCAGTGGTGAGACAACGGCGCTTCCGGAATTTCCATACCAGAAAATCGGTGCATGAAGGCCGGCGGCCCCAAAGCCGGCTCTCCGGGCAACCCGAAGTAGGCAAATACGGAACTGTCCTCATTTAAGGGGTGGCTGTAACTCGTGGCCAATTCCATAAAAAAATCATGGGGATGCTGCCGGTCGATCAAGGGAGTCTGGCCATCCGCTGTCTCACCGGTCTGCAGTAAGAGCGGATAACCTTTTTTTCCTATCGTGATGGGTTCTAGCGAAAACATCCCGCGCAAGCCCCACGTGCCTTTTCCCAGCGGCCGCCGGCCCATGAGCATAAACATATTGGAACTGAAAAATTTCTCATCCCCGCGGTCACCCTCTTGGTAATCATAAATGCCGGTCACAAAACCGTGCGCCATCCATGACCAGTCGCCCGCCTGAAAATGGACCCCCTCGTGCGGCGATGAATCCGGCTGCCAGCTTGTCCCCGACGCTTCTCTTGCTGCAGGGTACAGACCATATAAGCCTTGCATGACATGCTCTGGTTCATCCCCGGAGGGATCGCTTATATGGTGCCTATGTTCATGCTGGGCATAGGCTGTGACGGCAAAAATCCCCGCAGCTACAATCGTTAAAAATATCTTTCTCATTTTCTTCCCCCTATTCCGGTCTTGTTCCTGTTCTTTTTCTTTATTCCCTTATCCGCATCTATCTGAGGACAAATGATGAATTCCATCTTCTTGGCTTCACCCGGCCCGATCCAACTCTGCAGTTTTTCTTCCAGGCGCTTCTTGAGAAGGGTCATTTCCCTGATCTTCAACTCGTACTCTTCGATCTTTTGATTGAAGAGCTCCCGGACCAGGCAACAGGTCGGGACCATGCCCTGACGGCTGCGGCCGAGGATCCGCCGGATATCGGCCAGTGTCAGTCCCAGCTCTTTCGCCTTCTTGATAAAGAGAAGTTTGTCGACATCACCTTGGGAATAAAGCCGGTATGCCGTCTCGGTCCTGCGCGGCCTCTTCAAGATCCGGAGCTCTTCATAAAACCGGATCGTCTTAACCGGGACCCCCGTGGCCTTGCTTAGTTCGCCTATAAAGATCCTTTGTCCTTCCATGTCCGCTCCTTGGTTTTAAGACTTTGGGTGCTGTTTAACCTGACCATAGTATAAACCCTCCAGTATAATGGAGAGTCAAGAATTTTTTTTTCAATAAAAAGAGCCCTGAAAAATCATTATCAGGGCTCTTTGAAAAACACCGCACGTGGCGTTCTTCTAATGCACTCCGGCGCCTGCCATTTCGCGGCAAGCCTCGGCGCATTCGAAACAGGCCTCGGCACATTCCTTGCAATGCTCCATTTTTTTGTGCTTTTCGCATTCTTCACCACAGGCCTGGCAAACTTCCGCGCAAAGAGCGCAGTATTTTTGAGCGAACTCCGAACCCTTGGACATGACCGCCGCGGCGGCACGGCAGGCATCGGCACAGACACGATCAAGCTCGACGCACCTCACCATGGACTGGATATCGCTTTCATGGAGACATTCGCCGGCGCAATGGTCACACACCATCGCACATTCATTGCAGATCTCGATGCATTCCTGATATTTTTCATGGGCCATAATGGACCTCCTTTGTTCAATTTTAATAATATGATTTCAGTATATTATTCTTTAAATTAAGAAGAGGTTAAAAATGGGTTAAGGGCCTAAGGAAGACAGCATATCCCGTTCTTGCCTTCTTTTTTTGCCTGATAAAGGGCCTGATCAGACTTCAAAATAAAATCACGCCCATCCAGATTCTTATGATGCGCCGAAATACCCATGCTTATAGTTATGACCCTTTTTAATTTCAGATTCGAGACAGCCTTCCTGATTTTCTCGGCTATCACTTTTGCTTGCAATATACTTGTTTCGGGAAGAATGATAACAAATTCATCTCCGGCATAACGGCAGAATATATCAACCTCGCGTAAACTGCGGCTGACCATCATGGCGATCTTTTTGAGCACCTTATCGCCTTCGAGATGTCCATGGACATCGTTGTAGGATTTAAAGTCATCAATATCAAACATTAAAAGACAAGCCGGCCTGTTATACCTGAAAGAACGGTCGACTTCCTGCTTTAAAGTCTGCATAAAGTAACGATGATTGTAGATCCCGGTCAGCGAGTCTTTTGTGGACAGGTATTCCAGTTCACGACAATAATTCGCATTCTCGATGGCAATAGCGGCCTGCTGAATGATCATGGCAAGAATTTTTGAATCCTTTTGTGTAAAAATATCCTCCCCCTGAGGACCCTTATCATTTACATTAAGAACACCGATGGTCTTATTATGCAATTTAATCGGAAGGCTCAAGAACGATTTGCTTTTATAAGAAGCCCTGCTCTTCCTGGCAATGCCCGGCTCGGTCTCTATATTTGCCACCACCATCGGATTTCCATCCTTGGCCACCACCCCCGCAATTGATTCTCCAAGTTTTACACGCGTATGACTGACGACGTGTTCCTCCAGTCCTTTTGCCCCTTTTATAATAAGCTCCCTGGAGTCATCATCCAACACCATCAATGAACAGCGCTGGGCATCCAATATCTGAACCACCTTTTCAATGATAAAGTCGATGAGATGATGCAATTCGAGGATGGAACTGATGCGCTGATCAATATTGAGGACCTGTTCGAGTTTTTGTTCTTCACTTGACAATTCTTTATGTAAGGCCTTGAGGTCATTTTCGGCCTTTTTGCGAGCCGTTATGTCCACACCCGACACGAGGATGCAGTGCGGCTTGCCCTCTTCTTGGAACAGGAGCTGAGAGGATGAAAATAATACGGTTTTAACCGACCCATCTTTGGCATAAATACCTACTTCCAGATCAACTGTTTCCCCTCCTTCAAAACCTTTCTCAAACTGAGACAAGAACGCTTTCCGTTTATCCGGAATAATAAATTTAATAAGCGAATTATTTACAACTTCATGCTTGCGATAACCCAATTCCTCCAGAAATGCCTTATTGACGTTTTCGATCTTACCGTCCAAGCCAATGATCACACTAAAGGCAAGGTTTCTGTCAAACAGGAAGTTGTTTCTCTCTTTAATGTTTTCAACATATAGCCGCAGCGATGCCAATTCACCGGAAAGCTGATTTTTAGCTTTCTGCTCATTCTTATTCATAAATTTTATTGTAGCGCTTATCGCAGGAGACAACAATACAATAAAAAAGACAACTCATCTAGATGAGTTGTCTTTAATTGGTGGAGGTGCCGGGGGCAGAGAAAACAATAGTTAGAAACATCTACCCTGTAAACACTTATAAAGATTATAAAACATTCCAACACCATTTCCACCACCAATTTACTTATCGAACTTCGATTTGACTTTAATTAACCACTTAAATGAATAATCCTTACTCCATTCTAACACTCGATCCAGCATATATTGATATATGAAAACTTCGTCGTACTGACTCTTCGAAAGGGCATCATTTAATTCGTTAAACCCCTTTAAATCTTCGACATAAACAATACCCATATTTTGTGAAATAGTATGCCCGCTAACGATTAAAAGCCAAGTTTGATCATACCCATCGCCTACTGATTTACTTTTTGCTTTTACAATGTTTATAAGCTCTACCTCATTCAAACCAACCATTCCTCCTGAATGATTCCACTCCCATGTGTAGTAACAATTAACCTTGGCAATTCTCACAAATTTTAAATACTCTGTCAATAAACTCTTGTCCGGTGGCTCGAAATCTTGATGAAACCCTGAAACATCTTTTAATTTTTCTTTTACAAATGAGAGCAATTGATTAGCAAACTCCCGGTGTTCTCTTTTAGGTGGCACTTTGAGCTTACTAAATCGAAGATAACAAGCGATGTCATCGAATTCATTATAAGCTTTACGTTCCTGTGAAATAGCATCTTGAAGCTTCTTCCAAGTTTCTTCAATACTACGACGAGGAATTCCTCCTTCACCTGTAGCATCAGAGTGAAATTCTGTTATTTCGGTGGCTATCTTTTTCTTTTGTGGAGAAACAATAATATAGTCTGGAGGATCATCTCCTCTGGCAATACTGGAATCGTTCCAATTGATTAATGACAAAAAATTCTTAAGATAGAATTCTTCGTCATGTTCTTGACTAATTTTATTCTGGCTTGTCATCGCATTCCTTTTATATTCTAGTAGAGGCTAAAACTTTCTTTCGACCAACTTCTGTTGAAAACGAGTAATGTTTGAGCAATACATTGATATCAGTGTGGCCGGTAATGCCCATAACATCCTTTAGGGCTAAACCGTCTCGGGCTGCTTCGGTTACTAAAGACCTTCTAAAGTCGTGAGGCGTAATCCGTCTGTCGATGATTTCTTGACTAATCCTAACAAGGTAGTTCCTGTAGTGGTCCGCTTTAATTTTGTTGCGCTTAGAATTATAAAAAAGCCATTGGGTTTCGGAACCATCTGCTAAAAAAACCTTAATTACCTTGGCTAAGTCTGCATCAATAGATTCTAAAACAAAATCCTTCTTATTTTTTCTAATAGCTGCTTCCAGTTTTATTGATATCGGCTCTTTCCCTTCCATCTCAATGTTATATCTTTTGATACTGAGGGTTTCTTCTATTCGCCAGCCTAACCTCATTAGAAAGTAGGTTACACCGAAATAGCAGGGTCTATCCACCTTAACAAAATCTAGTAAAGCTATTTTATCCTCTTTGCTTATAGGAGTAAAACTTTTGCTACTATATTCTGGTCTCTTAATATCTTCCAAGAATTCTGTTATTCCCTTTTCACAATAACCCAAACGCGCCAGACGTCGAATAATTGCTTTAAGCGTTCCTAATTCTGAACGCCAGCCGGCTATTCTTTTAAGATCCATCGTTACATAGTTCTTGTATTCGTATAAACACTCTAGCCTGAGGTCAGTGAGTCTTTTAATTATCGGATATCTTGATGGAAGAAAGGTCAAAAAAAATAGGTCAAATGTGCTACGACTCCTATTTCGGGTTTTATATGCCAGACTGTCTGACTCCATATCTCTTATCAATTGGTTCCTCAGAACATTAAAGTCAGCGTTCAACTTATTATGATTATTAGATTGGAAGCTTGATAAATATTCATCCATTAACTTTATTTTAATATTGTAAGCCTCTCGAAATGAAAGAGCCCTAACGCGCCGCTGATACCGCTTCATGCCTTTACCAAGCCTAAAGTTTATTTCGTAAACACCTTTAGCAATTTTTCTTACGCCATCCATCCCTTATCTCCATAAAATAAAAAGGAACACCTTTGAATCAGGACTCCCAATCCTGATAAGTGTGTTCCCTCGAAAACACGTCTGTATAATTTAAGACTACAACTTAAACTTTTCGGTTCGCTTAACTGAAAATCTACTTTTTGCTATCTTTAATTCTTCTTCGACTGCGGTAAAGATTTTATCCATCTCGTCCTGACCATACTCGTAGTGATTCCGGTTTCCTAAGTTGCCAATCAAACGAATTTCATGTAAAAGTCGATCAACACGTTTCGGTGCAACTCTCTTGAATTTTTGATGCGGTGTCTCTGTCATTTATATTCTCCGTATAGCAGTTATATGGAGAATCTAAAGCATATATGATAACATGTCAAGAGTTTATTTTTGAACCCTTAAGAACAGGCGCCTACTGATAAGTGGCTGGTGAACGCCTTTCACTGAAATATCACCAAAAGAACTTTCACCACAATACAGGCTATTGCCCAACAAATACTTCAGGGAGTCGATTGAGAACTGCTTTCCCCTCTTGGAGACAACACCATGACGATTTAGAGATTTAATAATTCTTGTATAACTAAAACCTTTTGATCTCCACCTAAAGATTTTATCAACCCAATTGGATTCATTCTCATCAGGAATCAACACATCATCTAGTTTTCGATATCCAAAAGGAATGGGACCAGAACCTCGCTCCCCATTCTTAGCATTATTAATTCGCCCTTCTTTCAGCCTAGAGGCAATTACATCTTTTTCAAGCTCTGCGAAGATGTCGGCAATACGCTTAAAAGCTTTCTGCAAAGGATCTTCCATATCATAGTCAGGGTCGCAGACAGAATGCAGCTCAACATCATATTTCTTAAATTGAGTTTCAATCCATAAGGCAACAGTCAACTCTCGACTTAGCCTGTCCTGCTTATAAACAATTACTCTTTTGACTTTACCGGATTCACAATCTTTAAGAAGCCCCAAGAGACCGGGCCTATCTTTGACCGCACCACTTATACCCCGATCTTCATAAAATACTTCAACCTCTAACTTATGCTCCTCACAGTATTCAATGATCTTACGCTTCTGGATTTCCAGACCGTCCCCATTTTCAACTTGATTTGCTGTAGAAACCCTCAAATATCCGACGATACCATTTGAATTCATATAACACCTCTCTTTCTACAATAGTAGAACCATAATTTTAGCTAGGTGTCAAATATTGGCTTTGGAAGGAAGACGGAAACAAAGGTCTAAATTGTAGGAACTTACTGAGGGATAATCATTTAGATATAAAAAAGGAAAAGTTTTTTAGAAAAATCTTTAGTAAATATAATTAAATAAGCTTCCTAATTTGATTTAGCTGACTTTTAAGCGACTTGCCACCAAGTATATTATCAAAATATTTTTCTACGCCTCCATAATGGAACTTTATCCTGTCCTTCCCGAAAAAGTCAATATATCTAGTCACCGCAAAACATCTTTTCAAATCTTCACTGATCTTATGCGGAGGCCTATCGCTTCCTCTTAGGACAACATCAATTACTACAGCAGGATTAACTGCTCTCCTCACTAATGTTCTAAAATGATAATCGGCCTCGGGCAACGAGTAACCAATAAACACAATTTTATTGGCTTCGGATAACTCTACATAGGCATTGTTCCATACAGATTGAATATGAGTATTATCAAATATTTTTAAAAACGTGGGCGTTATAATGAAAGATTCAAGGATTGGTTTCATATCTTTATTAAATTTATTGCAGTGTGTACAAATTCGCTTCTTTACATATAATTCCCACACATTCTCAGTTGAGCCGAGACCTGTAAATAACTTTTCGCAATTGGGACATAGTAACCAATTTGTTGATCCATGCAATTTTAATAATTTGATATTATATACCCGTTTTGCTCTTTGCAAGATTGATGGAATATGTTTTGCTCGTTTGCCGACTTTAGAAGAATAGCAACAAAAATCGACACCTATCTTTCTATGTCCATTGACTGAAACAAGACAATGTTCTATCGAACTTTCAACTAACGAATCCCAGTTTAAAGATATAATACTGAATGGATCCTTTCTTAACCCTGCCTTCATCCTCTCAATAATTAAATAAGCTGCAAATCTTCTGTAAAAATCATCTTTCTTTTCAGCATATTTATTAATCGCATTATGAAAAAGAATTAAAATTAATCGCTTCAAGGCGTCACGAGTATTATCTAAAGATCGCCAAGTATCGCCTAAACAATAATTTCTTTTTGCAATTGATTGATCCAAGAGGGTAAAAACATCTTCCAGCGGTGGGGTGGCATTGGAGGTAAATATTCTTTTCAAAAATTTCTCTACAAGCTGCTTATTTGGTAAAACCTCATTTGTTACCAAATCCAAATCTGGGCCACTTAAGATATCGATGTCTAAATCAAAAACTTTCTTTAAAATCTGACGCTGAACCGGCACCTCCCCAGCGACTGAGAATCCAGCTCCTAAAATATATACGGTCTTTGACGTTATAGTTTTTTTCATTCTTTAACATTACCTTCAGAGCCCTTGAATAATTCGCGACCAAGTCCGACAATGCTCTACACTGATTGACTTCGAATGGTTGGCGAAAATCTGAATTGTATCATCAAGCGTGTCTAGAATATTCTGCTTTGTCATTGGCTGTCGATACTCTTTATGTTTCGACCACATGTAATGTGACACTGTTAATTTCTTTGTTTCGGGCAACGGGTACGATTTTCCACTCTTAGTGTTTCCAGTAATACCGTATTTTGCAAAATCAACTTCGGGGTCTGTTCTTATTACTGCTCTACATTGCTTACAATCGCAAACTTTCTTAAAGTAGGAACCTACATTTTTGTTGCCTTCAACAATTCTTATCGCTCTAAAAGCGTCTCTATACAACAATCTTGCATGAAGAGACGGAAAATAAAATTTTGCAGTTGGGAATCCTCCGCCAACAGGCACAACGCCTCGAGTTTCTCCATATTCCAAACTATGAGCGACTCCTATCAAATTCTTGATAATTCCGCTTTTTCCTAAAGCTACAGAAAAATAACTACCATATAAATTAATGACGGGAGCCACCCTGCCGAGATGCTGAAGGAAATGAATAAATGCTTCTAAAGTTTTCTGATTGGCTTCTTGCTCTACAAGAGAATCGACCCAAATAAGAAAATAGTCGGGTCTGGTAGAACTGTATGCATTTACCAACGTTCTCAGATTGCTTGGACTTGTCAGCAAGTCTTGCGATATTGTAATTTGAAGCGCTAATTTCTTATTAAACTTTTTAGATATACTTTTTGAAGCATTAGCACATTTAATATTTATATCAAGCCACTGTGCGACATTAGAAGGTCGAAGGAAAAAATATGGAGCAACCAACATGAGAGGCGTAAAGATTGATTGGGTTTTTATATTAGAGTATTGATAATATGGAGTGGCATCTGATTTATTTATTTCATCCGATATTGCCCGCATCTGAAAAGTCAAGACCCTCTTACAAAAATCACTTAATATTTTCTTATTCCTAAAATCAGCTGGTTCTAATGGCCTCGATTGTTTCACAACACTACTTAAAACAGGCTCTCCGTAAACATCGATTAACTTCTGAAGAGATAATTTAACTTTTCCGGATCTCATGCCGGACTTAGCGGTTATGTTTGCTATATCATGCTGAAAGGCGTGTGTTTGAGGGTCGATAAAATACGGTTTATTTTTGGCTTTTATGGACAAGAAGGTAGCCAATGCACCTCGCATATATGCTAAAATACCAGCGTTGATGATGAGATCGTCATATGTACTAAGAAACTCCCCCAAAAGAAATTCCTGATCTCCAGCTGTGCCAAAACGCACTAAATGAGAACCCGATAGAGAGCTTTGCTTTTTCAACTATGTCCTCTGATTTGTTTTAAGATATTTTCTAAGATGAGAACGAGCCGTAGACCAAGTATCACTAGATTTGGGAGCTTCTAAAGCGATTTCAAATGGCCAGCTACCTTTTTCAGAATAAAATTTTAATCCTACGCCTGCTTCACTTAACGCTCTTTTCATCTCTTGCGTAATCTCTCGTTTTGGCATGCAAATATAGGCAAAATCAGCACCTAATCTATGATCAGATGATTGCTTTATCGCCCTACGCCAATCTTTGATCTTGAATTCAACTGTTATGATAAACTTATGCTTAATGTACACTAAATCCACCATCCTTCCAAGAAAAGGGACTTCGCAACAAACCAAAAAAGAAGACATTCGTCTTATTTTCTTATAGGCTCCATTCACTATTCTTTTTTCGGTTGTTTTAGTAGCCATGATTAGGACCTCAGAATTTTGTCGCTTATCTTTGATTTCTCGGTCGTTTCTGGATACTTTGTGTATACGTATTTTAAAAGGGCAGTTAAAGAAACACCTGCACAACGCTCCTTAAATTTGTCCAGTATTTCCCATTGACTTGAGTTGAATGTATCAACAAGTTTATCTTTAACAAAACTCTTTCCTTTTTGACTCAAAGAAAATTCCACAGAGTCCATTTTAGGATTGTCGGCCTCTACGACGCCTGAGTTTGCCTGCCAATACTTATATTCCGATTCTTCTTCTTGACTTGGTTTTCTATTGGCTAGACTCTTGGCGGTCACAAAATTCAAATTGACTAAAAACTCCAAATCAACATACACCTGCTCCGAAAATGGACCAAAGTCATGCGGGTCAAATTTAGGAAAAATATCATCCGGAACTGCTTGGCCTAGATTAAATTTCTTCCGTATCTCCTTATCAAAAAGAAAAACCATTTTCATTAATCGAGTACGGTCCTGTATAGGTTCACAGATTTTACCTTTATGCCCGCGAGCATATAATAAAACCATTATTAAGTCTTTCGTACTTGTTAGTTTACTCATTGCATTCACCCCAGTATTCATTTGATTTATAACTGATTATAATTCTAAGATTATACAAAATCAATACAACAAGCAAATATCACCCCGAGGGCAATATTTACCACACATACAGTGAAAGTCTAATTATCCGCCTAGTAAATTACTCTCTGAGAGAGTGCTTGGGGTAAAATCTTTCAGGAAGACAGTTCTATGCTTGTAACCTTCCGTTCTGCTCTTTGTTGATACGCAGAATCCTTCAATCTTTCATAGATTTTCTTTGCTTCGGGGAGGCCTTGCAGATTAAGGGTGCGGTCTGATTTATCCAGCGAAGTTACGGCGATTGTTCCAGTCTTAAATATTCGATCCCAAATACCTTGCTTAAAGTTGATATCTTTAATTCTCCAGACATCAGAAGTCTCGTGATTTCGACTTAGAAGGCCTGTCGTCCGATCAATTATTTTTGATGTAATTTTATAATCTTCTGTATTGACATTAATCGCCAAGCCGATGAGAAAAAGCAATCCTAGCCCATACACTGGAATGAAAAGAATACACAATATAAGAGGGGTCACATAACCCTTCCAAGATGCCTTACCCTCATACAGTACTTCTTCTTTCGATGGAGATGAGCTTAAATCCTTTTTACAATGTCTACAGAAAATTGCCTCATCTTGAATTTCCTCTGCACAGAAAGGACATTTTTTCATATTACTCTCCTATTAAAGGGTTAGTCTAAATATGAAATTTTGTAGACGATAGTCTGTAGATATATAGCCTACAATGTGGGATTGTATATCCCATGAGCAGTAAAGGCAAGATAAAAGTTGTTCCTGAGAAATTTGGACTTATAGTTCGCAGACGACGCCACAACCTCAATCTTTCTCAGGAAGAATTTGCCGAGAAGGCTGGTATCCATAGGACTTACGTCAGCGATATAGAACTCGGCAAGGTTGACATCAGCCTCACTGTTGCCACTAAGATCGCATCCGCTTTAAAAACGCCCCTCAGTTCTCTTCTCAAAGAATCAGAACGATAACCCTCTAGTAGCCTCAACATTGAAATTTCAGAAATTAAAAAGGGAAAATCCTTTGCTAATTATTGAACGTGGCTACTAAGTCAAACTACGAAGTTCAGAGGCTATTCAGTTAGTCTTGCACAAACCCTAATAGCATTCCTTCCATGTCTTGCCTGAACGGATAGTAACAGGAAACTTGAGACCGTTGATCTCCATCTCCATGATAGCTCTAATCTGAGCCTTGCTTTGCTCCAACAGATTATCTGAGACAGTGAACAGAATACCGTCGTGCAACATCGTATTGATAATAAACCCTGCTTGATGAAGACCAACCATGGCAAACTTAACAATATCAGCTGCGGTTCCCTGAATCTGGTGATTGACGACCCTGCGTTCTGCTTTCTTACTGGCTGAGATGTTGGGAGAGTTAATGTCGAGAAGAAACCGCCTACGACCATAGAACGTGTCAGAATATCCAGAGACCCTTGCCTTTTCAATCTGTTCCATTTTGTAACGTTCAATCTCAGGAATATTTTTCTTATAAGCGTCCATTAACTTTTGGGCTTCGCCAGTTGTGATGTTAAGCTTCCGAGCAAGACCAACAGCTTCCTGACCGTATGATTGACCAAAATTGAGAGCCTTACCCAACTTCCTTTGGTTGTCAGTGACAGAGTGGTATGGAATACCTTTCATATCAGCCACAACTTTACGGTGAAGATCGAGACCAGTAGCCCAACAATTTTTAAAGTAAATGTCGTGGGCCAAAGCGGACAGAATCCTTAGCTCGAAAGAATCATAGTCCGCTAAAACAAAAGAACAGCCTGAATCAGCATGGATAACATCTCTAGCCAGTTCTGGGATGGATTGAAAAGAATAATTCTTGGTATAGAGCCTACCGGATGGACAGGTATCGACATAGCGACAGAATATCTTGCCAGTATCTTTGTTAGTAGCCTTGTGAATGGCCTTGAGTGATGAGAGTAAATCCTCTAACTCCCGATATTTAGTTATCTGATCAGTAACAGGATTATTAATGTTACGCAGGATATATCTTGAAGTGGATGGACGACCTGACTTAGTTTTCTGAACTTTAACCGCTAACTTTGACAACAAAATATCTGCAACATCTTTGGAACTATTGAAGTTAATTTGGTCTGAAATCCCTAATACTTCACACAAATTCTGTCCTAATTCTGCTTTATGAAATTCTACTTTCCTGATGAGTACTTCCAGCTCGACTAGGTCAACGTTTAAACCTCTGTTTTCCATCGAGGCAATAACGTTCATCGTGTCCTGCTCTAAATCTTTTATCATCTGGCTGTGCATAGTAATTTCTTCGTAGTCCTCGTTTAGTAATATCAAGGGAGCGTTCCCCCGACCGCCCCCTTGATTAATAGATAAACCATCACGTTTTTTAGACGTCAAGAAAAATTTTTGAGCAAATAATTTACTCGTCGACATTTTCATTGATACCTTCGGCGAATAGTATATTTATCAAAATTAACAAAGGATGGCTTAATGTACTTGCTGGCAAGATACCAGCTACCGCTCGACTCTTTTTGATATGGTTCAACTTCTGCTCTTCCGAACATTCGGTACCATTTATCCTGAATTATTGAACAACCTTCTGGTTTTATTCCGCTAGTTAGAAGATGAATATGGACGCCATTTCGTGGGTCTTGGCCCTCAAAAACCACAAATACTCTGACAGGGTCAGAGGTTTTATTTCTTTCTTTGGGAAGGTGGTATTTAATGAAACGCTTTAAATCTCTGACTGCAGTTGGAAGAAATGTAACTTTTCGAAAGGTGAATGTTATCCATAAATCCCAATCAAAGGAAGAAATCCAATTCTCTAACGCGATGACTTTGGGGTCATTGATTCTGGGTTCTAAGTCTTCACCAATCTTTATTCTTCGGGGGAAATTCATATTTACTTTTGGATATAGCGATATACAAGAGAGTCCTTTTGAGACCCATTTTAATTTGGCTGCTCTATATCGTTTATCGACATGCCTATCGGTGGATTAGCCAGCCCGATAGATTTGCCGACATAGTTAATACCTTGTGCAAAGCAAAAATTTACTCAGTCGAAAGAAATTCCACCACCACCGCACCACCACAAATGAGGAAAAATTGCTAAAGATGAAACAAAAAAGCCCCAGCTTGTGCTGAGGCATATTTGTGTGAATCCTATTCAAAACAGGGGGTTTTTGCAAGTTTCCAGAGAAAATTAGCAACAGTTGGAAACTGTGATAAAAAGAATGGTGGAGGTGCCGGGGATCGAACCCGGGTCCTTGGGCTCCATTGCATAAGCGTCTACATGCGTAGTCTGTTTTTGATTTCATCCCGCTCCTTTAAACAGACAAACGTGAACGGGACTATCTTCCTTAAGTTTCGCTCCGCCGACGAAAGCGATCGGTGGAGCTATCCTGCTAGGGTCATCCTAAAGAGCCGCAGGAACTCTCCCTAAGACGGCATCGCGCTATTAGGCGATGGCTGGTTCGCTGTTGAAAACGTTATTCACGATTTCTTCAGCTTGCGCTAACGTTGTGTCGTTTGCGTGTATGTGTGCCTAGATGATTAACGAGGCCAACCAGGCTTCCTCGGCATGCGACCTATACACTGAGAACTCAAGTCGAGACCAATCACCCCCATATATAGGTAAACATAATTATAAAGGATGATGGCCGAAATGACAAGAAAGTGCCTTTAGCGCCCCTTTTCTTCGAGCGCGCGCAAGGCGCTTCTCGCAGTGATGTCTTTGGGGTTGGCCTTGAGCCAAAAATTCAAATAAGCCCTTTCATTTTTCCAAAAGGCGTTGTGCTGGCGCGCCAACAGGATCAGGGTAAGAAAAATGAGCGCAAGCCCTGCACGCCAGGCTTTAGACGGTATTTTAGGCTTTAACGACAAGAGGCCATAAGCCGTCAACGTAAAAAAACCGATCGAAGCAAATGCAAACCAATGGGGTTCGATGATCACGACCTTGCCGCCCAAATGCGCGTACACAAGGCTGGCCGGAACATAAAAAATGAACCCTGTAAGAAAAAATCCAAGTGCGAAAGACAAAACACTTTTTTTCCAGCGCGTGAATAAATAAACACACACAAAGACCGTCAGCCAAAACATAAGATTCAAGATGAATAAAGAGCCGTCCGCGGCGATCACCGTCCAGTTAACAAGGATAATCTCGACGGGGACGATCAATCTTGAGATGTACCAGTACGCCAACGGAAAAAGCGCGGCCACGTAGGACGTCCAGCCTATGGGAAGCGCCAGCCAGGCACCAATTGGTCTCTGATCGATCTGGCTTCTGAGCAGGATAAACAGCAGCAAGACCGTGGCGAACGGCAGCATGTAACGGATGACCGCGGCCCATTTTTCTCTATAAAAGAAATAGGTGATCAAAATAAGATACAACGGCAGGCTGATGCTGAGTTCGTGACTGAATAAACTTAAAGCGTACAAAAGAAGGCACACAAAATACCATTCCCACTTTTTCTCCCGGAGAAAATGCATCCATGCCACGGTACCCAATTGCATCAGCAAAATAAAAAGTATCAGCCCGCTTCCCGTCTTGTAATTAACCAGCAGATTATTGATCGGATGGACCGTGTAAAGACTGGCGGCCAGCAAGGCCAGCTTTTCATTGTTCAATAAATTATGTAAAATATAAAAGAACAGCCAGCCGGTGGCGATGAACATGATCAAATTCGCCGCATGGTAACCAATGGGGTTTTGACCAAAGGCCATGTGAAGGAGCTTATACAAAAGTAAGGCCGCCGGCCGGAAGATCCCCTGAAAACCCTGAAGGATCAACGAGGCCCCAGAGGAAAGACCTATCCCGTCCTTAGGATTGAAAAACATGACCTCATCCAGGTAAAATTCGTGCGCCAACGCGTTCCCGTAGGAGACCAGCGCCAGGGCTAAAATCAGAACATAAGGGAAAACGGAAGATTTGAAAAGACGCTCGGGGATCATTTTCGCTGTTTGACGACCCGGTCCAGACCGCGCTCGATGTCGCGTTTTTTGATGTCTTCGCGCCGGTCATACTGCTTTTTGCCTTTACCGAGAGCGATCTCGACTTTCACGAACCCGCGTTTATTGAAATAAAGCTTCGTCGGGATAAGGATGAGCTTTTTCTGGGCGACCAGGCCGATGATCTTCAGGATCTCCTTTTTATGCAAAAGGAGCTTGCGCGGCCGGTCAGGGTCTTCGTTCATGAGGCCGGCCTGCAGATAAGGGGCGATATGGAGGTTGTAGAGATACAGTTCCTCGCCCTGCATGCGGGCAAAACTGTCTTTGAAGTTGACCTCCCCGGCACGGACGGATTTGACCTCCCCGCCGGTCAAGGCGATACCGCACTCCCAGTGGTCCGTAAAGAAATAGTCGCGGAAGGCTTTTTTGTTCGTGGCGATCGTTGCCGACATACTTATTTTTCTCTGAAATTTTTTAGAATGAAATAAGTATAGTACTGATTTCCTCTAACACCTTTATTGAAAAATCAGTACATGATGGGTGAGATTATAACATAAAATTGACATCCCAAAGCTTTCTTTAGTATACTGTGTATTCCTTAAAGGAATGCGGAACCCTTTTCGCCTGTCCCTGACTCAAAGGGTTCCTTAGTTCTATCTAAATAAACACCGATTGTAAACTGCGGAAGTGGCGGAATTGGTATACGCGTACGTCTCAGAAGCGTATGGCGAAAGCCTTGAGAGTTCGAGTCTCTCCTTCCGCACCATTTTATATTTGTCCTTGCAGTTCCTTTCTTCGCATAATACAATAGGGCAATTTTAAAAGAAGCAAAAAAAGGATTTACCCCATGGATGAAAGCAATGTAAACGGCAAGACCTATCAGGTCGATGAAGTCGAGATCCGGGACTGGCTCGCTTCATTGGACTACGTCCTGAAGCATGGGACCGATGAACAGGCCCAAAAGATCCTCCAGCAGCTTCAGATCCGCGCCCAAGAGGCCGGCGTCACTCTTCCCTTTGTCGCCAACACTCCTTATATCAATACCATACCGGTTGAAAAGCAGCCCCCCTTCCCGGGAAACCGTGAGATCGAGCGGCGCATCAAAAGCATTGTCCGCTGGAACGCCATGGCCATGGTGGTCCGCGGCAATAAGGCTGAAGCCGGCATAGGCGGTCATATCTCGACCTTTGCCTCTTCCGCCACCCTTTTTGAGATCGGGTTTAACCACTTTTTCCGGGCCCGGACCGATGATTTTTGCGGGGATTTTGTCTTTTTCCAGGGGCACGCTTCCCCCGGTGTTTATTCGCGCGCTTTCGTGGAAGGGCGTTTGACCGAAAAGAACCTGGAGAACTTCCGCCGTGAACTGCAGCCTGAAGGCGGACTTTCTTCATATCCGCACCCCTGGCTCATGCCGAACTTCTGGCAATTCCCGACCGTATCCATGGGCCTGGGGCCCATCATGTCCATTTACCTGGCCCGTTTCAACCGCTATCTCGAAGACCGCGGATTGAAGCCCAAAGACGACCATAAAGTCTGGGCCTTTATCGGTGACGGCGAATGCGATGAACCCGAAACCCTGGGCGCCATTCATCTTGCCTCGCGCGAAAAGCTAGATAATCTTATCTTTGTCATCAACTGCAACCTCCAGCGCCTCGACGGACCCGTACGCGGCAACGGCAAGATCATCCAGGAACTTGAAGCCCTTTTCCGCGGCGCGCAATGGAACGTCGTCAAAGTCATCTGGGGGAGCGACTGGGACCCGCTTTTGGAAAAAGACAACGAAGGCCTGCTCGCCAAACGCATGGGCGAAGTGGTCGACGGCCAGTACCAAAAATATTCCGTCTCACCGGGCGATTATATCCGCGAGGATTTCTTCGGCGCCCATCCCAAATTAATGGAAATGGTCCGCCACCTTTCCGATGATGAACTGCAAAAGATGAAGCGCGGTGGCCATGATCCGGAAAAAGTATACGCCGCCTATAAAGCCGCCGTGGCCTTCAAAGGCGCGCCCACCGTTATTCTGGCCAAGACCATCAAAGGCTACGGCCTGGGCGAAAGCGGCGAGGGTAAGAATATCACGCATCAGCAGAAAAAACTCAATCAGGACGAGCTGAAAGAATTCCGTACGCGCTTTAACATCCCGATCCAGGACGACAAGGTCGTCGACACTCCCTTCTACCGTCCGCCGGAAGATTCGCCGGAAATGAAATACCTGCGCGAACGCCGCGAGAGCCTGGGCGGTTATCTGCCTCAACGTTTTGAAACCAGCACACCGCTTCAAACCCCTTCGGAAGAACTGTTCGAAGAATTTTATGCCGGTACCGAAGGCCGGGAAGTTTCCACGACCATGGCGTATGTCCGCATCCTGACCAAACTGCTCAAAGATCCGGGCGTGGGTAAACTGATCGTCCCGATCATTCCGGACGAAGCCCGCACCTTTGGTATGGAAGCGCTCTTTCGTCAATGCGGCATCTATTCCCATGTCGGCCAGCTTTATGAACCCGTCGACAAAGACAGCCTGCTGTATTATAAGGAAGCCAAGGACGGACAGATCCTGGAAGAAGGCATCAACGAAGCCGGTTCCATGTCATCTTTCATTGCCGCCGGCACCGCCTATTCCACACAAGGCATCAACACCATTCCGTTTTATACCTATTATTCGATGTTCGGGCCGCAGCGCGTGGGAGACCTCATCTGGGCCGCTGCGGATATGCGCTGCCGCGGTTTTATGGCCGGCGCCACATCGGGACGCACGACCCTAAACGGAGAAGGCTTGCAGCATCAGGACGGACACAGCCATCTTCTCTTTTCATCCGTGCCCACATGCCTGGCCTACGATCCGGCCTTCGCATATGAACTGGCTGTCATTATCCGCGACGGTATTCACCGTATGTACGAAAAACAGGAAAGTGTGTTTTATTACTTGAGTATCGGCAATGAAAATTATGCCATGCCGCCCATGCCCGAAGGGGTCAAGGAAGGCATCTTAAAGGGCATATACAAATTCAAGGCCTCGGATAAAAAAGACGCTAAATTAAAGGCCCACCTGTTCGGCAGCGGCGCGATCATGAACCAGGTCGTCGAAGCGCAGAAGATCCTGGAAGAAAAATATAACGTCTCCACCGACGTCTGGAGCGTCACCAGCTACAACCAATTGCGTAAAGAAGCTTTGGAAATAGAACGATGGAACATGTTCCATCCGACGGAAAAACCTAAAGTCCCTTATATCACGCAATCTGTGGCGGACGAAAAAGGTGTGTTCATCGCCGCCTCCGATTATATGAAGGCCTTGCCCGATGGGATATCCAAATGGGTACCGCAGGGATTATTCTCTCTGGGGACCGACGGTTTCGGCCGCAGCGAAAGCCGCAAAGCCTTACGTGATTTCTTTGAAGTGGATGCACGCCACATCACCTTCGCGACACTAGTCGAGCTTCACCGTAAAGGCGAAGTAAAACAGGACGTGCTTTCCAGGGCGATGAAGGATCTGCATATCAACCCGGATAAATTAAATCCGATGGTATCATAGTGTCAAGCTTCAAGTGTCAGGTTTAAAGCAAATCCACTTGACACTTAAAACTTGAAACCTAAAACTAACTGATTATGCTCGAATTCAAACTTCCTGAATTAGGCGAAAACATCACCGGCGGGACAGCGGTCAAGATCAACGTCAAGGCCGGCGACCAGGTCAAAAAGGACCAGCCGCTCGTGGAGATCGAGACCGACAAGGCGACGATCGAGGTCCCTTCTCCTGCCGACGGTGTCATTAAAGAAATTTTGATCAAAGAGAACAGCCAGATCAAAGTCGGCCAGACGCTGATGAAGATCGAGGCTGGCGCAGCCGCCAAAGCCGAGGCCCCTTCAAAGCCGGAGGCCAAACCTGCCGCCAAAGAAACGCCAAAGCCCCCAACCAAACCAGAAGCTCCGGCCAAAACCAAACCTGCTGAATCCGAACACCCGGACCGCGTCAAGCCGCCGATCGCCACCCCGGATGCACAGATCATTCCGCAGATGACCGTGGCCCCGGCCGCCAAAGAAGTCCCGGCGCCGCCTTCGGTACGTAAATTTGCCCGCGAGATCGGTATTGATATCACCCAGGTCCCCGGTTCAGGTCCTGGCGGACGCATCTCCACCGATGATGTCAAGGCTTTCGCCAAGCGCCTCAACACCGGCGCGGTTGCCCGCGGTGCCGGCGCAGGTGTGGCCCAGCCGCCCTTGCCTAATTTTGCCAAATGGGGCTCAGTCGAACGTAAACCTATGAACAATATCCGCCGGAAAACCGCGGAGCATTTAAGCCATTCCTGGAACGCCATCCCGCATGTCACGCAATTCGACAAGACCGATATTACGGAGTTGGAACGCTTGCGCAAGAAAATCTCGACCAAAGACAAAAAGGTCACGATCACACCGTTTATCATGAAAGTCATGGCCTCGGCCTTGAAAACATTCCCGCAATTCAATACCAGCGTGGACATGGGTACCAGCGAAGTCGTTTACAAAAAATATTATCATATCGGTGTGGCCGTGGACACGGACCGCGGGCTTATCGTCCCGGTCGTGCGCGATGTCGACAAGAAAAGTATTTTACAGCTCGCCGATGAATTGAATGAGATCGCCGAAAAGGCCCGCAACAAAAAGACATCCTTGGAAGAAATGCAGGGCGGCTGTTTTACCCTGACCAATTTGGGTGGTATCGGCGGGACATCGTTCACGCCTATCGTTAACTGGCCGGAAGTCGCCATCCTCGGCGTTTCCCGCGCCCAATGGGAACCGACCTATATCGACAATCAATTTATCCCGCGGCTCATGCTTCCCCTTTCCTTGTCCTACGATCACCGTGTCATCGACGGCGCGGACGGGGCAAGATTTTTACGCTGGATCTGCGATGCCATTCAGCAGCCCTTTTTGATGGAATTGGAACGAAGCTGATCCCCTTGCTATGCCAAATAATCATACACAACTAGTCGTTATCGGCGGCGGTCCCGGAGGATACGCCGCGGCTTTCCGCGCGGCTGACTTAGGCCTGCAGGTTGCAGTCGTGGATTCAGAGAAGAATCCCGGCGGCGTCTGCGTTTACCGCGGATGCATCCCGTCAAAAGCCCTGCTGCATGCGGCCAAGGTCCTTTCGGAAGCGCGCGAAGCCAAAGAGATGGGCATTGAGTTCGCCCAGCCCAAGATCGACGTCAATAAATTAAGAGAATGGAAAAACGGGGTTGTGGCCAAACTGACCGGCGGGGCGGGCATGCTTTCCAAACAGCGCAAGGTCAACTGGATCCAGGGCCAAGCCACGTTCATCAATTCCTCTTCGCTTAAGATCAAGAAGGCCGACGGCGGCGAACAGACCCTTTCGTTCGACCATGCGGTCATCGCGACCGGCTCTTACCCTATCAGCCTTCCCTTCGCCCCCAAGTCGCCGCGCGTACTGGACTCAACGACGGCGCTGGACCTGGCCGATGTCCCGGAAAAACTTTTGGTCATCGGCGGCGGATACATCGGGTTAGAACTGGGCACGGTTTATCAGGCATTGGGCAGCAAGGTCTCGGTCGTTGAAATGCTTCCCAATCTGCTCATGGGCGCGGACAGGGACCTCGCCATGGTCCTGGAAAAAAGACTGCAAAAAATATTCAGCGCAATCAAGGTGAGTACGAAAGTCACTAAAATGGAAGAAAGCAAAAGCGGCATTGCGGTCACGTTTGAAGACGGCAGCGGAAAGAGCTCCACCGAGGAATACGATAAAGTTTTGGTCGCTATCGGCCGCAAACCCAATTCCAAAAATTTAGGGCTTGAGAATACCAAGGTAAAGGTCAACGAAAAAGGATTTATTACGATAAACGGCCAGCGCCAGACGACCGATCCCAAAATTTACGCGATCGGGGATGTGGCCGGCGAACCCATGCTGGCGCATAAAGCGACCCATGAAGGATTGGTCGCCGTGGAAGCGATCGCCGGACACAAGGTCGCCTTTGAACCCAACGCCATCCCGGCCGTTGTCTTCACCGACCCTGAGATCGCCTGGTGCGGCTTGACCGAAAACGAAGCCAAAAAAGAGAACCGCCAAATCGAAGTGGTGAAATATCCTTGGGGCGCTTCCGGACGGGCGGTAACGCTTAATCGTACCGACGGATTGACCAAACTCATCATCGATCCTCAGTCGCAGCGGGTTTTAGGAATGGCGATCGTGGGGGTAGGCGCGGGCGAACTCATCGCCGAAGGCGTTCTGGCGGTCGAGATGGGCGCTCTGGCCGCGGACATCAAATTAACCATCCATCCTCATCCCACCCTGACCGAAACGGTCATGGAAACAGCCGAAACCTTTTTCGGCCAAAGCATCCATTTTTATAAACCAAAAAAATAAAAGCCACATGTCACAAGTCAAATGTCACATGTAAAGCATTCATGTGACTTGTGACCTGTGTCATGTGACTTGTATTAAACTTCCTGCCCCAGCGTGGCCTTGATCACCTTTTTGACATCGTCGATCTCGAACGGTTTTTTCAGGCAGGTGACCGCGCCCAATTCCTTGGCCTTGGTCTTTTTATCCTCCACCGAATAACCGCTCATCATGACCACCGGAAGCCGCGGGGCGTTCTTCTTGATGTCCTCCAGCAACTGCACGCCGTCGCGCTCAGGCATGACGATATCGACAAAGGCAATATCAAAATCTTGGTTCTTGATCGCCTCCAGGGCCTCAAAGGCACTATTGACGATCGTAATGATATGGCCGCCGTAACCGAGCGTAAAATCGAAGAGATCGCCGATCACTTTCTTGTCGTCTACAACCAGGATACGTAATTTATTCATGTTAATATAAGTATACCTCAAAAATTACTTCTGGGAAACCATAACTTCTATTTATCGGCTACAGGAAAACGCAAATGGAAGATATTCCCCTTCCCGCCCCGGCCCTCGATCTCCATGCGCCCGCCGTGTTCAGCCAAAAGGTCCTGGCACAGGGCCACGCCCACGCCCGAGGCCTTTGACCGGGTCGAAAAGAACGGCTCCACGGCGACCGCCCGCTCTTCATCGGAAAGCTCAGGGGCGGTGTCTTCGAAGGAAACAACGACCTCCTTCTGCGCGTTATCCAGACGCGTGATGACTTTGAGAGCGCGTTCACTGCCGCGCGGCATATTCTCAAAAGCGTTGAGCGCACTGACCAAAAGATTCATGAAAACCTGCTGCAGAAGTACACTGTCGGCAAACACGGGCGGCAGGCCTTCGGCCAACGCCAGGTCCCATCTCACCCGGCGGATCCGCAGCTCGTCGGTGAGCAGATTGGTCGCGCGCTTGACCACGACATTGATGTCCACATTTTCTTTCTGGATCTCGCGATGGCGCACGAGATTGGTCAGGTCCTCCAGCATGCGCTTGATGTAGACGGACTGCTCTTCGATATGGCAGATAGGTTTATAAAACGGTTCGTCCGGCTTCATTTCTTTTTTCAGGAAACGCGTGAATCCGTGGATGGCGGTGACCGGCTGACTGATCTGATGCAGGATGCCGGCGCTTAAGCTCGCCAGGGCCGATTTCTTTCCGGTCTCAAGCAGTTTAAGCTGGGTGGTGCGCAGATCATGCAGTACGTGAGAGAGCTCTTTGGTCTTGAGCTCCACCTGACGTTCCAAATTTTCGGCATGCCGCTGGATGGTGTTCGCATAGGACATGAGCTTAAAACAGGTCAGGCCGATGATGAAGGCCAGAAAACCGATAAATCCCGACGGATACAAATAAGCCTGGGGTGCGCAGGCCGCGATATCCATGGCCGCCATGGACAGCACCACGAAACTGAAAATGAAAAGCTTCAGGCTTTTCTTCTCGAGCGTGTCGTTGATGACAAAATGATAGTGGAGAAGATTGATGAGGCTGACCACGATACCTAAAACAAAAAAGCTGAGCACGACCGGATAGAGAAATCCGGCTGTGGGATAAAACCCGAAAAAATCCTTCTTGATATCGATAAAAAAATTCGGGCTCTGGCATAAGGGGATGAGTCCCACGGCCAGAACATAAAAAGCGATCATATAATTCCGCTGGACCGCGTAACGGCGGGTCAGATCAACGGAAAGATGAAAGACCGTCGGCGGAGTAAAGATAAATCCCAGATACAAAAAATGGCTCCAGAATAATGCCAATTGACTGGATTTGGTGCTCAATAGGAGCACGCAGCTGTACAGCCACAGGGCCGCGGCGAAAGAAAAATAGAGCAAGACTTGGCTGAGAGGGGATTTCTGGTCGAGGCTGTAAAGGAAAATACTGAAGATCAGGATAAGCGTTGCCACCAAAAACGGCGCAACCGCGTAAGGATTGAGGGCATACTGCCCGAAATCGAAGATAAAATTAAAAACTGTCATATTTGTTTCAGTATAACATATATTTTTTCCCCATGAATCAATGATGAGATTTTTTTAAGGGTCTGACGGCGCTGTTTTCAACCGGAACGTCAACCGGTCCCCTTCTTTCAGGCCGATCTCGGCGGTTTTGCCGGCATTCAGCTCCAGAACATAGCCGGCTTTCACCGGTGAAGTATAAACCGTGCACGGATCTTCCTCACAGGGCGGCGCGTTCTGCTGAATAAAAACGACCTGCCGGGAAGCATTTAACCAGATGATGTCGAGCGGGATAAGCGTATCCTTCATCCAGAAACTATGCCGCCTGTCCTCGGAAAATACGAATAGCATTCCCGCATCGGGCGCCAAAGAAGGACGGAATTGCAGGCCGCGGCTCAATTCCGGACCTTTACTCACCACTTCCACGTTAAAACAAGTTTCGCGCAAGCACACTTGGTCGCCCTGCGCGGAGGAAATATGACAAGCAGAGACACTCAGTAAAAGGAAAATGCCCACAAAAAAAGGCCTTTGGGTCAAAAGGTTATTCATTGCCCATCAAATTTAAGTAATCGCGGAAGTGGAGCTCTCCGCTGATATTCTTATTGGCCGAGGAGATCCGCTCCCCTAAGTACGGATGCGTGCGCCAATAACTTAATTCACGCAAAGGTTCTTTTTTTTCATTGTCACGCAGAATGGTGAGGACCTCGATCATGGCTTGGGGATCATAACCTGCCTTTTTCATGTATTTCACGCCCAATTCATCGGATTGGAATTCATCCTCGCGGGAGTGGGCCAAAAAGACCGACATATACGCAACCTGAGCTCCCTGCGCCAGATCACCATCGCCGGAGGCGACGGAAACGACCGCCAGCAGCGCGTAACCATAAGCGGCCTGCAATCTTTTCATCGCATGCTTGGCGGCGATATGCGCGACCTCATGGGCAATGACGCCGGCCAGTTGATCATCGGTCTCCAGCTTATCCAGCAGGCCTTTGAAAATGTAAATATATCCGCCGGGAAGACTGACCGCGTTCACCGTGTCCTCATCGATAACGCGGATGACATAGACCAGCTCCTGACGGTCACAGACCTCGACGATGCGGTCCAGGACACGCTGGACACGCTCATTATCCTCAACATTGCTGCTGATCGTGTAATGCGTCTCGATCTGCTGCGCCACGCCCTCGCCTATTTTGATCTCCTTCTCAGTTCCATGCAATAAAGTCTCTTCTTGCCGGGTAGCCAAGTTGTATTGAGAGGTGCAG
Source organism: uncultured Planctomycetales bacterium (assembly GCA_964499685.1). GTDB lineage: Bacteria > Omnitrophota > Gorgyraeia > Zapsychrales > GWA2-47-8 > CAZCLW01. The sequence continues at coordinate 42,229 of CAZCLW010000008.1, forward strand.
CCGCAGAAAATAAGCAGGCAACCGATGGAGAAAAAATTTCTTAAGCGGTAAATGTTCTTAGAATACATAAATATCGAATTTTTTTAATATTTCACGGAGCTTGGCCATGGGGAGGCCGATAACATTCGTGTAACATCCTTCAATGCGGCGGATGAACAAAGCGCCATGGCCTTCGATATCAAACCCTCCGGCCTTGTCCAACGGAAACATCTTGGCGTGATAACGGTCGATCTCTTTGTTCGAAAGGCGGTTCATGAAAACCTTGGTCTTTTCATAATCGACGGCCGTTTTCCCGGTGGCGGCGTCGATGACGGCCAGGCCCGTGTAGACCCAATGCGGCCGCGAAAAAAGCACCTGCAGGGTCTTTTTGGCCTCACGTAAATCACGCGGCTTACCGATAACCTGCCGGTGCCCGCTATAAACAAGCGTATCGGCCCCGACGACAATGCCGCGCTTGACCCTCTGGGCGACATCCTTCGCTTTAAGGAGGGCGTTGTGCTTGACCAGCGCCGAACAGGACGCGCGAAGCTTATGCACCTCTTCCACGCGGCTGGGAACGATTTTAAAACGCAGGCCGCACTGACGGAACAAATTCCGCCGCTGAGGTGAAGTGGAAGCCAAAATAAGTTCAGTCATAAGGATCAACTAAGGAAGTCAGAAGCCTTGAAGAGAGACAACAGGGTGCATCCTTGCTTGGCCAGGGCCTCTTTCGCGCCTTCATTGCGGTCAATGACGCACACGGCTCTTTTTACACGGATATTATACTTTTTCAGGACTTCGATGGACTCCAGGAACGCCTTTCCGGTCGTGGCCACGTCGTCGATCAAAATGACCTCACTCCCTTCCGGAATCAGCGGGCCTTCGATCTGCTGCTGCTTTCCGTGCGGCTTGGGAGCCTTGCGGACAATGAACGTGTTGACCGGTTTACCGGCCTGAAAACTTAAGACAGCGATCGCGCCGACCAGCGGGTCCGCCCCCAGGGTGGGGCCGCCGATAGCGGCGACGTTTTCATTCTTCACCATCTCGAGGATCAATTTGGCACTTAAACAGGCGCCTTCGGCACTAAGCGTCACCCGCCGGGCATCGATGTAATAATCGCTTTCCTTGCCCGAGGAGAGGATTATTTTTTCCTTAAAAAATGCGTTCTTCTTGAGGATATGAAGCAGCTGCTGTCTGTCCTGCTGAACATCGGCTGGGCACATAATAATTATTCCTTTATTAAGATCGTTGAATTCGGTTGGGTCTGCGTCGGCGCAGCCGGCGCTGCGGCGGAAGATCCTGCCTCTTTGGGCTCAGGCGGCGAAATTACCTTAAGGCTGCCCGGTACATCCAATTTTCTTCTTTGAATTTCTTCAAACAGAAAAATCTTGTATTTCAAAAGATCTTTATGTTTCTGGTATTGCTGCGGGGTGAATCCGGAAGTCTGATGGAACATCTGACTTGCTTCCATTTCGACCAGAACGTCGATGTAGGTATTAAGGAGCACCTCATCGGTCAATTGGATGATCGCGCTTTTATCCAGGATGGGGATCTGATACAGAAACGCCCAGCCAGGCGGGACAACGGCCAAGCTGACGGCCAAAGCGCCTGCGGTCAGAGCCATGCGAAGATAGAAAAAGGAATTATTCTTATTCATAGTTTCAGGATAGCGATGGTTTATTATACGTTCTCGCTCCCGCGCATTCAAGCTGATTTATGCTGAAAAAACGCCCCGCCGGGCCGCAATTGACACGCTCAGACCGGTCGTGTTAGGATAGCGCCATGCTGAAGGGTTTATGGCGCGGAATTTCTGATTTTATCTATCCTCCCGTGTGCCTTCTTTGCCAAAAGGGCCTCGCCGACGCCCCCTTTCATGCCTGCCTGTGCTCTTTTTGCACTCAAACGATCGAACTTAACCATCCGCCTTTTTGCGGAAAATGCTCTGCCAATCTTAGCGATGCCGGTCAAACGGTATGCTCCCGCTGCCGGCGTCAGGAGTTGTATTTCGACCGGGCCTGGAGCATTTGCCTCTATAACGAAGCGGTCCGCCGCCTGATCCATCTTTTTAAATACGGCCAGAAGATCGGCCTGCGCCGGGAATTCAGCCGGCTGATTTTGGATTTTACGCAGGCCTACCGTATCGACCTCTCCGTGTACGATTACGTCGTTCCCATTCCTCTGCATTCCGCCCGCTTGCGTGAGCGCGGCTATAACCAGGCACACCTTTTGGCCGAGGCGATCGCCCGTCAAACAGCCGCTCCGCTCAATACAGGTCTGCGGCGCATACGCCACACGCCCTACCAAGCCAGCCGTTCCCAAAAAGAGCGCTGGACAAACATTTCCGACGCCTTTAAAATAAAACATCCTTTGCAATTTTCAAAACGGCGCGTGCTTCTCGTCGATGATCTGATGACGACCGGCGCGACCGTCTCGGAAGCGGCCCGTCTCTTAAAGGAAGCCGGGGCGGCGCGGGTCGATGTCCTGACACTGGCCTCCGCCAGCTAAGGACAAAAACCGCGATAGAAGCGCGGATATCAGTGGACCCATGCGCATATTACGCAACTACCTTTTAAAAGAATGCATTTTCCCTTTCTTCCTGGCCCTGGGAGTCTTGACCTGTATTTTTCTTCTCGGAAACCTTGTCCAGCTCGCCAATCTGGTCATCAATAAAGGCGTCAGTCTGAGCCTTATCGGAAAGATTTTCATCCTCTATGTTCCTGTTCTTCTCGGTTACACTTTGCCGATCGCCTGCCTGGTCAGCGTCATTCTGGCCTTTAGCCGCTTATCGTTCGACAATGAGATCCTGGCCATCCGCGCCAACGGCGTGCATCTGCAGAGGATCCTGATCCCTTTTATCTTTATCGGCCTTATCCTGAGCCTGATCTCCGTCATCCTCAATGAAAAGATCATCCCTTACGCGCATTATGAACAAAAAAAGATGCTCAAGAACCTCGGTGTCCAGAACCCCACCGCCCTTCTGGAAGCGGGACTTTTCATCCATTCATTCCGGAACCAGATCCTTTTTATCCATAAGATCGAAGGCAACAAGATGTACAATGTCACGATCTATCAGCCGCAGCCTGATGGGAAACCGACCCGCACCATCATCGCCAAACGCGGCGAGTTCACAGCGGTTCCCGGAAAAGACCAGATAAAACTAAAGCTCATCGACGGCACTTCCGACGAGCCTAATCTCAAAAACCCGGAAAGTTTTTATAAATTGAATTTTCAGAATTATTTTATGACCCTGGACCTTTCGGAGAAGAGCAAAGAGATCGAGAAAAAACCCCGCAGCATGACCCTGCGCGAACTGCGCGAAGAAAAGGCGCGCCTGGAAGAACTCCGGGTCGAGGACACCGCCCGGTTGGATACGGAGTTCCACCGTAAAATAAGCTGGTCATTCTCGGCGCTGATCTTCATTCTTTTAGGGCTGCCGATCGCCATCATCACGCACCGCCGGGAAAAGGCGGCTAACGTGATCCTGGCGGTTTTGTGCGCGGCACTGTACTACCTTATCTCCATGGGGTGTGAAGCGGTCGGGATCAAGAACCTCGCCCCGGCCGCCCTTATCATGTGGGTCCCGAATATCCTGGCCGGCACCTTGGCCCTGGGGCTGAACGTTAAACTATGCAGGTCATGACATGCGTATCGTAGACCGCTATATCATCAAATCGATCATCAGGATGTTTTTTTCCTGTGTTCTGATCTTTGCCTTTCTGTATATCCTCATCGACATCGCCAGTAATCTGGACGACCTTATCGAGCGCCAGGTCCCGCTTGATATCCTGGCCCAGTATTATTCCACGTTCCTGCCCATTATCCTGGTCCAGACCTCGTCGGTCGCCGCCCTGATCGCGACGCTGTTCACCTACAGCCAGCTCAATCACCATAACGAGATCATCGCCCTACGGACCAGCGGGCTAAATTTCTGGCGCATCACCAAACCGGCGATATTCTTCGGGATATTCGTTTCGGCCGTGATCTTTTGGCTCAATGAAAACGTTGTGCCCGAGGCCGAGGCCCTTTCGTCCAAGATCAAAAACGAGAACATGAACGTGAGCGCCAGCCGCAGCGCCCGCGCCCGGTCCAAAATAACCAACATGACGTTTTATGGGCTGAAGAACCGCCTCTATTTCATCGATTCTTTTGACCCCAACACGTATGAGCTTGAAGGGATAACCATTGTCGGTTACGACGAGAATCAGAACATCCGCGAGAAGATCGTGGCCCTCAAAGGAAAATGGGCGGGCATCGCCTGGAAATTTTTTACCTGCCACATTTCGGAGTTCGAAGGAACGGACATGCGGGTACCCGTCAAGGTGAAGATTTATGACGAGAAATTAATGGATATCAAGGAAACGCCGCAGGATTTCCTGCGCCAGAACCTCAATGTTTCCTCGATGAACATCGAACAGCTCTACGACTATATCCAGAAGTTCTCCAACAGCGGGGCAGTCAAGGCCCTCAACAATCTGCGTGTTGACCTGCACCAGAAGACCACGCTCCCTTTGAGCAGCATTGTCCTCATTCTCGTCGGGCTTCCCTTTGCCATGATGACCGGACGGCGTAAGGCCGTGACCTTTACATCCCTGGGGATCGCCATTATCATCGGATTTTTGTATTATGTGTCGAACGCGGTGGGATTGGCCTTGGGGAAAGGCGGACTGTTCCCGCCCATGCTCGCCGCCTGGATGACACCGCTGGTCTTTATAGCCCTCGCGATGTATTTCATCAAAGTAAAATTTAATTAATGAGTGCGTAACTTCTGGAATGCAATGAACAGAAGTCACTGCCCGAATTAATCCCGCGAGCGCTTTTTGCGACACGGGATTCCCTCATTAATTCTTATACACTTTTCCCAGACGATTACCTAAGCTGCAGATGACTTCATAATTGATGGTATCGGCCAGTTCGGCCAGATCATCGGCCGAGATCTCTTCCTTGCCTTGAGCCCCCATCACAACGACCTCATCACCCAATTGGACATTCTTGACTTTAGAAACATCCACGATGACTTGGTCCATGGTCACCCGGCCCAAGATGTCGCACACTTTTCCGCCGATCAAGACGCTTGCCTGGTTCGAAAAGGAACGAAAATACCCGTCGCTGTAGCCGATGGGGATGGTCGCGACCCGCATCCTTTTTTTGGCGATAAAGGTGCGGCCGTAGCTGATGCTGCGTCCCGGGCCGATATCTTTCAAGAATATGACCTTGGATTTGACCGTCATGGCCGGCTTTAATTTTATTTTTCTTTTTAAAAACTTGTCGGGATAGAGGCCGTAGAACATAAGGCCGGCGCGCGCCAGATTAAGGATCCGGTGCTTATAACCGGCCAGACCCATACTGTTGGCGGCATGGATGTAGGGCACGATCAAGCCCAGACGGTCGAGCTGTTTGACGATATCGGCAAGGAGTTTGATCTGTTTTTGCGTGAAAGAGCGGTGCTTGTCCGCCGAAGCCAAATGAGTGTAAAGGCCTTTGATGGACAACTGCGGCAGCTCCATGATCTTTTTGATGAATTCCTTGGCTTCCCGGTGCCAGATCCCGAGCCGGCCCATGCCGGTGTCGACTTTGACATGCACGTCGATACGGCGGTTCCTGACCGCGGCCCTTTCGTTGAGGCGCTGAGCGAATTCATATGTGCACACCGTCGGGCTGAGATTATATTCGATGATCTCCTCGACAGAAGAGGCCATCGTGCTTTCGAACAATAAAATGGGTTTGCTGAGGATGCCGTGCGTGCGCAATTCAACGCCCTCGGCAACGTTGGAAACGCCGAAAAACTCAACGCCCAGGCGGTCCAAAAGATTGGCCACAGGCAGCATGCCGTGGCCGTAGGCGTCCGCCTTAATGACCGCAAGCAGCCCGATGGGGGCTTTAGAACGCGGAGGTCTCTGTTGATAGGCGAGCTTTTTCAGTTCTTTATAATTATGCTCGATCGCTTTGAGGTCTATCTCCGCCCAGGTTAAGGGAGAATCGTTGAGCATGGTCGTGAAATTTCAGCGCTGGACCTGACCCCGCCTTGCGGGATCCTTTTAAGGCTTGACTTGACAATCTTCCGGATAAAGATACAACGGCAACAGACGGTCAATGTCGTCGAACTGCCTTTTTTCGATGCGGGGTTTGGCCAGTTCCCACAAGGATTTAGCCCGGGGCGGCCAATACTTCTTATCTTCGCAGATGCCGTTATGCGCCGTTATCTTGGCGCGGAAGATGTCCACCGCATCGCCGGTAAAAACGGTCCGGCCCTGTATCTTTTGTAATACATTATCCGCGGTGGTTAGTAAATACTTACTTTGTCTTTTTAGACTTCCCTTCTGGCGGCGGTAAAGGGCTGAATAGACCATTTGCCGGCGGGCGTCCGTGACAACACAGACGTCCTCCGTATCTTGTTTGCGAACATTGTAGGCAATCGTATCCAGTGACGGGATCCCGATGATGGGTTTCCCCGTGGCAAGGCTTAAGGCCTTGACGGTCGAAAGCCCTACGCGCAGACTAGTAAAGGATCCTGGGCCCAATCCGACGATGAATCCATCGATCTTGGCCAGAGGCACCTTGGCTTTTTTGAGGGCGCGCTCGATTTCCGGAACGATCGAGGAGGAGAGGATCTTGTCCTTGAGGACATTGCGCTCGGTAACGACTTTTCCGCCGCGCGCGACGGCAAGGCTGAAATGTTTAGTGGAGGTCTCGATGGCTAGGTAGTTCATGATCTTAATTTCCCGAGAAGAACGCTGTATTGTTCACCATGAGGGCAGAGCGTGATCGTACGCTCGTTCTCTCCCGCGTGACTGAACCGTACTTCCATAAATTCCTCCGGGAGCAGGCTCTTTAATTTGTCGGCCCACTCTACGACGGCGATCCCGTCGCCGAAGAGGAACTCCTCGTAACCGATGTTAAGGATTTCTTTAATGTCATCCATCCGGTAAAGGTCGAAGTGGTAGAGCGGCCGCTTTCCTTCATAGATATTCATCAGCGTAAACGTCGGGCTATGGACCTTGTTCATCTTGATCTTTAGTCCTTGCGCCAGGCCTTTCGTGAACGTTGTTTTTCCGCTGCCCAAGTCCCCGTAGAGACAGACGATGTCACCGGCCTTGAGGTGCCCGGCCAGATGTTTGGCCAGCGCCCATGTTTCTTCTTCGCTGTGGGAAGTAACGGTAAAGGGATCCATTTTAAAAATGTGTGTAACCCCGCAGAAGCAACGGACGGACTTTGCCGTTTTGGCCAACGAGCCGCGCCCCTTTTCCGGGGACAATTTTACCGATAGGATAAAAAGGAAACCGCGATCCCCTTGTCCGTGCGCGCCGAACATCCGACGGCGAAAGCGTAAAAAGCAACTCAAAGTCCTCGCCATCATAGAGGGCGTTGCTGAGCGTTGTTCCCTTATTCCGAGGAATAAGCTCTTCAAAAAGGACAGCGCCCACCCGGCTTTCTTCCAAAATGTGCCCCAGGTCGGCCGTCAATCCGTCGGAGATATCGATCATCGCGGTCGGCTTGAACCGTTTGACCAGAAGCTGCGCTTCGGCCACTCTAGGCACAAATGACAGATGCTTGCCTGTTGCCAAAGAACGGCCCAGCGCGCCGCTGACAAAAATAGTGTCACCTGGCCGGGCACCGGAACGCAGAACATATTCGTTTTTCTTAACCAGTCCTAACAATGCGATATTGACGGACACCTTATTCGCCCTGACCGTGTCCCCGCCTACGATCGAAACAGAAAATTTCTTTCCAACTTTTTCTATTCCTTTGTACAGCGCCCGGACGTAACTTATCTTTGTTTTGGCCGGGAGCGCAAGCGAAACGACCGCGTACGTCGGCTTACCACCCATCGCCGCAATGTCGCTGATGTTGCAGCCTAATGCTTTGTAACCCACGCCCAATGGGTCCTCAGAAGGAAAAAAATGCACGCCTTCCGCGATCAGGTCCGTCGTGAACAAAAGATAATGTTGCCGGTCGTACGGCAAGACCGCGGTGTCGTCACCGATGCCGACAATCACTTTGTTATACCGGTGAAGCTGCCGTCGGAGCAATCCGATGAGGCCGAATTCGCCCGCATCACTTACGTTTTTGGCTCTTTTTTCCATGGTCAACAAGGGTGCGCTTGATGTTCGGCGCAAAAGGCGGATAAATGATCCCATGCTCGGTGATGATGGCCGTGATCAGGGAATGATGAGTGACATCAAAAGCGGGATTGTAAACCTTCACTTTGGAGGGGGCCGTCGATAAGCTGGCAAAATTCTTCACTTCCTCGGCAGAGCGCTCTTCGATAGGGATTTCTTTTCCGCTTCGGATATTAAGGTCAAAGGTCGAACGCGGGGCCACAATGTAGAACGGGATACCATGATGCTTGGCCAAGACCGCCAGGCTGTAAGTGCCGATCTTATTGGCGGTATCCCCGTTGGCGGCGATGCGGTCCGCGCCGGTAAAGATGGCATCGACTTTTCCCTGCCGCATGACGGTCGCGGCCATGTTGTCGCAGATCAGTGTCGTATCGATCCCTTCGCGCAAAAGTTCCCACGTGGTCAGCCGCGCGCCCTGAAGGAGCGGCCGCGTTTCACAGGCAAAGACCTTGAATTTCTTTCCTTGCTTCTTCGCGCTGTACATAACACCCAGCGCCGTGCCGTAATCGACGGTGGCCAAAGCGCCGGCGTTACAGACGGTCATGATCTGCTGCCTGGACTTGATGAGTTTGGCGCCGAAATCACCCATCAGGCGGCAGACACGCCGGTCTTCGTTATAAATCGCATCAGCCTCTTCTTTAAGCGATTTCTTAAGTTCAGGAACGGAAGAGTGACGATGGGCTTCCACGACTTCTTTCATCCGGTCTAAAGCGTTGAAAAGATTGACCGCGGTGGGGCGTGAACTGCCGATGTATTTTGAAACCCGCTCAAATTGCTGCAGGAAACGGCGCTTGTCTTTGCCGGTAAAATCTTTTAACCCCAGAACAACACCGTAAGCGGCAGCCACCCCGATCGCCGGTGCCCCGCGCACTGCCAGGGTCTTGATCGCATGCCACATGGTCTTGACGTCGCGGCAGTAAATGTATTCGAGCTTGTTGGGAAGCTTACGCTGGTCGATGATCCGCGCGCAGCCGTCAGTCCATTTTATCGTCGAGATAGCCATTATTTTTTCTCCCTGCCTGCCGGCGAGGCAGGCACTTCGATACGAGGAAATAAAGCTTCATGCGCTTTCAATTTCGTCCCGGCCCTTAACTTTCCCCACTCCGGCCTGGTCCCTTGTGCGCCCAGGATCTCTAGTACTATGGCTGTTTTCTCCGGCATGACCGGCGATAGCAATACCGCGCTAATGCGCAATCCTTCTGTTGCTGTATAAAGAATATTCCCGGCAGCCGCTAAATTCTCTTTTGCCACTTTCCAGGGAGCCTGTGTTTCGATATATTTATTGACCGCACGCACCAAAACGATGATCTCTTCAATGGCTTCCTGTACCTTAAACGCGTTGATCAAGGCCCGGACCTTGGTCGGAAGCGCCTGGGCCTGTTTTTCAATTTCCTGCGCGGCCGCATCGGGCCCTTTAAGGGCCGGTACAATCCCTTCAAAATTCTTGGAGATAAGTCCACTTACGCGATTGAGCAGATTGCCGAAATCATTCGCCAGATCGCTGTTATACCGCTTGATAAAATTCTCGATCGTGAAATTGGCATCATCGCCCAGGATCATCTCCCGCATCAGATAATAACGCACCGCATCCACGCCGTATTGATCAACCAAGTCCAGTGGATTGACCACATTCCCTAGCGATTTGCTCATCTTGGTCTCGCCGATCAGCCACCAGCCGTGAGCGAATATGCTCTTAGGCAGCGGAACGCCCATGGCCATAAGCATGGTCGACCAATAGACGGAATGTGTGGTCAGGATATCTTTCCCGATCAGATGCACGTCCGCCGGCCACCATTTATTGAATCTTTTATCGTCGGAAAGATAACCCGGCACGCTGACATAGTTGATCAGCGCGTCAAACCAGACATAGGTGACATAATCCTTATCGAACGGTATCTCGATCCCCCAGCTTAAGCGCGCCTTGGGCCGCGAAATGCACAGATCCGAAAGCGGCTGTTTTAAAAACCCCAGTATCTCGTTACGCCGGTGGGCCGGGCGGATATAATCAGGGTTCTTCTCGATGTATTCGATGAGCTTCTGCTGATACTTGCCCATCTTAAAGAAATAATTCTTCTCTTTGAGCCGTTTGACGTCGCGGAACTGACCCGATTCTTTTTCGGTCTCGGTGATAAAGCGTTCTTCCGCGACCGAATACCAGCCTTCATACTCGTCGGGATAGATCTCACCGGCCTCATACAATTTCTGCAAGACCGCCTGGACGATCTTTTTGTGCCGCTCCTGGGTCGTGCGGATAAAATCGTCGTTGCTGATATTGAGTTTTTTCCATAATTCCACAAAGCGCGGGGCAAATTCATCGCAGTGGGTCTGGGGGGAAACGCCGTGTTTTTCCGCCGCCTGTTGGACCTTCTGGCCGTGTTCATCGACACCGGTCAGAAAAAAAACATCGTCGCCCGCCACCCGGTGGTAACGTGCCAGCACGTCCGCCAGGATGGTCGTATAGGCATGGCCGATATGCGGTTTATCATTGACGTAATAGATGGGTGTCGTGACGTAGAATTTGTTCGGCATGACCTGAGGGCTTAATTTTCGTGGCCTTGGGCAAAGACAAGCTTGACGATCTTCCCTTCGCCCACATCGACGTTGACGATGCGTTTGAGGATATTGACGTCCACCACCCGCCCTTTGCCGTCGGGAGTATTGATCTTATCGCCGATATGCGGCAACGTCTTGGCAAATTCCTTGTACACGGTGAACTCATAGGCCATGCAGCATTTGATGCGGCCGCATACGCCCGAGATCCGGGAAGGATTAAGGGGCAGATTCTGTTCCTTGGCCATTTTGATGGAGAGCTGATGGAAACCTTTCATGTACGATGAGCAGCAGAGTTCCCGGCCGCAGACCCCATAACCGCCGATGATCTTGGCCTTGTCACGCACACCGATCTGCTTGAGCTCGATGCGTACGCGGAAGACCTTGGCCAGGTCTTTGACCAGGCCTCTAAAATCGATCCGGCCTTCGGCCGTAAAGAAGAAGATGATCTTGCTGCTGTCGAACGAATATTCGGCCTTGACGATCTGCATGTCCAGCTTGCGGTCCGTGATTTTCTGCGCGCAGAGGTTGAGGGCGTCCTCGGCCTTCATGCGGTTATTGGCGATCTGCTTAAGATCCCCTTCGGTTGCCTGCCGCAGGACTTTGCCTTCTAGGTTCTCCATTTTTCCTTCGCAGGCCTTGGACACGTCGGAGACCACGCGTCCGAACTCGGAGCCGCGCTCGACTTCCAAAATGATATGATCGTCCCGGTTACAGACGATGTCGTTTAAATCCGCCTTGATCACGGGACGGTAATCCCCTAACTTCACTTCAACGATCTTACCCATATTTTCTCCTTGAGCAGCAACAACGCGATCTTCACGTTCAGATTATCGTTGAACAACTGTATGGTCTTGACGATCTGGTCGATGATCGCGTTGACTTCTTCGTTAGTAAAATGCGAAACCGTTTTGTTAAGGTCCTTGATCCGGTCCGCATGGATGGCGCTTTCGGCGCCCGAGCCCTGCTGCAGCAGCAGGCTGTCCCTGAACCAGCTCCACAGAACGAACAACGCCTCGCGGGTCTGCTCTTTGTCGCTTAATATCTTTTTAAGATACGGATCACTCGGCGGCGCAAAGACCATCTGATCGATGATCTCATTTTTGCGCTTCAGGAATCCCTTCTCCTGCAGCTCGCGCGCCTGACCCCAGCATCCCTGGGCGTACGCGCTTAAAAACAAGGCATCTTCGTTTGTTATATGATAGTCCTTTTGGAGATAATTCGCAAGCTTTGCCCGGCCCGCCGGGAAGAAATAGACCGGCTGGCAGCGGGAACGGATCGTACCGAGATTCTTCTCCGGGACCGAGGTGGTGAGGATAAGCAGGCTGGTCGCCGAAGGCTCTTCCAAAGTTTTCAGCAGCGCGTTGGCCGCCTCCAGAGTGAGCGTTTCCGCGTTACGGATAATAAAGACCTTGTACCGGGCCTCAAAAGGGCGTAGTTGGACTTGGGCGATCAAGTCTCTTATTTCTTCGATCTTGATGGTCTCGCCCAGGCCACAGGAAAGGACCTTGACGTCCGGATGGCTGCCGCTTTCAATTCTCCGGCAGGAAATGCACTCACAGGGGAGCGTCCCGCTTTCGCAGTTGACCGTCTTGGCGATTTCCCGGGCGGTCTCGAATTTCCCTACTCCGGAAGGGCCAATGAACATGTAGGCATGGGCCAGCCGCTTTTGCTTTAACCGCGCGGCAAAGCGGTCCAAGATCTCCTTATGAACGGTGATGACGGACATTTTATTTTATCTTTAACAATTTATCGATGGAGCGGCGCACAACCGCGAAGATCTCTTCTTTGGTGCGGTCCACTTTTATGACCTGGATCCGGCGCGGTTCTTTTTGGGCTAAGGTCAGATAACCTCGACGGACGCGGTTATGGTACGCAACCGAACGCAATTCAATGCGGTCTTTGATCTTCCCTTTGCGCGAGAGCCCCTTTTTGACCTCAATATCGAACAAGAATGTTTGATCGGGACTGATCCCGTGCGTGACGAAGCGGCCCAGTTCTTTGATGAACCGGATATCCACGCCATAGCCATAACCCTGATAAACGACCGTTGAGTCCAGAAAACGGTCGCAGAGAACAATCTTTCCTTTATCCAAGGCCGGTTTGATGACTTCTTCGACGAGTTGGGCGCGCGCGGCCATGTACAGCAGCGTCTCACATTCTTTATTCATGGCCTTATTTTTCACGTCCAAAAGAATATGGCGCACCGCCTGACTGATCTTCACCCCGCCCGGCTCAAACACGAACAAGACCGGTTTCTTCTTGCGCCGAAGATATTGATAGACCATCTTGGCCTGCGTGCTTTTACCGGAGCCTTCCGCGCCTTCGAACGTGATGAATTTGCCCTTCATAGCCATCTCCAGGTCTGGCCCTGTTTTCCGTCCTCGACGGCAATACCCTGTTTTTTGAGGATATCCCGCAATTCGTCGGAGCGTTTGAAATTCTTCTTGGCCCGCGCCTCGGCGCGCTCATCCAGGAATTTTTGCTGTTCGGCGGAAAGCTCTCTGTCCTTTTCCTGGCCGAACAGGCCGAAGACATCTTTCGCCAGCGTTTCCAGCTCATCCACCGCCGCATAAATGATACCTAAGTAATTCTTTTCTTTGGCCCCGCGGTCGATGAATTTATTGGTCGCATTGATGAGATCAAAAAGCGCGGCCAGCGCCGCGGGTGTGTTGAAATCATCGTCCATGGCCCGGATGAATTTTTCCTTATGGTCCTCAATAAAATCGACCTTGGCCTCCTTGACCGCGTTTTTATCCTTCAAAAGATCATAGGCTTTCCAGAACAGAATATCGAAACGCTGCAGGGCCTGATGCGCCTCTTCGATCTCGCCCAGACTGAAATCGATATTGCTGCGGTAATGCGACTGCAAGAAAAATATCTTGATATCATCGGCGGTGAAACCCTCCAGGGCTTTTTGAACGGTCACGAAATTCCCCAACGATTTGGCCATCTTCTGGCCGTTGACCGTGATGAGGCCGTGATGCAACCAGTATTTCGCAAAGGGTTTTTCGGTCAGGGCTTCCGACTGGGCGATCTCATTTTCATGGTGCGGAAAGACAAGGTCGCGGCCGCCGGCGTGGATGTCGAGCGTCTGGGTCTTCAGGTGCTTCATGCTCATGCAAGAGCATTCAATATGCCAGCCCGGCCGGCCGAAGCCCCACGGGCTTTCCCAGGACGGTTCGTTCTCTTTCGATCGCTTCCAGAGGGCGAAATCCAGGGCATCCTTTTTGTTCTCGTCCTTGTCGATCCGGACGGCCTCCAGCATCTGATCGACGCTTTGGCCGGACAGCTTTCCGTAATCTTTGAACTTGCGCACATTAAAATACACGCTTCCGTCGACGACATAGGCATAATCCCGGTCGATGAGCCCCTGGATATGCTTGATCATATCGCCAATGTCTTCTGTCGCCTTCGGTTCCTTATCGGCCTTATTCACGCCCAGAGAGGCCATGTCGCGGTAGTAAGAGGCGATATTGCTCTCCGCCACCTCCCGGCTGGATTTTTTTTGCTCGCTGGCTTTATTGATGATCTTATCGTCGATGTCGGTGATGTTACGGACGAAATGCACGTCATAACCGCGGTACTTCAAATATCGCCGGATCACGTCAAAAATATAGAGGCTGCGGGCATGCCCGATGTGGCACTCATCATAGACCGTGACCCCGCAGGTGTACATGTTCACGGCTTTGCCTTTTAAGGGGACAAATTCTTCCTTACGCTTGGTGAGGGTGTTGTAGAGAAAAATACCCATGTTTAGGATTTCGGATTGTTGAGCTTATCTTCCAGGGTCTTGATCCGCTTGAGCAGCTCGATCATGTTCTGCATGATCGGATCGGAAACATGGACATGGTCCATGGTCGCATCGAGGCGCTGGCCGTCCTGACGGGTGATGCGTCCGGGGACACCGACGACGGTGGAATTGGGCGGGACATTCTTGATCACGACCGCGTTGGCGCCCACATAGGAGTTGGAACCGATTTCGATATTCCCCAGAATTTTGGCGCCGGTGCCGACGACCACATTATCTCTGAGCGTGGGATGGCGTTTTCCGGTCTCCTTGCCGGTCCCGCCGAGGGTCACGCCCTGGAACAGGGTGACGTTATTGCCGATAATGGTGGTCTCGCCGATGACGACCCCCATGCCGTGATCGATGAAAAGTCCCCGGCCGATCGCAGCGCCAGGATGGATCTCGACGCCGGTCAGAAAACGCGCCAATTGCGAGATAAGCCGCGGAAAAAAGGGGATCTTGATCCGCCAGAGAAAATTAGACACACGATAGGCCATGATGGCATGGACGCCCGGATAAAGAAGTGCTACCTGCAGCACGCCGCGCGCAGCCGGATCGCGGTCCTGGGCCGCCTTGATCTCATCGAAAAAGAAAACAAAGGTCACGACCACAAAAAGGCCGATAGCGATAAGAAAACCGAAAAACACTTCCATAAGTTCTCCTGCTTTTGCTGAATTAAAGATTCCCTGAATGTCCTATTCTATAATTTTGACCGTCGGATTTCCAGCTTCATTTTGCCAGGAGGGCAACGGCATAAGCCGCGATCCCCTCGCCTTTGCCGATGAAGCCCAAACCCTCCTGAGTGGTCGCCTTGACGTTGACCGTCCCCGCTTCCAGCCCCAAAACCGAAGCGATCTTGGCGCCCATGGGCTTTTTAAAATCCTTCAGCCGGGGCTCCTCCGCCAGGATGGCAACATCGACATTTTCCACTCTATAACCATCCTTTTTGACCATCTGGTGGACCGTCTCCAACAGTTTCAGGCTGGAAATGTCCTTATACTTTTTATCCGTGTTGGGAAAATGCTCGCCGATATCACCTTTACCCAAGCCGCCCAAAAGCGCATCGCAGACTGCATGCAGCACAACATCCGCATCCGAATGACCATCCAACCCTTTGAAATGAGGGATCTCCACTCCGCCCAAGACCAGCTTCCGGCCCTTGACCAGGCGGTGCACGTCATAACCGATTCCGACACGATACGGCATATCTACTTTTTCTTTTTTCCCGAAGACAACAAGGCCTGGGCCATGATCAGGTCTTCAGGGGTTGTTATTTTTAAATTCCTGTAATCGCCCATGACGACGGAAACGGGAACACCCAGGGCTTCGACCATCACGGCATCGTCCGTTGCTGACCCTTGGGCCTCCCGATGGGCCTTTAGAAGTGTTTCTTTATGAAAAGCCTGGGGCGTTTGGACTTCCCAGACATTTTCCCGCTGGATCGTTTCCGCGACCTGCATTTTGCCGGGATCCACCTTTTTGATGGTGGGTTTGACCGGCACCGCAACAATGACGGCCTGATGCCGCTTGAGCTGTTCGACCACTTGAGCGAGGAGTTCGCCCGTTACCAACGGCCGCACGCCGTCGTGAACGACCACCGCTTCCGTGTCCTTATCCAGCACCTTAAGACCGTTAAACACCGAGTCCCGACGGGTCTTTCCGCCGGCAACAATGTGAGCTATCTTTTTCAGGCCCTGACGGGAAACCGTCTCTTTAAAATCCTTTAAATGGGACGGCGGCACAACAACGACAATACTTTTTATCAAAGGGCTGGCCTCAAAAACTTCCAACGCATACAGGAATAAAGGTTTTCCGTTCAAAGAGACCAACGGCTTGGGCAGCGTGTTCTTGAACCTCTTGCCTTCGCCGGCCATGGGGATAACAGCCTGTATCTTCATAAGCTATCTTAATTTGGCAAAAACCATGCGCCCCGCCTGGGTCTGCAGCACGGAATTGACGACCACTTTCACTCTCTGGCCGATCATCTTCCTGGCCTCGCCGACAACGACCATGGTCCCATCGTCGAGATACCCGACGGCCTGATGGTGTTCTTTCCCTTCTTTGACCAGCCGGATATCCAGCTCCTCGCCGGCGACAACGACGATCCTGAGGGCATTGGCCAGATCGCTGATATTGAAGGCCTCCAAACCCGCCAACCGGATCACCTGCGTTAAATTATGGTCGGTCGTGCAGATCTTGGCATCGAGCACCTTGGCCAGGCGGACCAGCTTCGTATCGACACCGGCGTCCCCCGAAGCCTCATCTTCCTGGATACGCACATCGACCTCCGGGTCCTTTTGCATGGCCTTTAATATCTCCAGGCCGCGGCGTCCCTTTTGCCGCTTGAGCTCTTCGCTTGAATCGGCAAGTCTTTGCAGTTCCGACAGGACAAAGCGCGGCACGATCAGCCGGCCTTCCAGCAATTTGGTCTTGTAAATATCCACGATACGCCCGTCGATAATAGCGCTAGTATCAAGCAAAATGACTTCTTCCCGGATGTCTTGGCGTTTGAAACGCACATACGGGATAATGACATTAAACTCGTCCTTCCCGCGCAGGGCCATGACCGCGCCCAGATAGGAAAATGTGATCGTGATGATGACCCGCGAAATGGCTTTTTCATATTCTTCCAGCGGCAGCAAAGAAAGGATATCCGAGATCAGCTTGGCCATGAACAGCCCCAGTAAGAGCCCAAAGACCATACTGGAAAGGCCGCGCACCGAAACGCTGCGCAAATTCCTCTCGGCGATGATAAGAAGAAAACCGCAGAGAGCACCGATCACCGCGCCCAGGACGGCTTGCTGGGAAATGGAACCTATATAAAAACCCACGATCAAACTGATCGCCAAAAAGAAACCACGGACAAAAAGTAAAGTCATAGATGTGTTCTCCCAAAAAGTTAGAGGTTGTCCACCGCTTCTTTGACGGTCTGAACGCCGACGACCGCAATTTTCTGCTGCTGAAGGTTTTGCTGGATATTAATGTTGTTTTTGGGGATGATGCATCTTTTGAACCCCAGCCGTTCGGCCTCGATGATACGCGGCATAATCTGGCTCACACTCCTTACTTCCGCCGAGAGCCCTACCTCGCCTAAAAAGACCGTATCGGCCGGAACGGTCCGGTCGAGCAAGGCCGAGGCAACCGCCACGATCACAGCCAGGTCCGCCGCCGGGTCCACGATCCGTATCCCTCCGACGACGTTCAGAAAAATATCCTTGTCCATTAAATTCAGATTCAAACGCTTTTCCAGGACCGCGACCAAAAGCGCCAGGCGGTTGGCATCGAAGCCCTGTGCCTTGTGGCGGACCACGCCGAAACTCGAACGGCTCACCAATCCCTGGATCTCAACGAGCAAAGGCCGCGTTCCCTCGATGATAGGAACAACGACTGAACCCGATGATTGCTGCGGACGTTCTGCCAGAAAGATCTTCGATGGATTGGACACTTCAGCCAGCCCGGCGGAGGTCATTTCGAAGACGCCTATTTCATTGGTCGAACCGAAGCGGTTCTTGGTCGTGCGCAGGATCCGGTAGGTCGAAAAACGTTCACCTTCAAAATATAGGACCGTGTCGACGATATGTTCCAGAACGCGGGGGCCCGCCAGCATCCCTTCTTTGGTGACATGGCCGATCAGGAACATCGCTATCCCAAGGCTCTTTGCTTTTTGCGTCAGGAACGCGGCGCATTCGCGCACTTGACTGACACTGCCCGGACTGGAACCGATCTCCGGATGGAAAATGACCTGGATGGAATCAACGATCACTACCTCCGGCTTAACCGAGTCGATGTAATTGGAAATGGCGCTCAGCTCCAGCTGATTGACGATATAAAATTGTTTTTGCTTATCCTGCGTCAGGCGGTCGGCGCGCAGCTTGGCCTGCTGGACCGATTCTTCACCGCTGATATAAAGGACCTTGCGGCCGTTGTTACTCAAAGCACAACCGATCTGTAACGAAAGCGTGGATTTACCGATGCCCGGGTCGCCGCCGATCAGCGTCACAGAACCGGGAATAATGCCTCCCCCCATGACGCGGTCAAATTCCAGGATCCCTGTCGTAAAGCGCGCCTTGGCTTCGACGGACACATCGGCGAGCAGGACAGGACGTTCCTGGCTGAGGGCGGTTTTAGGCGCGGCAGCGGAACCGCCCTGCGCGGAGACGATCTCTTCGACGAGCGAATTCCAGCTTTCGCATTCGGCGCATTTACCGACCCAGCGCGGATATTGCGCCCCGCAATTCTGGCAAATATAAACTGTTTTTGTCTTCAATGACATGAATTTAAAAACCTATGCGGCGTTCGATCCCGAACATATCGGATGAACCACTGCCGCTGGTCTCTCCCAATTTATCCTTCCGCATCATATATTTGACCTCGGTCGTTGCCCCGCTTTTTTCTTTTTGGATACGCTTGAGCGTCCATTCCAGTTTTGACGGGTCCTGTGTCGCCAAGGGCGCCTTGGTCAGAGCGGTCAGCTGCTTGGGAAAGTTTTCTATGTCCTCAAGGTTCAGGCTGCCGTCAATTGTAAAGGTAAAACCGCTGGTCTCGGTTATCATGGAATCATAAAGATTGACGATGGGATAAACACCTTCCAGATTGATCAAAATGGAATCATAGGCCAGATCCTGCACGTGCCCGTTATAACTGGTCAATTGTCCCTGCACGGTGGGACGGTCAAGCGAGCCGCTTATCGCGATCGTGCCGGAAACAAACCCTGATGAATCGATCCCGATGGGCTCCGTGCCGCGGTGTGTCCAAAACCACAAGAAGTCCTCCATGGGTACGTCGGTCAAATTGATCCTTACATCGACCGGAAAAGGCCGGCTAAGTCCGATCTGCCCGCCAATTTTGGCATATCCCAGCAGGAGCGATTCCAGCACGAGGATATTATCTTGAATGGTAAAAATGCCGGCCATCTCTTCGATAGGCTTGGCGTTGATAAGCGTATAACGGCTCTCGATGTGACCGGCAATGGAGCGCTTGGGTGAGTCCTTTATTTCCAC
>CAZCLW010000009.1:0-36938 GCA_964499685.1 uncultured Planctomycetales bacterium
CTTCGAAGCCCGCTTGGTTAACGGCCTTGACGATATTGTGCAGGCGCGTTCCATTGGCCACGATCAATAAAGTCTCCACCTCGATCTTGCGCCCGAACAATCCCAAAGGATTGACGGCCACATTGACATCATCCACCGTATAAACCTGCGGCACATCGTGGATGATCTCCTCGTCCATTTTGACGCCTAATAAACGTGATTGCAGATTGACTTTCCGCAGATCAAAACGCGTGATGATCTTGTTGCCCCACTCCACGAGAGGAATAGTGGAGTCATTGCGCCGCACCATAATAAGGTCACCGCCGAGACCCAAGGTCACCTGCTTGACCTTGCTTTGCGTTTTCTTCAGCAAGCCCTGCATAGTCGCGTGGACCGACTCAGTGAGCTCCGCCAGGTCGCTCACCGAAGAATCTTTGAACCCGCTGGTCTTCTGCTCACAGACATCGATCAGCTGGGCACCATGGCCGTTACGCGTCTTGACCAGGCTCGCCTTGATACGCTGCGAACCCACATCCAATCCGCAAAATAATCTTTCCGATATAAAGCGGTTAAGCATGCCTGCCCTTTCTATCGCTTTTTCCCGACAACAGGTTCTTTGAACCTAAGATCGATGTACTTAACGGTTTCTAAATCAATTTTACTTTGGGATAACATAAGTTCAAGCGTTTTAAATTTTTGTTTTACGTGCTCCCTGTCTAAAATGACCTGGAAATTATTTCCAACACTCAGGCTTATCTTTGACAAATTCTCGACGTCCACGGAGGCAATCGGATAAACGGCCAGCACCGGGCTTTCTTTAAATATCTTCATGATCGTCAAGGCGGCATAAAGGTTCTTGGCCGTCAGCGGTGCTCCGATCTTGGTCTTTTGCTCGACCCGGACACCCTTAATAAAGGGAAGATGGTCGTCGGCCGCCCCGGCATCGGCCACCACAACACCATCACTGTCAATGACCACACGGCGATGACGTACCTGCACCTGGGCAAAGGGATTGCGTTTTTTCGCGGTCACGACCAGGGTGTCGGGAAAACGCTTGGAAACTTTTAGGTAAGCGATCTGCGGGTACTGCCGGCCCAAGCGCGCCTGCACGCTCTCGGGATCGACGTCAAAAATGTTCTTCCCCTTCAGATACATAAAATCCTTAGCCGCGAACTCTCCCGAAGGCTCGACGGCAACGGTCTTGATCGCGAAAAGGCGTGAGCGTTTGATGTGATCGGTGATCTGCCGTCCGCCCATGACGATAATGAGCCCCAGAAGGACAAGAATGACCACATACCGCAGATGCGGCACAGGCTGCCGGCGTTCTCTTTTGATCCTTTTTTTATTTTTCATAAGCCATTTTCACCAATTGAACGCATAATTGCGCAAAATCTACCCCTTCCTGCTTTGCCGCCTTCGGCAAAAGACTCGTTTCCGTAAATCCCGGGATGGTATTGATCTCCAGAACAAAAGGCTGTTCGTTCTCATCCAGCATGATATCAATGCGCGCCAAATGACGGCAGCCGACGGCCCGGTAGGCCTTCAAGGCGATGCCCTGCAATCCAGCCGCTGTATTCTCCGGCAAAGGCGCGGGCACCAAATATTCCGTCAGGCCTTTTTGGTATTTGGCGGTGTAATCGAAAAATTTTTCTTTGGTCCGGATCTCAACGATCGGCAAGGCCCTGTTTCCCAGAACACCGACGGTCAACTCCCTCCCGCGAATGCGCTGCTCTACCAACGCGGATGGGCTGTATTTTAAAGCCTCATCGACAGCCTTGGGTAAATCCTCTGCTTCCTGCACAAAACTAATGCCGATACTGGACCCTTCGGCCTCGGGCTTGACCACCACCGGCGGCCCTCCCAGCGCGGAAAAAATCTCTTTTGCGTCTATTTTTTGTCCCTTTTTGAGGATGATAAAACGCGGGACCGGGATCCCTCTTTCTTTTAACAGTTGCTGTGTGGAGATCTTATTGATGGCGATCCGGCTCGCCTCAACACCCGACCCTGTATAAGGAACCCCTGCTTTCTCTAAAATGCCCTGAACGGCGCCGTCCTCGCCGAAACGTCCGTGCAGCGCAATAAAAGCGACCTGGATCCCGGAAGATTTAAGGAGCTTAACAAGTTCCTGTTCATCGGCGGAAGAAATCTCAAGAGCCACCGCATCGCAACCGGCCCCTTTAAGGGCCTCAAAGACCGCCCGGCCGGACTTAAGGGAAATATCCCTTTCCGACGAAGGCCCGCCCATCAAAACCCCGATACGTCCTAATGAAGTGCACATATTGGCCATAAACTATTTAACAACTTCTTTCTGTTTCCATTCTTTGATGAACTGGTCCGATAAAAGACTGATGTCGCCTGCGCCCAAAAACAGGATCATGTCGCCGGGCGAGGCGATCTTGAACAGATGCGGCAAGATATCTTCTTTTTTACGATAAGCCCCTGCTATGGCGTGGCTGGACCTGAACTTTTCCCATAATTTTTCTGAAGAAATCCCTTCGGTCGCTTTTTCACTCGCCGCGTAGATGTCGGTCAGGAGAAGATAATCGGTCAGCGCCAGGGCCTCTACGAATTCATCGAATAAAAATTTTGTCCGGCTGTAGCGGTGCGGCTGAAAGACAGTGACCAGCCGTTTCGGGTTGAATAAGCGGGCCGTCGCTATCGTCGCCTTCATTTCCGTCGGATGATGGCCATAATCATCCACGACCATTATGCCGTCGATTCCGTCCTTGATCTGGAACCGCCGCTGCACCCCCGTGAAATCCTTCATGCTCTGTACGATCTTTTCCCACGGGATGCCCAGACTGCGGCCAACATCTATGCAGGCCAGCGCATTAAGGACATTGTGGCTGCCCAACACGCGCAACTGCACGCGCCCCAGCTTTTTATCCCCGACATAGCAATCAAAACTCGAACCGGCAAAGGTGCTTTCGATATCTTTGGCATACACATCGTTCTTTGCGGCCAGGCCGTAAGTCCTGAAATGTCTTCCGCTCTCTTTGGCCAACGCCACAAGGCGGCGATCCTCGCCGCAGACAAAAAGCTTGGCATCTTTCGGCATCTGATCGATAAAACGCTTATATCCTTTCAGGATGTTATCCATACTCTGATAGAAATCGACATGCTCAAGATCAATGTTGGTGATGACGGCGTAGGATGGAAAAAAATACCAGAAAGAGCCGTCGCTTTCGTCCATTTCCGCGACAAAATATTTCCCGCCCCCGAGAGAAGAACCATAGGCGCCGTTGACGATACCCCCAACAGCCGTCGTAGGGTCCAAGCCCGCCTGGACCAGCAGATTAGATATCATGGATGTCGTTGTCGTTTTCCCATGGGCTCCGGCCACAGCAATGCCGGTCTGCTTATTCATCAATTGCGCCAGGAGCTCGGCACGCCGGAGGACCGGTATTTTCCGCTTTCCCGCCTCCAATCTTTCAGGATTGTCTTCTTTGACAGCGGAAGAGTAGATGACATAATCGGCCCCTTCCACATGCGAACCATGATGGCCGATAAAAATGTCCGCCCCCCGCTCTTTAAGCTGTCTGGTCAGGCAGTTCTCTTTAAGATCGGATCCGCTCACGCGATAACCTTTGGCCGTCATCAGCAAGGCCAACGGCCCCATACCCGATCCGCCGATCCCTATAAAATGGTAACGTTCGCTCATTGGCTTAAGTAGTCCATCCACATTTTGTTCAAATCGTCAATGTTCCTGACGCGCGGAAAGGCCGCATGTAAAGCACTCTCAAAGCTGCTCCG
The DNA here is from genome assembly GCA_964499685.1 of uncultured Planctomycetales bacterium. Classification (GTDB taxonomy): domain Bacteria; phylum Omnitrophota; class Gorgyraeia; order Zapsychrales; family GWA2-47-8; genus CAZCLW01. Next base: position 3,733 of record CAZCLW010000009.1, read on the forward strand.
ATTCTTTAATTTCCGGCAGAAATTGACAAAACGGAATTTCCCCAGTTCGCTGATCATAAAATAAGTCAGGCTCGCCGCTTCCGCATAAAAAAGCTCGACCGTCTCACGGGGAGTGTCGCTGTAAAGAGGCATATGCATCAACTCTCTTAGTGAAATGAATTTCCCTGCCTTAATGGCTTGCTGAACGTCCCGGTTGGCGCCCCATCGCCTGGCCTTCTCCTGATACATGGCTACCCCTTCCTCCAGCCAGGAAGGGACCCACACATCCATGCCGATGAATTCCCGGAACACGATATGCCCCAACTCATGCGGCAGCGTGGAATCAAAAAACCCGTGGGCCGACGGGAAAGTGCGGATCTCCCGCCGCTGCGCGGAAGCCACGCCATGCGACCACTGCGCCACGCCGGCATTCTGGACATAGTCTTCCTGGTCATTATAAATATATATTTTGGCCCGGCGGTCATAACTCCATCCTTCATAGCGGGCAAAACCAAGATTCTCATTAATCTCGCGGTAGTATTGCTCGGCGGCCTTTTGAACGTTCTGCACGAAATCAAACGGGGCCTCACGGTAGTAAACGATAAAATGCTCACTTTTCAGTTCTTTCCACCTTTCCGCCTGGGCAAAAAGCACGCCACCATTCGTCCAGGGCAAAAAAGTCAACAGCAATATCGGCCATATCCTTATTTTCATCGTCTTAATCCCATGATCTCCTGGCTCAAGCGCTGGGCGGCTCCGGGGACAACGACCGCTTCCAGCCGTAACCTCAGCTGAGAACGGTCTGTTTCGATCGTCTTTAACAACCGCTGACGCAAAACTTCGGCATCAAGGTCATGTTCTTCGATCATCTTCGCCGCGCCGGCGTCGATCAGGGCCAGCGCATTTTCCTTCTGATGCCCTCCCGCATAAGGATACGGAATAAAGATCGTGGGGATCCCCGCCAAGGCCGTTTCCGTCACGGTCAATGCCCCGGCGCGGGCAATGGCAACATCCGCAACCTGCAGAACAAGCGGCATCTCGTCACAAAAATCAAATACCCTGATAGGTAGCGGCAACTTTGCGTATTCCGATTTCATCTGTTCAAAGTCGGCCGCCCCCGAAATATGGATAATCTGGACGGGCCGCTCATGACACAATTTTTTCATCATTTCCAAAACGACCACATTGATCCTGTGGCTCCCCTGGCTTCCACCCAGCACCAGGATTGTCGTACGGTTTTCTTCGAGATTAAATTTCTCTAAGATCATTTTCCGGTCCATGGATGGCGATTCAATGTTGGCCGGACACCCTGTCCAGACCGTTTTGTCGGCCCTGAAATGCTTTCGGCTCATCGGAAAACTGACTGCCACGCGGTCAACAAAACGCGCCAGAAGCCGGTTGGCCCGCCCGGGGACCGCATTCTGTTCATGGATAAGCGTGGGATAACGGGACATTACCGCCGCCGCGACGACCGGAAAAGCCCCATATCCCCCAAAGCCGGCCACGGCATCAGGATTGAATTTTTTCAAGGCCGTGAGGGCATGCCTTATGGCCTTGATCATGGCAACGACCGACCCATATATTTGCCGAAATGAAGCGAACGTCAACCCTTTCGCCTGCAGTTCTTTGACCGGAAAACCTGTTTGAACAATCCGCTCGCTCCAAGAACCGAATGAGCCCATGATCAATATTTCATGGCCCTTGCTCCGCAGCATCTCCGCGGTCTTCAATGCCGGAATGATATGGCCGCCAGTTCCGCCGGTAGCGATAACGATCTTCATAGATCCTGCGTCCGCGAAATATTCAACAGCAAACCGATGGCGATCAAATTAAATACAAGTGCCGAACCGCCGTAACTGATAAAAGGAAGCGGCAGGCCCTTGGTGGGCAGCGCGCCTATGCTTACGCCGACATTGATCACCGACTGCAACGCCAGCATAACAACGATGCCGATGCCCAGAAAGTACCCGAAGGGGTCCGCCGTGCGCGCGGCCAGCCTCGCTCCCTGAAAGATCAGAAGCACAAAAAGCGCGATGACCATGGACGCACCCAGAAATCCCAGTTCTTCGCCGATGATCGACAGAATAAAATCCGTATGCGCGGCCGGGAGATAAAATAATTTCTGCATGCTCTTTCCCAAACCTACCCCCAAAAACCCGCCGGAACCAAAGGCGATCTGGGATTGGGCGAGCTGAAAACCGATGCCGCGACTGTCTTCCCAAGGATTAATAAAGGCCATCATCCGCGCCAAACGGTAAGGCGCCCGGACAATGAGCAAATACACGACCGGCAGGGCTGCCACAATGACCAACCCCATATGCCAAAGCCGGGCCCCGGCGATGAACATCATGATCAGCACGATCATCGCCATCAAGACCGAACTTCCAAAATCAGGCTGCCTGATGACCAGCAGACATATAAAGCCCAAAATCAGCATCAAAGGCAGAAATCCCTGAGTAAAATTACCTATCTTATTTTTCTTGCGTGCCAGAAAATCGGCTGTGTAAACCAACAAAGCCAGTTTAGCGAATTCCGACGGCTGAAAATTGATCGGCCCCACCTGGAACCACCGGCGGGCGCCATAACTGGCCTTTCCGATGCCGGGGATCAGGACTAGGGCCAGCATAACGACCGCAAAGATCAGCATGGGCTTCGCCCATTTGCGTAATTCCCGGTAATCCAGCATCATGACGCCAAAAGTCAACAGGATACCAATACAAAGAAAGATCACGTGTCGTTTTAAGAAATAGGCGCTATCGTCCAGCTCCTGCAGGGCATAGATCCCGCTAGAGCTGTAGATCATCACCACACCCACACAGATCAAAATAATGACAATCGTGGCTATGGAAACCCGCAGCTCACGCATCATTTGCCCCACCGTTTAGACTGGCGGGCCATCACAAAAAAAAGAATACCTGAAAGAATGACGGCATAAATCGAACCGTCGCAGATAAAGTCGCTCAGATTGACGAGCGGATTGACCAGGCCGAGCAGGAGGATCTTTTTATCGTGCGCCGTGAATCCGGAAAACGTCGCCAAATTCCAGACCCAAAAAGTCCCTATAATCATGTAGGGTGCAATGCCATGCAAAAGCCCTACCAGGCCGCCGGCTGCCGCCGCATAGGGCGATGGCAACGCGATCGCCTTGTGCTCCAGAAGAATGTAAAAACTAAGGACCATGATGGCGACCAACAGCACATTAAGCACAATAAAGGGGAAAAGGGTCCCGTCTACAAAGCTGGATTGGGCGGCCATGTCAACTGTGTAAAAAATAACGGCCAGCGCAAAATAAGCGATAAAAAACGATTTTATATGCTTCATCATTTTCATAATTTTTTGACGATCTCCTTGAAGTTGCGGCCTCTTTCCTCGAAGTTCTTGAACATGTCAAAGCTCGTGCACATGGGACTGAGCAAAACACAGTCGCCCGGATGGGCACACTCTTTGGCCTTCTGCACCGCCGCTTCCAGCCGGTCGCAAAGCTCCACCCGGATGATCTTTTCGAAAGACTTTTTTATTTTCTCGCGGGATTCCCCGACAATAAACATCTTTTTTACTTTTTTATAGACGATATCTTCCAGGACTGAAAAATCGATGTGCTTGTCCCTGCCCCCGCAGATCATAATGATGGGTTTTTCGATATTCTCCATGGCCCAGCGGCCCGCTTCTGCCGTCGTGGCCTTGGAGTCATTGATATAATCAACACCGTCGATCGTCCGTACGAGTTCCAAGCGGTGCTCCACGCCTTTAAAACGTTCAAAGACCTTGCGACAGACGCCTAGATCGATATCCAAGATCCCCGCAACCGCGGCCACAGCCGCCTGATTAGGGTTTTTAAAAGGAGCGCCGGGCTGATCGGCTTGGTTAAAGAGCCGGACCTGTGATTTCGGAGAAATTTTCTTGGCCCACGGGTCCCGGGCATTAAGGACCGCAAAATCCTCTTTGGTCTGGTTCTCAAAAATGCGTTTCTTGGCCTCAAAATATTCCTGCATGTCCTTATGACGGTCCAGGTGGTTCTGATTAAAATTCAGAAAAACAGCGATGTGCGGACGGAAATGCTCGATCGACTCGAGCTGGAATGAACTTATTTCAAGGACAAAGAAATCAGGCGCGGGTTCGGTCAGGACAAACTCGGAAAAAGGCGTACCGACATTCCCGCAGAGGCACGCCTTGCGGCCTGCGCCGATAAGGATTTCCTTAATTAATGTCGACGTGGTGGTCTTTCCATTGCTTCCGGTAACGGCAATGATGGGAGACTTACAAAAGCGGGAGGCAAACTCAATCTCCCCCATCGCGGGAATATTCTTCTCTTTAGCCCAACGGACAGGTTCCGCATCGATCCTCACTCCGGGGCTGATGACGACAAGGTCGCTGTCCTGGATAAAATCCCTCGTATGCCCGCCGGTCTGGAAAGGGACATTATTCTTTTTGATCCAGGTTTGATCTTCGGATATCTTATCCGCCGGATTTCTGTCCGATATTTTGGGATGGGCTTTCAGCTGAAGAGCAAGTTTGGCGGCGGCCAGACCGCTGCGGGCCGCTCCGAGAATAACGATCTTCTTACCAGAAATCTCCATAAACTTCTAACGGATCTTTAATGTGGTTAATGTTAATAAGGCCAAAATGACCCCCACGATCCACAAGCGGATGATGATCTTGGATTCGTTCCAGCCGCACATTTGCAAGTGATGATGGTACGGGGATATCTTGAACAATCGCTTGCCGCGGGTCTTGACGGACCATACCTGAAGGATAACAGATAAAGCCTCCCATGCAAAGATGCCGCCCAAAAAAAGCAAAAGGAGCTCTTTTTTGATAAACACCGAAATGATCCCCAGGCTGCCACCCAAGGCGAGCGATCCTACATCGCCCATGAAAATCGACGCCGGATATGAGTTGAACCAAAGGAATCCCAGGCTCGCCCCTACCAGGGCCGCGCAAAAAATGGTCAGTTCCCCCGCTCCCGGAACGTACGGGATCAAAAGATATTCGCTGAATTTAAGATGGCCGGTCAAATAACTTAAAGCGCCCAACGTCAAGCTCACGATCAAAACACACCCAATCGCCAGACCGTCCAGGCCGTCGGTCAAATTGACCGCGTTCGAAGTGCCGACCACAATCAAAATGACGAACGGGATGTACAGCGGACCGAGATCAATGCTCAAGTCCTTAAAGAACGGGATATCCAGCTTGGTAGAAATATGCGGGTTGAAATAAATGAAGGTCCCGATCAAAGCGCCCAAGAGAAGCTGCCATATTAATTTCGTGCGCGCGTGCAGACCGCGCCGCCCAAGCCTGGTAAAAAGGTCATAGCGCTGGGTTATCTGCTTTATCTTATTGAGCACCCTGTCGCGACGGCGGCGCTCCTGGTGCGGCGGTTTGGGCTCACGTGAATGCTTCAGCTTGATGTAGTCGTCCGCAAACCCCAAAATCGACAACCAGGCACAGGTAACGATGGTAAGAAGGACATACGGATTAGTCAGATCCGCCCATAAAGCGACAGAAAAAAGAACGCTGCCAACGATCAAAATCCCGCCCATGGTCGGCGTGCCCTGTTTGCTGTCCTGGAATTGATCAAGATCGGGGCAATCTTCCCTCCGGGTCTTCTCTTGGATCTGCAGGGATCTGAATTTTCTTATCACATAAGGACCGAATATGATCGAAATCAGGAAGGTCGTAACAACCGCCATGCCTGCCCGGAAGGTGATGTAACGAAAGATATTCAATCCCGAGAGAACATCCTGAAACTCTGAGAGGAAGTAGAACATGGCTGCCTTTCTTAGTTATGTGAAAAGATCTTCTTATTAAGGAACTCTACGGTTCTTTCCATGCGCATTCCGCGCGAACCCTTGACCAATACCGCATCCCCCCGGCGGCAATAACTTTTCAGCTTTTTGTGCAGGAGGTCCAATGACCGGAAATGGAACGCCCTGTCGTTTTGATCCCGGCGGCGGACCGCGTCCGATATTTTCTGCGCCCAGCGGCCGAATGTAAGAACAAGGTCGATGTCGCTTTGCGCGGCCGCTTTCCCGACGGCGCTGTGCAACTTTGCGCTTTCTTTCCCCAATTCCAACATATCGGCGCAAACCAATATTTTGCGGCCCGGAACGTCCAAACGGCTCAGCGTATTGATCGCACTGTAAAAAGAAACCGGATTGGCGTTGTATGAATCGTCGATCAACCAACAATCATTGACCTTCTGCACGGCCTGCCGGCCCTTGGAAAAATGGAACCGGGCCAGGGCCTTTTGGATATCGCGATAATTCACTTTAAGCATCCGGCCGCAAGCGATGGCCGCCAGGGCGTTGTAAACATTCTCAAGCACCGGGGTGTTCAAAGTAAAAGAATGACCGGCGCAGCAAAATTGCAACAGTTCATTGTCGAGCAGCCGGACATCCGTTGCCTGAAATTGCGTTTTCGTCCGGATGCCGAAACCGATGACCCGTTTGGGAAAAATCCGTTTTACCCGCGACAAATAAATATTGTCCTCGTTGACCACGGCCTTTCCTCGGGGCGACATGAATCTCATCAGATCCAACTTTTCCTGAAAAACACCCGCGGGCGTTCTTAAGCCTTCCAAGTGAGATGCGCCGATCGTCGTATAAACGGCCACGGAGGGAACCGTTATCTTGGTCAGCCATTCGATATCGCCGAACCGGTTTGTTCCCAGTTCAAGAACAGCTGCCTTATGTTTTTTCTCCAGCTTTAAAAGCGTCTGGGGAACGCCGATCTGATTATTCTGTGTGCCGAGATTATAGAGAACATTATAGCGCCTACTTAAGACCACGGCGATCATATCTTTGGTTGTTGTCTTACCGCTGCTGCCGGTGATCGCTATGACGGGAATGCGGAATTTATGCCGGTGCGCCGCAGCGATCTCCCCGAGTGCTTTTACCGTATCTTTGACATAAATAACCGGTTTGTCCTGAGACAAACGTATATCCGGACGGCTGACGATAACGGCACAGGCTTTTGCCGCTACCTTGCCGATAAAATTATGTCCGTCAAAATTTTCGCCCTTGATCGCCAGGAACAGGGCGCCTTTTTTAAACGCGCGCGTATCCGTGGAGACAGCCTTCACCCGCACCGAGGGCCGTCCCTGCAAAAGAACACCATCGGTGGCCACAAGAATGTCTTGGACGGTAAAGTTTAACGGCATAAAGCATCCTGGAGTTCGGTCAATATTTTCCTGACGGTTTCGCGGTCGTCAAAATGGATCTTGCGGTCTTTGAAGATCTGATAATCTTCGTGGCCTTTACCGGCAATGAGAACAATGTCCCCTTCCTGCGCCAACCGCAGCGCCCGGCCGATCGCCTGCTCTCTGTCCAGCATCACTTCAAAATTGTTCCGCGAAAATCCTTTGATGATCTCATCGACGATGACTTCGGGCTCTTCGCTGCGGGGGTTATCGTTGGTCAAAATGACATGATCGGCCAATGCGCTCCCCACCCGGCCCATTTTAGGACGCTTGGTCTTGTCCCGGTCTCCGCCGCAACCAAAAACCAGGATGATCGCGGCCTTGGCGACCGCCCTTAAACTGCTTAAGACATTTTTCAGCCCGTCTTCGGTGTGGGCATAATCGACAAAAACGCTGAAATTCTGTCCGCAATCGATGCGCTCCAAACGGCCCGGAACGACCCTGAACGATTCGATGCCTTTTTTTATGTCCTGCAATCTTATTTTATTGGCCCAAGCGGCCGAACAAGCCCCCAGGATATTATAGAGATTGTGTTTCCCGATGAGCGCTGTGGAGATTTCGGTTGTCCCTCTGGGCATTTTCAGAATGAACCGTGAACCATTCACTCCCGACACTATATCTTCCGCTTTTACATCCGCCGGCTTGTCGACCCCGTACGTGATGACCTTGGCCTTGGTCATGGATGACAGGCGTTTTCCGCAAGGATCGTCCGTGTTGATGGCCGCATAGGCTTGCGGTGATAAAGAACGGAACAATTTAGCCTTGGCCTGAAAATAATTTTCCGTCGTTCCGTGATAATCCAAATGATCGCTGGTAAGATTGGTAAAGACCGCGCATTGGAAATCGATCAGGTCCACCCTTCCCTGGTCAAGGGCATGCGAAGAGACTTCCATGACGCAATATTTGATCTTTTTCTTCCGCAGGAGCGAAAGAAAATGCTGGTTTTCAAGAAGGCCGGGGGTTGTATTGAGCGAAGGCTGTGTTTTCGAGCCGGCCCTGTAATTGATGGTCCCCACAACACCGCATGGGCGCTTGGCCTGCCTGAGGATGGACTCAATAAGATAGGAAACAGTGGTCTTTCCGTTGGTGCCGGTGATACCGATCGCCTTGACGGTCTTGGAAGGATTGGCGTAAAAACGCCGGGCAACTTCCCGCAGGGATTTATGCGGATCAGAAACCTCGATGATGTAAGCAGCGTTTTTGCCCTTCTTTAAAAGGATAGGATCTTTGGCCCGGCCTTTGCGCACCACCACCTTGGCGCCGCGCGCAACAGCGTCCTCAATGAAGCTTGCCCCGTTGTATGTAGAGCCTGCCAACGCAAAAAACAAACTGCCCGGAGTGACGGTACGCGAATCGGAACTGATGGCTGTGATATTGGATTTCTTAAGCGAGGAAGGGATCTTTCCGCGGGAGACTTTGTATAATAGTTTATCGATGTGCATGGGTCAAAATGGGCCTGCTCTCATCCTCCTTGATCTCCAGGTAGCGCAAGGCATCGCCTATTACCTCACTGAAAACAGGCGCGGCTACCGTTCCGCCGAAATAGGTACCCCGAGGCTCATCAAAAACAACAACGGCAGCCAGCCGGGGATTGTCCACAGGGGCAAATCCGATGAAGGAAGCATAAAATTTACTGTGCGAATAAGTGCCGCCGACCACTTTCTGGGCCGTCCCCGTCTTGCCGGCCACGCGTATTCCTTTGATCTGGGCGTTGCGTCCGGTCCCGCGCTCGACAGCCCCGGCGAGGATTTCCCGAACACGACGGGCGGTTTCGGCGCTGACCGATTGACCGATAGCGGCAGGCGAAAAAGATTTGATCACCTGATCCTGATTATCTTTAATTTCCTTAACGACAAAGGGCTGCATGTATACGCCGTCATTGGCGATGGCCGCGACCGCCGCAACGAGCTGCAAAGGCGTAACGACCACTTCCTGCCCCATCGGGATCGCCGCCATGGAGGTCTTGGACCAGTCCCGGGGGTGGCGGAAGAAACCGTTCACTTCGCCGTTTAGATCAATACCTGTCTTTTTTCCGAATTGGAATTGCTGGGCGTATTTGTATATCCGCTGGGAACCTAATTTTTGTGCGATCTTGGCAACACCGATGTTGCTGGACTGCTCAAAGACTTCCCTAAAGGTAAGGATACCGTTCGGATGATGATCGTGCAATATATGATTGCCGATGCGATAAGCTCCATTTTCACAATTGAATTTGTCCGTCTCCCTGGCAACACCTTCTTCCAGGGCGGCCGCGGCGGTGACGATCTTAAAGACCGAACCCGGTTCATACGTAAAACTGATCGCGCGATTTGTCCGGCTCTCCAGGCTGCTGCTGGTGACTTCCGCTACATTGTAGGACGGCCGGTTGGCCAACGCAAGGATTTCGCCCGTCTTTATATCCAGAACGATGATGCTGGCTGCTTTGGCGTTATGTTTAACAAAGGCTTTGTCCAGCGCGCGCTCGGCCAAATACTGTATGGTCTCATCGATCGTGAGGATCAAATTAAAACCGTCCTGCGGCGGCACATAGTTCTTCTCGATCAGCAATTCCCTCTGCCGGGCATCCCGTATGATCTGGCTCCAGCCGTCTTCACCTTTAAGGTAATGGTCATACCGCAATTCAATCCCTTCCAACCCGTTATTATCAATGCCGGCAAACCCGATGATATGGGCCGCAAGGGATTGATTGGGATAGAAACGCTTGCTCTCCTTGATGAAACCCAGCCCTTTGATCTTGAGACGGTTTATCTCATCGACGGTTTCAGGAGAGAGTTTACGGGCGACCCAGACGAAATATTTCCGCTTTTCCAAGTTTTTCCGAAGATCCTGCGCGTCGATATTCAACAAGGAAGGCAGCAGCCGGACGGCCTTGTCCTTGTCTTCTTCCTTCATAATGCGGGGGTTGGCATATAAAGAAGAAACCGTCACGTTAAAGGCCAAGGGCCGCATGTGACGGTCATAAATCGTGCCGCGGCGCGGCTCTATTTTCAAAAGGGAATTATGCTGTTTCTCGGCCAGCGAAGAAAGATGGGCGGAACGGAAGACCTGTAGAAAGAGGAGCTTTGTCCAGAAAAAGCCAAGACAAAGGATAAAAACAAGAAAGACCAGTCCAAATCGGGAAGAATACTGCCTGATATGCACGGTAGCGGCTCAACCTTTGTAAAAGTTATTTTTACTTCCTTATTCCTGTGACCTGGCTTCAGCCTGTGACCCTAACGATAGAAAGCTCAGGAGCGGATTGCCCCTTTTCCCCGCCGATAAAACGACTTTGTCCTGCTCCTCCGCCTGGGCTTCCAGACGGACAATTTGTGTGTAATCCACAAAATGCATATCGGATCTCTCGCTCAATAATTGATCACCGAGATGATAAGAGGATTTCAATTTCAGGATGTGGTACGTGAGATTGCCGTTATCCTCCTGCAGGCGCTTCATGAACTGTTCCTTGCGTTTGGCCTGATAGGCCAGATTGAAGATCTGCATCTGCATATGGATATAGATCAAAGATAAAGCTGTGACCATGATCATGCCCTTAAAGAATTTCGATACCTTCATGTAAGTTTTTCCTTCCCGCTTAAAATTTTTTAAATAAGGCGCTCCGCAGCCCGCAGCTTGGCGCTGCGCGAACGCGGATTGGCCTGCACTTCCTCTTCGCTTGGTTCAACAGGTTTTTTCGTCAATAAACGGACCCTTCCCTCTTGGGCCCACGCCCGGAACTTATGTTTTATGATCCGGTCTTCCAGAGAATGAAAGGAAATTACGCAGATCCGGCCGCCGATCTTCAAATGGGCCAGACATTGTTCCAGAACGATGTCTAGGGCCTCGAGCTCCCGGTTGACCGCGATGCGCAGCGCCTGAAAACTGCGGGTCGCCGGATGGATCCGCTGGTGCCGGAACCGCGCGGGGATCGCCCGGAGGATCGCATCCCGAAGGTCTTTGGTGGAGGCGATAGGTTTACGGGCACGTTCTTCGACGAGAAAATGAGCGATGCGGTTAGACCAGCGCTCCTCACCGAAGTTCTTTAGGATCGTGGCGATCTCGCGTTCCGAAAGGGTGTTGACCAGATCAAAGGCTGAAATAAAGCTGTCCTGATCCATGCGCATATCCAGCGGGCCCTCTACGTTGAAACTGAAGCCCCGTTCCGGTTTTTCCAACTGATAGCTTGAGATGCCGAGATCGAAAAGCATTCCATCCACTTCCTGGACAGGCAATCGCTCAAAGATCTTTTCGATGTTGCGGTAATCATTGTGGATAAACTCAATTTGTCCTTCGAAATCCTTAAGGTGCTCCCGTGCCAGTTGCAGCGACTCCTTGTCCCGGTCAACGGCGAACAATCGGCCTTCCGGCCCTATGGCCTTCACGATGGCCGAGGCATGGCCGCCCAGGCCGGTCGTAAAATCCACGACGGTACCGCCGGAGGGCGGATCCAAAAAAAGGATCGCCTCCTTGCCCATGACAGGGATATGCGCGGCGTCCGAACTCATTTCATACTCCATTCCATTAATCAACATAGTCATCATCATGGTCGACGAAAAAGCGCGGCACATTGTTTGCTTTGGCGCAATTATAGCCGGACCGGACCAGGCTGTATTCCACCTGGTTGCTTACCTTGACCCAAGTCCCTTTGAGACCGTTGCGCAGATAGATCGCGCCGTTATCATTGAAGATCAGGTATAATTTTTTCCTTCCGGTCTGCTCGTCTTCCGTGGCGCAAAAAACACAATCCGAAGCGGGAAGTTCCACCAGGTGCTTGAATATCAAACGGCTCATGTGTTGGGTAAACATTTCCGCACGCTCCTTTCACTCCGCCCTTCAGGTTAGATTGACCAAATTTTCCGCGATCTGCTCGAATGATGCCGATGAATTGTTATAAAATTCCTTCCACATCGTCGTGTTCCAGATCTCGATGCGGTTGGAAATACCGATAATGATGACATCGCGCTTGATGTTCGCGTAATCCTTCAGGTATTGCGGGACGATGAACCGCCCCTGCCGGTCCGGGGCCGCCTCGACGGCACCCGCAAAAAAAAGACGGTTGAAATGCCGCGACTGTTGTTTGGTAAACGGCATGGTCTTGAACTTTTGTTCCTGGACCCTCCATTCTTCCTCATTGAACATGAAAATACATTTATCCAGGCCGCGGGTGATGAAAAATTTCTCGATCCCCTGCTCCTTGCAGATCTCCCTGAACCGCGCGGGAAGAATCAGCCGGCCTTTTCGGTCAACCGTATGGTTATATTCTCCGTAAAACATGATTTCCGATCACCCAAGAGTTAGTTTTCCACTTCACTCCACTTTGCTCCACAACGTCTTAGATTATAGGAATTTTAAGGGACATTGTCAACAAACAAATTGCAATATTTTTCAATATCGTGTTTAAACACAAGATGTTGTGTAAATCAGGGGGAATTCACCCTTTATGCGGTGGTAGATGGAATGAGGGATGCAGTTTACGGTGGTAGTCTAATTCAGGACGCGCGTCCTGAATTGAGCTGAAGGAGACGGTAAGTGGACCTTTGATCGGCTTGAAGCTGGCGGGTGAGTTTTTCGCGTGAAGCGAACGTTCTTTCGTCGCGGATCTTTTTGACGAATTCAATAATAATATTTTGATTATAAATTTTTTGATGGAACTTGAATATGTGGGCCTCAACATTGATCTTTTTTGATTTTTGCGCGAAGGAAGGCCGTGACCCGATATTGGCCATGCCCAAAAATTTTTTCCGGCCGATGATGATGCGGACCGCATACACGCCCTGCGGCGGGATCACTTCATGATCGGGATCGATATTGGCCGTCGGGAAACCTAAACTTTTTCCGCGGGCATCGCCGCGGCGCACAACGCCCATGATAGAAACCGGACGTCCCAGCAGGCGCGCAGCTTTCTTCAAATGCCCTTTCGTGATCAGTTCGCGGATGCGGGTACTGCTGATGACCTGATGGTCCCCTTTGATCGCATGCATGACGTTGACCCGAAAACCATACTCCCGGCCGATGGACTGGAACAGTTCCAGATCGCCGCTGCGGTCCTGTCCGAAACGGAAATCGTAACCGACAAAAACTTCGCGCGGGCGGACCATGCCCATCAAATATTTTTGTATGAATTGTTTTGGCGACAAACGGGAAAATCGCTTCGTGAAAGGAACGACCAGACAAACATCGGCACCCAATTGCTCAAAGAGCTTTAAACGGTACGGCAGGGACACAAGCAGCGGCAAATGCGGCTTAGGCCGCAGGACATGCTCGGGATGGGGCCAAAAGGTCATGACAACCGAGGTCCCTTTTATCTTTCTGGCCTCGGCGATCGTCCGGTTAATAAGCTGCTGATGGCCGCGATGAACGCCGTCGAAAACCCCTATGACCACCACCGGATCCTTAAACCGCGTTCTAACTTTACCCTTTAAAGAAATTATACGCATGTAATCCTTAAGGCGTCAAAACTGCCACGGCCGGACATGATTTTCCGTCAATTGATCACAATCGACCGCTTCCTCGATCAAAAAGGGACCGACCTTCGTCCGCTCGATCTGCGTGATGCAGGCACCGCACCCCAAAGCCCGCCCTACATCTTCGGCAAGCTGCCGGATATACGTCCCTTTTGAGCATTCCACGGCGAATTCAACCAAGTTGTCTTTGTGTGCCAGCAAGCGCAGCGACCGTATGGTGATCCGGCGCGGTTCACGCTTGACCTCGATCCCCTGCCGGGCCAATTTATACAACCGCTGACCGCCGACCTTGACGGCCGAGACCATAGGGGGAATCTGTTCAGTCTCGCCGATAAAACGCTCAAGCACATCGAGGATCTGGTCCCGGGAAATATGTTCATAAGATTTTTGTTCAATGACCTTGCCCAGGATGTCCGCGGTCTGCGTTGTTGTCCCCAGCTTCAAGGTGGCGCGATACGCTTTATCAAAATCCTGGAATTCTTTAAAAAGTTTGGTGGCCTTCCCCAGCAATATGACGAGGACGCCCGTGGCCAACGGGTCCAGAGTCCCCGCGTGCCCGACACGGCGCATGCCGAATTTCCGGCGGACCCGGTTGACCACGTCATGCGACGTGATCCCTGCCGGCTTATTGACAACCACAATGCCGTTCCTTCCGGAATCTTTATTTTTATTTTTATAGGAAATCATCGGAAATAAGATTTCAGGACGGAAAGGATCTTTTTCTTGGCTTGAACCAGGTTTTTCTCGATCATGCACCCGCTCGCCCGTGAATGTCCTCCGCCGTTGAACTGGGCGGCGATCCTGGCCACATCGACTTGGCCATGAGAGCGCAGATTTACCCTTGTCACCTGCGATTTATGTTCGGTCAAGATGACAATGACCTCCAGGTCTTTGATGGTCCTGAGGTATTTAAAGATTTTATCCCGCAAATCGAAATCATGGGAAAATTTGGAAAATATTTTCTGAGGCAGCTCTACAATGGCCACCTTCCCTTTGAAGAATATCTTGAAGCCTGCCACCACCTTGGTGAATAACCGCAGGTCCTGTAAAGGCACTGCCTCATAGAGTTTGCGGTACAGATCGGCGATGGGGATCTTGTAACACATCAGCTCACTGACCACATGGTGAGTATGCCCGCTGGTCGTTTCATACCGGAACGACCCCGTATCGGTCATGATCCCCAGGTAGAGCAACACCGCCATGTCCCGCGTGATCGTGCAGTCAAATTTCTTCAGGACATCGAACAGGACCTCCGCCGTCGAGGAGGCCTGAGGTCTCACCCAATTGATGTCCCCGAAATAATCGTTGGTGATATGATGGTCAATGTTGATGATGATCTGATCTTCATGATTGACCAGCCCGCGGACCAGCCCGATGCGGTCCAGGTCGCCGCAGTCCAGAATGATGACCACATCATATTTACGGTGGCTGTGACCATCAAATTTCCGGATCATATTGATGCGCGGGAGAAACTTGAATCTCTCCGGGACCGGCTCTTCGTTGATCACATAGACCTTTTTGCCCAGCGATTCCAGAAAAAGGGCCATGGCCAGCTCGGACGACAGGGCGTCCGGGTCAGGATTGACATGGGTCGAGATCAAAAAACTCTTACTTTTCCGTATGGTCTTGAGGATTTTGGTCAGGCTCATTGTGGATTTCCTTCAGTTTTTCCTCGATAAAAGTACTGTACTCGACAGATTTATCATGGATAAATTCGATCTCCGGTGTGTAACGCGTCTTGATACGCTGACCTAACATCTTCCGGATCAATCCCCGGGCGCGGTTTAGTCCGTTCAGGGTGTTTTGGACATCCTGAGCGCCATCCAGTACCGAAAAACTAACCCTGGCATAATGCAGGTCCGGACTGACATCGACATGCGTGATCGTAACGAGTTGCACCCGCGGGTCCTGCAACTCCATGCGGATAATATCGCTGATCTCTCTTTTGACCAATTCATTGATACGCTCTATACGTCCCACGATCGTTCCTTTCTTTCATTTAACGTTAGCGACAAACTTCTCAGCCTCTTGTTGCTCCTGCTTTTTTGTCTTTATCTTTCCGTCGAGCTTTTGCTTTAGAAGGTGGTCCAATGTCACCTTGATCAGCTTGCCTTCCCGCAGGCCTAACTTTTTAAGGTCATGGCCGTTCAAAGCAAGACTGACATGCCGGTATTTACTCAAAAAATCATCGGCGTATTTTTGTGCGACCTTATCGGCGTGGTAACTGCGCAAAAAGACGACCGCCTCATAGCTGAAAGACTCAAGGAGCCGGAAGACTTTACTTGCCTTTAAATTTCTTTTTTTAAGCCGAACAAAAACCTTTTGAAGCGCCGGCAGGCTCGCAAGACTTACACGGTCCTGGCGGGTTAAGTTGAAGTGTTCACCCAAACGAGAAAGCTCCGCCTCACTCCATCGATGGACCAGTCCCATCAAATAAACGATCCACACATCCTTGGGATCCGCCGTTTCCTTTTTACAATACGAGCGGAGGTTGCGTTCGATACGCCCAAGACTACCCGTATCCATTTTATGCTGATTACCCAAGAATTTCAATCCATCTAATCGCGCCAAGCGCATCAGTCCCTTGGAAGGGTTCGCCTCCTGAAGGATTTTGCGGAATTCCGCAAAATACCGTTCGGCCTTGACCGAATCCGGGGAATCATTTTCCAAGGCCTTCTTCAAAAGAGAAAGCGTCTTGGGTTCGATCGCAAATCCCAAACGCTGTTCAAAACGCACCGCCCGCAAAAGGCGCGTGGGGTCGTCCCGAAAACTCTGTTCATGCAGGACCCGCACCTTTTTGGATGTGAGATCCTTCTGCCCGCCGAACTCGTCCACCAGCTGGCCGAAGCGGTCCTGATTGATCCGCAGGGCCATCGCGTTGATGGTAAAATCCCGTCGGAAAAGATCGTCGTGGATAAACCCTGCCTTTACGACCGGCAACGCGCCGGGCGCGGGATATTCTTCCTGGCGGGCGGTGGCGAAATCGATCCGTTGTCCGCGCTTTAAACGGACCGTCGCCGTGCCGAAACGGGGATGAACGGTGACCGCGCCGGAAATTTTCTGTGCCCACTGACGGGCCAGTGCGGCCGCGTCCCCTTCGACCACAATGTCCAGGTCCAGGACCTTGCGCTTAAGCAGGATATCCCGCACGGGCCCGCCCACCACATAGGCATTAACCGGGATTTTATCCGCCTGACGGCCGATATCTTTGAGCATAAGAAGCAGAGTGCGGTCAAATGAGGCCAAATGATTCTTCATTATTTTATCCGCGCGGATGAAATTGTTTGTGCACTGATTTCAAACGCTCACGGTCCACATGCGTATAGATCTGTGTCGTCGAGATATCCGAATGCCCCAGCATTTCCTGGACCGAACGCAGGTCTGCCCCGCGCTCCAATAGATGTGTCGCGAAAGAATGCCGTAATGTATGCGGCTTGATGGCACGTTTTATATTGGCCTTTTTGGCATACCGCTTGATCACCTTCCATACGCTCTGCCGGCTCATTTTGTTGCCCAAGCGGCTTAAAAACAAGATCGCATGCGTATTCGATTTAAGCAGCTTTGTCCGGACCGGACCGCAATATCGCCGGATCGCTTCCACAGCCCGTCGGCCGATGGGAATGATGCGCTCTTTCTGCCCTTTTCCGATACAGCGGACATAACCGATCTCCAAATTGACATGCTCTAACTTCAGATTTACCAGTTCGGACACACGCATGCCGCTCGCATAGAATAATTCCAAAATGGCATTGTCGCGGACACTCTGCCACGAACGGCCCTGGGAAGCTTTAATGATTGATTCCACTTCAGCGGCCGAAAGCACTTCCGGGACGCGCTTCCACAGCTTGGGGGTTTCTACTAAATTCGTTGGATCATCCTGCGACAACCGTTCTTTGACCAAAAACCGATGGAACATCTTGATGGCGGCCAGGCTGCGGTTAATGGACGTGGTTGAAAGCCCCTGCTGTTTTTGCTTGAACATATAATCAGTCACGACCTCGCGGGCGATGCGGTTGGGCTGTACGAGGCCTTTTTTCTCGAGATACCCCGTGTACTGCACCAGGTCCCTCCGGTAGGCCAGTAAAGTATTGTGGGCCAGGCCCCGCTCGACCGACAGAAAATTAATGAACTCCTCGATGAATTCCTTCATGGCAAAAGCTTATCTTTTACCTCGTCGGGAGAAAATTTGCCCCGGACCTGCGCATTGACCGCGTTTATTTTGTTCTTGATAATGATCGTATTGCGCATCGGCGAAGAAACGTACGATTGAAGATCCTGCAAATTTTTACGATGGTCTTCCAATTGAGCTTGCAGATCACCGGGCAGGAGCTTACCCATTTCTTCCAACTGAACCGCCATCTGTCCCAAAAGGTACTGCTGGCGTTTGTTGCTGCCGTCCTCTTCCAGGCCGGTCATGAAATCATCATACCAAAGATTCCAAAGGTTATAACGATGCCTGTACTCGCCTAACGGATCGAACTCCGGCGTAGCGTATTCCTCCGGAGCCAAGACCGGGACGAATTGCGTGTCCTGTTTTTCCTCTTTCTTTTTCCGGCGGAACTTTTTGCGCAAAGGTTCACAGGCGGTAACCGACAGCGAAACGATCAGAAGAAGGACCAGCAGTCTCAACGTATCATGCCTCATGGATCATCTCCTCAAATTGTTTTTCATTGATAATTTTTATTCCTAATTCCTGAGCTTTCGTGAATTTGGACCCCGGATTTTCGCCGGCCACCACAAAATCGGTACTCTTGCTGACACTGCCGATCACTTCCCCGCCATGCTGCTTGACCAAGGCGCCTGCTTCCTCGCGCGAGAGGCGCGCCAATTCTCCGGTAAAAACGAATTTTTTCCCGCTGAGCGCGGTCCGGGCGACCTCGACCTTCGGCTCACGCAGGGCCAATCCTGCCTTTTTGAACTTGGCCAAAAGCTGTTTGGTCGCCGCCTGTGTGAAGAACTTGACCACCGATTCCGCCATGACATCACCCACCTCGCGGATTGTTCTTAGATCCTCCTTGGTCGCTTTCACCACATTGTCAATGGAAAGAAATTTCTGCGCAACCAAGAACGCCCCCTTCTGGCCTATATTGGGAATACCTAAAGCGAATAAAAAACGCGACAGGGGTTGCTTCTTGCTGTTATCTATCGCATCGATCAAATTCTGTGCTCTTTTGTCCTTAAATAATTCAAGCTGCAGGAAATGTTCCTTCTTTAAGAAATAAATATCGGCAAAATCCTTAATAAAACCTTTTTGCAGCAATTGAAAGACCACCACTTCCCCCAACCCTTCGATGTCCATGGCCCCACGCGAGGCGAAATGGGTAAGTCCGCGCTCGAGCTGCTTGGGGCAGGACGGATTAATACAGCGGTAGGCGACATCTTCGGTGCTCGCCTTGGCGACCGCGCCTGCGCAGACCGGGCATTTTTCAGGGATGCTTACCCTAAAACTCTTTTGCGAAGATTCGACCACCTTGATGATCTTGGGGATGACATCGCCGGCCCGCTCGATCAACACGCGATCGCCCTTCTTAACGCGCAACCGCTTGATCTCATCGAAATTATGCAATGTGGACCGCGCAATAGTGACCCCTCCGCACTCGACGGGCTCAAGCTCAGCGACGGGAGTCAATATCCCGGTGCGGCCGACCTGGATGCGGATCTCCTTCACGCGGGTTGTTGCCTGCTGGGCCGGAAATTTGTAGGCAGCGGCCCAGCGCGGACTTTTGAGCGTATAACCCAACTGCTTGTGTTGGGCTAAAGAATTGACTTTGATCACCACACCGTCGATCTCATAAGGGATTTTGGCACGCCTTTGCTGAAACTCATGACAATAATCGAGTACATCCTGAAATGTTTTACATAAACGGCTGTTTGCGTTGACCGGCAGGCCCATTTCTTTCATGGCCTGCAGGAACTCCCAATGCGTTTCCATTTCCTCTGCGCCCTGGATAATACCGAAAGAATGGATAAAACAATTCATGTTCCGCTGGGCGGCCAGGCGCGAATCCAATAATTTCAAAGAACCGCTGGTGGCGTTACGCGCGTTGACGAAAACTTCTTCGCCATTCTTTTCGCGCTCTTCATTGAGCGCCTCAAAACTTTCGAGCCTCATATATACTTCACCCCGGACCTCGAGAAGCTGAGGGACCTTTCCCTTGACCGGCCGCAGTTTCAACGGAACGGAACGCACAGTGCGCAAATTTTGGGTAACGTCTTCCCCGGTCACACCGTCGCCGCGGGTCGCGCCCAGAGCGAACACACCTTTTTCATACGTCAAAGCGGCGCTCACTCCGTCGATCTTAAGTTCACAGACGAATTCCACTTTCTGATGCCCCAGCCCCTTATAGACCCGGTCCCGCCACTCTTCCAGCTCATGCGTGGAATAGGTATTGTCCAGCGAATACATTTTGGCCCGGTGCGTAACGGTCTTCGTTGTGGCCGGAACGGCTGTGCCCACACGCTGACTGGGCGAGTTGATATCCCTTAATTCCGGGAATTTTTCCTCGAGCCCGATCAAACGCTTCATCAGCGCATCGTACTCTTTGTCGGAGATCGTCGGATTGTCCAGAACATAGTAGCGGTAGTTATGTTCCTCGATCTCCTTCGACAGCTTGGCGATCTCTTGCAGGGCTTGTTGCTTGGTGACCATAATCAAACAGAGTCGATTATCTTGAAACCTTTGAATTCCCCTTGCCAGGGATGGTAGGCAATGGTTTTATCGCGGATATTTCCTTCGAAACGGGCCTCAATGTCCTGACATAATTTTTTGACGGTTTCTTCCGGGGCCTCCACCATGATCTCGACGCGTCCATCGCGGACGTTTCGGACCCAGCCATTGATACTGAGGTTGCTGGCCATGCGGTGCACCGTATAACGGAAACCAACGCCCTGGACAACGCCCGTATAATAAATGTGAGCCTGTATCATGAACGGTAAATTGCGAGAAGGTCATGGTCGGGGAGGTGGGATTTGAACCCACGACCTCAACGTCCCGAACGTTGCGCGCTAGCCACCTGCGCTACTCCCCGAAGTTAACAATAAATAATGAGGCTTAGTCTATCATTTAGGAAAGTCTTCGTCAATGCTCTTAAGGCGGATTTTTAACTAGTTGCCGCTGCGTGAGTTACGCTTCTTTTACTCCGAATCCGATCTCGGCTTCCGCCACGACTTTGTCTTGCACATAAGCCACGGCTTTGAGAAAACCGGTTTTGGGCAGGAATTTGATGGTTGAAACCTCAATGCGCAACTGATCGCCGGGCACGACCGGTTGGTGGAATTTGGCCGTTACTTTAGCCAAATAAAATGTGAAGTCCTTTCCCTGTAAATTTTTGCTGTAATAAAAATAAATGCAACCCGCCTGGGCCATCGCCTCAATGATCAAGACGCCGGGCATGATCTTTTCATTGGGAAAATGTCCCACAAAATGCTGCTCGTTAATGGAAACGTTCTTGATAGCCGTCAGCTTTTCATTGGGATGCAATTCGACCACACGGTCGATCAATAAAAATGGAAAACGGTGCGGGATGATCTTTTTGATTTCGGGTATCTCCAACTGCATAATGTCTGTCTCCTGTATTGATGAAAGGTTAACGCCCTAAAAGATATTTGGCCAGAATATCTGTTTCGATGTTGATCTTGTCTCCGGCCTTCAGTTTTCCCAATGTTGTTTCTTTCAGAGTATAAGGGATAAGATAGACGCTGAATTCGGTCTTTGCGACCTTCCCGACGGTAAGACTGACTCCGTCCAGGCAAATTGATCCCTTGGGCACCACATACCTCAACAGATCAAGCGGCGGCTTGATCCGCAATTCTACATGGTTTGGTTTTTTCACCCGGGCGGAAACCATTCCTTGCCCGTCCACATGCCCGGTCACAAAATGCCCGCCGAAACGGCTTTGCGCGGTCAAAGCACGTTCCAGATTGACGCGGTCCCCCGGCTTTAAATTTCTCAACGTCGTCGACGCTATGGTCTCCTGCATTATGTCAAAATCGATCGCACCGCGTTTTTTCTTTGTCACCGTCAGGCAAACACCATTAACGGCCAGGCTCTCGCCCAGGCGCAGGTCCCGACCGACCTTTTTGACCCCTAAATTCAGCACACAGAGGTTCTTCCGGCGCTTCAGCGCGATCACCCGACCTGTTTCCTCAACGATGCCCGTGAACATATCCCTCCACAAAAATATCTTCGCCCAGTCTTTGGACCGATAGGTCCTTAAGCCGGACCAGACGGTTTATGTTTTCCGTCTTAAGGCCCAAGACCGAATTCAAGGCCGCGCCATCACCGGCGATCTTCGGCGCGATATAAACATGCATTTTATCGACGACCTTGCCTTTTAAGGCCTGGCCGATGAGCGTGGGTCCACCCTCGATCAGAACGCTGGTTATTTGCCGTTTGGCCAGATCTTTCAAAAGACGGCGTAGATCGATTTTCCGAGAATAAACCATGACGTTTACCCCTCGCCGGCGGAAGGCCGCCGCCGTTTTCGGATCCGCTTGCGAAGTTGTCGCCACAAAACAATCCTGTGGTAAAGCATTTTTGAACAACCTGGCGGCGGGCGAAACCTGCAAGCGGCTGTCCACAATGACCTTCTTGATCCTTTTTCCGGGGGCATTGAGCCGCGGATCATCCTGAAGGACGGTGTTGATACCGACCATGATCGCGTCGAACTCGGTCCTTTTCTTCTTGGAAGCGGCCCTCGTGCCGGGCGCGGTTATCCATTTGGACCGGCCGGCGGAGGTCGCCACTTTTCCGTCTAGGGTTTGGGCAGTTTTGGCCACAACGAACGGTATTTTATATTTCATATATTTTATAAAGGCCTCATTCATCTTTTCCAATTCGTTCGACAGGAATCCGACTTTGACTTTGATCCCCGCCCGTCGCAATGTGGCGACCGACTTTCCCCGGACCAAAGGGTTAGGGTCGATCATCCCAATGTAAACCGATTTTATCCCCATTTCAATGATTTTATCGACGCACGGCGGCGTACGCCCGTAATGACTACAGGGCTCGAGCGTAACATACAGGTCTGAACTTTTGGCCTTCTTTCCTGCCTGCTTAAGGGCCATGGCCTCGGCGTGATCACCTCCGCAACGCTTGTGCCATCCACGCGCAATAACCCTTCCTTTTTTGACGATCACAGCCCCAACGAGCGGATTAGGGGAAGTTTTGCCCTTGGCCTTAAGTGCCAAGCGATAGGCCTGTTCCATGTACCAAAGAGGCGTGCTCATCTTTTTTTGCTCAAACTTTTGAGCTCATCGACAAGCTCATAAGGGATCCGGGCTTTTCCGATATATGTGTTGCTTTTGGCCTTGCCGTGCGCGTCAGAGCCGCCGGTCATGATCAGTTTATATTTTTTGGCAAGCTTGGCATAATATTCGGTCGTTACCGGTGGACAGTTAGGGTAATAGACCTCCAAGCCCTGCAATCCGTCATCCACAAAATGCCTTATCAGCTCATCGCGGTTGTTCACCATGGGATGCGCCAGCACTGCGACACCGCCGGCCCTGCGGATAAGACCGATCGCCTCCGCTGGGCTTTGTTTATACTTGGGGACATGGGCCGGACGGCCTTCCGCCAAATATTTATCAAAAGCCTGCGGGATGTCGGAGACCCAGCCTTTTTCCTTTAACTTTAAGGCCAGGTGCGGCCGCCCGACGGAGTTTGAACGCGCCAGGTTCCGCACTTCCGTAAATTCAATGTTATCGACACCGAGCTCTTTGAGCTTGGCGATCATCTTTTTGATACGGTCAAGCCGTCCCTTCTGGGCCTTCTCAAGAGTGTCGACAAGGGCGGGATGGGATTCGTCAATACAATAGCCCAAAATATGGATATCTTTATTATTTATCTCGCAAGAAAGTTCTACGCCGGAGATGACCTCGAGGCCAAGGTCCTTCGCGGCCTGGCGGGTGGGCAAAACACCGTCAACGGTATCGTGATCGGTTATGGCAATGCAGGAAAGACCGGCATCCACAGCCTCTTGCGCAACTTCCTGAGGCGAGGATGTACCGTCCGAATAATAGGTATGGATATGCAGGTCGGCAAATTTATTCACTCTTCTTACCCGGGGAAAGCCGTTCCGTTTTATGGATTTTATCTAAAATGCCGTTAACAAACTTACTGGAATCCAGATCGCCGTACTTCTTGGCCAATTCCACGGCTTCATTGATCGAGACCTTGGGAGGAATGTCGGTGGCAAACAGCAGTTCGAAGGCGCCTAAACGCAGGACGTTGCGGTCGATGATCGCCATGCGCTTCAGCTGCCAGTTGGTGGCGTATTGGGAAATTTTTTTGTCGATGTCCTCAAGTTTTTCCGTCACGCCCTGGACCAAGCGTTGAGTGAATTCTTTGACCTCGCGGTCCGCCCCGTCGGCTTCTTCGTTGCTCCAAAATGTTCCCGCAACAGCCGGGATGTCCCGCCGGGTAACATCTGCCTGATAAAGGATCTTTAAGGCAAAATCACGCGCTTGGGTTCTTTTTCGCATGGCGAATTTTCAAATAGCCTTCAATACGTTAATCATCTCCAGGGCGGTCCGGGCGGCATCGCGGCCCTTGTGATCGCCTTTGGCATCAGAGCGTTTATAGGCTTGATTTACCGTGTCCGTCGACAAAACGCCGAAAACGACCGGCTTGCCGGTCATCAAAGAGACCTGCGCGATACCCTGGGTGGCACCATAACAAACGAGTTCAAAATGCAATGTCTCGCCCCGGATGACCGCGCCCAGGCAAATGACCGCATCGATGCTCTTTTTCCGCGCGAACTTCAAAGCGGCGACGGACAATTCCAGTGAGCCCGGGACCCACGCCACTATGATGTGACCGTCAGACACTCCCTGCTTTTTCAATTCACTCAAACAACCCTGCAGCAGGCGCTTGGTCACAAAATCGTTGAACCGTGAAACAACAATGGCGATCCTTTTTCCCTTACCTGCCGGGCGGCCCTCCAATGTCTTCACCATCGCCTTATCCTCGGGTATAAAAAAATTCCCCATACGCGATCAAGCGCATGGGGAAAAACGGAATTACAGGATATGCCCCAATTTTTCCTTCTTGGTCTTTAAATAATTCTTATTCAGGGGATTGTGCGGGGTCTGCAAAGAGACGCGCTCGACGACGGTGAGGCCGTAGCCCTCCAGGCCGACAATCTTGCGCGGATTATTGGTCAGCAAACGGATTTGTTTGACGCCCAGGTCAACAAGGATCTGCGCGCCGATACCGTAATCGCGCAGATCAGCCGAGAACCCCAGCGCCTGATTGGCCTCGACGGTATCCATACCCTCATCCTGCAACCGATACGCTTTTAATTTGTTCAAAAGGCCGATGCCGCGCCCTTCCTGGCGCATATAAAGGATGATGCCGGACCCTGCTTCGGCAATCTGTTTCATGGCGGCATGCAGCTGGGCATTACAATCACAGCGCTGCGAACCGAAAACATCACCGGTCAAGCATTCGGACTGTACGCGGACCAGCGCAGGGATCGTCCCGTCGATCTCGCCCATGACAAGGGCGACGTGGGTCACTTCATCGACTTTGGATTGGTAGCCGTAGAGTTTGAAATCACCGAACTTTGTCGGAAGCAGCGTCTCGACACAGCGCTCCACCAGTTTTTCATATTTGCGGCGGTATTCGATGAGACTGTCGATCGTACAGATCTTCAAATTATGCTTTTTGGAAAAATCGATCAACTCCTGGGTACGCGCCATAGTACCGTCCTCATTCATGATCTCGCAGATAACGCCCGCCGGATAAAGGTTGGCGATACGCATAAGATCGACGGATGCCTCGGTATGGCCGGCCCGGACCAAAACCCCTCCCTTACGCGCTCTTAAGGGGAATAGGTGTCCCGGCGTAATGAGATCAGCAGGCTTGGATTGCGGATCAAGAAGGACCTTGACCGTTTGAGAACGGTCAAAAGCGGAAATGCCCGTCGTGATGCCCGAAGAGGCATCGACGGAAATCGCCCATCCGGTGTTGCACTTTTGGTGCTGACTGTGATGATTGAGCTCATCTTTCATGGGATGAAGCCCCAATTCATTCAACCGGCCCTCTTCCATGGGTATACAGATAAGACCGCGGGCCTCACGGGCCATAAAATTGATCTTTTCAGGCGTGATAAACTGGGCCGCGCACAAAAGATCGCCTTCGTTTTCACGGCCTTCATCGTCCATGACGATGACCATTTTCCCCTCAAGGAGATCCTTAATGATTTCTGGGATGGAGTTAAACATTTTTACCTCTTGATTGTTAAAAATTTTCCTAAGTATATTATTTTTGATAAGTTATGTTCGGATTTGAAGCTGTAATATAGGCCAAATATAGCCTCTTGTCAAGGTTTTTGTCCGCCGCTATAATACGTCCATGCCGGTTTTGGAAAAAAAAGCCGCCTCGCTGCTTATTCGCCAGAAAAAGACACTTTCCACAGCGGAATCCTGCAGCGGAGGCCTCTTATCCCATCGCCTGACCAATGTGCCGGGAAGTTCCGCGTTTTTCAAGGCGGGACTGATCGTTTACAGCGATGAAGCCAAACGGAAATTACTAAAAATACCGTCCTCTATATTGAAAAAATACGGTGCGGTCAGTGCGGCTGTGGCGCTCCAATTGGCCAAAAATGTCCGCAAAAACCATAAAACCGACTTCGGGCTTTCCATCACCGGTATTGCCGGCCCGACTGGCGCAACCCCTTCAAAACCGGTCGGCCTTACCTATATCGGACTGAGTTCAAAACGGCAAACGGTTTTCCGTAAATTCATCTTTAAAGGCGACCGGCTGGCGATCAAGAACAAAGCAACATCGGCCGCCCTCCAACTACTTCTCAATAACCTCTGATAAAATGTCCGGTACTTTGCGCACATTTATTGCCATTCCCATGGGCCCCTCCATTCAAAAAACAGCCAGTGACGTCCAGGAAGACCTTAAAAGGCTTTTTCTCGACGTGAAATGGGTCAAGCCGCCCCAGATCCATCTGACTTTAAAATTCTTGGGGGATGTGGAAGAAGAAAAGATAGCAACTATAAAGCAGATCATGGCAAAACATTTGCCCATGTTTAAAGCGTTTGATGCTCAGCTGACCCAAGCCGGCGCCTTTCCTAGCGCGCGGCATCCGCAGATCATCTGGCTGGGACTTAAAGACGTGCAAGGTGAAATCAAAAAAATCGTTGAGTTGCTTGAAAACGAGTTGGAGCAGGCAGGTTTCAAAAAGGAATCGCGAGACTTTCATCCCCACGTCACCATTGGACGGGTGCGCTCACAAAAGAATATCCGGGCTCTATCGGAAAAATTGGGGGCCCTGTCGCTGCCGCCAACACACGAACGCATTGAGCGAGTGATACTTTTTAAAAGCACGCTCGGGCCGGGCGGCCCTGCTTATGAGGAATTGGCCAGCATTTGGCTTTCCAGCTAAACACATGGTAGCTGATGTAAACACATCTAATGTAATATAATGTTAAATAATGTCAATTTATGTAATTAAACGTAATGCGATCTGCATGGTCAAATTGGTATAAAAACCGGCAATCAAATCATCAGTCATGATCCCGAATGCCCCGCCTTTTTCTTCAATCTTGCTCATAGGATAGATCTTGAACATATCAAAAGCCCGGTACAAAAAAAAGGCGGTCACAAGGACCGGCCAAGAAAGCGGCAGCATCCAGAAAGCAATAAAAATACCCGCCACCTCATCGATAACAACACAGGAAGGATCCTTTTTCCCCTGAATTCCCTCCATTTTTCCGCTGGCCCAGAACCCGGCCGCTGTCACGAACGCAAAACATAAAAGATACAAGACCGGATAAGGCTGCAAAAAACAAACCAGTAAAACACCGAAAAAACTGGCGAAGGTTCCCGAAGCCATAGGAAAATAACCCAGATAAAAGAACGTGGCGCAGAGTTTAATCAAAAGCTCAGATCTCATTCAACCTCCGGTTGTGCCAGAAAAATAAAAACCCCGAAAAAAGCGTTAGACCTAAGGCGATCCACATCAAGACCGCAACAATACCTGTCCATCCCTGCATGACCATAAGCGGCGAATGAACGGCCAGCTCGGTTTGCTTGAAGATCATAAACCCCAGGGTGACCACAATGGCGACCATTTGAGCAACGGTCTTGTATTTTCCCGCCTGCTCGGCCGCCAATACTCTTCCCTGCGAGACCGCGACCAGGCGCGACCCCGTCACCAGGATCTCACGCAAGAATATGAGAAAGAACATCCAGTACGGGATCATCTGGATATGCGCAAAAATATAGAATGCCGCCAAAACCAGAAATTTATCCGCGATCGGGTCCATGATCTTGCCGAAGTTTGTCACCCACTGGTATTTCTTGGCGAGATACCCGTCATAATAATCGGTCAAAGAAGCGCAGAAGAAAATGACCGCGGCCATGACCGTCGGATAAAGCCCCGGTTTGGTCAAGAATTGGATAAAAAACAAAGTGAGGATAAAACGGAAGACGGTCAGAAGGTTCGGAATCTGCTTCATACAATCTCTCCCGCGAGATCATATTCGTAGGCATCAGTGATCTTTACCTGGACGAAATCTCCGGGAGTAAGCGGCTGAGGGGCATGGACGTAAACTACACCGTCCACTTCAGGCGCATCATATTCGCTGCGGCCGATATAGACATTCTCCTCGCCTTCCTGCTTTTCTTCGATCAGCACATCCAGCGTCCGGCCGATGAACCGCTGCTGCAACCGCTGCGAGATGCCTTGCTGGATCTGCATAAGGGCGTGAAGACGTTTTCTTTTGACGGCATCCGGCACTTGCCCTTTAAAATCATGGGCCTCAGTCCCTTCTTCTTTGGAATAAACAAAGACCCCGACGCGCTCGAACGGGAACTCCTGCATGAACCCCATCAACTCGTTGAAATATTCTTCAGTTTCGCCGGGAAGACCCGCGATATACGTGGTGCGCAGGCTCGCCTGCGGCATGGCCTGACGGAGCTTGCGGACCAAGTCCTTTGTGCCCTGCGTGGTGATGCCGCGGCGCATGCTTTGCAAAATCGGATCGCTGATATGCTGCAAGGGGATGTCAATATACTTGCAGATCTTTTTTTCATTGGCCATCACGTCGATGAGCTCATCGGTCATGTGCGCCGGAAAGGCATAAAGCAATCGGATCCAGCGGATATTGGTGGTGACAGGGATAATGGCTTTAAGCAACTTGGCCAGGGCTTTTTCACGGTAAATGTCCATACCGTAGGCGGTAATGTCCTGCCCGATGATATTGATCTCGCGCACGCCTTTTTTGTCCAGCCGCTCGATTTCCTTGACGATGGATTCAATGGTGCGTGAAACAAATTTTCCCTTGATCTTCGGTATAGCGCAGAAACTGCATTGATTAAAGCAGCTCTCGCAGATCTTGACATATGCAAAATACTTTGGGGTAAGGGAAACTTGGTCGAAGAGCTCTTCCTTGGGCAGGCTCGGCGTCCCCAGAAACGCGTCGACTTCTTTAAGTTCCTTAGCCAGCTCGGCGCCATAACGCTGAGCCAGACAGCCGGCCACGATGATCTTCTTGATCTTCCCTTTTTTCTTAAGATCGATCAGCTCCAGGATCGTATCGATGGATTCTTTGCGCGCTTCTTCAAT
Organism: uncultured Planctomycetales bacterium; assembly: GCA_964499685.1. GTDB lineage: Bacteria > Omnitrophota > Gorgyraeia > Zapsychrales > GWA2-47-8 > CAZCLW01. Next base: position 32,931 of record CAZCLW010000009.1, read on the forward strand.
GAATGAACATGTGTTCACGATGGCGATATCGGCCTGGTCCATTTCCACGATGCGGTGACCTTTGCGCTTCATCGTGCCCAATAAGGTCTGGGAATCGACGAGATTGCGCGCGCACCCCAGATTGATCAAGCCCACGCGCCGGCCTTGTCCGAGGCGCTCACGGGTGAAATCCTGCATCGTTTTTTGAGCGGATACTTTATTTTTTCTTGGGGATATCATTAGCGTTTGATGGCCATGCCATCTTTGGTCACGATGAGCCGGCGCGCCTGCCGGTCGGCTTTGCCCAGAGAACTGATCAGCTTGCCGTTTAATTCAAATTCAAGATCATTGATGTCTTTTCCGGAAATCTCGATCTTGTCCTTGGCTGTCCAGTCTTCGACCGCGCCGCGGCTTAAAGTCGATTGGAAGACAACCACCCCATCCACACGGACCTGCAGCCAGCTGTTGCGCTTGGCCCGGACCGTTAAATTGATCTCTTCCGTGGAAGGGGCCTTCGGTTCGGATTTTACAGTGGACGGTGCAGGCGGCGCAGGAGATGCGGCGACAGTGGGTGCCGGTGCGGCCACGGGCACGCGGGGGGCGACTTTTTCCTGGACGCGTTGCGGCTGTTTTTTCTCTGCCGGTTTGCTTTTCGGCTTGCGCTCGGCCTTGGGCTTCTGGGCCACAGCGGGCGGCTTGGACCTAAAACTGCGTGCCATAAAACCGATGATCTTTACGGTGATAAAAAGCAACACTATGGCCCCGACGGCAATGGCTATCTGCTGCTGACGCCGCCGAGAAAACCAAAAAGCGATCTTTTGTTTCCAGTCGCCGTCCGGCTTGGGCATAGGTTTTAATTCCGCCAACGGACGCCTGATGGGCGCCGGTTTTTCCGGCGGCGGTTTCGGACGCTTCTCTTCTTTTTCGTCGATGACGCTTTCCGGCGGGATGCCCAGATACTGGGCGTACATTTTAATGAACCCCTTATAATAAAAAGGGGACAAAATGCGGACATTGTAACCTTCTTCGATCGCCCGCAAGGCATCCATCGGGATCTTGGTCGCCTCATGGACGGTCTCCAAAGTGATCCCCTTGGCCTCGCGTGTCTGCTTTAAAATGACGCCTTTATGCGCCTGATTGTTGTTGGTCATCTTGCTTCATGTTTTTGAGTAACCATTCTTCCCGGTTGATCAGGATATCACGCGGCTTGCTGCCGCAATAGGGCCCGACGATGCCGTTCTGTTCCATCATGTCGATCAAACGGGCGGCCCGCGTATACCCTAAGCGCATCCGGCGCTGAAGAATGGAAACCGAAGCCTGGTTGGTCTCAAGGACAAGTTTTAAAGCCTCATCGTAGAGTTCATCCTTTTCATCACTTGCCCCTGAGGCGCTGCTGGTCTGCTGCTGAAGAATTTTTTCATCGTATTCCGGAGATTGCTGATTTTTGATGAATTCAATGACTTTATGGATCTCGCTGTCGCTGACAAAACTGCATTGGCCGCGTGTGGGCTTGGCGTCACCCGGTTTCATGAATAAAAGGTCGCCGCGGCCCAGAAGGTTCTCGGCGCCGTTCATATCCAGGACGGTGCGCGAATCGACTTTAGAAGCCACCTTAAAGGAAATGCGCGACGGGAAATTCGCTTTGATAACACCGGTAATGACGTCCACCGACGGGCGCTGTGTGGCGAGGATCAAATGGATACCGACCGCGCGTGAAAGCTGGGCCAATCGCGTGATCGCGCTTTCGATCGTCTTGGCGGCCACCTGCATCAGGTCCGCCAGCTCATCGATGATGACAACGATGTACGGCAACTGCAATCCTTTGGCATGATAGCCTTTGATATTGCGCACCCCTTCTTTTGAAAGCAAGGAATATCTCGATTCCATTTCCGTGACGACCCAGTTGAGCGCCGAAGCGACTTTTTTGTAATCGGTCACGGCCGGACAGAGGCAGTGCGGCAGGCCGTTATATTGGGTCAATTCGACCATCTTGGGATCGACCATCAGGAACTTCACTTCGTCCGGCGAGGCATGATACAGCATGGACATGATGATGCTGTTGACGCAGACCGTCTTCCCCGAACCGGTCGTCCCGGCGATCAGCAAATGCGGCATTTCGGCCAAGTCCGCCACGATCGGCTTTCCGGCAATGTCTTTCCCCAGGGCCAGGACAAGCTTGGAATCTGATTGACGAAAATCCGAGTGCCCCAGCACTTCCTTTAAATAAACCGAGGCGGTTGCCCCGTTAGGGACCTCGATCCCCACGCGGTTCTTTCCCGGGATGGGCGCAACGATCCTGACTGAAGAAGCCTTCAGGGCCAGGGCAATATCGTCGGCAAGGGTTGTGATCTTCTGCACCTTGACGCCGGGAGCGGGTTCCAATTCATAACGTGTAATGACCGGCCCGCGCTCGATATCCGCAACCCGGGCGCTGACATTAAAATCCGCCAGTGTTTCTTCCAGCACTCTTGCACCCAACACCAGATTATTTTCAAGTTTATCGGTCGCCACGGCCGGCGGGTCTTCCAAAAGGTCCAGCGACGGCAGAGAATATGTTCCCACCACTTTGGGCTTCTGCTCGGCAATGACGGGCCTTTCCTTAGGCGTTTCCGCGATATGGATCTGTGGCTTGGGGGCCGGCTTAGGCGGAAGAGGCGGCGTTTTTAAGACCCGCGGCTGAGAGACCGATTCTACATCATCTTTCGGAAAGCGGGCGCTGACAGGCGCTACGGCCTTCATCTTCTGCTTGAGTTTTTCTTTAAGGGCTTTTGTTTCGTTCTCGACGCGGGAAGACATCCGGGGAGAAAACTTTGAAACAACACCGTTGGATGAAATCTGGAATTTATCCTGCACCGCGCCCAAGATGTCCGTGGTCTTATCCGTAATACGGAACAACAACGGCGAGATCAAAAATTCTCCGATAACGATCGAACTAAGCGCCGTGATGGTCAACAGGATGATATAGGATCCGATCAAACCGCAATATTGCAGAAGAAAATCCGAAAGCACCAATCCGATGATCCCGGAACGCCCGAAGCGCTGTGCCATGGATGAAGCCGAAAAAAGTCCGAATAATCCGCTTAAAGCGCAGAACAGAATGGCAAAACTGAAGAATTTGACGAAGGAGAACTTGAGCTGACGGGAAGCTAATTTATTCCATCCCCAGAAAAGCAGGAAAACGACCAGCGCGTAGGAACTGTAACCGAAGACAAAAAACAGTGAGCCGGCCATATAGGCCCCGACGATACGGACCAGATTTTTAGCGGGGATATTGGGATGCGACGTGTACCAGGGAAGATCTTCGGGAACAAATGAAATAAGGCTGGCGAGGAGGATTACCCCACAGGCCAGAATAATGATCGCCTTAATTTCATTGATATGTTCATTTTTCATTAGCTTGTTTTTTGCTAAGGTTTACGCGATGCATTTCGTCGACTTCGATCAACTTGACCTTGAATTCATCGCCCACCTTAACGACAGCATTGATATCCTTCACAAAACTGTCGCTTAACTCGGAAATATGGACCAATCCCTCTTTGCCCGGCAGATACTCGCAGAAGGCGCCGAAATTCATGATCCGTTTTACCTTAGCGTCATATATTCTACCAATTTCCGGCTCTTCCGTCATGCCTTTTATGAAATTTATTGCCTTCTCGCCCGAAGCGCGGTCCGCAGAAGCGACGAGAACTTTGCCGTCTTCTTCGATATCGATGGAGGTAACACCGGTCTCTTCGATGATCTTCTTGATGGTCTTTCCGCCCGGTCCGATGACCTCGCCGATCTTCTCGGTGCTGATCTGGCAGATGAAGACCTTGGGCGCGTATTCGGAGATCTCCTGGCGGGCCTGCGGCAGAACGGCATGCATTTTATCCAGGATCATCAAGCGTGCCTTTCGGGCCTGCTCCATGGCTTTAATTAAAAGATTAACACTGATCTTCTTGATCTTAAGGTCCAATTGGATGGCGGTCACGCCTTTGCGTGTGCCGGCCACTTTGAAATCCATATCGCCGAAGTGGTCTTCGAGCCCCA
>CAZCLW010000009.1:36948-58788 GCA_964499685.1 uncultured Planctomycetales bacterium
CTTCTTTGGTCGAGATCAAGCCGATCGAAATACCGGCAACGGGGTCTTTAATGGGAACGCCCGCGTCCATCAGGGCCAAAGTACTGGCACAGACTGTCGCCATGCTGGAAGATCCGTTGGATTCCAGGATCTCGGAAACAACGCGTATCGTATAGGGAAATTCATCCTTCGTAGGCAAAACCGCCTGCAAAGCCTTGGCTGCCAAAGCCCCGTGCCCGATCTCGCGACGGCCTGGACCGCGCATGGGCTTCGTTTCTCCGACGCTGAAAGACGGGAAATTATAATGCAGCATGAACGTGCGGTACGTCGTCCCTTCCAGGGCCTCGATCAACTGCTCATCGGTCCTGGTCCCTAAAGTCACAACAGACAAACTCTGGGTTTGTCCGCGCGTGAACAGGCTGGACCCGTGCGTACGCGGCAGGACATTGACTTCGCACGTGATTTCACGCAGATCTTCGACCTTACGGCCGTCGGCCCGTTTTCCCTGCTCGAGGACCATGCGGCGCACTTCGTCATATTCGATTTCTTCAAACAAACCTTTGATCGTATTGGGTGATATTTCTTCTTCATCCTTCTTGTAAGGATCAAACACGCTCATGTCGCCGGTCAAATCCTCAAGGATCTCATTGACGGCATCCTGGCGCTCCTGTTTCTCTTCGACATTATAGGCCTTGGTGAGCCGGCCGTGGGTCATTTCACGGACCTTGTCCACCAGTCCGGGATTGACCTCTTTCAGGCTGACCTGAGCTTTAGCCTGGCCGACCTTTTGATGAAGCTGCTTCTGGATCGCGGCCAAGGGCTTAAGGGCTTCATAGGCGAATTTAAGTGCTTCGGCGACCTTATTCTCAGGGATCTCGTTGAACTCCCCTTCGATCATGATGATACCTTCTTCACGTCCGGCAATGACCAAATCCAGCTGACATTGTTCGCGCTGTTTATAATCCGGATTGACGATGAATTTGTCCTCCAGCAATCCGACGCGGACGGCCGCGATGGGGCCTTCAAAGGGAATATCCGAGATCATCAATGAGGCCGATGCGCCGATAAGGGCGGGGACTTCGGGATCATTCTCTCCGTCGTGACTTAAGACCGTGGCAACGACCTGGACCTCATTCAAAAAACCTTTGGGAAAAAGCGGACGGATGGGGCGATCAATAAGGCGGGCGGTCAGGATCTCTCTTTCCGTGGGACGTCCTTCACGCTTGAAGAACCCGCCGGGGATCCGGCCGGCCGAATAAATTTTTTCTTGATATTCGACCATCAAAGGGAAGAAATCAATACCTTCCCGGGGCTTCTTGGACATAGTGCTGGCGACCAACACAACGGTCCCGCCGACGGTCACCGTCACGGCGCCGTTGGCCTGTTTAGCAAATTTTCCCGTCTCAATGATTAGATTACGGGCTCCATAGGGAATTTCAATGCGTCCCATGTTAAGCATATCGACCTTTCTCTTACTTACGCAGATCTAACTTTTTAATGGTTGTTTCGTATTGTTTGGAATCGTGTTTTTTAAGGTAGGCGAGGAGACGTCGTCGCTTTCCGATCATCATAAGAAGTCCCCGGCGGGAATTGTAATCCTTACGATGCACCTTAAAATGCTCTGTCAGATAGTTGATCTTCTCCGTCAACAGAGCGACCTGGACAGCGGCAGAACCTGTGTCCTTGGCGTGCGATTTAAATTTGTCGATAACTTCTGTCTTCTTGTCTTTCACGAGTACCACGTTATTTCCTCCCTGTCCCCTGCCTGCCGGCAGGCGCCCAACGGGCATTTTTTTCATTTAATTTTTGGTCGTAATTATACTATCAGCCTATATATTAGTCAAGTTTTATGAAGAAGGCACTCCTGGCACGTTCCCCGCTCTAAAAGTTGAATGTTTTCAAAGCCTTAGAACGCTAGGCTCACCTCAAAACGTGAAACTCCGCTTGGCGCACCTATCAAACTACGCTATACTTATTTCAAATGAAAAAATCCACAGCCTTCCTTTTATTTGCGGCCCTAGCGGTTTGGGGCTTTATTCTATTCTGGACGTTTTTCCTGGGACTTAAAAAATCCTTTAAACCGGCTCCCCGCTCCACCGCCCCCAATGCCGCCGAACTCCTCAAAAAACAAAGAAAAAAGAACGCCGAGATCATGGAAGAGCAAAAGCGCCTCACCGAAGAACGCCGGCAAAAAATGCATGATTTCCGTTATCGGTAGTTTTTAATGGTTGAGGGCAGGCAGGTTTTATCTGTGTTCCCGGGCCTCCAAGATCCTTTTGGTCATTTCCGCTTCGTACATACGGCTTATTTCCAACAGGTCTTTTTGTCCCAGAAAACACTGGATGGCTTTCTCGACGGCAGCCAGCCGGGATCTTAAATAAAAATACTCCGGCTTCGGCACCCGTTTCCCCACGTCCGAAAATCTTTCCTGATAGGCCGACTCTTCTTTCTTATTGATATAATCCTTGAACCCGTCGATCTGAGCCCCGATCAATGCCCGGTTTTTCTTCTCCAGCTTGGTCAACTCGCCCAAGACAAAATAATCGACGATGAGCTGGGTGAATTTACGGTCGATGCGCTCCAAGTCTTCGCGGGTGGTTTTATAGCACCATAAAAGATAGCGCCGCACCAGTTTTTTCTCGAGGGGAGTGATCTTTTGCTTTTTCATGTCAATAAATGAGGTCCGTATTCAATCCCAGGGGGCTTGTGGCCAAATTATGGAGGGGGACAACCATGGTCACATTTAAAGTGTCATCCATGGTGGACCGGAAAATCCCGGTGGGTCCCAAAAAGGCAATGAGAATCACAATAACAACGGCGACAATCAGGACATACTCTATGATATTTTGACCGCGATTATTCATATGCATTTACCTCTGTGCTTTAAAATATAACACAGTTCAAACCGGCCTACAAAGGCTATTTCCCGGACGATACCTTATAGACCCGATCACCTTCGCGTGCCGGCTTCTTGACCTTTAGGCCCACCAACTGTCCCTTGCGGGCTGATTTTACGTCCACGCTTTCCACCTGCAAGGACTTCACGGCCTGCGAAAAGTCCGTCGAGCTCCCTTTAATATGGATATTGTCCCCTATGTTCAGAGGACCGGACATTTTCACGACGCAGACCATGATCCGTGAAAAATAATGCGTGATCTCGCCTACGGGCACTTCCCGTGACGGCGGCGCTTTAAGGACGGGCTTGGGTGGCGGACGCGGAACGGCCTTCTTTTTAGGAGAGGTCTTTTTCCGTCGCCGGGCCGGTTTTGGCGACTTTTTCCGGCCGCGCGCGACCGGCTTGAACTTACGGGCCTTCCGGCGTTTCTTACGCCGCCGGAACATACCGCGCAGCGTTTTGAAAACCTTTTTTAAAATCCGCATGGGCCGTTTGATCGCTTACAAAGTGATCTTTTCAGAGATATCGGTAACGACCGGTAGTTTTAAATATTGCCCTTTGAGGACCGCCAGGATCCCCAAGAAGGACAGGACGAGCAGAACAAACATCCCCGGCCGGAATATCCACGGAAAGACAATGCTCAAAATGAATACCGCGACTTCACCGATAAAAAGGACCAATCCCTGTTTGCCGTGAAAAAGGACAAAATCATTTTCCTTCTTTACGATCAACGGGATGATGCAAAGGATGGACAGGTAGGCGAGAATAGCAAAAATTTTACCTTCAAGGACCTGGCTTTCTTTAGGACGCTGGGGACTGGACTTCTCCATCCGCTTGAACCTCGATCAAAGAGTTGATATCACCGAATGAATTGCGCTCCTGGCGGCTGTTGGCGGGGTCTTCGCACCAGCGGCCGTCGATGATGAACTGGTATTTATGGACCCCCGGCCTTAAAGGAAGCTGGGCGACCCAACGGCCGTTGTCCTGGCGCATGCGGCAGGATTCATCTAAAGACCAATCGTTGAAACTCCCGGTCACGTAAACGGATTGGGCCTGAGGGGCCTTCAGGGCAAAGGTGGTAAGCACAAAATCCCTCATCTCTTCCTTGACCAATTCCTGCATGCGCGCGGAAAATTCAGGCGCAGGGGCGGCCGTGGCCGCAGCGAGTTGTTCTTCTTGAACAGCCTGGACTTTCTCGGCGGGAGCTTCCGCGACTGCCGGCTGGGCCGGCTGTTTCTTTGTCTTTTCTGTCGCAACCTTGACGGTCTCGGCGGAAACCGGCGCATCCTTCATGATGAGCTCTTTGGCGAGGCTGAAATAATCCTTGGAACCGCGGGAATATTTATCATAGGTCACCACGGTCTGTCCCATCACGGCCGACTCTTTGAGCTTCACGTTCACATGGATGATGGTTTCCAGCAGGATATCCGCGAATTTTTCTTTAATAGCGGCCATCATGGAAAACGAATGGCGCAGACGGGAATCGAACATGGTGACCAGCAGCTGGCACTGAATGGGATGATTGAGCCGGTCCTTGATCAACTTGACGATATCCATCAGGTGTTCAACACCCTGCATGGAAAAACGGCTGGTCTCAACGGGAATCATGACCTTGTCGCTGGCCCTCAAGGCGTTGACGGTCAAAAAGCCCAGGCTGGGCGGGCAATCGATCAGGATATAATCATATTGTTCACGTAAGGGCTTGATGATCTCGGTCAGCTTCAATTCACGGCCGATCTCATCGGCCAGTTCCTGCTCCAGCGTCCCGACGAGGATGTTGGAAGGAACAATGTCAAAACCGTCCTCAACTTTCTTGATAATGTTATCGATGCGCAATTTCCGGGGGGTCAGATTGGAGATGACATTATAAATACTGTCGCGGCTGTCCACATTCAGGCCCAGCGTGGCATGGGCTTGAGGATCCATGTCGATGAGCAATACTTTTTGGCCGTTGACGCACAGGGCCGAGGCCAGATTAATGGCGGTCGTTGTTTTACCGCAGCCTCCCTTTTGGTTAGCGATGGAAATGACTCTCATTGTCTGTATGCCCCCTTTTTAATCTTGATGCGGAATTTTTTTAGATCAGCCGGAAAAACATAAACCGTCAATGAGAACCGCGCCTTTCTTCTTCTCAACGTTCCATGCCTCGAAAACGAATTCGATCTCTTTCAGCGTGGACCAATCGGAGATCTCCTTGAATTCATCGAAATTCACGCTGAATTCCTGCCACTGCGTCCTGATGTCGCGCGCGAAGTATTCACTGGTCTCATTACGCTGATTGCGCACGATGATCTTCATGATGCCCGGATAGGCCGCGTCAAAACCGCGTATCGAAAAATCGATCTTTTTATATTTTTCCAAATTGATGTCCGGGACCGTCAGCGTAAAACGCTTGATCTGCGGGAACGGCTCCTCCAAATTATAATTGATGCGTATCGGCCCGTTGTTGAGCGCATAGATGATCCGGCTTTGCAAAGCCTCGCTGCGCCGTACCAAGAAGGCCGAGAGCCCGTAAAACGTGCTGGCCAGGATGAACATGGCGATCACGATGTTGATGACCAGCCAGGCGTTGGACTCTTTTTTCTTCTTCTGCTCTAATTTATTGCGCTTACCAAGATACACCTGAGCCAGGTGATCGTAAATTTCATCGCGTGTCATTGCAACTTCTTTGTAGGAAACCCATTAATATTAAAATCTTTTTATTAATAGTTATCATAACAAATCCCAAAGCAAAGCAAAGGATATTTTGAATTTTTTTGATCAGAGAAGCGCTGATTCACCGACGAGGCTGACAAAATGATGCGGACGGTCCGAAAGGAATGCGGAATTCGGCGGCGGAACAAAAGAAAAACGCCCCGCCGAACTTCGGCGGGGCGCTTTCTTACATCATTCAACACGGGTTAATTAGAAGCGAACTCCAACTTTACCCATGTATTGTGAAGCTGTGTCATGGTTGTTTCCGCGGAAGAATTCACCCGGGAAGAACCAACCGGCCATGAGGCTAAGATCGACATCTTCAGTATAAGCATAGCTGAGTTCGGTGTCGATTTCTTGACCGACAGCTTTGTTATCGGTAACTTGATGATTAATCGTACCGGTCGGGGTACGATGATTGAACAGCGCGATACCGTTGGTGTTGCCGGTCAGGTCAGGTTTTTCATCTAACCAGATACCGGTCCAAGTTGTCTTGGAGGTTAAATCTTCCAACGGTTTGAACTGACCTGACAATGTAACGATGTGTGAGTTGGTCAGGTCGAACAATGAGTTATAGACGGTACCGCTTGCTTGATTTTCAAACATCGGGTCCCAAGCTCTATAATCATCATCGAACGCGGCTGCTCCGTGGGTACCTGTACCGGATCCGGTAGGATTCTTGTCGCCGGAGACATAAGTATACACAACGGTTGCAACCGGGCTGTATTGAGCGATCTGCTCAAACGGTAACATGTAGTTGGCAATGAACTGCGCGCCCATAGCATGACGGGACACGTTATCATTACCGCTACCGGTTGTAGCAGAAGTCAAGGCTTTGTTACCCATCTGCCAGGCCAATTCGCCCTGGACATTCAACCCTTTGATCGGGTTGGTGCTGGCTCTTAAGCCGGGAACATAAACTGTATCGGCCTTAAGACCTTCTACACCACCCGGAGCCGCAGCAACGCTGTTGTTGATACGGGCAAAGAAATAACCTTCGGCAACGGTTTCCCAGTTATCACCGAGGTTATAGGTCGTATTGACACCATAAAGATCGACGTCATCTTTAATGGGGTCAAGACCGGTGCTGGTGTTGGCATCGACTTTGGCGGCCAACAATTCGATCGTCAACGGATTGTAATCGAAAATGAGCCTGACAGCATCCAACGCGGTTCTCTTGGTGAGATCGTTGGCAATGCTGGAGAGGCCGTTTCCGGCTACGTTCACGTTGTTCGGACCAGCCGAGTCAACGACGAAGCTGTTGCCGTAGCTGAAGTTTTGACGACCGACAATGACCGTCAAAGGAGAATACAGCATTTCTCTTAATTTCACATAAGCGATATTAAGATCAACGTCTGTATCATCCGAATTGGTGTCTTCTTCACTCCACACGCGCTCGTTGATCAAACCGACAACGGCTTGGACATTATCCGTGAGGTCGGCCGCAACGTTTAAGCGGGTTTGGGTGATGAAGAGCTGTTGATACCATTCTGACAGATCGCCAGAAAACGATCCGTTACCAAAGTCAAACTGGTCGCGCACCAAGAACGTGGTCTCGATGTCGCCGCTGACCTTGATGTTTTGTACGCTAGCGAATGCCGGTGAAGCCGCAACGGCCAGCACCAACAGCGCTAAAAGTAGCTTGTTTCTCATGTTTTTTCTCCTCCAAAGTTACACACTCTATATGTATCTAGTTAGGTCTATATTCCTAGAATTATTTCAACCATAGACCTGTTTTATCGATGATTTCTGACGGATTAAATTAAATCCCTCCTTTCCTTGTCAGATTGAAATCATCACAGGGTTAAGAAAGTAAAGGCATTCTCACACAGCCACACGGCCCTGTCAATATTTTTTAAAAAAATTTTACTAGGCTGGTTTTGGCGCCGTTTTTGGCCTTTTTGGCCAAAATCCGCTTTTCCAACCCGCAGAAAAGATTGGACTTAGGAAATTAGATTAAAATAAGATTAAATTTAGATTAAGAAGGGGGTTTTTCGGCGGGAAAACGCTTTCCGAAGGGCTTTTTAGGCTTCCCGGAAGCCTAAAAGAGTTCTCAAAAGTAGGAAAAAATATGCCCCTGGGACGATTCGAACGTCCGACGCCGGCCTTAGGAGAGCCGCGCTCTATCCATCTGAGCTACAGGGGCAAAAGCCTTAAAACTGGGTAAAGAGCCAAAAATTCACAATAAATTCACTACTTGAGCATCCCGGACACAACCGTAAGATTAGCCTGAGCGTCTTCATGATCCGGCTTGGCCGCAATGGCCTTTTTATAGCTCTCGATAGCCTGTTGAAGCCGGCCAAGAGCCACATAGACATTCCCCATATTATAGTAGGCTTCGGCATGCCGGCTATCGATATTTACAGTGTTTTGATAGGCTTCCAGGGCCTTTTGCATTTGGCCGGACGCCTCATAAATATACCCGAGATTAAAAAAGGCATCTGTGGAACGGGGATCAAGCTCGACAGCTTTTAAAAAGGCCGCCTCCGCCTCTTTCTGGCGATTGAGCTGATTAAGGGCGATCCCCATATTAAGATAGGCCCGGATATACCGCGACTTAAAAGTTACGGCCTTTCGATAAAACTCCAGGGCCTCCTGCGGCCGGCCGGTTTCAATATAAACATTACCGAGATTATACAGGATATCCGGGTCATCCGGATCCTTTTCCAAAGCCAGCCTGTAGGAAGCAGCGGCCCGTTCATAGTCCTTCATATCGTGATAAACAAAACCCATCCTGAAATAGGATTTTGCGTCGCCCGTTGTCTTCAAGAATTCCTGGTATCTCTGAATAGTGGCCGCGCGGGCCTCTTCATAAGAGGTATTGGGTCCTTTTTCACTCAGTACCTTATTATACGCCATGATCACATTCTCAAAAGCCGCTTCAGGCTTTGTCTCGATATCTAAGAGAGCATTAAAGCCGGCGATGGCCTTGGCCGGCTCATCCCGCTGCATATGTATCCTTCCTATATTAAAGTAAGCCTCCCGGTAATTCTTATCCCTCGCAACTGTCTGCACGTAATACATCAAAGCCTCGTCGAGAAAACCAAGGTCCTTGAACAGATTTCCCATGTTATACAAGGCATCGGCGTAACGGGCATCCGAGGCAATCGCTCTGGAGTAAAGGTCGCTGACACGACGAATGGGTTCAAAACGCGGATCGTGCGCAAGAAGGCTTCGCGCTTCTTCCGGAGATTCCAGCGCCTGCCTTCGGAATTCATCCTCGATTTCTTTGTAGGAAGCCGTATCCCGCAAGCTTACCCCCAAATTGTTGAGCGCGACGGGATCTTCGGGCGAATACCTTAACTGGTGCTCCCAGAGAGTAAAATTGTCGCGCCAGATGAACATTTGCCCATAAGTCTTGATACCGGTTATGATAAAAATACCCGCTATCAAGATCAGCGCCGCTGCGCGCCAATGGCCGCGCGCCTGTGACCAAAACCGCTCTATGACCGCCCCCAGCCACAGGCAAATACCTAAGCTGGGCAGATACATGAATCGGTCCGCCACCACGTTAATATCGGCCTTGTCATCAAAACGGAACAAGAAGAAAGCGGATAAAAAGAAATAAGCAAGTCCAAAAATCAACCAGCGGTTCTTCCTGAATTTTATAAATATGAATATTAATATTAATAGGATGACTAAAGCAAATATATATTCAATATTAGCGAAACTGACCGGTTTGGGCAATCGATAGATCGGTACGGAAACCAGGGGAAATATAAATTGCTTAAAGTAGAAGGTCAGCGTCCAAATCCAAACCAATGCACCTCTAAGCAGACTCTCGCCCGGCACGCGGGCCTGGACCGCATACGTCGCCCAGGCGATCAAGACCGTCAAAATGAACAGCGGGATTTTTTCCATAAAGGCCCGGCGGGTCACTCCCCTGCCCTTGAACCAATCCATGAGCAGAAGAACTAAAGGAAGGCTCAAGGCCATGGGCTTGGTCAATAAGCTCAAGATCGCAAAAACTTCCACGCCGAAAAGGAATCTTCGCGAAGGCCTTTGGTTCCTGGATAGCATCTCCAGGTGTTCCATATGGCGTAAGTAAAAATACACCGCCAAGAGATAAAAAAAGGAATACAGGACGTCTTTGCGTTCGGTCACCCACGCGACAGACTCCACGTGCATGGGGTGAACGGCGAAAATAAGCGCAGCCAGCCAGGCCGCCGGCCACGGCAGGCCCAGCCGTCCGCCGATGACAAAGACCAGCAAGACAACGAGCAGATGCAGGATAAGATTGTTTAGATGATAGACAAACGGATCGAGGCCGAAAAAGCGATATTCGATTGCGAAGGAAAGCGTGGTCAGCGGAATATACACATCGTTGACGTAGCTGGTAAAAATATCGCCCAGGTTTTCCGCGCCCAAACCGCCGCGTACGAAACTGTTTTCGTAGAGATGCGTGTCGTCGTCCCAGTTCAGGAAACCATGCTTGAGGACCGGCGAATAAACCGCGAAAGTCCCCAGCAACAGAAGAACGACCGCGATGATTTTGACATTATTTTTCTTCATTGTCCCTGTCTTTCCCTGACAACGTCATTGTACAAATTCTTGATATTCCCGACGGAATACGGATTATACCGGTCGATCTCCGCGGCCTTTGCGTAAGCGGCCATAGCCTCATCCAGCCGGCCGTGCTCATGGTACAGCCTGGCCAAACCCATATAGACCTGAAAGTAATTCGGATGATAAAAAAGCGCTTTTTGATAATAGTCTTCGGCCTCCTGCGGCCGGCCTATATCGTAAAAAATCTTCCCGATGAAAAAATAAGCCTGCGCCATGTCCGGCTTGATATCGAGCGCCATAAACTGCCAGTTCAAGGCCTTCTGCGCCCGACGGAAATCCTTCCCGGAAGCGCGCCTGCTGTCGCCCTGATAATAAGCCCTCAGCCGCTGAGCGGTCCGTTTGAATTTTTCGCGCTGAGTATACGCCTGGCCCATCTTATGATAAACCAGGGCGGGGGCGGTCAGAGGCGCGTTCTTGAGCTGATGGCGCCAGAGTGTCAGGCCGTTTTGCCAGACATCGCATTGCGCCGAAGTCTTGGCCATCCATCCGAACGTTACCAAGGCCAAAGCCAAGGCCGCCGCCGTGAACCCATAGCGGTTGGCGGAGGCCCGGACCAAAAGCTTTTCCAAGACAATTGCCGCGATGATACAAAAGCCCAGCATCGGCAGATACAAAAACCGGTCACCGACCACATTGGCATCATAAATATCAAAACGCAGCAGAAAGAATATACTTAAAAAGAAATATCCGATCCCAAAAATATACAGCCTGCTCTTACGAAAAATAAAAAGACTGGCGGCGACCGTCAAAAAAAGGACCAGCGCAGCGATATAAAAGGGTTCAGTCAAGGCGACCGGTCTGGGCAGGCGGTAGAGCGCCAAAAGCGGGTCGGGAAGGATAAAGTGTTTGATATAAAAACTAAAAGAGGCGGTCCAGGTCAAAAGTCCGCTTACGATCTCCATCGAGGGAATGCGCGCGTTCCACAAATACGTCAGCCAGGTGATCGGAACAATGTACAAAAGGAAATAGAGCTTTTCCAGCCATGCCTCTCTTTTTGTTTGCCGGTCAAAATACCAATCACATAGCAGCAAAATGAGCGGCAGGCTGAGCGCCATGGGCTTGGCCAGGATACTCAAGAGGCCGCAGACCCAACTGAGCGCGAACAGCCCTTTTTTCTTTTGGGAAAGATAGCGAAGATAAAATTGCACGGCCAAAAGATAAAAAAACGCGTACAAAACGTCTTTGCGTTCGGTCACCCACGCGACCGATTCCACATGGACCGGGTGGATACCGAAGATAAGCGCGGCGAGTCCCGAGCCCAGGACCGACAGGCCCAGCTGACGGCACACCAATAAAACCAGCAGCGTATTGACGACATGCAGAAGGACGTTATCAAAATGGTAAACAAAAGGATTGTATCCGTCGATCTGGTACTCAAGTGCGAAAGAAAATGTTGTAAGCGGGATATAGATCCGGTTGACCAGCTGACGGAACATCTGGCCGACATCAAAGAGGCTTAGTCCGCGCACGGCCTGGTTTTCCAGAAGGTGAACGTCATCGTCCCAATTGACAAAACCATTGTCCAGGCTGGGCGCAAACGCCAGGAAGGTGACCAGAAGAATGACCGTGATCCAAGTGGAAGTCCGAACAGGCCGATTAAAAGACCACACAGGCATTATTGGAAGGATTTAGAAACGTATCAGGGAATGAATGGGAACGTTCTGCAATTTGCTTTTCCCTTTTAAGAACTCAAGCTCGATCAGGAAGGCCACCCCGATGATCTTGGCCTTCTTGCGGACAAGCAGATCGCAGACCGCTTTGACCGTACCGCCGGTCGCCAAAAGATCGTCGACAATCAGGATACGGCTGTTGGGCTCGACGGCATCTTCATGCATTTCCAGGGTATCGGTCCCGTATTCGAGCTCATAGGTCACGCTGTCGGTGCGGTACGGAAGCTTGCCTTTTTTACGCACCGGGATAAAGCCCGCGCCCAGCTTGTAGGCCAACGCCCCGCCGAAGATAAACCCGCGCGATTCGACGGCCACGATAAAATCGATCTTGTCCTTGGCAAATTTTCGCGCCATCGCATCCACGCTGTGCCTGAAGGCCTTTTTGTTGCGCAAAAGCGTCGTAATGTCCTTGAAAATGATGCCTTTCTTGGGAAAATCCGGGATGTCACGTATGAAATTCTTAAGATCGCCGTCTTTGATCGTGCTGGGCATGGTCCTCACCTCTTTATTTTAAAGCCTTGATTGAATCGCGTTTCACAAATTTCGTGGGCAGCGTCATCTTAACCGGCAGGCGCGCTTTCCCAATGCTGATCTGATATAAATTTTCCATACCCAGGCGCCCCATTTCGATCAGGGGCTGGGCCACGGTCGAGAGCCTCACCGAACTGTTGACATTAATGGGATTGTCGTCGAACCCGACCACCGAAAGGTCTTCCGGGATGGACAGCCCTTCTTTTTTGGCGACATCGATCACCTCCAGGGCCATACCGTCGGAAGCCGCGAAAATGGCCGTGGGGCGATCTTTAAGCTTCAACAATTTCTCGGCCGCCTTGCGGGCCGGCGTGCGCAAAAATTCTCCGTAAGTAATATACCCTTGCGGGATGGACAGGCCGTGCTTTTTCATGGCCTCCTTATAGCCTTCCAGGCGCCACTGTCCGGCCTGCGTGATCTGGTCGCCGGCGACGGTGGCGATCTTGGTATGGCCCTGCTTGATCAGGTGTTCCGTCACTTCAAACGCGCTGTTCTTATTGTCGATGGTAATGCAGTTAAAGGGGCCGCTCAACATATTGTTCAAGACGATCGTCGGGATACGGTGCACGATCACTTTCTTGACGACGTTGACATCGTTATCGATATCGGCGAAGATAACGCCGCTGATGAAGTTCGGATCAAGGAGACTGGAATCAAGCCAGAGACGATGGTCTGCCCGGTCGGTGATATGCACGAGGATATCCGCCTTCAGACGGCTGGCGGAGAGACTCACCCCCTTAATGACCTCTCCGGCATAATAGGCGTGCAGGACATTCTCAAAGCGGGGAACGATCAGGACAAATGTTTTCTTGCGCTTGACGGCGCGGATCACGGCGGACATGGATTATTTTTTCGGTGAAAAAATGCGCTTGGCGCTGCGCAATACCTTTTTTTTCTTAACAGGTTTTTGTGGTTTAGGGGCGGCCGCGGCCGGGAAGACCGAGACCTCTCCCCCGGTTTCGGCCCGGGAACGCTCTTTCTGCTTGATGAACGAACGGATCTTCTTGATGGTGGCGGCCTCGACCTGGCGCACGCGCTCGCGCGAGACACCCAGGACCTTCGCGATCTCGGCCAGCGTGTGCTGATTGCCGTCGGTGAGCCCGTAGCGCATATTGATGATCTTGCGCTCGCGGTCGTTCAAGATCTCCAGGAAGTTCGCCGTGCGCTCTTTATTGAAAAATGTCTCAAGCTCCTCATCGGGCGAGGCCATGGACTGGTCTTCGATGATATCCTTGACCTGACCGTCGCCTTCTTCGCCGATGGGCGCCTCCAGGCTGGACATCTTGGCGATCGACTTCTCCAGGTCGCGCACCTTCTCGACGCTGATCTGCATCTTCTTGGCCACTTCCCCAACGGTGGGTTTCCGTTTTAACTTATGGATGAGCGACTCGCTGATCTTTTTGTAGCGCAAGATCTCCTCGTTCATATAAACGGGGACGCGGATCATCTTTCCCTGGTCAATAATGGCCCGCGAAATGCCCTGCTTGATCCACCAGGCGGCATAAGTCGAAAAGCGGAAACCCCGCTCGGGATCGAACTTCTCGACGCTTTTCATCAGCCCGATGTTCCCCTCTTCGATCAGATCGCTTAAAGGAACACCCAGGTTGACATAACGTTTGGCGATGCTGATGACCAGGCGCAGGTTGGCGCGGATCATCATTTCACGCGCTTTTTTGTCGCCCTTTTGGATCTTGCGGGCCAAGTCGATCTCTTCTTCAGGCTTAAGGAGCGCGATCGGCCGGACATCTTTCAAATACGCTTTGATAGGGTCCATCAAATGATTACTTACCTTTTTTCTTCGGTTTGCCGGCCTTTAAATTCAAGGCGGCCTGGGCGGCAGCCAGCCGGGCGATCGGGACGCGATATGGTGAGCAGCTGACATAATCCATCCCGACTTTTTGGCAGAACTGGATGGACGCCGGGTCCCCGCCGTGCTCGCCGCAGATACCGACTTTCAATTTCGGGTTGACCGAACGGCCCCGTTTCACGCCGACATCGATCAACTGCCCCACCCCTTCAATGTCGATACTTTGGAACGGGTCTTCGGGCAAAACGTTCTTGGAAAGATAATCCGGCAAAAATCCGCCGATATCATCGCGCGAAAAACCGAAGCTCATCTGGGTCAGGTCGTTGGTCCCGAAGGAGAAAAATTCGGCAACGTCCTTGGCGAGCTTATCGGCGATCAGGGCCGAGCGCGGGATCTCGATCATGGTCCCGAACATGTACGGCAGTTTGGAAAGTTTATATTTCTTCATGACTTCGGCGTGCACGCGCTCGACGATTTTTTTCTGATGCTCGAGCTCCTTGACCGCGCCCACGACCGGGATCATGATCTCCGGAAAAACCTTGACCTTCTCTCCGGCTAATTCCGCAGCGGCTTCGAGGACCGCGCGGAACTGCATTTCGGTGACCTCAGGATACGTGATCCCCAGACGGACACCGCGATGCCCCATCATCGGATTGGTCTCGCGCAAAGACGAGGCGCGTCTTTCCAAATCCTCGACGGAAATACCGAGGCTTCCGGCCAGATTCTTCATCTGCTCTTCATTATGCGGAACGAACTCATGCAACGGCGGATCGAGCAAACGGATCGTGACCGGGAATCCGTCCATGGCCCGCATCGTTCCCTTGATGTCTTTTTTGACATACGGGAAAAGTTCATCCAAGGCCACGCGACGTTCTTTTTCGTTCTTGGAAACGATCATCTTGCGCAAAAGGAACAAAGGCTCTTCAGAATTTTTTCCGTAGAACATATGTTCGGTACGGAAAAGTCCGATGCCCTCGGCGCCGAACGCGCGCGCTTTGGCGGAATCTTCCGGCGTATCGGCATTAGTGCGGATCTTCAAGGTGCGGATGGAATCGCAGACCTTTAAGAAATCATTGAACAATTTATTTTCCTCGGCGGCATCGATCATCGCCAAACGGCCCTGGTAAAACGTTCCCTTGGTGCCGTTCAACGTGATCCAGTCGCCTTCTTTTAAAGATGAACCATTAACGGCCATGGTCTTATCTTCGACCTCGATCTCCATGTCGGAACATCCGACGATACAGCATTTTCCCCAGCCGCGGGCAACGAGGGCCGCGTGCGAGGTCATACCGCCGCGGGCCGTCAAGATGGCCTGGGAGGCGCGCATACCTTCGACGTCTTCGGGATTGGTCTCTTCACGGACCAAAATGACTTTTTTACCGTCCTTGGCCCAGTGGACCGCTGCCTCGGCGGTAAAAACGATCTGGCCGCTCGCCCCGCCGGGTCCGGCCGGAAGGCCTTTACCGAGCAGTTTGGCCGCCTTTTCCTCTTTGGGATCGATGATAGGATGCAAAAGCTCATCAAGTTGAGAGGGTGTGACGCGCTGGACCGCTTCCGGCGGGGAGATCAATTTCTCTTTGAGCATCTCCATCGCCATGCGTACCGCGGCCGGGCCGTTACGTTTTCCGGAACGGCATTGAAGCATGTAGAGCTTCCCTTCCTCGATGGTAAACTCAATATCCTGCATGTCGCGGTAATGTTTTTCCAGGCGCTTGCGGATATCTTCGAGCTGTTTGTACGTTTTGGGCTCAAGTTCTTCCAGGGTCTTTAAGCTGCGGTTAAAATCGCTCTGAGAATATTTGTTGATGGGCGCGGGTGTGCGGATACCGGCGACAACGTCTTCGCCCTGCGCGTTGACCAGATACTCGCCGTAAAAATTATTCTCGCCGTTGCCGGGATTGCGCGTAAAGGCCACACCCGTCGAGGACGTGCTGCCCATGTTCCCGAAGACCATGGACTGGACATTGACGGCCGTCCCCCATTCGTCGGGGATGCCTTCGATGCGCCGGTACGAAATGGCGCGCTTTCCGTTCCAAGAATTGAACACGGCGGTGATGCCGCCCCACAACTGCGCTTCAGCATCGTCCGGGAATTCCTTGCCGAGGACCTCTTTGATCTTGGCCTTATATAAAGTGCACAAATGTTTCAGGTCGACAACCGTCAATTCCGCGTCGGTCTTGATCTTCCTTTTTTCTTTGACCTCATCCAAAATTCTTTCCAGCTGACGGCGGACCCCCTGGCCCTCTTTGGGCTCAATGCCGGCGGATTTTTCCATGACAACGTCCGAATACATGGTCATCAAGCGGCGGTAAGCATCATACACAAAGCGCTCATTCTTGGTCTTTTTGATCAAGCCGGGAATCGTCTTTTCCGTCAAACCGACGTTCAAAACGGTCTCCATCATGCCGGGCATGGATTTGCGCGCGCCCGAGCGGACAGAAACCAGAAGAGGGTTTTCCGGATTGCCGAACTTTTTACCCGTGTCTTTTTCCACTTTACGCATGGCGTCATGGACCTGCTCTTTGACACCGGCGGGATATTTCTTGCCGTTGGCGTAGAAGTGAACGCAGACTTCCGTCGTAATGGTGAATCCAGGAGGGACGGGCAGACGAAGGTCCTTGTGCCCTGCCATCTCGGCGAGATTGGCGCCTTTGCCGCCCAAAAGATTTTTCATTTCCGCTTTACCGTCGGCTTTTCCGCCCCCGAAATAATAAACGAACTTCTTGGCCATTTCTTTCATTACTCCTTCTCTGTTGCTGTGGTTTACAAAATCATTTCAAGCGGTCGGTCAGATACCGCTTTAAATTATCCAGCGCGACGCGCTCCTGTTTCATGGTATCGCGCTCGCGCACCGTGACCTGCTTGTCTTCCAAGGATTGGACGTCGACTGTCACACAGTAGAATGTTCCGATTTCATCCTGGCGGCGGTACAATTTTCCGATGGCAGCCGTATCATCATACACGCAAACGAAATCTTTTTGTAAATCTTTTTTGATTTTTTTGGCGGTTTCCACGATCCCTTCGTTCTTCTTCAAAAGCGGCAAAATGGCGACCTTGACCGGGGCAAGCTGCTTGCCCAATTTGAGAACAACACGCGTCTTGGATTCTTTATCGGCCGCGGCGGAAGGCACTTCTTCTTCGCAGTAGGCATCGACCAAAAAGGCCAGGGTCGCCCGGTCGCATCCGCCGGAGGGCTCAATGATATACGGGAAAAACTTTTCCTGGGTGATATTGTCCTTGTATTTCAGGTCTTTTCCCGAAAACTTTTCATGCTGCTTGAGGTCAAAATCCGTGCGGTTGGCGATCCCTTCCAGTTCCGACCAGCCGAAGGGGAATTGATACTCGACATCCGTGCACCCGGCCGCGTAATGCGCCAGCTCGTCTTTTTCGTGCTCGCGCAGGCGCAGATTCTCCTTGCGGATACCCAGATCTATGTACCATTGAAAACGCTCTTCGATCCACTTTCTGTAGGCTTTATCCGCGTCTTTGGGCGGGACAAAGTATTCGATCTCCATCTGCTCAAATTCGCGCGTGCGGAAGGTATAGTTGCCGGGTGTTATCTCATTACGGAAAGACTTGCCGATCTGGGCGATGCCGAACGGCAGACGGCGGTGTGTTGTGTCCAGAATGTTAGGAAAATTGACGAAAATGCCTTGGGCGGTCTCGGGCCGGAGATACGCGGCGCTGCTGGAGTCTTCCATCGCGCCCAAATTCGTCTTCAACATCAGGTTAAAAGCGCGGGGTTCGGTGAACTCGGCCGCGCCGCAGGAAGGGCATTTTTTACCGATGTGGTCCGGCCGGAAACGTTTTTTGCATTTCTTGCAATCCACGACGAGGTCGGTGAAATTATCCGTGTGTCCCGAGGCCTTCCAGACTTGCGGATGCATCAGGATGCTGGTATCCAGCCCCACCATGTCATCGCGTTCGTGGATGACGGACTTCCACCAGGCGTTCTTGACGTTACGCTTAAGCTCGGCCCCCAGCGGCCCGTAATCCCAGGCGCTGGCCAAACCACCGTATATTTCGGAAGACTGGAAGATAAAGCCGCGGCGTTTACATAGAGCCGTGACTTTTTCCATGTCGGCAGGTACTGACTTCAACGTAGAACTGCTCCCCATAAGGATAAGATAATAATGACTTATTGAATAGAGTGGGGAGTATTTTATCGAAAACTGATTTAAAAAGCAAGAAGTAATACGGGCTAAAAAACGAACTCAATGGCCCCCGCGATCAGCTTGAAAGGAAGCGCCAAAACTTGCCCGATAAAGTGCCATGTCGTGCCAATGATCCCCCGGGGCTCTTCGTCGGTTGTCGTTTCGACCGTGGTTGTCCGGCTTTTTTCAATGTCCGCGTCGGTAGCCTCCGCTCGCTCCGCTGCTGCCGCCTCATCGGCCGTGCTGATCTCGCTGGTTGTCCTATACGTCCTTTGCGAGGTCTCACAACCTGTCAGAAAATTGAACAAAATGAATAAAGAAATTAAGTAAGCGACCCAAAACGCCTGCCGGTAATCGTACATGACCTTTATGTTCATAGACCCCTCCTGTCTTTTCCATCACGGTTTCACTGTATCAGGAAAAAGATTAAAGGAGGATTAAGAGAGGATTAAAGTGTCCTTGAACCACTCGCGAAAGAGGGAAATGGTGGGATCTCGCCGCCGGCGGAAAATGTATTCGGCATGCGTCACGTCGGGGATGATCTCCAGGCGTTTGGGCGGGTTCGCTTTTTCATGCAGGGCAACCGAATGCCAGGGCTTGATCAGCCAATCCTGTTGTCCGTGCACAAAAAAGACAGGGACCTTGATACGGGAAACCGCATCGATCGGCCTTGTTTTCTTGAGCCAAAGCGGGCCCGGCCGCACCCCTTTTCCGATCCGGCCTTCCTTGACCGTGTTGTAAAGCACGTTCTCTTCAAAGTCCATCTTCAGAAAGCGAAAGTCTATTTTAGAAAAATCTGTCGGGGCACAGACCGCGATAAGACTTGTCATGATCCGGCTTTGCGCCGCCGCAATGAGGCTGACCGCCGCGCCCAGGGAAAAACCAATGACACCTATTTCGGCATACCGTTCTTTCGCGTATTCCAAAACGGCCAAAAGGTCCAGGTGTTCCTTGGCGGTCCAGCAGAACATCCCGCTGCTTTTGCCGTGGCCGCGGAAATCAAGAACGATCACGTCGAAATCTTCATTCAGGGCACCGGCCATCTCCTTGAAAAGAACCGACTGTTTGCTGTTAAAAAATCCGGGGGCGAGGATCAAGACCTTTTTGTGGCCCCGGCCATAATGGTCAAAGGTGATACGTTCGTTATCGGAGGTAATGACGTAGTTTGAAACCATGGTCAGGTTTTCCGAAGAAGGCCTCATTCTTCCAGAAGCTCTTCTACTTTATGGAAAAAACGCGGGTCGGAAAGGATGTCTTCAGTGAGATATTCTTTAAGCTTATATCGGATCATGCGGTTGAGCGGATCAGTATCGCCGGGGATTTGGCCGCCCGTCAACTGCAGATAGGCCATATTGAGCTGGATCTTGCTGTAGAGCCAGTCCTTGTTCTTCTTTTCGGTCACCTTCTTTTCGCGGACGATGTCGTCATAGGTGCGGGCGACGGTTTCGAAGATGATCGCGTTCATGGGCGGACAGGCTGATCTCTCCATTTCTTGAACAGTTTTATCCAAGGATTTGAGGTCCACTTCGCGGACCAGGGCCTTGCTTTCCTTGAGGCGGGCGATCTCATCGGAATTAAGGTACCCGCGGCAGTTCTTGGCCGCACCGGCCGGAGAGACCGAAAACAAAAATACACAAAATAAAAAAACGGATTTCCAAGGCCCGCTCATCTGTTTAATCCTTTTTTAATTCTGGTTTAATCTCGTCTTTTTTATACTGACTTTACTGACTTTTAGATTACATTAATTTTTATCTTAAGGAAAGAACAATATGATCTCAAAACTACGACGAGCCGCTGCCCGGCTAAAAATCCTCCCCCTCTTCTTTTTGTTCCTGGCCGGATGCGCCACGTATGCGGGTGTGGGTTCACAGGCCTGGTACGACAAACGCATGGCCGAACTTGAAAGCGCCCATCAGAATAATCAGATCACGCACAAGGAATACCTGTCATTGAAGAATGAGGTGGATAATGTGCGCGTCAATTATCTCCGCCGGGACGCAGGACCCCATTTCGGCATCGGCTATGGAGCCTATCACCGTCTTTAAAGAAAGGAAATTGTATGAAAAGCCTGATCATTTCTCTCCTCTTTGCTTTTGTTCCCCTGCCCCTGCAGGCCCAAGTCCCCGTCGGGGAAAGGGCCCTCCAAGCCGGCTATGAAGACCGCTTGCGGTTCATTAACCAGGTTGATGACGTCCTGGGCGATCTCAATGAACTGATCCGGGACTTTGAGAACAACGCGGACGAAACTTATGCCTCAAGCTATCTGGACCTTAAACAGCAGAGCGACGTCATCCAATTTCAACTGAACAATGTGGACAATATTTCCGAGCAGCGCTGGCCCGCGGCGCAGCACGAGATCGTCGAACGGCTGCACAATCTGACCAATGACATCCAGGCCGTAAAAAACCAGGCGGAACTGCGCGAAGATCGAGGCCAGTGGAACCCGGCGCTGTGATCATTTTATAAGACCCGGGAAAAGGTCTCTTCGTATCTTTCCAGATAATCAGCCAGCTTCTTTCTTCTATACTGGAGGATGAAGCGGGGATGGTCCAACGCATAAACTTTATCAAAAAATCCGTACTCCCGGTTTATGGCATTGAAGAATTTCTGGTTCTGTCCGCGCCCCAAAAGAATGGCGGATTTTTTACGCGCCCCGATGGTGATCTGATCCTGCAGGGTCCGAACGATGAAGGGCTTTAGGGCTTTCACGAGAGCGACGGTATCGTAATAGTTGCAATTTTTACCGTTACACATAAAGCCGAGCGGCGAGATCGCGGTTAAAAAGAAATCCCTGTAGAATTTTTCCGGGCCTCCCCACCGTTGGATAAAATCATAAACAAAGACCGAAGAAAGTTCGCGGCGCTTTTCAAGCGCGTTATCGATCCCGCAGAATTTTTCCATCGCGACCGGATCGGTGAAGGTTATGCCCGTCAATCCCGCGCCGAAACGTCCCGGATTGATGCCGAAAACGAACACGCGGTCACGGTTGTCTGCAAAATATTTCTGCAGGAATTTGGCGACGTAAGTTTGGACCTCGGGAAGGACGTAAGGGTTCATGACCTTGATGCCGGCGGGGAGTTTTCGGGGCGCCCGAAGACCCTTATAGAAAGCCAGGGCGCGGTCGGCAAAGGTGGAAGGGGGTTTCATTTTTCCATCTTTATTGCAACTGCAGTAATTTGGTAGAGATAAATTTTTTGTACATCCGCCGGTCAAAACCGCCGATAATGACCCCGTTCTTATCGGAGACCGGAAGGAAACCCAGGCGCAAATTATCCATATAATTTTTGGCCTCGAATAAGCTGGTTTGATCGGAAACTGTATGATCGAATTTTTCTTTGAGGTCCGCAGCCAGCAACAACTTTTCGGAACTCTCAAACAAGAGGGAATTCTTGATCCCGTCGATATTAATGACACCCGTCAATCTGCCTTCCTTGTCTACAACAGGATACTGCGTATAGGGATTGCTTGAAAAGATCTTCACAATGGTCTTGGCAGGCGTGTTCTCAGGCATAATCGGATATTTCCGGTCCATCAGGTCGCGGA
>CAZCLW010000010.1:0-24970 GCA_964499685.1 uncultured Planctomycetales bacterium
GCTTTAATGATCTCGGTTTTGTGTTTTTGTACGGGTTTAATAAAATCTTTTTTAAGCCATGCCTCATCTTGGATGACGTCCGGTGCGGGCTTCCCATTGATGAGGGCATGATAAAAGTCCGGATATTGTGTCGCCGAGTGATTGCCCCAGATGGCGATATTTTTTACTTTGGTCACGTCCGTCTTGGCTTTTTGCGCCAGCTGGGTCGCCGCGCGGTTCTGGTCCAGCATGGTCATGGCAAAAAAATTCTTGGCCGGTATATTCTTCACGGCCGATTTGGCGATAAAGGCATTGGTGTTGCACGGATTCCCGACGACAAGAACGCGGCAGGTGGTTTTGGCGGAACTATCCAGGGCCTTTCCCTGTTCAATAAAGATCTTGCCGTTGATTTTCAAAAGTTCACCCCGTTCCATGCCGGCCTTGCGGGGAACGCTTCCCACCAAAAGCGCCCAGTCGGCATCCTTAAAGGCTTCCGCCGCGCTGGAAGTTATGAAAACGGATTTTAGCAACGGGAACGCGCAGTCATCCAGCTCCATGACCACGCCTTTAAGGGCCGGAAGCGCCGCCTCCAGCTCGAGCAAGCGTAAATTCACTTCTGTTTCACGGCCGAACATTTCCCCCGACGCTATCCGGAAGAGCAATGCATATCCGATCTGACCGGCCGCGCCGGTGACTGCTACGTTAACCATTTTATTCGCCATACATTCTCCTTGCCCCGCCTCGGCGGGGTTTCACAATTTAGCCACGGAAGGAAGCGCCGCGCGTTTTTCCTGGACGGTCGTCATCGAAAGATCGGCATAGACAACCTCTTCGTTGTCCCCTGAACCTTCCGCCAATATCTTCCCCCACGGGTCGACGACCATGGAATGCCCGTAGGAAAAAACACCGCGGTGGTCCGGCCCGACCTGATTGGGCGCCAGGACATAACTTAAATTTTCAATGGCGCGGGCACGCAACAGCACTTCCCAATGCGCCTCTCCCGTGGCCCTGGTGAAAGCCGACGGGACGGCCAGGACATTCGCGCCTTTTTTTAAATAGCGGCGGTACAACTGCGGGAACCGCAGATCATAACAGACCGACAGGCCGACCGTAAAATCACCGACGGAAGCCGTGGCCGGCGCCCTCCCCGCTTTGAAAAAATAAGACTCTTTGAACGTCGTTTCCCCTATGATAGCATCAAACAAATTCATTTTGCGGTAAATACTTGCTTTTTCTCCCCGGGAATCGATAAAGACCGACGTGTTATAGATCTTGTCTGAACCCGGAATCCTTTCATGGACCGATCCTGCCAAGACCGACACACCGTGCCGCTTGGCCAGTTCCATGAACGGACGCGTGGATTCGCCGGGGATGTCTTCTTTAATGTCCACTTCCATCTTTTTATCCAGCCGGCCGCGGTAATTGAAGACCTCAGGCAGCAAAATGAATTCAGCCCGTTTTTTGATGGCGTTCTCGACGAAGTTGACCGCCTTGGCCACATTCTTTTTCTTGTCGGCCACAGCATTCATCTGTATCAAAGCGACTTTCATCTAAAACATGATAACATCTTGAGAAAAAGCGGACAAATCTTTCTTGGGAAAATAAGGGGTAACGCGGGATGGCTTTGACAATTGCTGCGGTTACGGGGTCTTGACCGGCGCTCTTTTCAGGAGCTCACCGTATTCCTTGTGGCACTGGGTGTAAAAACTTTGTTGGCGCAAATTTTCCCGCCAAGCATACAAATGTTTGTACGGCTTAAGATCTATCTGGGCCGCTTCCGCCGGGTCCAGCAGGGCCAACAGATTAATGTCGGCCAGCGTCATCCCGTCCCCGGCCAGGAATTTAGTTTTGGCCAATTGCTCGTCGACGACCGGGAGAAATCTGTCCAAGAAGCCGAGGCCCTCCTTCAGTGAATTCTCGTCGATGGGCACGCCACGGATCGGCGCGAAAATGCGGTTGAACACGACCTTGCTCAAGGCCGCCCCCACATGCATGCTGCCGAAGTCCATCCATTGCTCGACGAGCGCGCGCTGCTTCAGGTCTTGGGGGTATAGCGGGGAACCCTGCTTATCGGCGAGATAACGGATAATGGCATTGCTCTCAAAAAGCCTGAAGCCGTCATCATCGATGGCTGGGACTTTGTTGGCCGGATGGACCTGTTTATATGCCGGGATCCGATGCTCACCGGCGCGCAGATTGACGCGGACATATTCATATGCCAGCCCCAAGGCGTTGGCCGTGAACCGTACCTTGTTGGCCGGCGCCGACAGATCGCTTCCGTAGATTTTAAGCATAATTATTTTCCTTGAAAGAAAACGACCCCAGCGGGATTTGAACCCGCGCTGCAAGCTTGAAAAGCTTGTGTCCTAACCAGGCTAGACGATGGGGTCTGAAGTTTTTTATTATATTGATAATTTCAAATCGGTCAAGAACAAGACCGTCGAGCCCTACTCTTCTTCTTCCTTGGCCACGACATTGGCGACGGAACTGACGATATCGTCTTTTTCCAACGACATCAGGCGCACGCCTTGTGTGGCGCGCCCCGTCTGGCGGATGTCCTTGGTCGGACAGCGCACAGTCATGCCGTTCTTGGTGACCGTCATAATCTCATCTTCAGGCATGACCGCCAAAACACCGACCACATGACCGGTTTTGGGCGTTGCCTTGATGTTGATGATGCCTTTGCCGCCGCGCGATTGGGTGCGGTAATCGTTGAAGTCCGAACGCTTCGCGTAACCCAGCGATGTAACGGTCAGCAAAGCGCAACCCGTCTTCTGAATGTCCGACGGGAAAACCTGCATGCTGACCACCAGGTCGCCTTTGGAAAGATTGATGCCCCGCACGCCGCGCGCCCCGCGTCCCATGTCGCGCAGCTGCTTTTCCTGAAAGCGCAAAGATTTCCCCTGTTTGGTGGCGAGCAAAAGATCGTGCTTGCCGTTGCTGATAGCCGTGCCGATCAGGGTGTCGCCTTTATCGAGAGTGATCGCCATAATACCGCCTTTGCGCGGATTGCTGAAGGCCGAAAGTTTTGTCTTCTTGATGTTCCCGTTGGCCGTCGCCATGACCACGAATTGATCTTCGCGGAACTCCTTGACCGCCAGAATGGAGCTGATCTGCTCCTCGCTCCCAATCGAAATAAGATTCACAATGGCCTTGCCCTTGGCACCCCGGGAAGCGACCGGGATCTCATAAACTTTTAGCCAGCGGACGACCCCTTTATCAGAGAAAATCAAAAGATAATCCTTCGACGACGCGACGAAAAGATTGCGCACAAAATCCTCTTCGCGCGTGACCATTCCCGTCACACCCTTGCCGCCGCGTTTTTGTTTACGGTAAGAATCGATGGGCGAGCGCTTGATATAACCGGAATTGGTGACGGTGATCGCCATGACCTCTTCGGCGATCAGGTCTTCCACTTCGATATCTTCAGCCTTCCCGGCGATCTCCGTCCGGCGCTCATCACCGTATTTTTTCTTTATCTCGCCGATTTCTTCCTTGATCAACTCATCGATCTTTTTCTCGGAAGCCAGGATGCTGCGGTAACGGTCGATGTCTTCCAAAAGCGCTTTGTATTCAGCCTCGATCTTGCTGCGCTCCAAAGCGGTCAGGCGCTGCAACTGCATTTCGAGAATCGCCTGCGCCTGGATCTCGGTAAGTTTGAATTTTTTCATGAGGGCTTCTTTGGCCTCCACCGTCGACTTGGCGGCCCGGATCGTACGGATAATCTCGTCGATCTTTTCGATGGCGATCCTCAGGCCTTCCAGGATGTGGGCACGTCGCAGGGCCCGGTCCAGCTCAAACTGCGTACGACGGCGGATGACCAAACGGCGATGGTCGATAAAATAGCTCATCAGCTGCTTGAGGTTCAACACGCGCGGGCTGTTGTTGACGAGGGCCAGATTGATGATGCCGAAAGTGGTCTCAAGCTGGGTATGCTTGAAAAGATTGTTCAAAACGATCTGCGGCTCGACGTCGCGTCTTAGGTCGACCACAATGCGGATACCGTCCTTATCGGATTCGTCGCGGATATCACTGATCCCTTCCAGGTTCTTGTTCTGGACCAGGTCGGCAATGGTCGCAATAAGAGCGGCCTTGTTGACCTGATACGGCAGTTCCGTCACGACGATGCAATCGCGGTTGCCTTTCTGGCGTTCGATAGTGGCCTTGGCGCGGATGGTGACCTTCCCGCGGCCCGTATTGTACGCATCCACAATACCCTCTTTCCCGCAGATAATGCCTCCCGTCGGGAAATCCGGCCCCTTGACCGACCGCATCAATTCTTTGATGGTAATGTCCGGATTATCGATCAGGGTGACGATGCCTTCCGCCACTTCGTTCAAATTATGCGGAGGCATATTGGTCGCCATGCCGACCGCGATGCCGCTGGAGCCGTTGATCAGCAAATTGGGGATGGCCGCCGGAAGGAGCGTGGGCTCTTCCAGGGAGGCATCGAAATTCGGCGCAAAATCGACCGTTTCTTTGTCGATGTCCGCCATGATCTCGCCGGTGATGGAAGCCATCCGGGCCTCCGTGTAACGCATGGCCGCGGCCGCATCCCCGTCGACCGACCCGAAGTTGCCCTGGCCGTCGATCAGCGGATAACGCAGCGAAAAATCCTGCACCATGCGCACCATGGTGTCATAGACCGCCATATCGCCGTGCGGATGGTATTTACCCAAAACTTCCCCGACGATACGCGCGCTTTTTTTGTAGGGCTTGTTGTGCTCGAGGTTCAATTCTTTCATGGCATACAAAATGCGGCGGTGGACCGGCTTCAACCCGTCACGCACATCAGGAAGGGCGCGCCCGACGATGACGCTCATGGAATACGAAAGATAAGAATTCTTCATCTCATCTTCGATATAAACGGGGATGATTTTTTCCTGTGATGTCGAATCTTTCATGCATTAAGCCTTTCTGTTGCTAGACATCCAAATTCCTTACGTCGTGGGCGTTGGTTTCGATGAATTCCCGGCGGGGAGCGACTTCATCCCCCATAAGCATGGTAAACGTCTTTTCGACCTCCACCGCATCTTCGATCGAGACCTTCAGAATAGTACGGCGGGAAGGGTCCATAGTGGTTTCCCAGAGCTGCTGCGGGTTCATTTCACCCAAACCCTTGTAGCGTTGGATGTGCAAACCCTTTTGCGCCTGGGTCCGCACAAAATCCAAAATTTCCTTTAAAGAAAAGAAATCGTGGCTTTCCTCTTCCCCTTCTATAAGAAAAAGAGGCTTGAGCACTTCTTCTTTTTCTTTTTTCTTCTTTTTCGATCCCTTTTTACCCTTTATTTCTGTTTCGGGTGAGGCGATTTCCTGTTTATAAAATTCCGCTACCGAGAGGCCAAAGCCTTTTAATTTTCTTTCAATATGAATCATCTCTTCCGTCTCAAATATCTCTATATAATTGGCCTCTTCATCCTTCTTGGTAAGCTCAGAAAGCTCCTTATCATCATAGACAAAATGGGTAACTCCATCCACTTTTGCCTTATAAACCGGGAATTTGTGGGATTTTGTATCGTATTTCTCAATGTATTCCGTATATTCCACTCCCCTTTTGCGCATAATTTCAATTATGCGTTCCAACTGGACCAGATATTCCAGAATTTCTTTAAATTGATTGGCATTATAAGTTTGTTTTCCCTTTAACTTGGTCAGCTTATGGCCCTCTGTCCCCAAGTCCAGAATAAGCTTGTTCATCTCTTCTTCTGTTTCTATATATTCCTCCCGCTTGCCGCGATGGATCTTATACAGGGGCGGCTGGGCAATATAGACATATCCTTGTTCGATCAAAGGCTTCATTTGCCGGTATAAAAGAGTAAGAAGCAAAGTGCGGATATGGGAACCGTCCACGTCGGCGTCGCACATGATAATGATCTTATGATAGCGCAGCTTCTCGGCGTTGAATTCATTGCCCACGCCGGTACCCAAGGCAGTGATGATGGTACGCACTTCATCATTGCTTAGGATCTTATCCAGACGGGATTTTTCGACGTTTAAGATCTTACCCTTAAGCGGGAGGATGGCCTGAAAGTTCCGGTCGCGGCCTTGTTTGGCGGAGCCGCCGGCGGAATCGCCCTCGACCAAATACAGCTCACACAGGGCCGGATCGCGCTGCGAACAATCCGCAAGCTTTCCCGGCAAACCACCCGAATCCAGGGCACCTTTACGGCGGGTCAACTCCCTGGCCTTGCGGGCCGCTTCCCGGGCGCGCGCCGCCAGAACGATCTTGTCCACAATCTTGTTGGCAATCGGAGGATTCTCTTCGAAAAACGTCGATAAAGCTTCCAAGGTCGCCGAGGCCACCAAACCCTCCACTTCCGAATTGCCCAATTTTCCCTTGGTCTGGCCTTCGAACTGCGGCTCCGGGATCTTGACGCTGATGACCGCGGTCAATCCTTCGCGCGTATCGTCACCGACAATCCCGGCCTCATCCTCTTTAAGGACTTTTTTAGCTTTGGCATATTGATTGATCGCCCGCGTCAGGGCCGATCGAAATCCGCTTAAATGCGTCCCCCCGTCGACGGTATTGATGTTATTGGCAAAAGAATACACATTTTCATTGTAGCTGTCGTTGTACTGGAGGGCCGCCTCCAGAATGATCTTGTCCTTTTCGCGCTGGAAATAAACCACTTTATTGTGGAGCGGGACTTTGTTTTCATTGAGATATTCCACAAAAGAAAGGATGCCGCCTTTGAATTGAAAAACCGACTCCTTGGGCTTATCCCCGCGGCTGTCGATGAGCTTGATCAATAACCCCTTATTCAAAAAGGCCAGCTCGCGCAAACGTTTTGCCAGGATATCGTAGGAAAATGTGGTCGTTTTAGTGAAGATCTGTTTATCAGGCTTAAAGGTGATCTTGGTGCCGGTCACTTTGGTCTTTCCTAAAACCGTCAGCTTAGTGGCCGTCTTTCCTCTCTCATATCGCTGATGATGGATCTTGCCTTCGCGTTTAACCTCGACCTCCAGCCATTCGGACAAGGCATTGACGCAGCTCACACCGACGCCGTGCAAACCGCCGGAGACCTTATATGTTTGCCTGTCAAATTTCCCGCCGGCATGCAGCGTGGTCAGGGCGACCTCGACCGCCGGCTTTTTTTCTTTGGGATGGATATCGACCGGGATCCCGCGGCCATTATCGACGACCGTTATGGATTCATTCGCGTTGATCGTGACTTCGATCTCCGTACAAAAACCGGCCAAGGCCTCATCAACGGAGTTATCGACCACCTCGTAGACCAAATGATGCAAACCGCGGCTGAACGTGTCTCCGATATACATGGCAGGACGCTTACGAACCGCTTCCATGCCACCCAAGACCTGAATATTACTGGCATCATACGCGGCGTTCTTTTTTTGTTCGCGCTCTTCCACGGCGACTTCTTTGGCTTTTGAATTTTTCATCGTGACGATCAAACCTTTCCGATTTTAAAGATTATCTGCTTTACATCCGGATGCGCTGCTTGGATTTCTTTTAAAAAAGATTTCTTTTTCGAGTTCATCTGGAACATCCACGCCGGAGAATCCACATAAACGGTCAAAACGCCGTCCCGGAATCCGCCGATCGACGCGTGACGGATCCCTGATTCACCCGCGCATTTTTTCCAAATGTCCTGTAATTGTATTTGCTCTTCGGGTTTTTTGGAAGAAATTTTTTGAATAACTTCTTTAACGACGTCTTTTATCTTATCCATGGTTATAGCCGCATGGGTAATGTCAGATATAAATAATCCTTCAGGCGGATGACCAGCGGCTTATCCACACCCAATAATTCAATATCAATGGATTCAAGGTTAATGTTACGCAGGACATCTATCAAAAAGTGCGGATTAAAACCCACCACCAGCTCACTGCCGCCATATTCAATAAGTATCTCCTCCCGGGATTCACCGACGTCCGGGGTGATCTTTGAAACGACCAATTTATCTTTAAAAACCTCAAATTTAACCGCCTGAAAGTCCGGTGTGGCCAATAGATTGGCCCGCCGTATGGAAGACAATAGGTTTTGTGTATTAATTTTTATTTTTTGCGCATTACCTTTAGGGATAACCTGATTATAATTCGGGAATTCACCTTCAATAACCCGTGTAACAATAAGAACACCGTTCACATCAAATAAAACCTGATTGGCCCCGATAAATAACACCAAATCTCCATCCCCTTGTAAATTCCGATTTATCTCATGGACCGCTTTTATCGGAAGAATGACAGAAACGTCTTTTTTGACCGCATTTTCAATTTTCCGGTCAATTTTAGACAGGCGCCGTCCGTCCGTTGCCACCATATGAATATTATTTTCAGAGATCTCGATTAAAACCCCGTTTAAGACATACCGCGACTCCTCATGCGAAACCGCAAAAGAAGTCATATCAAACATTTCCTTTAAAACAGCCTGTTTTACTTTTATACCTTCCTTGTCTTTAAATTCAGGAAATTTTGGAAACTCCTCCTTAGGTAAGCCGATCAACTTAAACCGGCATTTATCCCCTTCAATATCGATCTGATTATTTTTTTTTGTACTGATTACAATATCCCCAGAAGGCATTTCCTTAATAATATCGCTAAATCGTTTAGCTGGAATGGTTATTGCACCTTCTTCAAGTGTTTCCACAGGTATTTCACAGGAAATACCAAGATCTAAGTCCGTACTATTGAGCTTTATCGAGCCTTTTTTGGCCGTTTCCAAGAGAATATTGGCTAATATTGGGAGGGTCGCTTTCGGAGACACTATATTTTGTACTACTTGTATTCCTGACATCAACTCGGTTTTAGTCAGCTTGATTTTCATGTTGTTAACATCCTCCCGCTTTTAATCTAATCTTTAAATTCAAAAACAGTAGTCTTATTAGTAAGGGCTGTGAATATGTGTATAAGGTTAAAAAGTTTAATAAAATAAAGAGGTTAAAGAAAAAATATTTGTCAATAACCTGTGTTTAAATATCCCATTATTGTTTCAAAGATGTGGTTAACTTTTCAATCGTGTTTTTTAATTCGGTATCATTTGATAAATCTTGTTCAATTTTACGGTAGGAATGTAAAACAGTCGTATGGTCTTTTCCACCGAAGGCATTGCCGATCTCCGGTAAGGACATATGGGTCAGCTTTCTGGACAAATACATGGCGATTTGGCGCGGCAAAACCAGATTCCGGTTCCGCCGCTTGGCCCGCAGGTCCATTAATGAAATACTAAAGAACTGCGCTACCTGTTTTTGGATCGTTTCAATACTGATCGTTTTCAGGGTTTCTTTAACCATGTCTTTTAAGATCGCTTTGGTCATATCCAGGGAAATAACCTTTTCCTCTAATAAGGAATAGGCGATCACCCGGATTAGCGCCCCTTCGAGCTCCCGGATATTAGTTTTGATCTGTTCGGCGATAAAAAAGATAACTTCATCCGGCACTGTAATGGGTTCGCGTTCGATTTTCTTCCGCAAGATGGCCACACGCGTTTCAAAGTCGGGGGCTTGGATGTCCGTTATCAATCCCCACGCAAAACGTGAGCTCAGTCTCTCTTCAAGATTGGCGATCTCCTTAGGTGGTCGGTCCGAGGAAATAATGATCTGCTTGCGGTTATCATGCAAGGCATTAAAAGTGTGGAAAAATTCTTCCTGGGTGGATTCTTTCCCGGCGATAAAGTGGATATCGTCAATCAAAAGCACATCGATGTTGCGGTATTTCTGGCGGAACTGATGGGTTGTACGGTTCTTGATGGACTCGATCAGCTCATTGGTAAACCGCTCAGAGGAGATGTAGCAGTGCTTGCTGGCCGGGAAGTTTTGCTTGATCTTTTGGGTGATGGCCTGCAGTAAATGTGTTTTTCCTAAACCGACCGGGCCGTAAATGAATAAAGGATTATAGGCCTTGGCCGGCGATTCGGCCACGGCCATGGCCGCGGCATAGGCAAAGCGGTTCGAGGAGCCTACGACAAAATTATCGAAGGTAAAACGGCTGTTGAGATCCCGCTCATACCGCGGGACTTCTTTAAAATCATTCTCGATCTGAGAAAGCTGGGTCTGTTTTTGTTTGGTCAACAGGCTCGGATTAACGCGGAATTCGATCTGGATGGGTTTTTCGGTCAGATTGCGGACGGCGTCCTGGATCACGCTTTGATAATGCTCTACGATCCAGTTCCGGAAAAATTCGTCGGGGGTCTCTATGACGAGGGTTTGCGGAGATTTGGTCTCGATCCGGATCGATGAGAACCAGGTTTCGTAGGACGTGGTCCCTATCTTTTCCTTAATGACTTCTCTGGCTTTTTCCCACACGCCGGTAGGGCTCATACGTCAGTAAACTCAGAAATTATCGTCGCTCGACGAGTGTGAATAAAACAGCATTTTATATACTTTGCAACTAATTGATAATAAATAAGTTACGGATGTATCAAGAATTGTTAACAAGTTTTCCACAAATTAATTTTTTAGAAATTCCGTCGACAATGGGCAGTGAACGGAAAAAAATTCAATGGAAGTTTTATAAATTCAAAAAAGATGTTTTATTATAGCAAAGGAAATTTCTTATGCAACTCAATTTTTATATAGGCCGAAAATCCATCCGAGGATCTTTCCCAAAAGCGTATTTTTACGCTAACTTATTCCGGCCCTGTCTCTTTTATTCCTGCTCCAGCGGAAAAAGGCTTGACTAGACATTTCGCTGTGTTATAATTTGCGCCTATGTGTGGATGGCTTAGCGAGAGAATCCGGCAGATCCGCACTCAAACAACACCCAAACAACAGGAAACTTCGTGAAAAAGCATTTACGAACCCCCACGATCATAGTCGGGAAACGCAAACACGGCTTCCGCAAGAGAATGCGTTCTTCCGACGGGCGCAAGGTCCTCAAGCGGCGCCGCGCCAAAGGTCGAAAAAGGTTATCCATCTAGTTAATGAAGCGCTTTGCCCTTTTCTGTCTTAAAACATACCAAGTTTTAAGTCGTGCCTTCTTGCCCAAAGCGTGCCGGTTTTATCCCTCCTGTTCCCAATATAGCATGGAAGCTATTGAGAAATACGGGATTTGGCGGGGGATCGGGAAAACTTTAAGGCGCCTTATCCGGTGCTCCCCTTTGTCCCCCGGCGGATATGATCCTTTAAGGTAATTATGGAAAAACGAGCTCTATTAGCCGTAACTCTCTCTTTAGTCGTTTTATACATCTGGAGCGCATTATTTCCGCCTCCCCGCCCCAAAGCAGCCTCCAAGGCCGCTCCGGAAGCCTCCGTTCTTTCCGTCGAGAAGAAAGCTGCTTCTTCGACGGTAAAGGCCCCTTCTCCCCCGCAAGGCGTCCAAGAAGATATTGCCACCATTGAAACGCCTGAACTTGAACTTACGTTTTCCAATGTCGGCGGCGTTTTAAAGCAGCTGAAGATAAAAGGCCATGATGAGCGGTTCCCTCAGGTGAGCCTGCTGGGCATTGAGGGCTATGAAACCGCCCCGTTTATACAGACAGATCTTTCTTCTTCTGGTATCGAATACACTTTTGAATCACCGGAAATTAAAATTATTAAAACTTTTAGGTTAGATTCGGCCTATAGGATAAAGGCCGAAGTTTATGTCCAATCTAAAATGTCCAATTTGGACAAATTAAATATTTTACCTTTAAAGGTAGATACAAGCGTTTTGCCAAAGGCGCTACTAGACGGTAATGAGCGGTCCCTTCTTGAATATTCTCTGTTTGCGAATGGAACAACCATAAGAAAAGGCGATGCGCACAAATTTGTCAGTAAAGAGGCTAAACAAGGCAATCAGCCGGTCAATATGGTTGCGTACAGGGACCGGTACTATTGTGTGATCGTTAAGCCGAAATTCGACTCGGATGAGTATTCGATAACATTTCCATCGGAGCACACGGTTGAATTTAATCTGCAGGAGTCCTTGGAGGCAGCCGGTAGTCAAAAATATGAATTCTTAATTTATGCTGGACAACAAAACTTGCCGCTCCTAAAATCATATAATGAAGGCCTTGAAGAGGTCGTATCTTTCAGCAATTTTGGCTTATTTGACGGACTAGCCAAATTTTTTTATTGGATTTTTACACTGCTGCATAAATTCATCCCAAATTGGGGCCTATGTATCATTCTCGTCGGAGTTTTGATTTATTTTGCTGTTTATCCTTTGACCATGCGCGGCATGGAGTCCATGCGAAAAATGCAGCTTTTACAGCCTGAAATGGCGATTCTTCGGGAGAAATACAAGAACAACCCGCAGAAGCTCAACAAAGAAGTAATGGATCTTTATAAAAAATACAGCATTAATCCGTTTAGCGGGTGCTTTACGTTCTTATTGCAGATGCCGGTCTTTATTGGGATTTATCAGGTTTTATGGCGCTCGCCGTTTTTCGAAGGCGCCAATTTCTTATGGATAGAAGATTTATCGAGGCCGGATCAATTTATCTTGTTGCCACAAGCGCTGCCCATAATTGGCAATGAAATCAATCTTTTACCAATCATAATGGCGGTAATCATGTTTTTCCAGCAGAAAATATCGCTTAAGGCTTCGGTGGTCGTTGACCAAGCGCAGGCCGCCCAACAGAAGATCATGCTGATTTTTTTCCCGATATTTTTGGGTTTTATATTTTATAAATTTGCAAGCGGGCTGGTGCTATATTTTACTGTATTTTATGCCTTATCAGCGTTCACTCAGTTTAAAATGTCCAAACTAAAGGGAGTCAAGGCAAATGGTTAACTTGGGTAAGGGCATAGAAATTGAGGGAAATGATGTAGAAGACGCCATCAAAAAGGCCTTGGAGAAACTAAAGGTTTCCCGGGATGAGATTCAAATCAAAGTTGTTTGTGAGGAGAAAAAGGGACTTTTTGGCATGGAAGGAGCAAAGCGGGCTAAAATAAAGGTATTTCTCAAAAATAAGCAAAAAAGCATTTGATTTTTATCCCTGGCTGGTTAGAATAAAGTTAAGGTTTCACGTGAAACATAGGGAAAAATGGGAAAAACAATATCCATATGTAATCAAAAGGGCGGCACAGGTAAAACAACCACCACGGTAAACCTGGCAGCCGCCTTGGCTTTAAGCGGAAAGAAGATCTTGATCATAGACATCGATCCGCAAGGGAATGCAACAAGCGGTGTAGGAATAAATAAAAGCGAAATTCAAGCCTCCATATACGAAGTTCTCCTTAATAAGATTTCCCCTCCAGAAGCAGTGATTTCCAGTGCAGTAACCAACCTTGATGTTATTCCCTGCAATATTAATCTTACCGGTGCAGAAATCGAACTCGTCGGTGTCATGTCCAGAGAAACCAGGCTCAAGAAGGCAATCTCTGTTATTCAGAATAATTATGATTACATTTTTATCGATTCTCCACCTTCGCTTGGTTTGCTTACATTGAACGCCTTGGTGGCTTGCGAAAGCATTATCATCCCTATTCAATGTGAATTTTATGCTTTGGAAGGCGTAACGCAGTTGCTCAAGAC
This sequence comes from uncultured Planctomycetales bacterium, assembly GCA_964499685.1. GTDB lineage: Bacteria > Omnitrophota > Gorgyraeia > Zapsychrales > GWA2-47-8 > CAZCLW01. Next base: position 13,396 of record CAZCLW010000010.1, read on the forward strand.
CATCAACTTAGTGCGGGACGGATTGAATCCATCCTTACGCATTGAGGGGGTGCTTTTAACCATGGCTGATTTCCGGACCAATCTTACCAATGAAGTTATCAACGAGATCAAGAGCTTTTTTAAGGAAAAAGTTTTTGATACCGTTATCCCCAGGAACATAAAATTAAGCGAGGCACCGAGTTATGGAAAACCAATATCTTTATATGATAACAGTTCGATCGGTGCCAAAAAATATAATGAATTGGCTGAAGAATTTTTGAAACGACACGAACATAAGTCATTTAATATCAATAGGATACATAATATTGAAAATAGCGAAAACACTCAACGCACCGAGAAGATTGCACAAGAAGATGCAAATATTGAAAATTCAATCTAAAACGGGAGGAAATAGACAATGCAAAAGGCGCTAGGCAAAGGGTTGGCGGCACTTATTCCCGAAAAATCAAGCATGGAAGACAAGCAGGATATCGTAAGATTTGTCAAGATAGCCGAGATCCAGGAAAACACTTTGCAGCCGCGGACCGACTACGATGAAGAAAAACTTTCTGAATTAATAGCCTCCATCAAAGAAAAAGGTGTTTTACAGCCGATCTTGGTGCGTGAAAATGGATCCGGCGGTTTCGAAGTCATCGCCGGTGAGCGGCGTTTGCGTGCAGCCCGGGCGCTGAATCTCGAACAGATCCCGGTCATCATTAAAAAAGTCTCGGACCATGAAGCGCTTGTTTTGGCGCTCGTGGAGAATATCCAACGGCAGGAATTGAACCCGATCGAGGAAGCACAGGCGTTTAAAAAATTGATCGAGGATTTTCAGTTTACCCAAGATGCGGTGGCCCAATCCGTCGGGAAAAACCGCTCGACGATCACCAATGTCTTGCGTCTCCTAAAACTGCCCGAAGAGATCCAAAAGAGTATTTTTGAAGGCGTGCTTTCCGAAGGGCATGCGCGGGCCTTACTGGGCGTTGAGAATCTCGCCGAACAACGCGATCTTTTTGCCCACGCCATCGCCCGCGGACTTTCGGTGCGCGAACTCGAACATTTGGTGCGCACCGGTTTCAAGGCCGCTCCTCATCGGAAAACGGCGCGCGTCCAGCGCGACTACAATGTCGTTGTCCTGGAAGAAGAGCTGCAAAAGGCCCTCGGCACCAAGGTGCGCATCCTCGCCAAAAAGAAGCGCGGAAAGATCGTCATTGAATATTATTCGAACGAAGATCTGGACCGCATCATGAATCTTATAAAACGCTGATGATCATACAAACAAAAATCACGGGTGAATGCGTTTTGGTCGTCATAAAACCCGATGCCATGAGCAAGGGGTTGGCCGGCGCGGTCCTGGCGCGTTTCTTTGAGACGGGGCTCAATCTTTTGGCCATTAAATTGCTCAATGTCTCGACGGAGTTGGCGCAGGAACATTACCGGCACATCAAGGGAAAGCCGTTCTACCAAATGACCATTGACCACATGCTGGGGAAGGATTATTCCGAGAAACGGGTGTTGGCTATGGTCTTCCAGGGCGAGAGCGCCGTTAAAAAGTGCCGCGATCTGACGGGGGCGACCAATCCTCAAGAAGCCGAACCGGGCTCCATCCGGGCGACCTACGGACGCGTGACCTCCAAAGGGATCTTTGAAAACGTCGTACACGCTTCTTCCGACAAAAAGGAGGCGGAGCGTGAGATCAAATTGTGGTTCACGCCGGAAGAGTTGTCGGCTGAGATCTACTCCACCCGGGAAACCGTAGTGCAATCCGTTAAGAAAAAAGTTTGGGCCTAATGCAACCAAAGGTAAAGCCATGATCAAAGGAATGACAGGTTTTGGCAGTAATCAGTTTTCATTTGCAGACATCAAAGGTGTCGTCGAGATAAAAACGCTCAATCACCGTTATTTTGATATAACCTATTATCTGCCGATCGGTTTCGGTTCCGTCGAGGAGAAGATCAAGCAATTGATCCAGAAATCCGTCGACCGGGGGCGCGTGAGCGTTTCCGTGAAACTCGTCCATACCCAGCCCACCCATTTGAAATTCAATAAAGAGGTCATTAAGCAGTATATTGAATACGGCAAAAAGATCGGCAAAGAATTCGGCCTGAAGAATGACCTTTCTCTCTCGGACATTATCAAGCTTCCCGGGGTGGTGGATGCCGGGGACCATGCGGCTGATACGGATATGGCCTGGCCCGTCGTGGAAAAGGCCCTCAAAAAAGCACTGGTCAGCGTCGTTCAGATGCGCCGCCGCGAAGGCCGCAGCATCGGCCAGGATATTCAGAACCAGCTCAAGCTGATGACCGCCCAGATCAAACAGATCCAGACGCGGGCCAAGTTCATTCTCGATGAAAAGGCCCAGCTGACCGCCGAAGAGTTCATGTCCTTCCAAAAAAACAATGATATTAATGAAGAGCTGGCGCGGCTTATCCATTATGTGGAAGAGGTCAAGCTTCTGCTCAAGACCGATGTTGCCGTCGGGAAAAAGATCGACTTTATCGCCCAGGAAATGCAGCGGGAAACCAATACCATCGGTTCCAAGCTCCAAGACAAACTCGTCTCCAACGCGGTGATCGCCTTAAAGAGCAAGATCGAAAAGATACGCGAGCAATCCCAGAACATCGAATAACTCTTCGGTTAATCCATGAAAAAAGGCAAGATCGTCATTGTTTCCGGCCCGTCGGGTTCAGGGAAAACCACCCTTTCCAATAAGGTGCTGGCGACTCCGCTGTTCAAGGGAAAGATCGTCAAATCGATCTCGGCCACCACCCGCGCCAAGCGGCCGGGAGAGAGGCATGGCCGGGACTATTTATTTTTGACCCCCGCCGCCTTCAAACAAAAGAAGAGATTGGGCCGGTTTTTGGAATCCCAAAAGGTTTTTGACAATTACTATGGGACCCCCAAAGCGGCGGCGGAGGCGCTACTGCGCAAGGGAAAGCATGTGATGCTTTGCATCGATGTCAAAGGCGCCAAAGTGGTCCGCCGGCAAACGCCGCAGGCCGTTACGATTTTCATCAAAGTGCCTTCTCTGGCGGTCCTTAAAAAACGGTTGCTTAAGCGGGCTACCGAAGCGAACAAGAGCCTGAATTTGAGATTGAAGATCGCTCAAGAAGAATTAAAAGAGGCCAAGTTTTATAAATATATAGTTATTAATGACAAGCTTAACCCAGCCTACAGAAGATTGAAAGAAATTTTGTGTAAAGAGTTGAAAATAAATAAGTAAAGGCCTGCTGCAAGTTTTTTTTGACAATAAGGCCGCAGTGTGCTATAAAAAACCTCTGCTAAAAGGCAGACACTGTCCTTTGGGAGTAAAAATTGAGCCGGAAAAGGAGAAAGCCAGTATGGTTTACCAACCTTTGGAAGAACTTTTACCTAAATCAGGAGAAAGCGTTTATAAATTGATCCGGATGGCCGCCAACCGCGCTATGGAATTGGCTGATGGAAAGCCGAAACTGATCGATAAAGCCTCGTCGGAAAAGCTTGCCACCATTGCCCTGGAAGAGATCCGCGCCAGCAAGGTCGTCCTTAAGGACGTTGCGGAGAAGTTCAGCCAGCCCAAGGCCAAGGGGCACAAAGAAGAAAAAATCGCTGCCACCGCTGAAGCCCTTCAATAATCCGGTCTGAACGTGAATACAAAAACAAAAAACAAGCCAGGAAAAGTCGTTTTAGGCGTAACCGGAAGCATTGCCGCGTATAAATCTGCTGATATTATCCGCCGGCTGCAGGACAAAGGCCATGATGTAACGGTGGTCATGACCAAGGAAGCCGCATATTTTATTCCGGCCTTGACCTTGGCCAGTCTTTCCGGCAAAAAAGTTTACAGCGAGATGTTTGACAATGACGGTTCGTCATGGCGGATGGACCATATCCAACTTGCGGATGCCCAGGTTTTATTGATCGCCCCGGCGACCGCCAATATCATCGGCAAGATCGCTTCGGGGATAGCGGATGACCTGTTGACATGTTTGGTGCTGGCTACCAAGGCCAAGGTGTTTATTGCGCCGGCCATGAACGTGGAAATGTACAAAAACAAGATCGTTCAGCAGAATTGCAAGAAACTCAAAGAGGCGGGCATGGCCTTTATCGATCCAGTGGAAGGGAAGTTGGCCTGCGGTACCGTCGGAGAAGGGCATTTGGCCGAGGTTGACGTTATCGTTGAAGAAGTGGACCGTTATTTGAGAACATAAGGGCACGGCGCTTTAGCGGGATATACCGGCGCGGTAGCCAAGTGGTAAGGCAGTGGTCTGCAAAACCACTATTCAGCGGTTCGATTCCGCTCCGCGCCTCCAGAAAGTTGCGCATCGATCGATAATGGGCAAGTGGTGGAATGGTATACACGCAGGACTTAAAATCCTGTGGTCGCAAGGCCGTGAGGGTTCGATTCCCTCCTTGCCCATGTAATGGTTTTAAGTTTTAGGTGGAAAGTTAAAAGAACAACTTGAAACTTTAAACTAAGAATTTCGTTGGACCCGTAGCTCAGTTGGTTAGAGTGTCTCCTTGACATGGAGAAGGTCACAAGTTCGAGTCTTGTCGGGTCCACCAGATTTTATATGGAATACAAAACCGATCTTGATAAGCTGCGTCACACGTGTTCGCACGTCATGGCCCAGGCGGTCCAGGAACTTTGGCCTGACGTCAAAGTCACGATCGGCCCGGCCATCGAGCACGGCTTTTATTATGATTTCGACAAGAAAGAACCGTTCTCGCCGGAAGACCTGAAGAAGATCGAAAAAGCGATGCAGCGGATCATCGACAAGAAATTGCCGATGAAGCAGTCGACGATGGACCGTAACGAGGCCATCAAGCTCTTTGATAGAATGAAAGAAACGTACAAGGTCGAGCTCATCAAGGGTATTCCCGACAAGGAGGTCTCGATCTTCAAAACCGGCGAGGAATGGATGGACCTCTGCAAGGGTCCGCACGTCGAGAATACGGGATTGATCAAAGGGTTCAAGCTGCTTTCCGTAGCCGGTGCCTACTGGCGCGGCGACGAAAAGAACCCGATGTTGCAGCGCATTTACGGCACGGCGTTCTTCAGCAAAAAAGAGCTCGACGATTATCTGAAAATGCTCGAAGAGGCTGAAAAGCGCGATCACCGCAAGATCGCGACCCAATTGGAACTTTTCAGTATCTACCATGAATCCGCCGGCGCAGGGCTGGTCTTTTATCATCCCAACGGCGCCATGCTGCGCAAGATAATCGAAGACTATGTGCGCGAACAGCATATCAAGCGCGGGTATGACCTTGTCATGACCCCGCATATCCTTAAAGGAAAACTGTGGGAACAAAGCGGGCACGCGCAGAATTATAAGGAGAACATGTATTATTTCAACGTTGACGACGAGGAATATGTCGTCAAACCGATGAACTGCCCGTGCCATATTTTGATCTATAAGTCGAAACTGCGCTCCTACCGGGATCTCCCCATAAGATTTTTTGAATTAGGGACGGTGTACCGTCAGGAAAAGGCCGGTGTTCTCCACGGGCTTTTACGGGTCAGGGGTTTTACGCAGGACGACGCGCATATTTTCTGTACGACCGCGCAGCTTAAACCCGAAGTCGGCCACGTTTTGGATTTTATTTTTGATGTTATGAAGGATTTCGGCTTTGAAGATTTGGAGATAGAAGTAAGCACCCAGCCTGCCAAATCCATCGGGACCAAAGAGCAGTGGGACGCGGCGACCCAAGCTTTAAGGAAAGTCCTGGATGACAAGAAATTGAAATATAAGATCAATGAAGGCGACGGCGCGTTTTATGGTCCCAAGATCGATATAAAGCTCAAAGATGCTTTGGGCCGGTCCTGGCAGTGTGCGACTATCCAGTGCGATTTCAATCTGCCCGAGCGGTTCCAGATGAGCTTCATCAACGAGAAGGGTGAAGAAGAGCGCCCGATCATGATACATCGCGCGATCTTGGGCAGCGTAGAGCGGTTTATCGGCACGCTGATCGAGCATTACGCGGGTAATTTTCCGTTATGGCTCGCCCCCGTTCAGGCGGCGATCATCCCGATCAAAGACAGCCATGTTCCTTTCTGTGAAGGCCTAAAAGAAGATTTACAACAAGAGGGGTTGCGGGTTATAATTGACGCGCGCAATGAGAGCTTGAACAAACGGATCCGTGAAGGTACACTACGCAAGATCCCGTACCTTTTGATCATCGGCGATAAAGAGGCTCAGGGGCAGCAGGTGGCGATCCGCCGGATGGGTGTGGGCGACCAAGGGCAAATGCCCATCAAAGATTTCATCAAAAGCGTTCGAGAAGAAATAGTTTCGAAAAAAGCCGTCTAGGAACGGCCAACCGCAAGAGGAGGTGGTTCGTATTTACAAGAACATTCGCATTAACGAAAGGATTTCATCGTCAGAGGTCCGGGTGATCGGACCAAATTCCGAGCAGATAGGGGTAGTCAATATCCGCCGGGCCCTGGAACTGGCCCGCGAAAACAATTTGGACCTGGTTGAGGTCTCGCCGACGAGTTCGCCGCCGGTCTGCCGGATCATTGATTACAGCAAATATAAATATGACCAAGAGAAAAAGGAACGCCGCGTTAAGCGCAATCAGCATGTGGCACATTTAAAACAGATCCGCATGAAACCGCATATCGACGAGAACGATTACCGGGTAAAGATCAGGCAGGCCATCGGGTTTTTGACTAAGAAGGATAAAGTTAAGATCAATTTGTTCTTTCGCGGACGGGAGCTTTCCTTTAGGGACCAGGGAGAGAGGATCATTGCGCGCGCCATTTCGGACCTGAATGAAGTGGGCCAGGTCGAAAAGGCCCCATCGATGGAAGGGCGCGTATTATCGGTCTTGGTTTCCCCGCGGTCGGCCAAATAGCAGAAATACGCCCAGAGAAAGGACCAGCAGACAATGCCGAAATTAAAAACAAATAAATCAGCAGCCAAACGTTTCCGCTTTACCAAAAAGGGAAAGATCAAAAGACGCCGCGCCGGACGCCGGCATCTTTTGGGCGGAAAATCACGCAAGTTAAAACGTAAATTACGCCGGCCGGGGTTTGTTTCTCCTGCCAATGAAAAGCGTTTAAGGAGGTTGTTGCCGTATGGTTAGGATCAAGCACAGCGTCGCCACCCGGCGCCGTAAAAAACGTGTTCTTAAACAGGCGAAGGGCCAGTTCGGCCATAGAAGCCGCCGTTACCGACAGGCCAAGCGTTCACTGCTCAAAAGCATGGTGTATGCGTACCGTGACCGCAAGGTGCAAAAAAGGTTGAACCGCCGCCTGTGGATCGCGCGCATTAATGCCGCCTGTCGCGAGCAAGGCATTACCTACAGCCGTTTCATCAAAGGATTGTTGTCAGCCAAGGTCGAGATCGATCGTAAATTATTGGCCGAATTGGCGGTGAGTGCTCCCAAGGCATTCTCCAATCTGGTCAAATTGGCCAAAGAATCAAATCCTGCCGTCGCTGCCTAACGGAGTTCACCTAAAGAAGGCTTGGTTTAATGTCGTGGAATTTCCAGGAAATTTCGTCCACCGTCGATCAGGACATCAAGGCCGTCCAGGACCACAAGGCCCTGGAGGCCTTTCGTATCAAATATCTGGGCAAAAAAGGCCTGGTGGCGGAAATCTACGCGGCCCTTTCTTCCTTGCCAAACGACCAGAAACCCCTGGTTGGCAAGAATGCCAACGAACTCAAGGTAAAAGTCACGCAGCTTATTGAAAGCAAGAACAGGGAGCTGCGCGGCCGGCAGGAACAATCTTCCCAGGAAGTGCTGGATGTTTCTCTTCCCGGCGTTTCACGCCCTCTGGGGCACAAACATCTCCTGACCCAAACGATCGACGAGATATGTTCCGTTTTTGAGTGCCTGGGTTTTGCCATCCAGGAAGGCCCGGAGATCGAAAGCGAATTCAATAATTTCACCGCTTTGAATATCCCCGTTGATCACCCCTCCCGTGATGCCTTTGATACGTTTTATCTCGACGAAAAAGATCCTCAGCGTGCCGGGCGATATCTTTTATTGAGAAGTCATACCTCGCCGGCGCAGATCCGTGTCATGAAAGAACATAAACCGCCCTTCGCGGTCGTTGTCCCGGGGAAAGTCTACCGGCCCGACGCGGTCGATGCCAGCCATTCGTTCATGTTCCATCAGATCGAAGGATTGCTGGTCGATACGGACGTGAAATTTTCCGATTTGAAAGGTTTGCTCACCGCTTTTTGCAAAAAATTATTCGGGCCCAAGATCAAGATGCGCTTCCGACCGCATTTTTTTCCGTTCACCGAACCCTCGGCGGAAGTGGACATTTCCTGTTACATGTGTGAAGGAAAAGGGTGTTCGGTCTGCGGCCGCAAAGGCTGGCTGGAGATCATGGGCTGCGGGATGGTGAATCCCAAAGTGTTCGAGGCCGTCGGTTACAAGAAAGGCGCTTATACGGGGTTGGCTTTCGGCATGGGCGTTGAGCGCATTGCCATGCTCAAATACGGCATTCCCGACATACGTTTATTCTTTGAGAACGATATAAGATTTCTGAAACAGTTTTAACGATGAAAATTTCTCTCAATTGGCTCAATGATTATGTGAAGTTCGGCATCCCCGCCGAAAAGCTGGCCCACCGCCTGACCATGGCCGGCCTGGAAGTGGAAAAGATATCCCAGGTCAACGGTGACACTGTTTTTGAATTGGAGATCACGCCGAACCGCCCCGATTGCCTGAATGTTTTGGGCATCGCCCGCGAAACATCCGCCGCCTTGAACAGAACTTTAAAATATCCTCAATCGGTCAAGTTCACGCTTCCCTCCGCCAAACTCGAAATCCACATCGACGACAAAAAAGACTGCGGCCGCTACATCGGCACCTTGGTCGAAGGCGTTGATGTTTCCGCTTCCCCCGCCTGGCTTGCCAGGCGCGTAGAAACGGTCGGCTGCCGGTCGATCAACAACGTGGTTGATGTCACGAATTTTTGCCTGTTGGAGTTGGGCCAGCCGCTGCACGCGTTCGATTTTGATAAATTGATCGGCGGCAAGATCGTGGTGCGCCGCGCCAAGCAGGGCGAGAGCATTGTTACGATCGACGGTGTTGAGCGCAAATTAGATCCCGGCATTTTGGTCATTGCCGATGCCAAGCGGCCGGTCGCCATCGCCGGCATCATGGGGGGCAAAGACACGGAAGTGGATGAAAAGACAAAAAATGTCCTCCTGGAAAGCGCCTCTTTTGACCCCGTGCTGATCCGGCGGGCCGGACGCAAGCTGGGCCTTTCTAGCGATTCTTCGTACCGTTTTGAGCGAGGCGTCGACATCGACGGCGTTTCCAAGGGGAGCCATAGAGCCATTGGCCTTATATTAAAGGAAGCCGGCGGGAAGCTGAAAAAATATGCCGATATCTTCCCGGGAAAGGCCAAGGCGGTCCGTCCCGTGATCACCGTCGATATAAAAAATGTAAATAATTTCCTGGGCGCGAACATCTCTTTAAAGCAAGGCGCGACCATTTTAAAGAAATTGGATTTTAAGGTCAGCGTGCAAAAAAATACGCTCAAGGTCACCGCTCCCTCTTTCCGCAATGATATCAAGCAGGACGTCGATGTGGTCGAGGAGATCGCGCGCATCGTCGGTTATGACAATTTGCCCTCCAGTTATCCCATTATTAAAATTACGGATATGGTTTCGGGAGCCGGTTGGAGCGTTAAAAAGCGCGTGCGTGAGAATCTTTTGGCCCAGGGGTTGGACGAGGTCATCACCTATACGATGACCAACCGCGAGGCCTTGGCCAAGTCCGGCATCCGGGAAGAAGGGATCAAGATCCAGAACCCTCTGACCAAAGACCAGGAGGTGTTGCGCCCGTCGCTGTTGCCGGGTTTTCTTGCGGTGGTTGCGTCCAATATTAACCGCGGGCAGAAAAATTTGCGGTTGTTTGAGATCGGCAGGACGTATGAAACCTTACCGGAAAAAGAAAAGATCGGCATCCTGCTGACCGGAAATCGGACGGACGATTGGCGGACATCCGGGAAAAGCCAAGTAGATTACTATGATCTTAAAGGTGTTGTCGAAGAGCTCTGCGCCGCCTCTTTTCCCGCCGCGAAGGAAAAAATTTCGGATGCTTTGTATAAAATCCCGCAGGATGTCCTGAGCAACTGGGATATTAAGCAAAAGGATGTTTATTTTGCGGAATTGGACCTGAACATATTTATTGATGAGATCAAGACCAAACGCTATCAGCCGGTCATTGAATTCCCGCCGGTTGTCCGCGATGTCAGTATGGCGGTTAAGAAAGAAATACCTTTTGAAAAGATCCAAACGATCGCCTGCCGGCTGGGGGGGAATATCCTGCAGTCGGTCAATTTTATTGAGCAGTATCTGGGCGAGAAAATCCCTGCGGGCCAAAAAGGCCTTGTCTTTTCGCTTGTCTATCAATCCCCGGAGCGCACGCTGAGGGAAGAAGAGGTCAGCCAGGTGCACGAAAAAATATGCCAGGCCATTATCAGCGACCTGGGCGCCGTGCGCCGTTAGTAGAAAAAATATTTTTTGACCAATTATTCAAAAGTGCTAAAATGTTTTTAGGTCCCTACCGTGTGCGTTAGAGTTGTGTTATAAGAACCAACACACTTATACCGGGAAGCAATATTCTAAACACCCGTGGGTGATTTAGAGCGATTCCCACCTGATAACACAGGTTCAGTATACGTGACTCGACGGCATAGTGGGGATCGATTTTTTCCCCCCTTCGAAGGTGTCCGATGAAAAAAAGACCGTCCACCTCAAGCTCTTCGCCAAGTTTGTTCGCCGCGGCCAATCAGGAGCAGTTGTTCAAACAAGCCCCTTTAAGCTATCGTATGCGACCGCGCTCTTTGGCGGAATACACTGGTCAAAAGCATATTTTGGGAGAAGGAAAACTTCTCTCCCGCGCAATCGAGTCCGACCGCCTGAATTCACTTATCCTCTACGGGCCGCCGGGTGTCGGCAAAACGACCTTGGCGTACTGTATCAGTCAAAAGACCAAATCCGCGTTTGAGCGCATCAATGCGGTTTCTTCCAATGTGGACGAATTACGGAGCATTTTGGCGGTGAGTCGCCATCGCTTTAACACGACGGCGAATAAGACTGTTCTGTTTATCGACGAGATCCATCGTTTCAACAAGGCCCAGCAGGATGTTTTGATGCCGGACCTTGAGGAAGGGCATGTGATCCTGATCGGCGCGACCGTCTTTAATCCGTTTTTTGCCCTGACCGGTCCTTTACTCTCCCGTTCGCTCGTTTGTGAACTGCATTCTTTGTCCAAAGAAGATATCAAAGCGATTTTGGAGCGCGCGCTGGCTGATAAAGAACGTGGCCTGGGCGAACATTCTATTAAAATCGATCAAGAAGCCCTGGATTTTCTGGCCGAGGTTTCCGATGGAGATGCACGCCGCGCCCTGAATGCCCTTGAGATCGGCGCGCTGACCACCCCCAAGGATGCCTCCGGTACGGCCCATTTTACGATCAACGTGGCCCAGGAATCCATCCAGAAAAAGCAGGTCAACTACGACCGCGCGGGCGATCAGCATTACGATACGACCTCGGCTTTCATCAAGTCCATGCGGGGCTCAGACCCGGACGCCACGCTTTACTGGCTGGCCAAAATGATCTATGCGGGAGAAGATCCGCGTTTTATC
>CAZCLW010000010.1:25003-37593 GCA_964499685.1 uncultured Planctomycetales bacterium
GCGCATCTGTATCTGTGCGGCTGAAGACGTTGGCAATGCTGACCCACAGGCCCTTGTCATTGCCAATGCGGCTTTGCAGATCTCTGAATTTATCGGCCTGCCGGAAGCACGCATCCCCCTGGCGCAGGCGGCTGTGTACATTGCCTGCGCGCCCAAATCCAATGCGGCGTATATGGGCATCGAAAAAGCCTTGGATGATGTAAAGAACAAGAAGATCCAGGAAGTGCCGTTACCGCTTAAGGATGCGCATTATAAAGGCGCTAAAAAGCTCGGCCGCGGAGAAGGCTATAAATATGCCCATAATTATGAAGGCCACTACGTAAAACAGGAATATGTCCCCCAGGACATACGCTATTATGTCCCTACCTTAATGGGCTTTGAAAAGGAGATCAAGGCCCGTTTGGATAAGTTAAAATCCTCTTCTGCCCCATGATTTTATAATTGTCAATTCCCTCCAAAAATGATAATATACACCATTCCTTAAAGATGTTTTTTAGGTGCGAGGAGCAGTGAACAGAAACTCCAAAAGCTCTGCAAGGGCTAAAATCCTAACGTTATTGAGAAATCAACAGGAGGAAGATAGGCTTAAGAAGAGCGCAGTTATCCGCAAAAAGCTGTTTTCCTTAAAGGAATTTAAACGCGCTAAAACAATTTTGTTTTACGCGTCATTTGATGGAGAAGTTGAGACGTTTGAGATGATGAAACAAGCAAAGAAATCAAAGAAAACAATAGTTTTACCGAGCGTAATTAGGGCCCGCCGACAGATCATCCCGCGTATTGTGCGTGATCTTCGTCAGGGGCTGCGTCGCGGGGCTTACGGGATATGGGAACCCAAAAAAGAATGTAAGCCGCTCGACCTCTCCGCGTTAGACCTGGTACTGGTCCCCGGCATCGTTTTTGACAAAGAAAATTACCGTCTAGGACGGGGCCTGGGGTATTATGACCGTTTTTTAAGGAAGTTACCAGCCCGCATTCCTACCATTGGTCTAGCCTTTGATTTTCAAGTCATTCGCCGCTTGCCTCATCTTCAGGATCACGACGTTCAACTCTCCCGTGTCATTGCCAATTAAATAAGCAAAGGTACCGCGCCAGTGTGCCGTTCCTTTGCCGTCCGCTCAGTCCAAGGCGCCGCCCGTTAGGGACGCGCCCGCGTGTTTTTCGTCACCAGAAGGGAGTGCTTTCCATGTTAGAAGAACTTGAAATAACACTAAAAAGTGTTTGGTATTTTATCGCTTTTGTCGTCGCCTTTTTTTCGGGCTATTTGGTGCGCTGGTTCTTTGCCGGCAAGAAAATAAAGGAAGCCGAGCAAAAGGCCAAAGAGTTGATGGAGATGTCTACCCGGGAAATGGAGAACCGCCGCAAAGAAGCGGAGCTCGCCGGGAAAGACCTCATGATCAAACTCCGTCAGGATTTTGAGCGCGAGACCAAGGAAAGACGCGATGAGATCACGACGGCCGAAAAACGCATCGCGCAAAAAGAAGAAAATCTCGAAAAGCGCGTCGATCTGTTGGAGAAGAAGGAAAAAGACATCAACGCGCGCCTGGGCACCCTTCGCCAGGAAGAGGATAATATCAAGCAAAAGGTCGATCATCTCAATAAATTGATCGACGAGGAAAAACAGAGACTGCAGGCCATATCTTCCCTTAGCCAGGAGGATGCGAAAAGCCTCCTTTTATCCCGTCTTTCCGACGAATTGACCCACGAAAAAGCCACCATGATCCGTAAGAACGAAGAAGAGATCAAGGAGGCTTCCGATAAAAAAGCCCGTCAGATCATCAGTCAGGCCATCCAGCGCTGCGCCTCCGACCATGCGTCCGAGACCACGATCAGCGTCGTGGCCCTCCCCAGCGATGAGATGAAAGGCCGCATCATCGGCCGGGAAGGGCGTAATATCCGCGCCCTGGAAATGGCGACCGGTGTGGACATCATTATCGATGATACGCCGGAAGCGGTCACGATCTCCGGATTTGACATGGTCCGCCGCGAGGTTGCCCGCATTGCCCTGGAGAATCTGATCGCTGACGGCCGTATCCATCCGGGACGCATCGAAGAGGTCGTGGAAAAGGCCAAAAAAGAAATTGAGAACAAGATCAAAGAAGAAGGCGAGCGCGTTACGTTTGAACTGGGTGTCCATAATATGCACACCGAACTGGTCAAGCTTGTGGGTCGCCTTAAATATCGTACCAGCTTCGGGCAAAATGCCCTTCAGCATACCAAGGAAGTCGCCCAGCTCATGGGCCACATGGCCGCAATGCTCAGCCTCGATGTCAAGACCGCTGTGCGCGCGGGACTTTTACATGATATCGGTAAAGTCGTCAGCCAGGAAGTTGAAGAAGGCACGCATGCCATTGTCGGCGGAAATCTGGCGCGCAAATACGGCGAGAGCGAAGATGTCGCCAAGGCCGTTGAATCCCACCATGAAGAAGTTGAGATGAGTACGATCTACGGCGTTCTAGTCTGCGCCGCGGATGCCATCAGCGCCGCCCGTCCGGGAGCCAGAGCGGAAACCCTGGAAACGTATGTCAAACGCCTCGAGAATTTGGAAAAGATCTCCAATTCCTTCAAAGGAGTTGAAAAATCCTTTGCCATGCAGGCCGGCCGTGAGATCAGGATCATCGTCGACCCGGAAAAGATCAATGATGATGAATCGATCGTCATGGCGCGGGATATCCGCAAACGCATCGAGGAAGAAATGGAATATCCGGGTCAGATCAAGGTCATCGTGATCCGCGAGATACGTTCCATCGAATACGCAAAGTAATCCATTATGAATATCCTTTTTATCGGCGATATTGTCGGGCGTCCCGGTCGCGACAGCATTGAGGGGCTTCTTCCTAAATTAAAGAAGGAATTCAAGCTCGATGGGGTTGTGGCGAATGCGGAAAATTCCGCCGGCGGCTTTGGATTGACCTCACGGATTGCCGGCGAACTGTTGGCCTTGGGCTGTGACTGTCTGACGCTGGGCGACCATGTCTGGGACAAGATGGAGATCGTCGATTATCTGGCCATTACGGACAAGGTGATCCGACCGGCCAATTTCCCCGAAGGCACGCCCGGCCGCGGCTGGTCCGTCATTCATACCGCTTCCAAAAAGAAAATTGCCGTAATTAACCTTTTAGGCCGTGTTTTTATGCGTTATAATGTGGACTGTCCTTTCCGGAGCCTGAAGAATATCGTGGCTGAAGCCCGGAAGGAGACCCCGGTCGTTATTGTCGATTTTCATGCGGAAGCAACGAGCGAAAAGGTCGCCTTGGGGCATTTTATTGACGGAGAAGTCTCGGCGGTCGTCGGCACGCACACGCATATTCAGACCGCTGATGAACGGATCCTGCCCAAAGGAACAGCTTATATTTCTGATCTAGGGATGACGGGACCTTACGACTCGGTCATCGGCCAGAAAAAAGAGGCCATCATCGACCGTTTCCTCAAAGTCATGCCGAACAAATTCGAAGTGGCGACCGATGATGTGTGGCTGCACGGCGTTGTCATCGACATAGATGAAAAAAGCGGGAAATCTCGCCGCATCGAACGGATCCAGAGGAGCTTACCCTCATGACAGCCTGGGAAGGATTGAACCGCCGGAAATTCCCCCGTGTAAATTTTCCCTGCATGGTGACCTTGGCGTATAACCAAGACTCCAAGGAAGTCATCTTGGCCCATACCGATAATATCGGCATTGGCGGCGTGTGTGTTGTTCTTAAAAAAAGCCTGAAGATGTTCATTCCGGTCGATCTGGAGATCGATTTGATCGACGGTGATGATCACATCAAATGCAAAGGCAAAGTGGTTTGGTCCATCCGCCGCAAAGGCGACGACCAGGAAAAGCCGTTTTTTTATGATGTGGGCATTGAGTTCGTCGGTATGGACAAGCAGGATTCCAAGCGCATCGATAATACTATTCAAAAACTCGTCAATAAAGGGCACAAGTCCTCCATAAGTTAAAAGTAACAGCATCCTCCTTTAATTAATTCTCGAAAATAAGATCATGATCCGCGTACGCTTTGCTCCCAGTCCGACAGGTTATTTGCATATTGGCGGGGCGCGCACCGCCCTGTTCAACTGGATGTATGCCCGCGCCAATCAAGGCAAGTTTATCCTGCGCATCGAAGACACCGATAAGGTCCGCTCCAAACAGGAATACCTCGATGAGATCCTTGACAGCATGAAGTGGCTCGGATTGGAATGGGATGAGTTCCATAAGCAGAGCGACCGTTTTGACATTTATCGGCAGTACGCCCAGAAACTGCTGGAGGAGGGCAAGGCGTATAAAGACGGCGAGGCGGTCATCTTGAAAGTACTGCCCGAAAAACAGATCAAGATCTACGATCTTATCCGCGACGAGATCCAGGTCGATGCCAAAGAGATCAAGGACCAGGTGCTGATGAAGTCCGACGGTTCGCCGACGTACAGCTTTGCCTGTGTCGTTGACGATGCCTTGATGGAAATTTCCTGCGTCATCCGGGGGGAGGACCATATTTCCAATACGCCCAAGCAAATCTTGATCTATGAGGCGCTCGGGTTCAAGCCGCCCAAGTTCGCACATTTGCCGCTTATCTTGGATGATGAGCGCGCCCGGATGTCCAAGCGCGCCGGCGCGGTGGCCGTTACCGATTACCGCCGCCAGGGTTATTTATCCGAAGCGATCGTCAATTATTTGATGCTCTTGGGCTGGTCACCGGGAGATAATCAGGAGATCGTCGGCCGCGAAGCAGCGGTCAAGAAATTCTCCATCAAGAAAGTCAATAAGGCCGGCGCTGTTTTCTCGCTGGAGAAACTGCAGTGGATCAACGCCCAGTACATCAAAAACAAGCCAGCCCGCGAATTGACCGATCTGCTGGTCCCTTTCTTAAAGGGAAAACAATTCATCGGTGAAACGTATGACCGGCCGGCCCTCGAAAAGATCGTCGATCTGTATAAAGGACGGCTTTCCACTTTATTGGATTTCTTGGACTGGACGGATTACCTATTTATTGATAAATTAATGATCGATCCGGAATTGCGCCGTGAGTACCAGCTGGAACGCCGCGCCCCGGAATTCAAGCGGTTAAGCGAACGCCTGGGCCAACTTCAGGATTTTAATCCGCAAACGGCCGAAACAGTGTTCCGCTCGCTCGTTGAAGAATTGGGTATCAAGGCCTCCGAGCTGGTGCATCCTATCCGGGTCGCTCTCACCGGAAAGAAAGTGGGCCCCGGTCTTTTTGAGACCATGTCGGTCCTCGGGAAAGAGAAGACCATCAAGCGCCTGCAGGAATCCGCGAACGCTTAATACGAAAGGCTTTCATGTTATCCAAAAAATTGATCATCGTTCTGACGATCCTTTCTTTCTGCGTCGTCGGATGTGAATCCGTCTACCGCTCAGTCAAAAAGGCGGATGATTGGATCAAGGAAAATCTTTGGTAGACCACTCACCTTTTGCCCTGTCGTCTAATGGTAGGACATGAGACTCTGGATCTCAGTGTCTTGGTTCGAGTCCAAGCGGGGCAGCCAAATAAATCTCTCTAACTTCCCGACGAGAGATAAGGAAAACCCTGATGCGGTCATCCCCGTTAGGGTTTTTTCATGTCCGCACGTGTCAAACACTTACGCGATTTTGAAATTCCCATCTTAGAAATTTTAAAGAAAGCGTTTAAATCCAGCCAGCGCTCAGGCTGAATCTCGTCGGAAGTACTCTGTTTCTTATCTCTTCATCTCCGATTTGGCATTTAGTTTCTCGATCCTAGTTTCTTCGAAATTGGCCCATTCTTCGGGCCATGATCGGCTGGCTGAATTGTGAGAAACTGGCTTTACCAAGCGGCATATCTCTGTTTTTGGAGAGATATTGGGTGGCAGATGAACCCGGTAAGGCGGTTTAAAAAATGGAGATTTTGTGAAAGGTGTGAAGAGAATTTAACTGGCGGCTTTGAGCAATGTTTTCCAGACCTTAAGTTGTTCTTTCCAATCGAATTGCTGTAGCAAGGGCCGGAGTTTGTACTCGGAGATTTCGTTGATGGCAGGCAGATTCTTGCAGAGAATATCGTCTTGAATTTGCGGGCTTAAGAAAAGCAGGTTCATGATCTGGTCCATACGGACATCACCCATATTGAGCCATTGCGAGGCATCGCGCGGCGTTTTGATTTCACCTTTATCACAAAGGCGTTGTATTTGATGAGCCAGGGTCAGGAGGCTGCGTATTTTTGGTTCTTTGACCACTTCTTTCTCTTTGCGCCATCTGATCAAAGGCCGGGCCTTCTTAACATCTGCATCGAATTCCAATCGCACGCCGCCTCCATTAAAGGTAAGGCCGACTTTTCGAGTCGCCACGTCGCAATCAACTTCCTTGAGGAGTAGTTTTATGGTCTTGTGTTTCTCCTCGAAGAACAAGGTTTCCCAAATGGGAGAAAGGACGGCATTGATCTCAGTTTTTAATTCGTCACCATACTTTTGCCTGTTTTCTGCCAAAGTTTTCTTAAGAAGTTTCAGCACTTCTTCTTCGGCAGTCTGAGCGTTAATGGATTTATTCGGACAAGAACCATAGCCGCGTTTTTGAGCATTGGTGCAAACATAATAACGGTATTTGTGATTTCCTTTTTTAAGAGTGTAGGTATGAATCATCCTAGTCCCGCAAGTTTTGCATTTGAGTAAATGCGTTAAAAGTCCAGAACAATCAGTATTTTTGAGCGCTCTTCTTGCCACGCGGTTTTCTACGAGTTTCTGTTGAACCTTTTTAAATGTTTCTTCGTCGATAATCGCTGGTTGCTGGCCGTCATAAATCTGCCCGGCGTATTCAACCTTCCCTATATAAAGGACATTTTTTACAAGGTGTTGGATTTGAGTGACGCCGAATTTCTTCCCTCCGTAATTGTTTCCTCTTCTGGTTACCCTGAATTTTGTTCGATGCCCCTGATCGTTTAATATCTTAGCAACTTTGAGCAATGAATTTCCCTGCAAATACAATTCGAAGATCTCTTTAACCAGTTTCGCATCAGCGGAATTAACGACGAGTTTCTTCGAATCCTTTTCCCGGTCATAACCAAAAGGCGGACGCCCTCCAAGCCATTGTCCCCGTTTTCTTGCAGCACCAAGCTTATCCTTTGTCCGTTCGCTGATAATTTCGCGTTCAAATTGAGCGAAGGAAAGTAGGATATTCAGGGTCAATCTTCCCATCGAAGTATTGGTGTTAAATTGCTGCGTAACAGAAACGAAGGCTACGTTGTGCTTCTCAAAGAATTCTAAAAGCTGACTAAAATCAAGAAGTGAGCGTGAGAGCCGGTCGACTTTGTAAACCACCACACAGTTGATTTTGCCTTCTTTGATGTCATTAAGAAGTTTTTGAAGCGCGGGCCGTTCAATATTCGCTCCGGTAAAGCCGCCGTCATCATAACGTTCATCACAAGCTGTCCAGCCTTCATGTTGCTGGCTTTTGATGTAATTTTCAGCAGATTCGCGTTGCGCATCCAAAGAAGTGAAGTCCTGATCCATTCCCTCCGTAGTGGATTTGCGGGTGTACATTGCGCAAAGCAGATGTTTTTTCTTCCCGTTTTCGTTCATAAGTTAAAAAATAGGTATCCGTTCCAATGCGCTCCCGTTACTTCTTTCGCAATGGCCGTAAGTGACTTATAAGTTTTGCCTTTAAACTCAAACCCGCCCAGTAGAACTTTAACCGAGAGGCTTTTCCCCTTGTATTCTTTGGTGATGACCGTGCCAGGAATCGGCAGCCTGCGGTCATGAGAAGAAGGACTTTTCTTTTTCTTGTTTTCGTCCGCGCTTCCTTCGGGTCGTAACGTTTTGTTGTTTACCGGGTCATAGCGCTCAATAAGCTCGTTTATCCTACCCTGTGTTTCCTCAGATAAGCCCCCGCAGGCGATTTCTTGCAACTTGTAGGCCAATTTGCGCCACAAATAGCCCCTATTATTGGAAGTAGCCTTACTTTTAAAAAGTTCGGCGTATTGGGCCCGCAATTCCTCTAAAGGCTTGTTTTTCAACTCCATAATTCGGGTTAATAAGGTTTCTTCCATTTTGTCCCTCCGTTATCAGAGATATAGCCATACAATCCCGCAGATAGCAAGTCGAAAAGAACCATTTCTCCGTCTAGGAATCGGCTTGCTATGTGGCCGAGATTATGGATGTATTGTGACGAGGAGGTGAGCGCCAATGGCAGTCGTTATAAGGGAAGCCGATGACGAATTAGGGGCCGAGGAGAAGATGGTCGCTTTAAAGATTCTGCTGGTGATTTACTTGCACGACAAGAGGTATCTTGACGCGCTTGAGGATATAGAGGAACTTTTGAGCGATCCCAAAATGGATCAAAACAGGGAATATTTGCTTTTGAAACAGGAGGAAGTCAGGCAGGCTTTGGTGAATTTAGCAATTAAAAGAAGACCGGGGTTGCTACAAAAAATTAGATTCTCAGCTTTTTGAATAACCCTGCCAAAGAAGTGTTAAAGGCCCTTGCAAGTTTATAAAGAGTTACAAGACTTGGGCAGGTGGGTTTTTGAGCCTCAAGGTATTGAATGTTCTTGTAAGAAATTTCCGATTTTTCGGCAAGCTCTTCTTGAGTCAATCCTTCTTTTTCTCTTAATAACTTCAAGGCTTTAGAGAACTTTTTAACGACTTCTTCGTTGTTTTGCATAGCCATATTATAGGAATTAAGTAGTTTATTTGACACCCAAAGCGTTGGGTGGTATAGTTGCGTTACATGGCAATGAAAATGGATCGAAAACTCATAGAAGAACTACGGTTAAGACTCAGAGCACCGTTTGTCGCTTTGGATCGGCTTGCTAAAGGCCGCCATTTGCCGAAGATCTTTGCCGAAGCGGCTTTGGAGGAATTTAAGAAGGCCGTAGAGCTGATTGTAAAACTCGAAAAACAAAAGAAAGGATGACATTGTTTGGATTATTTTCGAAGAGTGATGAGGGAGTACCGATGGCAACAATCTTGGTCATTGAAGACAGCGAAGGCGACAGGACATTGATAAAGAAAACTTTGGAGAGAAAGAACTATTCAGTCATTTCAGCGAATGATGGCGAGGCAGGGTTAAAGCTTATTCGTGACCACACGATTGATTTAATCATTCTCGATTACCTTTTGCCGGGAATGAATGGGTTAAGAGTCTGTAAGATATTGAAAGAGGATAAGAAAACGAAGAACATCCCCATCATCTTCTTGACGGTTGTTGAATCCGGCGAGGCGATTTTGGAATGTTACGGCTCAGGGGCGGAGTCGTATATGCACAAGCCGATTGATGCAAAGACCCTGTTAGTGGAGGTTAAGTCAATATTGTCTGAGGCAAAAGAGAATGGAGGCGAAGATCAATGACTCAGCCGTTGGTTCAGGAGAGGACAGCTCTATGGTTGCGTGTGGTGGCGGGGATCGTTTTAATTCCGTTCGCCCTCTTTATTCTTTTTTGCTTAATGATCGTCCCGCAATCATGGCTTTGGCCGAAAATGGACGCTGTAAACAAAACCTTGTTCTTTCTGGGGGCTATCGGTGGACTTATCGGCATTACCGGAGCATTGTTTCTTATTTTTTCGAGGAAAAAGTCTACTCTCTCGGTATTAAAGTTGATCGTTTTACCTTTCCTTTTATATTTTGTCCTGGCACTTCTTGATTTTGGATACCTTTATTTCAAAACCAATGAGGCAGGATTATTCTCAATGGCGCCCGAGGATTACTTGCAAAAGCAGATCCGAAGCGCTGCTGAAGAAATGGTACAAGATTTACCGGGGCCTGAAGAGGAACAAACGATTATGCCCGTGCCCAATATCGTTAAGGCGGTCGAATCCGAGAGAAGAATCGTTAAGTTTGACGGCGTTACAACAGAGAATAACCAGTTAATGGTTTTTATATTTCAAGACGGAAAAATGTCATCCTTGAAAGCCGGCGATGATATTTGCGGAGGGGAGGTCATTCAAATTTTTTCTCCGAGAGAGCCGGACGGGATAACTTCTCCTCAAAACGTCGACCAATATGAATACAGGATCAAGGTGCGGTTCGGAGAAGAGGATAAAATTTTCAAGAATGGCGGTGTTATCTGTGAAGAGACGGATGCTGAAAGTTCCAACCGGATAAAAGGCGGGGACGAAGAGTTAAGAACAGAGCCGTCGATTAACAATTCCAATGCTCCAGTGAGTGCAAAGCTGAATCAGTCGGAGGATGGTTTCTATAAAAAGCGTTCGCAGGAAGTCATTGCCCAATATGAGGGCGCATTAAATTTTGACAACAACCTCAGGTTTGCGGATGCCTTGGAAGGATACAGGAAATTATTGCCCAAGGCGAAGACGGCTTATTCAACGACGGATATGGCGGATAAGAAGAAGTTGCATGAGATTATTGAGGGTTCCGAACGCCGCGAAAAGGAAATCAGCAGATATATGGAGACCGTTCGGGATATCCGGGGCCGATTTAACAGTGCCGGATCGCTTTCAAAATGGCTGAAGAAAAATATTCATTATAAAAGTGATCGGATTGCCGGAGATTATTGGCAACCGCCCGATGAAACTCTAAAGGTTAAGACGGGAGACTGCGAGGATTTTGCCATTTTGGTGCAGGCTCTTCTGGCTGAAGTGGGCACTTCATCTGAGATTGTGTTCATCGGACTTAAGAAAGGCATAAAGAACAGCACCCATGCCATTTGTGTTTTTGAACAAGGCGGACTATATGGCTATTTCAGCGGCCCGTACCTTCATCAACCCTTCGCTTTGTCCATCCAGCAATTGGTGGATGAGAAATATCTCCACTGGACAGCAATTGCAGAAATAAAATTCCCCGCCAGAGAGAAAATATTCCTAGCCCGCAGATAGAGGACGCGGCTATAATAAACATCAAATGAAAGAAATAATTGCCGAGATCAGGAATAAACTCCAGCGGGCCAAGACTGCTCTTGAAAAATTGTCGAAGGGAGAGCCGGTATCAAAGCGCATGGCCACAGCCGCGCTGGCGGATCTAGAGAAGGTCGTCAGAATTTTGGCAAAGCTAAAAGACAAGGAATGCTAAAGAGATGCGGAGATAATTGTTGATTTTTTGTCGTTTTTATAGTAAAAAAAGATTATTCGATTTGAATTACAGTCCCGCGTTGAAGGGGTCACTTGGACTATAAAAAAGTAAAACCTTCGTTGGGCGCAGAATAATGCCCAGCGGAGGTTTTTTGTTTTGTGTTGACGGAAAAATATTTTTATTGACAGGCATAGGAGAGATGATAGAATAAAATAACTAAATGTTGTTAGATAATAGTTAATGACGCTGAATATTAATGGATATTAGAGGTAATCATAAAATGTCCGATGGATGGTTAAACGCAGAAGAAGCAGCAAAATATTTAGGTATAAGCATTACAAATTTATATGCGCTGGCCCAAAGCAGTAAAATTCCCTCCCATAAAGTCGGAAAGATGTGGCGCTTTAACGCTCCTGAGCTAGACACGTGGATTAAAACGAATCGACCTATTAATGAATTTTTCATGTCCTTAGGGTTTAATATTGAAGAGAATCTCCTCCTTCGAGATCCTCAGCGAGAAGCCTATTCTACTGCTTATGAATTTTTTAATAAAGGTGGGAAAAAGGCGATTATCCAATTGCCCGTAGGTTGCGGTAAAACTGGTTTAATTGCAATCCTACCGTTAGGCATCGCGAGGGGGAGGGTGTTGGTCATCGCGCCGAATCTTACTATTAAGGAAGAATTGCAACGGGCCCTTGATGTGACGAATAAACGCTTTTGTTTTTGGAATAAATGCCGAGTCCTTCCATCCGATGCGATGTTAGCTGGCCCTTATCTTGCCGTCCTAGATAGTGTGGATGCCAATATTCACGATTGCACACAATCGCACGTTGTTCTCACTAATATTCAACAATTAGCCAGCAGCGCAGATCGTTGGCTCCCACAGTTCCCAGATAATTTTTTTGATATGATCCTTGTCGATGAAGGGCACCATAGCGCCGCCCAAAGCTGGAAAAAGGTTTTTGAGAAATTCCCCAATGCCAAAGTAGTTAATCTTACTGCAACCCCCTTTCGTAGTGATCAGCAAGAAATCGACGGGGAGCTTATTTATCGATATTCTTTTAAGCGGGCAATGATCAAAGGCTACATAAAGAAAATTCAGGCAACGTATGTAGCTCCTGAAGAAATTTACTTTACTTATGAAGGAAGTGAAAAACGGCACACGCTGGAAGAAGTGCTGAAATTAAAGGAAGAGGAATGGTTTAGTCGAGGTGTCGCATTATCACCGATCTGTAATAAGAGTATCGTGGATGCGAGTCTTGATAAATTGGATAAACTTCGTCAGTCTGGGACTAAGCATCAACTAATTGCAGTGGCGTGTTCAGTCAATCATGCACAGCAAATAAGATCCCTTTTTTCGGAAAGAGGATATGAGTCAGCCGAAATTCACAGCAAGATGCCATTTGATAAACAAGAGGAGGTAATTCGTAAACTTCGTTCAGGCATTCTCGACTGTATAATTCAAGTCCAGATGCTGGGAGAAGGATTTGACCATCCATTGTTAAGCGTAGCGGCGATTTTCCGGCCCTTCCGTTCATTGCCTCCTTATGTTCAGTTTGTTGGCCGAACCATGCGCGTTATCGTTCAAAATGATCCTCGTCATCCTGACAATTATGCCC
>CAZCLW010000010.1:37603-54383 GCA_964499685.1 uncultured Planctomycetales bacterium
ATATTGTCACTCATGTTGGCCTCAATTTAGACAAGCAGTTAAATGATTTTCGTGAGATTGATCGGGAGGATAGAGAATTCTTTATAGATATTCTTGAGGGTAAGGAGCCGGAGCCGCCTCGAGAAGTTCTTGAAGGAAATTCAAGAATGAAGCTGGGCGAATCTATGGTGGTGCATAAGGAAATCGTAGATTCATTTCTCCAAGAGCATTTTATTGATCCTGATGACGAAACTCTTTTGGAGGAAATGAAGGGGTTCGCAGAATCTTTGGGGTTTGACGCACAGGATATGGTCGAAGCATTAAAGAAAAAAAATGTAGAGAGAATGAAAGTCGTTGAAGCGTCGCCTCAATTTCCCGTTATTCCACAACGACAAAGGATCGAAGCGCGACGGAGATTACAGGAACAAGTAAAAAGAACGGCGAAAATTCTGTTAAATCGATTAAATCTTACATTGCCAGGTCGAGAATTGGCTTTTAAACTGGCGACGGGCACGGGTATTACGGGAAATAATTTTGCTGCGGCCGTACAGTTAATAAATCACGAAGTCAATAAAGTCTTGGGAATTGAAGCTGGGGAGCGGAATAAACTCAGAACTGAAGAATATCAGCGCGCAATGGATGCTCTGGAGGAAATACTTAATACACTTACGAGACGAATTATGAAGGAGAAAACAGCCAATGAATAAAAAACGTGGGCGGTGCCCTTCTCTGATAGGAGGAACGCATGGCGCTCCTCAACTTGAGGTCGCCGCAGGAAAACGGACTTGCAAAAGATGCGATGGTGCAATTGTAAAAGGAGTCATTTCCATTATTGTTCCAATCCCGGGTGGCATGAGCAGAAAGGTGTACTGCCGAGCATGTATTTTAGAAATTATAGGCCAAAGTCGAAAAGATTTGGATGCGTTCGAGGCTGAATTAAATCAAGGGGTGAACACTTGAAAGCCGAATTTAATGAACGTGAATACGAAACATGTTTCTTGGCAGAGTTTCTAAGAAAATATCAGAAACAAGTAGTTTCTCCACCCATGATCCCAACTTTACTGGAAGAAAATCGTCTGGGTTATGATGTAGAACTAAAGCTGAAGTCCAATAAGCGCGTAAAATCAATATTCATCCAATTTAAAGTTCCTATTTATTCAGATCGGTGGCATGTTTTTCTAAGTCGAGGAGGTCATTATAAATTTAAAATCACTCGTCTTAGCAAATCGCAGCAACACAATCTTTTAGTTAATTTGGGAAGAAAAGGGGAAAGCGTCTTTTATAACTCGACATTATTTCATAGGAGATCAGATTTAGTTCGTTATTTCTCTGGTGACCAAATTATTTATAATTCTCGATTTTTCAATCCGATAGAAATTGGCATAATTAATGATAACGAGCAACATAATGTCGCTTACGATATCCAAGGTGCCCATGCCTGTTTTCAGTCTGAGCCAAAAGAGATAACGATTTCTTCTGATTTCCAGGGGGCCATTGATTCCTCTCGGGAAATTGATAAAGAATATATCGGGAGGCTGTTCCTTGATTTAATGGAATGCTTTAAGGAAGTTAACAAATATGGGATAAGTCTCCCGGATAAGATTCGCGAAGAAAGAGACGATTTGCCGAAGATAAAATATGTTCTTAATAAAATCTATAACCTAACTTGGTTGCTCATTGAGGTTTAATCAGGATAATTTATGGACTCCCAAATTCCCCAAGAAGCCATTGATTCAATAGCGAAGCATATAAACGACAGAAACAATAAGTCTTATAGTATTCCGACTGTTGGAAATGAAACTAATGTGGAGACGCCTCAAATTTTTGAAATTATTCCGTTCGATGAGATTGACAGCACGGATTTAAGAACATTCGCTGTTGATGGCAGTAAAAATAGTCACTCATTTTATAACGGCGTATCCATTGGTCTCTATAGGGCAGGGTACGTTTGTTTCGATCACGGCAAACAAATCAGATTAAATGATTTTGATGATCCTGTAATATTAGGCAAATCTTATTCCCCCACGAATATTTTAGTTACGTGCGATGACCATTTGAACGCAATATACGATGAGTTATTGAATTTGGCTCCCGTAAAGGCATTATTGAGCTTCCTTTCCGATCAAGTGACAGATATTTTTTCATATGAGAAGAAGGTCTTGTGCCGCTCCCTGTCGACTTTGTTGGATTTTTGTCAGGAAATATTGGAATGGTCATTGATTCATGAGATTCTTAATAGTAACAAGTTGAAAGCTGGAGATTTTATCTTAAAGGATGGGACGCTGCGTTCTTTGAATATAAAGCAAAAATATTTGGTTAAGCTTGGGAAATTAGCAGCGCAAGATAAGAAAGTACATTTGGTCGGTATTACAAAGAATTCTCCAGTCAAGATGGAATTATCTTATACTTTCAAACAAGTTGATAGTTATCTGCAAGATCAATTGAAGCCGAAATATCCATTTAAGCAAACGGACCCCAAAAGGCAGAAACTATGCTGCTGGTTTGAGGTTCCAGAACCGGTATTGAGGGGTGCTTATGGGAATGGTACAAGCGATATGTATGCCCGTGAGGGAATAACTGGAGGTCGAGGTATCGGGCTGTTTTTTGCCGCACGGCTGGATTATGTCGAAAAGTTGCAGAATTATGATTGGGTAGTTGCTGATTTAAATATTTTTGATGCGATCCCGAACATTGAAAGAAATGATCAAAAAAGAAATTATGAGAAGCTCAAGTCGATATTTTTTAATCTTACACGTTTGACTCAGGAACATTACATTTTAGGGTATCCTTATCCTTTAGTTGAGGCCCACAATTTTGTAACTCTTACGAGAGATTTTAAAGAAGAAGTCATTAATCGGGTTAAGCACTCGATGTATCTGTCGCAACATATGGATCACGTCGATATTGAAAATATGTTCTTGGATATACATTCAAGATTTTAAAGGAGGAAAATTATGGCAGAGAGAACAGATTTTGGAGTTTTATACGGACAAAAAACAACCGATGACGCATTACTGATTTATTCTTCATATGAAGATGCGAAGGCAAGTCCCAAGAAAGGTGATTTTATTGTTCTGACGCCCAAGAATGAAGATGGACAGAAGTTTTTAACACGAGTTGAAGCAGAAATTTATGACGAAGATCCAATATTCCGCTCTCAAGATAAAACTCTTGTCGCTGTTCATTATGCCCGAATAGCTGAGAGGGAACTTTCTGAGAGAGATAAACAAAAAATGTTCAGTTATACCTATAAAGTACAAATGTTAGGAACCTTTACTGATAATGGACATTCAATTGAGTTCACAACGGCTGTGCGGAAACTTCCCGTTGTTTCTTATCATGCAAGGCATTTATCAAAAAGAGAAGTTGACGCAATCATCAATAGGCCAGATTCCAACGGTGCTTCGATTGGGCATTTGTGCGTTGGCGAAGAAGTTCAAAAAGATAAAGGAGAAATTCTATTTAATGTTGATCGTCTCAGGGAAAGTCGAACAATGGTGTTTGCGCAGTCCGGCTTCGGTAAAACAAATTTAGTTAAGGTTCTCTTGTATCACATAATTGGAGATACAAAATACGGGAAATTGATATTCGATTTAAATGGTGAATATTTCATGAAAGGTCAGAGGACTTATGGGTTAGGCAATATAAATGAGCAAAAAATCAAGGACAATTTGGTTGTGTATACTGACAAAGATGTCAGTGCTTATAGGGGGAAATTTATTCATGGCGGTAAAGTCGAAATAAACATGCATAAACATTTGAGTCTTGGAGATATTTTAAATTTCTCGACAGGTTTCTCCGAGGTTATGAAGTCTTTTTTGCTTTATTTAGATAATGAGGGGGTCAGTGATTTTATTCCTAAGATTGATCAGTACGTCAATAATCCTCAAACTCTACACAAGGATTATCCCGATTTTTTTGCCGCCCCTAAGAAAGAGGGAGAAGAAGATAAAAGTGCTAAGAAAACTATCGCAGCGATCCGTAAAAGGATTAAACATTTGATTGATGAGGGAAAGGGATTACATAGTCAGCAATCAAAGTCAGTTGAAGAAATTTTTGACTATTTAAAACAAGGGAAAACGGTCGTTGTTGATCTATCTCTTAAGGATAGTACCGATGCGAGCATTATTTCGACAATAATGGTACGAAAACTGTTCGAGCACAATAAAAGTGAGTTTACGAGCAATAAGCCGGATGCGGTAGTTGAGGCTGTGATATTTGTCGAGGAGGCCCAAAATGTTTTGTCTGATGAATTAGTCAAGACTAATGCAAATCCTTTTGTGAGGTGTGCAAAGGAAGGTCGTAAATTTAAATTAGGAATGGCAGCTATTACGCAGAGGCCCTCTGCAATTTCTGAGGAAATAAGGACTCAGGCAGAGAACTTTTTTGCATTTCATATGGGGAACTCCGATGATATTCGTGCGTTAACTAAATCAAATATTCATTACGAAGGTGTTATTTCTAATTTTATACAAAGAGAGACCATCAAAGGAAACCTTTATATGGTTACTTCAGAACGGGCATTCGTCTTGCCGATCAGGGTTTTAGAATTTGAGAAACTGATCGAGAGCAAGATTTATAACGAAGACAAGTTTGTAAAAAACTAATATGAATATATTAACCGTCCCTCAAAATAATAGGCTAATTACTCATTTTGAAAAAGCGAACACATCGCTTTTTGTTGCAGATGTTATCCCAAAGACAAATTCCTTAAAGGACCGAGTTATTCTTTTGCTTATTCGGGACTTGCTGAGGTTGGGATGGTCATTTAAAACTAATTCAAATAAATCCTTTGAGCTTGCGCCGCCTGAGAATTATGAGAAAGAAACTGTTAGGCAGGGGATGGGATTTGCTAGGGAGAAGATAATTCAGCAAAATCGTAAATGGATTGATTCCCATATTGAAATAGCTAGAAGTAATTTGGCAAGTGGGTTGGATGCATTAAAATCGAAAGTAGATCCTGTGATAGAGATATGCGAAACACAAAAGCAAAACGATCTGTTTAGAATATGTCGGTATTATTGGAGTTCACCATCTTCCGAATATGTAGGGCGTAGGATTAGAATTTTAATTCGTGACCGAGGATTGCCGGGCAGCCCTATTATTGGTATCGCTGCAATTGGAAGCAGCATCATTCATATCGCAGATCGAGATGATTGGATAGGATGGGATATTGAAACGAGAACAAATCGACTTATCTATGTTATGGATGCATATATCGTCGGATCCTTGCCTCCATACAATGAGTTGCTTGGTGGAAAACTCATTGCTTATATTTTAGCTTCGAATGAATTGCGTCAAATATATCAGGATAAATATTCCAAGACAAAGACAATAATCAGTGGTCGCAAGAACATATCAGATTTGGCGTTAATAATGACAACGAGTCTATATGGGTTAAATAGTTCACAATATAATCGATTGAAGTATAAAAAGTCATTGCTTTGCAAGCCTATTGGAGCGACATCCGGGTTTGGGAGTTTACATATTTCCAACGAGACTTTTTCTGCAATGCGAGAATTACTTTTGACTAAAGGACACGACATCTCGCATAAATTTGGTGATGGCCCTAATTGGAGAATGCGAGTTATTAGATCGGCTTGCGATGCCCTTGATTTAAATGCAGATGTGATCCTCAAGCATTCATTTAAAAGAGGGTTATTCGCAATCCCGCTAGCCGTTAATTGGAAATCCTTCCTAAATGGGGATGTTAAGAAACTAATCTACAGGAATCTTCCTCTTGAAGGATTAGCCAAACATTGGCAGACAAGATGGTTGGCTATGCGTAAACAGAATAAGGAAACTGTAAAGCGAGTTGCGGAATTTGTTCCAAACAAATTTAAAATATAAAAAACGTTTTAGTAGTTATAGTAGTGATCAATAAATTAACGTACTTGTAAACAATGAAATTATCTGACAACGAAAAAAGAGACGCGATAAAGCTGATTCAAGAGGGTAAGCCTCTGCCTGAGAAGTACCGCTTCCTTCTTTTTGACGATGACCGGGAAGTAGAACTTGTGTGGAACGGAAAAACGCAAGAAGTCTGCAATCTTGTCCTGCCTTTTCAAACCATCGAGCATATCGACGAGCCCCGTAGTGAAAGAATAACTAAAGACACACAGCTTAATCTTTTTGATACCTCGGGACGACAGATTCGTGGCTGGACGAATAAGCTCATCTGGGGTGACAACAAATTGATTCTTTCGTCCCTCAAGAATGGGCCTATGCGTCAGGAGATTGAAAAGCAGGGTGGGTTAAAGCTCATCTACATTGATCCACCGTTTGATGTGGGAGCAGATTTTTCCATGAATGTTGAAATCGGAGATGAATCTTTTACAAAAAAACCTTCCATTATTGAAGAAGTGGCATATCGCGATACTTGGGGAAAAGGAGCAGATAGTTTTATTGCCATGATTTATGAACGACTAAAGCTTATGCATGGTCTTTTGTCAGAAGACGGCAGTATTTACGTACATTGTGATTGGAGGGTTAATAGCCTTCTACGATTAGTGTTGAATGAAGTTTTTGGCAAGGAGAACTTTCGGAATGAAATTTATTGGTATTATTACAATAAAATGCCAGATACTCGGAAGGGAGTTTTTCCTCGATCCACGGATACAATCTTTTGGTATGTAAAAAATAACCAAAATTATCATTTTGAGCCTCTTTTAGAAAAAAGAGCGGAAGCAGTAAAACAATTAGTACGAAAAAAAGTCGATGGAAGGATGATAAATGCCAGAGATAAAGATGGAAATGTAATGTATCAAATGAGGGAAGATCGGGTCGTCGATAATGTCTGGCGTTTATCAATGCTTCAGCCTGCTGATCGAACAGAGAATCTTGGTTACGCTACACAAAAACCTGAGACTTTGATAGAAAGAGTAATAAGAGCCTCATCAAAGGATGGAGATTTGATAGCTGACTTTTTCTGTGGTTCAGGTACAACTCTAGCAGTTGCCGAAAAGCTTGGTCGAAAATGGATCGGTTCAGATCTCGGACGGTTTGCTATTCATACTTCGCGAAAACGGTTGATTCAAGTTCAGCGAGAAATGAAAAAAGAAGGTAAGGATTTCCGCGCCTTCGAAATTCTTAACCTCGGCAAGTATGAACGAGAGCATTACGTGAACGTTGGAGAGGGTGTTCGGGAACAAGAAAAGAGATTTATTCTAAATAATAAAGAACGTCAGTTTGTAGAATTGATCCTTTTTGCATACAAAGCACAGACGGTTGATTCTTACAATACTTTTGTAGGCAAGAAGCGTGATCGCCTTGTCGCTGTTGGGCCTATTAATATGCCGGTATCTTTTGCTTTTATCGATGAAGCGATCAAAGAAGCAAAAGCGAACGGTATTACCAAATTTGATGTGCTTGGTTTTGATTACGAGATGGGCTTGGATTTTTCTGAATTAAGTCGTCAAGGTATTGATGTGCAATTCAAGATCATTCCTCGTGAAGTTTTTGATCGTCGTGCCGTTGAAAAGGGATATGTCAAATTTTATGATGTGGCCTATATTGAGGTTAAGCCGATTATTAAAGGGCGGGGAAATAATAAGACGGTGACCGTGGAGTTGTGTGACTTCAGCGTTTTATATAATCAGGACAGCGTTGAAGAGACGGAAGGCGCCTTGAAAGAGGGTGCTAGCAAGATTGTGATCGAAAACGGACAGGTAATTAAGATTTCAAAAGACAAAAAGACTTCTGTGGTGACTAAAGAAATTTTAACAAGGAAATGGACGGATTGGGTGGATTATTGGGCGGTTGATTTTGATTTTCAAAGCCGCAAGGAAATTATTCGTTCGATTGATCCGGGTACCGATAAAGAGAAAGAAGGATGGACGGGCGGGTATATCTTTGAAAATGAATGGCAGTCATTTAGGACAAAGAAGGATAGGAAAATCGAACTTACCTCTGCTGAGAAAGAAGTTTCCAAAGGACGCCGCAAAATCGCCATCAAGGTCGTTGATATTTTTGGTAATGATACGACAAAAGTGATTGAGGTTAATATCCCCTAATGGCTTTACACAGAAATTTCCCCAAGGACAAATTTGCCATTTTAAACCCAGAGATTCGCTGGTTTCCAGCCGATGAAGCTTTACGTGAGCAGGGTTATGAGAAGCTTTTACCGCCTTTCGTTCCAGAATTAAGAAAACGAGTTAAAGAATGGCGGGATAAGAATTACGAGGGTGCAAGTTCCACTTCGAAAGCACTTCTTCACTGGTGGTTCAAGGAAGACCATACAATCTATGATTCAGATGGTCTTGTTTCAAACTTTCAATATTATTTTGCACAAAGAGAGGCTGTGGAAACGGTTATCTGGTTGTATGACGTTTCTGGAGCAAGAAATAAATATGATCTGCTTCCGTTTGATTCGTTGGGTCGCGTTAGCCCAAACATGTTTGATGAAGACTGGCTTCGCTTGGTAATTAAGATGGCAACGGGAAGCGGTAAGACAAAAGTGATGAGTTTGCTTCTCACTTGGTCATATTTTCATAAGCTATATGAGCCGGATTCTGAACTTTCCCGCAACTTTCTTCTCATCACCCCGAACATTATTGTCCTTGAGAGAATTAAGACGGATTTCGATGGATTGAAAATATTCTATCAGGACCCAGTTTTGCCGGATAATGGTTATGAAGGTAGAAATTGGAGAGACGATTTTCAGATTACTTTGCATTTGCAGGATGATTTAACCACAATTTCTTCCACTGGGAATATTTTTCTTACGAACATCCACCGGGTTTATGAAGGTGACGTTAAGGAAGCGTCTTTGAATGACGAAGATACGACGGACTATTTTTTAGGGAAGAAGCCTGTTTCTAAAACGAATGATTCCCTTGTCGATTTGGGCGATATTATTCGGGAAGTCGATGAGATTATGGTTATCAATGACGAGGCTCATCACATTCATGATCCAAAGATGGCGTGGTTCAAATCCATTCAGGATATAAACAACAAGTTGCTTCAAAAGGGCAAACAGATTTCATTACAGATAGATTGTACGGCAACACCAAAGCACAATAACGGCGGGATATTTGTGCAGACAATTTCTGATTATCCTTTGGTTGAAGCAATTCATCAAAGCGTTGTCAAGACACCGGTCTTGCCGGATCAGGCCAGTCGCGCGAAGTTACAGGAAAAACAGAGTGCCATTTTTACAGAAAAGTATGAGGACTATATCAATCTTGGAGTAGAGGAATGGCGTAAGACCTTTAAAGAACTTGAGCCGACAGGGAAAAAAGCCATTTTGTTTATTATGACGGATGATACAAAGAATTGCGATGAGGTGCAGGAGTATTTGGAACGAAACTATCCTGATTTAAACGGGAAAGTTCTAACTATCCATACAAATAAGAGCGGGGACATTGCAGAGAAGGTGCATGGTAAAGATAAGGAAGAACTGGATCGGTTGCGAGCTCAGGCAAACGCCATTGACAGCAATGAGAGTCCCTATAAAGTGATTGTTTCTGTGTTGATGTTGAAGGAAGGCTGGGACGTGAAGAACGTAACAACAATTGTTGGGCTTCGGGCTTATGTGGCGACTTCTAATATTCTGCCGGAACAAACTCTCGGGCGCGGCTTGCGGAGAATGTTTTTCGGCAGGGAAGATGTCGAAGAATATGTGAGTGTTATTGGAACCCCCGCGTTTATGGATTTTGTTGAGTCAATTAAAGCGGAGGGTGTGGAGCTTGAAAAGCGTCCGATTGGGCCGGGAACAAAACCAATAACTCCTACAGTTATTGAGATTGATCACAGCAATCCAAAGAAGAATATTCAGAAACTTGATATTGAGCTTCCGATTTTGACTCCGAGGCTTCAGCGGGAATATAAGAATTTAGCAGATTTGAATGTCTCCGGCTTTCAGCATATTAAGGTTAAAGTAAAGCAATTCAGCGAGCAGGAACAGAGGGAGATTGTATTTCGACATGTTGTTGAAGAAAAAATCCATCACACGACGATCTTGGAAAGTAATATTGAACCAAACTATCAGAGTGTTGTCGGTTTTTTTGCTCAAAGTATTATGCGGGAGCTTCGTCTTTTTGGGTGTTACGACATTTTATTCGGCAAGGTTAAGGGATTTATTCATTCCTATTTATTTGAATCAGCGGTGGACCTTGACGATAAGAACATTTTACGAAATCTCTCCGAAATTGAAGTCATAAAGACAATTATTCAGACATTTAAGAAAGAAATTAATACTTTGACGGTCAAAGATGCCGGGGATACGGAAATAAAGAATTTTGTGAAGGTTAGCGACAGTCGTCCGTTTGTTGTTACCGACCGAGCATATTTGGTTCCAAAAAAGAGTGCATTTAATCGAATCGTCGGCGATAGTCAATTTGAACTTGAGTTTGCCGATTTCTTAGAGCGACTCGCGGATAATGAAATCATTTCCTATGCCAAGAATTATTATGAGGTGCATTTTAAAATTGATTACAAGAATGCCGATGGTACAATCGCAAATTATTATCCCGACTTCTTTGTGAAGGAAAATGAGAAAACTGTTTATATCGTTGAGACCAAAGGGCGTGAAGATTTGGATGATCCCCTGAAGATTAAAAGGCTTATTCAGTGGTGTGAAGACGCGAATGCTCGGCAGAAGAAAATTGTGTATAAGACGCTTTATGTGAGGCAGGAAGAATGGGAGAAGTATCGTGCTAAGAATTGGGACGAACTTGCCCGATCCTGTAGTCAGAAGGAATCTTAATGAAACAGGATATTTAATTCTTTCCCTTCATCAAAGATGGCGGTTTCAAGAAAGAAATGCTCATTAGGGCGGAATGAGAGAATTCCGGGATGGGACGTATAAAAGTTTATACTTGCATAAAAATGCACGGAGAGACCCGAAAATCCCCAAAAGTGGATTGGAGGGGGGTCGTCTGTTTTGTTTCATATGGGGACGTCGCTGTTCACAGGAAAATTATCGAAGATTCTTTTCAATACCACCTTGGATTGGACCTCGACTACATGAAGCAAAACCATCCGGATCATTTTTGGGCTCCGCATAACGTAAGTCGAGCCATTTTGCTTTATCACTATTTTAGAGACAGACATTATTTCTTTAAGGACGGTCATTGGGATTATGTTGGGTGTAAAGATTTACCCGATCTGGAACCAAACTCGCAGGGGAAAGATTTTAAGTTATGGGTTATGGAAGATCCGTTTTCTCAAGAATCTCAAGAATCTTGGACATCAATCCTAATAGATTAAGAAAGAAATTTTGGAAATGACAAAAGGCAGAGAAAGCGGCATGCCGCAAAAGGAGACGTGGGAGGGATTTTTCAACCCGGAGAAGATTCTGGAAATCCTGGGGCTTGATAAGAATGCGCGGGATGTCGTGGAGTACGGGTGCGGGTACGGCACCTTCACCATTCCTGCGGCAAAAATTGTGAAAGGCGCTGTCTATGCGATTGATATCGAAGCCGACATGGTTCATAAAACCCAAGAGGAAGCGGAAAAATTCGGATTGCGGAATGTAAAAACAATTCTCCGCGATTTTGTGACAAAAGGCACGGGGTTGAAAGATCAAAGCGTTGACTACACCATGCTCTTTAATATTCTTCATATTGAACATCCTGAAATTTTGCTCAAAGAATCTTACCGGATTCTTAGACCGCAGGGAAAGCTTGGCATTATCCACTGGAATTATGATCCGTCCACTCCCAGAGGCCCTTCCATGGATATCAGGCCGAAGCCGGAACAGTGCATTGCATGGGCAGAAGAGGCGGGGTTTATTAATCCAAAGCAATATGATTTAAAACCGTACCATTACGGAATCGTGATGAGGAAGGAATAGGAAAATGAAAATAGGTTTGATTATTTCGAGCAACGATGCCGAAACTTGCTGGAATGCGCTTCGATATGCGAATTATTGTCTTGTACAGAAAGACGAAGTCAAGGTATTCCTGACCGGCAAAGGAGTCGAGTATCAATCGATCAGTACGGATAAGTTTAACACGATTGAACAGGCGGAGAAATTCCTTCAG
Source organism: uncultured Planctomycetales bacterium (assembly GCA_964499685.1). Classification (GTDB taxonomy): domain Bacteria; phylum Omnitrophota; class Gorgyraeia; order Zapsychrales; family GWA2-47-8; genus CAZCLW01. The sequence continues at coordinate 49,567 of CAZCLW010000010.1, forward strand.
GCTGGCGGCAAGATTCTGGCCTGCGGCACATGCATTAAATCACGTAATCAGGAAGGCACGGAAATGTGTCCTATTTCCACAATGAAGGACATGTACGAGATTATAAAGGAGAGCGATAGAGTAATCACATTTTGATTTTGATGGCGGTGAATATTGAATGGAAAGTATCGATACACACGGATTGAATTTCCTTCCTATCGGTTTATCCCCGGAGAGAATCCCCACCCTACGGAAGACCCTTGCGGGCATTCCTATGGGAGGAAAGGGTCGGAATTAATAACTTTTGATCCCGCACAATGGCAGAGGAATGAGCAATATCTGTATGGCGTGGATTTATGTAATTATGGGTACTGGTGGGAATCTCATGAAGCCTTTGAAGGGCTCTGGAGGATGGCTGAGCGGGGACATGTTCCCAGAGACTACCTGCAAGGGTTGATCAAAATTTCCGGGGCATTTATCAAGTGGCATTTGAGAAAACGGAAAGGGATGGAGTATCTGTATAAAGGAGCGATGTCGCACCTATTCAAGGTGAAGGAAAGTTGTGGGCATTATATGGGAGTTAATATTTCGGGGCATATTGACAAATTACAAAGTCATTTCACCAAAGTGGTTGATAATCCAAAAATATGGCCCGATCCTTTAGATAACTATCCTTGCATCGTTTTGGAAATGGAGGATAGATAACGAACTATTTGACGCGGAATATTTGACATAACTTTGTTTTAATCTCTTAGCGGGCGCCCACCAGAGAAAGCAGGGGAGATTTATTCTTGATAATATCCGCGAGATTATAATTTTTAAGCGTATCAAGAAATGCCCTTTGCGCCAGCCGGAAGAAACTTTTTAAACGGCAGGCAGGCGAGATACAGCAGTTATCTTCCCTTTCGCCGAAACACTCTACAAGGTTAAAATCAGGCTCCACCTGCTCTACGACCCTCCCCAGATTGATTTCTTCAGGCGGCAAGGCCAGTCTTATCCCGCCCTTCTTTCCTTGAACGGAATGGATATAACCCAACTTTACCAGATTGTGGACGACTTTGACGACATGGTTCTTAGAAATGTCATAGACCCCACTGATCTCGCCGATGGAAGATAGTTCGCCTTTGATCCCGAGAAAAATCAATACTCGAAGCGAATAATCGCAAAAATTTGTTAATTTCATGAATTTCTCCTTGTGTTGAATAATAGGCGATGTTAATATGTAACATATATTATAAATACATGTTATAGATTCTGCAAGGGGAAACCTATGAAACACATAGGAATTGTCGGAGGATTAAGTCCCGAATCCACCGTTGAATATTATCAGATTATTTGCCGGGAGGTTAATAAAAAATTCGGCGGATTGAACTTCCCGCAGATGACGATCCGCAGTTTGAATTTGGAGGAAATCATCGGGTTCTTTAAAAAGAATCAATGGGAACAAGTGTCAGCGATGATCGTCAATGCCATCCGCGATCTTGAAGATTCCGGGGCCGAGTTTGCGGCCATCGCCGCCAATACCCCGCATAATGCGTACGACTCGATTCAGCGGCACTCTCCATTAAAAGTGCTCAGCATCATGGAAGCAACGGCGGGTGCCGTCAAAAAAGCGCAATTAAAGAAGGTCGGCCTTCTGGGCACCAAAGCGACGATGGAGTATGGGTTCTTTCAGAAAACATTTAAGGGTTATGGGATTGAAACTGTTGTTCCCGGCAAGGCAGACCGGAGTTATATTGACAAAACCATTTGGGAAAAGTTAAGCCATGGAAGAATTGACGAGGAAGACGAGTTAAGGCACAGGGAGATTATCTTAAAATTAACTAACGAAGGGGCGCAGGGAATTATTCTTGGGTGCACAGAATTGCCTCTATTAATTAAGGAAGACATGGGTATCCCGTTGTTTGATACTGCCAGCATTCATGCCCTGGCGATTTTTAACTACGCGCTTCAACAAGATTAAAAACAGGAGGATGACATGGATGAAAAAAAGATAACCACTTTCTATGCGGATGATCATGATCATCTGGACGGGTATTTCAAGAAATTTCAGGAACTCAAGAGGCAGGACTACTGCCAAGCGAAAGAGTATTTCAAGAAGTTTAAATTTGGTTTGCAGCGCCATATTGTCTGGGAAGAAGAGATTCTCTTCCCGTTGTTTGAAGAGAAAACCGGCATGAAGAATGGCGGGCCGACCGAGGTGATGAGACAGGAACATCGCCAGATCAAGGCGCATTTGGAGGAGGTGCATAAAAAAGTGCAGTGCCAGGATCCGGAAAGCGATCAAGAGGAACAATTGTTGTGGGATGTTCTTAAACAGCATAATCATAAAGAAGAAAATATTCTTTATCCGGCCATTGACCAGTCTGTATCTGATGAAGAGCGTCATAATGTTTTTGGCAAAATGGAAGCCTTGCCGGAACAGAAGTATAAAACTTGTTGCAATGTGAAGATGGATTAAGGATAGGAAAAAAACACTGGTATCTGAGAGTAATCAGGGAAGGAAATACGTTAGTATGGCTGGGAAAAAGTACAAATGGGTGCCGGTGATTGAAGAGTTTCGATGCAATGGTTGTCAGGAGTGTGTCTTGGCCTGCGGGCCAAAGTGTCTTGAGATTGTTGATCACGTGGCTGTTTTGACAAAACCCGATATCTGCGGCAGTGAGGAGCATTGCATTGCCCCGTGCCCCATAGCTGCCATCCGAATGGAATGGGTGGAGATGGACGGGGGCGTGGATTGGAATTTGGAAAGAGGGAAATGGCGTTTTGAAGAAGAAAAGGGAAGAAATGGAAATGCGTAATTTGAGTTTCTCTGAATATTATGAAACCGGACGTAAAAACAGCGATGGAGAATTTAATCAGGGAAGCGCGGGAAAAGATACCGTTCAATCTCTCCTTCGATGGAAACTGTGAAGGTCGATGCGATAAATGTCCTTATAAATTGCTTGAATTTTTGGATATCGATTTGTCTGATTGGGAATCCCGGTTGAAACGCGGGGACATCCCAAATTTAGGAGATGTCCACACATTGGCGCGAAGTTGTAAGAAAATTTATGCCATCCTGCAGAATAAGGGATTTGTAAAAGAGTCACCTGCGGAACGTAAAACCGGAGAAGCATGATTATGGAATTGGATGAGAAATTCAGAGAAGTGGTCGAGAAGACTGAATGGATTGCCATTTCCACTTTATCTGACGCTGGCCCTCACATGGTCGCCGCTTGGGGATATCGATTGCGGAAGATCGGCATCCGGAGTGGTATCATTGTCCTTCCGGCGGGAAAATACATGCAGACGGAAGATAATTTAAAGAAGGATTCTCGAATTCAACTGCTGATTGCCTCAAGTGAAGTTCAGAGAGCGGATGGCAAGAAAGGACAAGGATTTAGGATTTCAGGCAGAGGCGAGATTCAGACAGAAGGTGCCATGGCTGGTCTGACCAAGGCCGAATTCCCCTGGGCAAGAGGGGCATTGGTGGTCAGGATCGAAAAAGTAGAAGCTCTCATCTCATGATCGCTATTTATAACATTAGAAGAATTTTTGTATGAAGAATATAACTCATGTCTCGTCAGAAATAACTGCGGGGCGACTGTATCAACGGCTGAAGAATATAAAAATAGGCGGGACAGTCTGTCAGTACTCTTTGAAGAAATGTGAAGAACTTATTGTATTGATCAATGAGATCAATCGGTTGAAACAGGAGAAGAATGCCGTCATTCTCGCCCATTCTTACGTCAGTCCCGAGATTATTTATGGCGTCAGTGACTTCACGGGGGATTCTTTGTTTTTGAGCCGGAAGGCCATGGAAACCGAGGCCGAGATTATTGTCTTTGCGGCTGTCCGCTTTATGGGGGAGACAGCAAAAATTTTGAATCCCGATAAGGAGGTTCTTCTTCCGGCCATATCCGGCGGCTGTAGTCTAGCCGACTCGATTACCGTTGATCGAGTGCGCGCGTTACGACAAGAATTTCCGGGTTACACCTTTGTTTGTTACGTTAATACCTCGGCTGCCGTCAAGGCAGAATGTGATGTGTGTGTTACTTCTGCCAATGTTTACGAAGTGGTTGCCAATATCCCCAACAACAGGATTTATTTTCTTCCCGACCGTTATATGGGCGAGAATTTGCGTGAGGAAATGAACAAAAGAGGCATTAGAAAGGACATCCAGTTTTTCAACGGCTGTTGTCATGTCCATGAGAATTTCAATGCGGAGATGGTTTTCAAAGTCAGAACGGAATATCCAGAAGCCAAAGTCCTCAGCCATCCCGAATGTTCTTCTTCTGTTTGCCGGTCCTCGGATTTCGTCGGCAGTACCTCGCAAATGTTGACCTATATGCGTGAATCGATGGCGGAGGAGTTCTTGATGCTCACCGAATGCGGGTTGGCCGCGCGGATCGAGTCGGAGTATCCGGGCAAAAGGATCGTCGGTTCCTGCGCCTTGTGCGAATATATGAAATCCAATACCCTGACGGATATTTTGCGAGTATTAAGAAACCCAGAGCAACAAGACAGAATAACTGTTGAGGAGTCTGTGCGCTTTAAAGCATTAAAAACAGTAGAGGCGATGTTTAAATATACAAGGTAATCTTGCTATAAACATTTAACCGAGGAGGGGACAATGGAATTGACGACAAAAACCTTAACCAAGATTCTCAAAAGAAACGGGAAGGAAGAGAATTTCAATCCAGGCAAAATAACTTTGGCCATTCAGAAGGCCGGTGAAGCTACCGGAGAATTCGACCAGGAAATGGCGAAAAAGCTGACGATCAGGGCTTTAAATATCATCCAACAGATGATCGTTGACCGTCTTCCTTCGGTTGAAGAGGTTCAGGATATTGTCG
>CAZCLW010000011.1:0-1478 GCA_964499685.1 uncultured Planctomycetales bacterium
CGGCGGCATTACGCAGCATATCGGCGCCTATTCCGTTAATCTCAATAAAGGACGCATTACATTTTTGGATACGCCGGGTCACGAAGCTTTTACAGCCATGCGGGCCCGCGGTGCGCATATTACCGATCTGGTCGTTTTAGTCGTGGCGGCAGATGAAGGCATCATGCCGCAAACCGAAGAGGCCCTGGACCATGCCAAAGCAGCCAATGTTCCCATCGTGGTCGCCCTCACCAAGATCGATAAGCGCAACGCCGACCTCGACCGCGTGAAAAAGCAGTTGGCCGATATCGGTTTGGCCTCGGAAGATTGGGGAGGAAAGACCATTGTCCAGGGAGTTTCTTCGGTCACCGGAGAGGGTATCGATGCGCTCTTGGAAATGATCTTGCTCGAAGCCGAATTGCTGGAATTAAAGGCCAATTATCAAAAAGAGGCCTCGGGTATCGTCGTCGATGCGCAGCTCAGTCGCGGCCGTGGCGTTGTTGCCGATCTGATCGTGCAGAGCGGTACTTTAAAAGAGGGAGATTTTATCGTTGCCGGACCTCATTATGGGAAGGTAAAGGCCATGTTCGACGATCATGAGCGTTCCGTCAAAGAGGCCGCGCCTTCCACGCCCATCCAGGTCCTTGGCCTGCCGGAAGTCCCGGAAGCCGGCGAAATGTTTTATGTTATTCAAGATGAGCGTCAGGCCCGCGAGATCGCCCAGAAACGTCAGGAATTCATAAAGGGCGAGAAATTATCGGCCAGACAAAAGATCACTTTGGAAGAGCTCTATGCTCAGATCAAAGAAGGGATCGTCAAAGAACTCAATGTCATCATCAAGGCGGATGTCCAGGGCTCCATTGAGGCCCTTAAAGATTCATTGGGTAAGATCCCCAGCGATGAAGTAAAGCTCAGATTTATCCATACCGGTGTGGGCGACATCAACCTCTCGGATGTTTTGCTGGCCATTGCCTCCAAGGCCGTGGTCATCGGTTTTCATGTGAACATTGAATCCCGCGCCAAAGAGGAAGCGGACCGCAATCCCGTCGATATCCGTCAATACCGCATCATCTATGATGCCGTCAATGATGTGAAGAAGGCCCTGGAAGGGATGCTGGAACCCAAGACCAAGAAAAGATTCGCCGGCCGCGCCGAGATCCGCCAGGTATTCAAGTTAAGCCGCGGTATCGTGGCCGGATGCTACGTTCAAAAGGGACGGATCCACCGTAAGGATAAATTGGATATTGTCCGTAACGGAGAGGTTGTTTTTTCCGGGACCATTGCCAATTTGAAGCGCTTTAAGGATGATGTGCGGGACGTTACCGAAGGCATGGAATGCGGCATTACCATCCAAGGTTTTGATGAAATTCAGGCCGGCGATCTTATCGAAACGTATGAACTGGAAGTCATAACCCGTAAACTGGAATAACGGGAAGCTTGGTATGGCTGAAAAAATCGTTTTCAGTGCGATGCGTCCGACGGGAAAGCTCCATATCGGG
>CAZCLW010000011.1:1488-28878 GCA_964499685.1 uncultured Planctomycetales bacterium
TGCGCTCATGGGCGAGTATGAGCAAAGCCGGGAAATCTCAGACAACATTCTGGATATGGCCATTGACTGGATGGCCTGCGGCATCGACCCCGAAAAATCCACCCTTTTTGTACAATCCCACGTTCCCGAGCACCTCGAGCTGTATATGATCCTTTCCTGCATTACCCCGCTCGGCTGGCTGGAACGCAATCCCACATACAAAGAACAATTGCGCGAGATCACAACCCGCGATCTGCAGACTTACGCCTTTTTGGGTTATCCGGTCCTGCAGGCGGCGGACATCCTTTTGTACAAAGCCAACGCGGTGCCTATCGGTGAAGACCAGCTTCCCCATATTGAATTGACCCGTGAGATCGCCCGGCGTTTCAATTTTATTTACAAAAAAGAACTCTTTTCGGACTGCGAAGCCATCCTGACCGAGACCCCGCGGCTTTTGGGTACCGACGGGCGAAAAATGAGCAAAAGCTATCAGAACACCATCAATCTGTCGGATTCTCCCGAAACGGTCCAAAAGAAAGTACAGAGCATGTTTACGGACCCGCGCCGCGTCAGGATGGCCGATCCCGGACATCCGGAAGAATGTAATGTCTATACCTATTACAATATTTTTGCGCCGTTTAAGAAGCAGGAAGTCTACAATTGGTGCACCGGCGCCCAAAAGGGCTGCACGGACTGCAAAAAGATCTTAAGCGCGTCCATCCTGGAGCGGCTCAAGCCCATCCAGGAAAAAAGACAAATTCTTTCTAAGGACAAAGATCGAATCCGTGATATATTAGAAACAGGCCGTAAAAAGGCGCAACTCATCGCCCAAAAGACCATACAGGAAGTAAAAGAAGTGGTGTTCAAAAGCAAATGAGCTACAAACTCAAACTCGATATCTTCGAAGGCCCTCTGGATCTTCTGCTTTATCTTATCAAGAAGAATGATCTAGATATCCGCGATATTCCGATCGCCTCGATTACCGATCAGTACATGGAATATATCAACATGATGAAGATGCTGGACCTGGATGTCGTCGGCGATTTTTTGGTCATGGCCGCGACCCTGATGCAGATCAAGTCCAAAATGCTCCTGCCACCCGACCCGGCACAGGAAGAGGCCCCCGAAGAAGACCCGCGCGAAGAACTGATGCGGCGGTTGCTGGAATACCAGAAATTCAAAGAGATTGCCGAGCATCTCAAGCTCAAGGAAACGGAGCGCCAGCAGCTCTTCGCCCGCCAGCTCGATCCCGAAAAATTAAAAGAGATAAAAGAAGATGCCAAGGAGGTTTATTTCGAGGCGACATTGTTTGACCTGATTACGGCCTTGACCACGGCGTTGAACAAGGTCCCGGGCAAGGTGGTGCACGAGATCATCAAGGAGGAATTCACCGTCGAGATGAAGATCCATGAGATCCTGCACCTGCTTCTGGAAAGGACCAGCATTGAACTCCAGGAGCTCTTTTCCAAGGCGCGCAACAAAATGGAGGTCATCGTCACCTTCATGGCCATCTTAGAGCTCATCCGTTTGCGCGAGATCGTCGCCGTCCAGAAATACCTCTTTGATAATATCCTTATCATGCGCAATAAAGAGAATGTCGCTCCGACAGCCTCTTGATCAATTTAAAATATGACGGAAGAGAAGAAGCGTCTTATCCTCAATCAGGAAACCGAAGAAGACAGGGTGGTAAGTCTTTCTCTTCGGCCGCATGCCCTGTCGGATTTTATCGGCCAGAAGGATTTGGTCGAGAATCTCCGTGTTTCCATCCAGGCTGCCAAGCAGCGCGCAGAGCCGATCGAGCACATGTTGTTTTCCGGACCGCCTGGTTTGGGAAAGACCACTCTGGCCTATGTGGTCGCGCATGAAATGGGCACGCGCATTATCATCACCTCAGGCCCGGCCATAGAACGGGCCGGCGATCTGATCGGCATCCTGACCAACTTGGAAAAAGGCGATATCCTTTTTATCGATGAGATTCACCGTTTGTCCAAGGTGGTGGAGGAATTCCTGTATCCGGCCATGGAAAATTTTAAGATCGACTTTGTGGTCGACAAAGGGCCTTACGCCAAGACCATTAATTTCAATTTAAAGCCTTTTACACTGATCGGTGCAACGACGCGCAGCGGGCTTCTGGCTTCACCGTTGCGGGACCGTTTCGGCATCTTTCATCATCTGGATTTTTATTCTTATGATGACTTGAAAGAAATAGTTCTTCATTCCGCCGTCAAGTTGGGTGTCCGGCTCAGCCCTGAGGCGGCCTATGCCATTTCCAAACGGGCCCGCGGCACTCCGCGCATCGCCAACCGGCTTTTGCGCCGCGTGCGTGATTATAATCAGGTCAAGGTCAAGAAAGATCTGATCGACGAGGGGATCGTACATCAGGCCATGCAGAGCCTCGGCATTGACGAGATCGGCCTCGACGACATCGATCATCGTCTGCTTAAAGTCCTGGAAAAGCATTATAAAGGCGGTCCCGTCGGCATCGAATCTCTGGCCGCGACTCTCAATGAAGAAGTGGACACGCTCGTCGACGTCGTTGAGCCGTATTTGCTGAAAATAGGGCTTTTGCGGCGGACATCCCGCGGCCGCGAGTTGACCGAACAGGCTTTCCGCCATATCGGAAGCAGCTCCCTCCAGAAACAAAAAGTCCAGACAGAACTTTTTTAATCCTTATGGCAGACTTAGCAAAACTATTTATGGTGGTGGGTAGCCTCATGGTCCTGGTTGGGCTGGGTATTCATCTTCTCGGTAAAGTCCCCGGTATCGGGAAGCTGCCCGGGGATATTCTCGTCAAGAAAGAGAACTTCACTTTTTATTTTCCTCTGACAACTTCGATCGTTTTGAGCCTCATATTGAGCCTGATCTTTTATCTTTTCAATAAACGTTAAATGATTTTCCGGTCCGCGCTAAACACGGTTCTGCTGGGCATATTCCTTCTTGCTCAACCCGCCTTTGCTTCTGAGAAATACATCCGGGTCGCCTTATTAAAAGATGCCGACAGCGTGACCATTTCCATCCGCGGACGCTATACGATCGTCGACCCTTCCACGGACAAGAGGACCGAAAAGCGGCGCCTGCCGGAAACCCGTGTTGTTCCGGCTTCTCGGGGCATCAAGGTAGGGGACGAGCTCATCTCTCGGGACCGTATCCGTTTTGACTCGGAAAAAGACATTACCGTCCATGTGCCCAACGGTAAAAGACGTTATCGCGGTACTATTGATATCATTAAGACGGGAAATAAACTTTCGGTCGTGAATGTTTTGCCGCTCGAGGAATATATCCGCGGCATTCTCTATCATGAAACACCGCACCGCTGGCCGCTGGAGGCCCTCAAGGTCCAGGCCGTTGCCGCCCGCACTTATGCCTTGTACCGCATGCAGACAAGCGCCAAACAGCCCTATGATGTGACCAATGACATTTATTCGCAGGTGTACGGCGGGCGGACCTCGGAACGTTACCGCGCCAACCTTGCCGTCGAGCGCACGGAAGGTGAGGTCATTGTTTATAACGGCCAGATTTTACCGTCTTACTTTTCCGCCACCTGCGGCGGACACACGGAAGATGTCAGCGAATTATGGAAACAGGACTTGGCGCCGCTTAAAGGTGTGCCGTGCGAATTTTGCCGTATCTCTCCGCATTACCGCTGGAAAAAGAATTTTCACTCTAAAGAGGTGCAGGACAAATTGGCTGCCCGCGGTCACGACGTCGGGATGATCAAAGAAATAAGGGTGGCCGAACGCAACCAGAGCGGGCGTGTGCGTACGTTGGAGTTCATCTCGCGTGAGGATAAAAGGACCCGGATCGCCGGAAAGGATTTTCGTGAGATCATGGGCCCCAATCTCCTTAAAAGCAATAAATATGATATCGTCATGCAGGGATATTATTTTGATGTTCTGGGCCAGGGTTGGGGCCATGGTGTGGGTATGTGCCAATGGGGCGTTCTGGGCATGACCAAAGAAGGCTATGATTACCGCGAGATCCTGCAATACTATTATCCGGGCACCATGATCGTCCGGTCTTCATCCGCGCAATGAAATTAAGTGATTTTGGTTATGATTTTCCGGAAGAGTTGATCGCCCAGCGCCCTTTGCTGCAGCGTGAATCGGCCCGGTTGCTTGTCGCCGACCGTCAAACCCAGCAGATCCATCACAATATCTTTTCCAATATTGAGCGGTATTTGCCGCCGAAGAGTTTGATCGTCCTGAACGACAGCAAGGTCGTTCCGGCCCGTTTACTGGGCGAGCGGGAAAAAACCGGCGGCGAGGTCGAGATTTTTTTGCTGAAAAAACTGGCCTCCAACCGTTATGAAGCGCTTTTGCGGCCTTTGCGGCGGCTTAAGGATAAAGACAGGATCGTTTTTCCATCCAGCAAATTGGTCGCCACAGTTGAGGATAGGGAAAAACGGATCGTATCCTTTAACGTCAAAAACATCGAGCCATTTTTAAAGAAGATTGGGCATATACCTCTGCCTCCTTACATTAAACGGCCCGATGAGCCGGCTGACCGTGAATTTTATCAGACGGTGTATGCCCGTAAGGCCGGTTCAGTCGCTTCTCCGACGGCCGGATTGCACTTTACCAAAGATCTTTTGGACGATCTTAAACAGGAAGGCCACTCCATCACCTATGTCACCCTGCATGTGAACTACGCCACGTTCAAACCGGTGGAAACGGAAGACATCACGCAACATAATATGCACGAGGAGCAATATGAGATCCCTGCCGCAACCATCGCCAAATTAAAAGAGGCGAGGGCAAAGGGTCAAAGAATTGTTGCGGTCGGCACGACCAGTTGCCGGGTCCTGGAAACCTGGGCCAAGACGAAAAAGCCCAAGGGCCGAACAAAATTGTTTATTTATCCGGGTTATAAGTTTAAAATGGTGGATATTTTAATAACCAATTTTCATCAGCCCTTTACAACGCTTCTGATGTTGGTCCATGCCTTCGGCTCAACCCAACTTATGCAAAAGGCGTATCAGGAAGCCGTCGCCAGAAAGTATCGGCTTTACAGCTACGGTGATGCCATGTTGATAAGGTAAGTAAAAATGTTCACGTTAAAACAAAAAGATAAGAATACAAAAGCGCGGTTAGGTGCTATATCGACCGATCATGGGATCATTGAATCGCCTTTTTTCATGCCGGTGGGGACCAATGCCACGGTCAAAGGCCTGGATTCTGAAGACCTGAGGCAGATGCAGAGCCAGATCGTCCTGTCCAATACATATCATTTATATCTTCGTCCGGGACTGGAGGTCCTGCAGCAAGCGGGCGGTCTGCATTCTTTTATGCAATGGGACAGGCCGATCCTGACTGACAGCGGCGGTTATCAGGTTTTCAGTCTGACTAAGTTGCGCAAGATATCCGACGAAGGAGTCGAGTTCCAGTCGCATATCGACGGTTCTTTGCATTTTTTCACGCCGGAAAAAGTGATGATGATCGAAGGGGTCCTGGGATCGGACATGATCATGCCTTTAGATGAATGCGCGCCCTACCCTTGCGAAAAAAAGGCGGCGGAAATTGCCCTCAAGCGCACAACGGCCTGGGCCAGACGCTCTAAAGATTATTTCACGCAAAAGTTACAATCCAAAAACAAGCAGTATTTATTCGGGATCGTCCAGGGCGCCCATTACAAAGAGATGCGGGAGCGGTCCGCGGGCGAGATCATGGACATCGGTTTTGACGGTTATGCGATCGGCGGCGTGAGCGTAGGGGAGCCGGTCGAGGTCATGTTTGAAACACTCGACTGGGTCATGCCCTTGCTGCCGCAGGACAAGCCGCGCTATTTTATGGGTATCGGCTTGCCGGACCAGATCGTGCGCGCGGTGGGCGAAGGAGTCGATATGTTCGACACCTGTATTCCTACGCGTTTCGGACGGCACGGAAGCGCCTTTACGCGTAAAGGGAAACTGGTCGTGCGTAACGGTGAATTTGCCAAGGACTTTGCGCCGCTGGATGAGGATTGCGACTGTTTTGTCTGCAAGAAATATACGCGCAGCTATATCCGCCATTTGATGAATACCGGCGAGATTTTGGGTCTGCGACTCATCTCCTATCACAATGTCCATTTTTATGTGCGCTTGATGCGTCAGATACGCGAAGCCATCCAAGCGGGGCGTTACGATGAATTTCAAAAAGAATTCTTGAGGAATTATTGTTCCGATCAAGGACTGGTCGCCGGCAGGGAAAAGACATGAGAATTGATATCATTACTATCTTTCCGGAAGTTTTCGAGCCGTTTGTCCGGACCTCCATGATCAAGCGCGCCCAAGAAAAAAAGAAAGCGTTCATCCGCGTGCACGACCTGCGCGCGTTCACGAAGGACAAGCACCGCAAAGTGGACGATCGTCCTTTCGGCGGGGGGCCGGGAATGGTCATGACACCCCAGCCGCTCTTCGATGCGGTAAAAAAGATCAAAGGTCAAAAAAAGGCCAGGGTGATCGTGACCACGCCGACGGGAAAACGCCTTGATCAAAAACGTGCCCGCAAGCTGGCAACAGAGAAACATCTCATTATCATCTGCGGCCACTACGAAGGGATCGATGAGCGGGTTGTCGGGCATCTGGCGGACGAGGTCATTTCGATAGGCGATTATATCTTGACCGGCGGGGAACTGCCGGCCATGGTCATAACCGATACGGTCGTGCGGCTGATTCCCGGTGTTTTGGGCAAAGAGGCATCGCTTCATACCGAATCGTTCGATCAGAATTTGCTGGAATATCCGCAATACACGCGGCCGGCGGATTTCCGAGGATTAAAAGTGCCGAAAGTTTTATTGTCCGGCAACCATGCAGCCATTGTGAAATGGCGCAAAGAGCAGGCGCACCGTTTGACCAAGAAGCTGCGGCCGGATCTGTCCTGTCCCGATGCCGCATAACAGAAGATTGACAGATCAGAATTTATAGTATAGAATTGGGTACCTTTTAAGAAAAAAATAATGATTTGAGGCGTCTGTTTCAGACAGGAGAGGCCTCTTGACGGGAGAAGTCATCATGGTTAGTTTAGTCGAAAAAATAAATCTCATCGAACAATCTTATCTGCGCAACAATCTGCCTTCCTTCAAGGTGGGCGATACGGTCAAGATGAAGATCAAAGTGGCCGAAGCCGACAAGATCCGTCTGCACCCTTTCGAAGGGACCGTGATCAAGAAAACAGGGTCTGGCGTAAGGACCATGTTCACGGTCCGGAAGATCTCCTTCGGCGAAGGCGTGGAGAGGACCTTTCCGCTGCATTCCCCGGTCATTGACAGCCTGACCGTCGTCAGCAAGGGATCTGTCCGCAAGGCAAAGTTGTATTATTTGCGCCATCGCGTCGGAAAAGCAACGCGCGTTAAGCAAAGTCAGACTCAAGCTCAGCCTCAGCCCCGATAGTATCACCCTAATCCCCTCGAAACACGTTCAAGAGTCGTAAGCGACCCGGTATGTTGAAATACGAACATCAAGCCCAGCGCGAAGGCTATGGATTCATCATAGGGGTCGATGAAGCCGGCCGCGGCCCTTTGGCCGGTCCCGTTGTCGCTGCCGCTGTTTCCTTACGTAAAACCTCCTTTCATCATAAGATTAAAGATTCCAAGATCCTCACTGCCGAAGAGCGCGAAGAGGCTTTTCATGAAATTTCCGATCACGCTTATATCGGCGTGGGCGTGATGAATGAAGCGGTGATCGACCGGCATAATATCCTGCAAGCTACCTTTCACGCCATGAACCTCGCCATTCATCGGCTCCTATATAATTTAGAAAAAAAACAGCCTTCCGTAACGCGCTCCAACATGTGCCTTTTGGTCGACGGCAACATTTTCAGATCAGAGCTGAAGATCCCTTACAAAACCATTGTTGACGGGGATGCCTTAAGCTTATCCATTGCCTGTGCCTCCATTGTGGCCAAGGTCACGCGGGACCGGATCCTGCATGCCTATGACAAGATCCTGCCGCATTACGGCTTCAAACGGCACAAGGGGTATTCGACGCCGGAACACCGGGAGGCCATCCGTTGTTTCGGGCTTTCTTTTATCCACCGCAAAACCTTCAATTACCTCAATGACACTGCAGACCAAAGCCTTAGGCCGTAACGGCGAAGAGTTGGCCGTTACCTATCTCCAGAAAAAAGGATACAGAATTTTGGAAAGAAATTACCGCAATGTCCTGGGTGAAATGGACATCATTGCCTTAGAAAAAGATACAATCTGTTTTGTTGAGGTAAAGACCCGAAAGGGGGCGCGGTTCGGTTCTCCGCTGGAGGCCATCTCCAGGCAGAAACAGTTTAAGCTGGCCCAGGTGGCCCTGAGCTATTTGAAGTCCCGGCACAAGCTTGATAAGAAGACCAGGTTCGATATCATCACCGTCATCCCCAGAGCGTCTCAAGACCCTGCCGTGGAACTAATTAGGAATGTCTTTGAGGTTGGTGATTTTGGTTTTTAATATTGCAACCCCTCTGGCTTTACGTTATCATACACTCGACTATCTTTCTTAGTGATCTATCCCCATTCTGCCCCATTAATTTGCATGACAGGATTTGATGGAACGGTTTAAGAATTATACATTGCAGCAATATGTTCAACGGCTTTCCGAACGCACACCTGCTCCTGGAGGGGGTTCTGCCGCTGCGTTAACCGGGGCCTTGGGGGCGGCTTTGATCGGCATGGTGGCCCGTTATTCGCTGGGCAAGGGAAAGCCCAAGTCCGTCGAGAATCAGATCAAAAAGATCCTTCAAAAAAGCGATAAATTACAGAAGCGTTTTTTAGAGCTGGTTGACCTCGACGCGCAAGTTTATTTAGGAGTGGTCAAGGCCCGTCAGGCTTCCGCGAGGGTGAAAAAGGCGGCCGCGAAAAGAGCGCGTCAGGTGCCTCTGGAGATCTGCCGCCAATGTTATGGCGGTGTGGAATTGACGCCTTTTTTGGTACGGGAAGGAAATAAATATCTGGTCAGCGATGTTCAGGTGGCCATTGAATTGCTTTTGGCCGCGTTCAAAGCGGCCCTGATCAACGTTCAAATCAACTCCTAATGGATACATTAATGTCCGCTCAATTATTAGACGGCCGTGTCCTGGCCAATCAGATCAAGGAAGCGCTTAAAAAAAGCGTGGAAGAGCTGCGCAAGACAGCCGGCGCGGTTCCCTGTCTTAAGAATCTCATGATCGGCAACGACGCCAGCGCCTGCGCTTATGCCGCTTCCCAGAAAAAAGTAGCCGAACAGATGGGCATCCGTTATGAGCTGGTCAATTTGCCGAAAAATATCTCCCAGCAGGAGTTAATCGCCTCGATCGAGAAGCTTAACCGTGATACGTCCGTTCACGGCATTATGATCCACAAGCCCGTGCCTTCGCAGATCGATTACCGGACTGTGGCGAATTATGTGGATACAAAAAAAGATTTAGAAGGGATCAATGTGGCCAATATCGGCCGCATGCTGATCGGGGAAACGAACATCATTCCCTGCACACCAGCGGCGGTCATGGAACACATCCGTGCGACGGGTGTCGACTTAAGAGGGAGAGAGGCGGTCATCGTGGGTCACAGCGAGATCGTCGGGAAACCTTTAAGCCTGCTGTTATTGCAACAGTATGCGACGGTGACGGTCTGCCATGTGGCGACCAGCGAGGCCGGGCATCTCCGGGAACATGTGGGCCGCGCGGATGTTTTGATTGTGGCGGTGGGTAAACCGGCCTTGATCAAGGGAGAATGGATTAAGAAGGGGGCCATCGTCATCGACGTCGGCATCAATCAGGTCGGCGACAAGATCGTCGGTGATGTTGAGTTCGACGCGGCCAAGGCGAAGGCTTCGTTCATCACGCCGGTTCCCGGCGGCGTAGGACCGGTGACGGTCGTCATGCTCATGAAAAACGGTTTAGAGGCGTATAAACTTCAAATAAAAAGATAATCTATGAACAAGAAAATCATCATTCTCGGTAATTCTTCAGGCATACCCGCTCTCATCGAAAGCATCCGGATCCATGATGTCGAAAGCGATATAACGCTGGTCAGCCCCGACGGTCAATGGCCGTATGACCGCAACCTTTTGGTGCCCTTGCTGGCCAAAGAGATCAGTCCTTCTCAGGCCCTTATCAAGAGCGCTGAATTTTATGCCCAAAACAAAGTGGAGGCTGTGTTCGATAAAAAGGTGACCAAGATCAATTTCCGCAAGAACCAGATCACGCTTGGAGAAAAAGAAGCGGTGCTGGATTATGACATTCTTGTAGTGAGCAGTCTTCCGGAGCGGAAGCTTCCCGACATTAAAGGGGTCAACAAAGAAGGTGTATGGGCTCTGGGCCAACTGGCGGCCGTGAGCCAATTTATCAAAGAATTGCCCTTCATCGAAACACTGGTCATCCAATCCAGTTCCTCCTTCGGTCTCAAAATGGCCGAAGCCGCCTTAAAAAGAGAAAAAGAAGTCATTCTTTTAACGGATTCAACCCTCAAGACTTCCAGCGCCGCACCGTCGGAAGGGATACGCTGCGTGGAAGATAATCCCTTGATGGAGGTTTTAGGTGAGACCGATGTCCGCGCCGTGCGGTTGAAGTCCGGTAAGGTCCTGGCCTGCGATGCGGTCTTTTTCGGTGAATTGAGCCCGCATTTCCGGTTGTTTCAGGATACGGCCGTTTCCGTGCAGGAGCGCATCGTCGTCAACGGCGAGCTTAAGAGCAGCGTCGACAATGTGTACGCTTTTGACGAAGCGATCGAGGGCGCATCCTGGGACTATCTGGAAAAGGAAGACCATAATCAAACAATCATTGAACAGGCGCGCCTGCTGGCCTCTCAGATCACGGGAGCGCCGGCCCAGGCCCAAACCCAGACCAGCGACAACGCTTAATCCGGTCAGCCGCCTGTCCCATTCCACCATGAGCGACAATATTTTTCTTGCCAAACCCATTAAAATATATTATCTTATAGCCAAGAAATTCAGATTTACGCATCGTTTGTATTCCTCACTTTTTATCATATCCATCTTAATTACCTTTCAATCGGTTGCATTCGCTGATGAAAAAATAAATACAGCAGAAGAATATCGTGTTCGGGGGTATGAGGAGCAGGAAAAAGGTAATTTCGACAAAGCTTTTCAATACTACACAAAATCTTTATCTCTCATTCCGGATAATGAAGTCATATACAACGACATAGGCATTCTATATGAACAACTTGGCTTTCCCCCCAAGGCCGAAGAGTATTATCTGAAAGCCATCCGCATTAATGAAGAGTACCTTCCGCCCTATACAAATTTGGCATATTTATACCTGAAGCAGGGGAATACCTCTAAAGCCATTGAATATTTTGAAAAGCGCATCGATTTATCCGATCCCGGCGATCCCTGGGCCGTTAAAGCCAAGGAAGAGGTCTTTGCGATCGACCCCGAGCGGCAACAACAGCTCATCCAGCAGGAAGCCGAGGACCTGGAAGCCCAGCTGATCGAAGAGGCAAGGAAAGAATTTGCCCTTCAGATCGCCCGAGCCGAAGGACATTATCAAAGCGGCCTCAAGCTCATGCGCAAGCGAAAGCATAAAGAAGCCCTCAAGGAATTCGACAGGGCCCTGCTCCTGACCCCCGAAAACCCCAAGATCCAGCGGGCCAGGGAAGAGGCCATGGAATTTAAGACCAAGGAGGAAATCCGCAAACGTTCGCAACAGGCCTTGAAGCTGCTGGAAGAAGGCGATCCTAATTCTGCCGAAGAAGAATATCGAAAGATACTCACCATTTTACCTAAAGAATCCGATCAAAAATCCAATTAAAATATGAGTCTTGAGTAAATGATGTTGCGGACAACAGGTTGACGATGCCTCTTTCCCCAAAGTTATTTTTAATTGATGCCAATGCGCTTTGTTACCGCTCCTACTATGCCATAAAAGGGCTTTCCACCAAAAAGGGGCAGGCCACGAACGCCGTTTATGGTTTTATCAATACGCTCAAAAAAATACTGCGTGAATACAAGCCGGAGTATATGGCCGTCTGTTTTGATGTGGGCAAAAAGACCCTCCGCCAGGAGAAGTTCGCGGAATATAAGATCCAGCGTCCCCCTATGCCGATGGACCTTGTTTCGCAGATCCCGGTGATCAAAGAAGTCCTGCGGGCCTATAATCTACCGGTTCTGGAATACGAAGGGTATGAGGCGGATGATATCATCGCCACGGTCGCCAAAAAAATGGAAAGAAAGAATATTGAGGTGGTAGTCGTCAGTGACGACAAGGACATGTACCAACTGCTCAACGGTAAGATACGCATTTTCAGCATCCGTAAAGAAAAGATCGTGGGCGAAGAAGAAGTAAAGGCGGATTTAGGCATAGCTCCCAACCGCATTGTGGATTTCATCGCCCTGGCCGGCGACAGCGTTGACAATATCCCCGGTGTTCACGGGATCGGTGACGTGACCGCGCGCAGCCTGATCAATGAATACGGCACTTTAGAGCAGATCTTCAAGAAGATCTCCAGCGTCAAGCCGGAAAAAGTCAGGGACAAGCTTTCGGAGCAGAAGGACATGGCGTTCTTGAGTAAAGAATTGGCCGTCTTGCACAGCGACATTGATGTGGACGTCGGATTGGAGAAGATGGCGGTCGGTGACCCGGATAAGAAAAAACTTTTTCAGCTTTTTCAGGAATTGGAATTCCGTAAATTCGCCGAAGAATTACGCCCCGAGGTCACGGACCACGACCATTTGGCCGTGCGGTATTGCGATACGGACGCCAAGCTGAAAGAACTTGTCGCCGATATAAAGAAGGCCGGACAATTTGCCTTTCTCTTTGACACTTCCGATCAAGCGACCCTGTTCTCCGGGATGATGGTAAGTTACGGACAATCCGCCGTCATCCAGATCAAAGAAGAACAGATCGGGAAGTTGAGCGATCTATTCGAGGACGAAAATGTCCTTAAGGTAACCCATGACATCAAAGAAGCCATGAAACTTCTCGATTGTCATGGTTGTCATCCGCAGGGGAAAATGTTCGATGTCATGCTGGGCGCATATCTCTTGAACCCCGCGCAGGCCCGGTATGATATTTCGGGAATAGCTTGGGAGTTCCTGAAATGTACGGTCGCGCTCCATAACCGGCTGGCCAGTGAAGTAAAGATCATCGAAACCAGTTATCCCATAATTTTGGCCCAGCTTGAACAAAAGTCGCTATTAAAACTGTTTAGCGAGATCGAGATGCCGCTGGCCTATGTTCTCTTTCGCATGGAGGTAAACGGTGTCGCGCTCGATGAAGAACTATTGCAGAAATTATCCCGCGATTGCGAAAAAAAGATCAAGGACCTCGAAGAAGGAATCTACGCAAGCGCCGGCGGCGGTTTTAATCTGAATTCACCCAAGCAATTGGCGGTCGTGCTCTTTGAGAAATTAAAGCTTCCTGCGGTCAAAAAAACAAAGACCGGTTTTTCGACCGATGAAGGTGTGTTGACCAAGCTGGCGGCCAAACATGAACTGCCCGCCAAGATCCTCGAATACCGGCAGCTGACCAAAATGAAGTCGACTTATATTGATGCCTTGCCCAAGCTTGTTGACAGCAATACCCACCGTCTACATGCCTGTTTCAATCAGGTGGGCACCGAGACCGGACGCTTAAGCTCCAATAATCCGAATTTGCAGAATATCCCGATTCGCGCGGACTTGGGAAGGCAGATCCGTAAGGCGTTCATATCCTCGGGAAAAGATCATGTGATCGTGGCCGCGGATTATTCGCAGATCGAACTGCGGATCCTCGCGCATCTCTCAGGCGATAAAAATTTGCTGAAGGCCTTTCAGAAGGACGACGACATCCATAAATTCACCGCCTCGCTGATCTTTGATGTCAGCGAAGACCTGGTCAGTCCGCAGATGCGGGATGCGGCCAAGCGGGTCAATTTCGGCATCATTTACGGCATGAGCGCTTTCGGATTGTCCAAGGACCTGAATATCAGCCAACCCGAAGCCCAGGAATTCATCGACAAATATTTTTTACGCTATCCTGAAGTCAAGAAGTTCATGGATGACCAGGTCCGTAAATGCGAAGAGACGGGCTGCGCCACTACGCTTTTGAACCGTTGCCGTTATATCCCGGAGATCAAAAGTCCCAACTTGACCATCCGGCAGCTGGCCCAGCGTCAGGCGATCAACACGCCGGTCCAAGGATCGGCCGCCGACCTCTTGAAGTTGTCCATGATCAGCATTCAGCAGGAAATAGAAAAGAGGCAGCTCAAATCGAAGATGATCATTACGGTCCACGATGAACTGGTGTTCGATGTCCCGCTCAAGGAAGAAAACGAGCTGGCCAGGCTCATCCGTGAGAAGATGGAACACCCGATGGAGCTCAAGGTCCCCATCAAGGTGACTGTTAAAGCCGGTCGGAATTGGCTCGATATGAAAGAAGTTCCAGGATGAAGATTGCTCTTTGTTCCAGCGAGGTAGTGCCTTTTGCAAAGACCGGTGGCCTGGCGGATGTCTGCGGCGTGCTTCCCGCGGCCTTGAAAGGTCTGGGTGAGGAAGTTGTTGTCTTTCTGCCGTTTTACAGGCTGATACCCAAAGACAAATTTCCCATCAAAAAGGTTGCCGACGGACTTTTGACAACGGTTGTCGAAAAGAATGTCCATGTCTATTTTATCGAAAATGAGAATTATTACGGCCGTGACGGACTCTACGGCGACGGCAAAGGAGATTATCCGGACAATCTGCAGCGGTTCCAGTTTTTTTGTTCCAAGGCCTTGGAGTTCTTGAAAAAGATAGATTTCAAAGCCGATATTGTTCATTGTCATGACTGGCAAACGGGATTGATCCCTGTTTATCTGAAATCAACGTATAAGCAAGACCGCTTCTTTGCCAAAACGAAAAGCGTCACAACGATCCATAATCTGGCGTATCAAGGCGTTTTCCCTAAAAGTTTTTTTCCGCACCTGCATTTGGATAGGTCGTTTTTTTCACCCGAAGGGATTGAATTTTATGACCAGATCAATTTCCTTAAAGCCGGGCTTGTTTTCAGCGACCGGGTCACCACGGTCAGCCAACAGTACGCCAAAGAGATCCTCACCCCGCATTTCGGCTGCGGGCTGGAAGGTGTTCTGATGTCGCGCAAGGATAAGGTTGTCGGCATCATTAATGGGCTGGATTATGACTATTGGAATCCCGAAGTTGACCGGTATTTAAAGACGACCTATTCGGCCGCCAACTTCGAAAATAAATACGTCAACAAAGCCGATCTGCAAAAAGCTTTCCGTCTGCCGGTAAGGCCGGAAGTCCCGGTCTTCGGTTATGTGGGCCGGCTGGCGCATCAAAAAGGTTTCGATCTTGTTGATGAAGCTATGAAGGACATCGCGGCTATGGATATACAGTTGATCGTCTTAGGCGTCGGTGAGGAGAAGTACCATGCCATGTTAAAGTCCATGGCCAGGCAATATCCGGACAAGATCGCCTGTGAGTTGGCCTTTGATGAAGGAATGGCCCACAAGATCTACGCCGGGTCGGATATATTTTTGATGCCTTCCTGGTATGAACCGTGCGGCCTAAGCCAGATGATCAGCCTGCGTTACGGGACCATTCCCTTGGCGCACAAGACCGGCGGCCTGGCCGACACGATTGAGCCGTTTAAGGAACCGGCGGGCGAAGGTTATGGTTTTGTATTTGAAAATTATAAATCCCAAGAGCTGACGAAGACCATGAAAAAAGCCGTGGAAATCTATCATAAAAAGGAAGTTTTCCGCCGGATGATCGATAAAGGGCTGGCCTTGCGCTTTTCCTGGGATAAATCGGCCCAAAAATACAAAGAAACGTTTCAGCAATGCTTAGCATCGGCTTGACAGGCAGCTTCGGCACAGGGAAGAGTACGGTCGCCCGGATGCTGGCATCCCGCGGCGCAAAAGTTTTGGATGCGGACAAGATCGTGCACGGCTTGCTTCTCCCGAAGGGGCCGTGTTCCAACGCGATCGTCCGGAAGTTCGGCCAAGAGATTTTAAAAGGGGGGCGCATTGACCGTTCCCGGCTGGCTAAGGTAGTCTTCAGCGACACGGACAAGCTCAGGCAGCTGGAAGCGATCCTCCATCCCCACGTGGGAAAAGTCGTCAAGCAAGAGTTGCGCCATCTGGCACGCGGCGCAAACAATACGGTAGTGGTCGTCGAAGTGCCTTTATTATTTGAATCCAGGCTGCATCGGATTTTTGATAGAACCGTGGTTGTTACCGCCGACCGGAAAACACAGTTGGCCCGTTTAAAAAGAAAAACACGGTTGGCCGAAGGTGACATCCTCAAGCGTATCAAAAGACAAATGCCGCTGGCACAAAAGATCGTTTTGGCCGATTTTGTCATCAACAACAGCGGCGCTTTGTCGCAGACACGAAAACAAGTAGAAGCCATGTGGAATAAATTTTCGAAAATCTAACCCAAGGAGAGTGGAAGACATGCCCAAAGTAACCAAAGAAAAAAAGGAAGTTCAGGAAACGGAAAAGAACGAGAACGGAGTGTCCAAGGCCGTCGTGAAAGAAAGGCCGGATGTGGATAAGCTCCCGACCAAAAGTAACGGTGCGGACCAGCTTGATATTTCGAAGCTCAAAGACATGAAGATGTCCGAGCTCAACAAGCTGGCCAAAGAGCGCAGTATCGAGGGATCGAGCGGTCTGAAAAAGCAGGAGCTGATATTCAAGATCCTTCAGGCCCAGGCCGCTAAAGAGGGCCTGATGTACGGGGAGGGGACACTCGAGATCCTTTCGGAAGGATTTGGATTTTTGCGCAGCGCCAATTATAATTATCTTCCCTGTCCGGACGATATTTATATTTCGCCTTCGCAGATCCGCCGTTTCGATCTCAAAACAGGCGATAGTGTCAGCGGTCATATCCGTCCGCCGAAAGAAGGCGAAAAGTATTTCGCGCTTCTGAAGGTGGAGGCCGTTAACTATGAAGACCCGGAAAAGGCGAAGGACAAGATCCTCTTTGATAACTTAACGCCCATTTATCCGAAGGAGCGGTTCCGCCTGGAGGTCTCTCCGGACGAGATTTCGACCAGGATCATGGACATCATCACGCCCATCGGCAAAGGGCAAAGAGGCCTTATTGTCGCTCCGCCGTACAGCGGCAAAACCGTTCTTTTGCAAAAGATCGCCAACGCGATCACGACCAACAATCCGGATGTGTATTTGATCGTCCTTCTGATCGATGAGCGCCCGGAAGAGGTCACGGATATGCAGCGGCATGTCAAGGGCGAAGTCATTGCTTCGACCTTCGATGAACCCGCCGAGCGTCACGTACAGATCGCCGAGATCGTCCTGGAAAAGGCCAAGCGGTTGACCGAGCATAAGCGCGATGTGGTCATTCTGCTCGACAGTATTACGCGTCTGGCCCGGGCCTACAACACGGTCGTTCCGCACAGCGGAAAGATCCTCTCCGGCGGTGTGGACTCTAACGCGCTGCATAAGCCGAAACGGTTTTTCGGCGCCGCGCGGGCGATCGAAGAAGGCGGCAGCCTGACCATCCTGGCGACCGCTCTTATCGATACCGGAAGCCGCATGGACGAAGTCATCTTCGAAGAGTTTAAAGGTACGGGTAACATGGAATTACAGCTCGACCGCAATCTCTTCCAGCGCAGGATCTATCCGGCCATCGACATCAAGCGCTCCAATACGCGCCATGAAGAGCTGCTCACCCAGAAGGATGAGCTCCAGCGTATGTGGCTGTTGCGCAAGGCCGTCAACGACCTTAATTCCGCGGAAGCGATGGAGCTTCTGACGGACCGTATCGCGAAATACAAGACGAATAAAGAGTTTTTTGAGAACATGAATAAATAAAAAAAGGAGTGAAAATACAATGAAGTCAGATCTGCATCCGAACTACAGTGAAACAACCATCACCTGTGCGTGCGGCACCGTCATCCATACGCGCTCAACCAAGAAGAATATCCGTGTCGAGATTTGTTCGAACTGCCATCCGTTCTTTACCGGTGACCGCAAGTTCGTGGATACGGCCGGACGCATCGAAAGATTCTCGCGCCGTTATCAAGGCAAGAAGAAGTAATCCAGTATGCTCGACAAGCTCGAAAAGCAAGAGAAGCGCTATCAGGAACTCGAGAGCCAGCTGGCGGACCCCGCGATCATTGCGGACCAGAACCAATATCAAAAACTAGCCAAGGAATATTCAGGGCTGACCCCGGCCATTGAAACCCTCCGGCGTTACCGCGATGTTGACCAGCAAATCAACGACCTTAAGAAACTTCTTAAGGAAAAGCATGACCAGGAATTTGAGGCCCTTGCCAAGTCCGAATTAAAGGACTTGGAAGAAGAGTCACGCAGCCTTACCAAGAAATTGGAGGATTTCGCGAGCCCCAAGCGTGGAGAAAAGGACCGTAACATCATTATCGAGATCCGTGCGGGGACAGGTGGGGAAGAGGCCTCGCTTTTCGCCGGTGACCTTTTTCGGATGTACTCAAAATATGCTGACAAAAAGGGATGGAGCATGGAAGTCATGTCCGCCTCGCCGTCGGAAACCGGTGGGTTCAAGGAAGTCATTTTCGGCATAAGCGGCCCCGGCGCTTCCCGTTCACTCAAATGGGAGAGCGGCGTGCACCGTGTCCAGCGCGTGCCAACGACGGAAGCATCGGGGCGTATCCATACTTCCGCCGCGACGGTCGCGGTCATGTTCGAGCCTGAAGAGGTGGAAATCAACATTGAACCCAAGGACCTTAAGATCGATGTTTACCGTTCATCCGGGCCAGGCGGTCAGAGCGTTAATACGACGGATTCGGCCGTGCGCATCACACACATCCCGACAGGGACTGTGGTGGCCTGCCAGGATGAGCGTTCTCAGCTTAAGAATAAAATGAAGGCCATGCGGGTCTTGCGCGCGCGCATCCTGGACAAATTAAAACAGGAACATTCCGACAAAACATCCCAAGACCGCAAGGCCAAGATCGGCACCGGTGACCGCAGCGAAAAGATCCGGACCTATAATTTTCCGGACAGACGCGTGACCGATCACCGTATAGGGTTTACGACCCATCAGCTGCCCAGCGTTCTGGATGGAGATTTGGATGAGTTGACCGCTGCGCTTTTGGAAGCTGAATATGCGGCCGAAAAGGAGGCGAACGCCTGATGACTGAGACCGAACAAATACTCACAGCGATATTGGATTGCCGGCGTATCGATCTTTATACCGCCCAGCCTGTTTTGAGCCCCGCCCAAGAAGAATTATACAAAACGATGCAACAGCGGCGTCGAGACGGTGAGCCATTGCAGTATATTTTGGGACGCTGTGAATTCATGGGCCTGCCGTTTTTTGTCAATGAGCATGTTCTGATCCCCCGGCCTGAAACGGAAATTTTGATCGAAACTGTGCTGGAAAAAGCGAGGGAGTGGGGAAAAGAATCGCTATCGGTGCTGGAATTGGGGACCGGTTCGGGCAATATCGCGGTAAGCTTGGCCAAATTCCTTCCGGAAGCTTATGTGACGACGGTCGATTGCTCATCCGATGCCTTGAAGGTGGCGGTACGCAATGCGCATTTGAATTCCGTTGAACACAGGATCCGCTTTATGGAGAATGATATGTTCGGGTTTTGCCGCGAAAACCATAAGAAATTTGATATCATTGTTTCGAATCCGCCTTATATCCGGACGAGGGACCTGGCAAGCCTTCCTGTCGATGTGCGCCAGGAGCCGCGTTTGGCCCTTGACGGAGGGACGGACGGGCTTTCATTCTTACGTTTTATCATTGAAACCGCGCCGCCTAGGCTTTCCACCGGAGGTTTTATTGCCTTGGAGATCGGTGACGGCCAGGAGCAAGCCATTAAACACATTTCAGATTTTAAAAGAATGGAATTTTTTAAGGATTATGTCGGGACCGACCGCGTCGTTGTGTTAACCGATAACCATCTATAAAGGAAGGACATCCATGGAGAAGCTGGTCATAGAAGGGGGAAGTTCGTTAAAAGGCGAAGTGAAGGTAAGCGGATCGAAAAATGCGACTTTGCCTATTTTAGCCGCAACTTTACTGACCGATGAAACTTGTATTATCCATAATGTTCCCAAGCTGCGCGACACGTTGACCATGATCAAGCTTCTGCGTTCTTTAGGTAAGACCGCGACCATGGAAGGTAACACCGTCACCGTCTCTAGCCGCGGCAAACTTAGCCACATCGCCGATTATAAGTTGGTTTCCACCATGCGCGGGTCATTCTGTGTCTTGGGGCCATTACTGGGAAAATTACACAAAGCCAAGGTCTCGCTTCCCGGTGGCTGCGTTATCGGCATCCGCCCGGTTGACCTGCATATTAAGGGTATTCAGGCTCTGGGCGCAAAGACTGAGGTGGAAGGCGGTTATATTATCGCCACAGCGCGGCGCCTGACCGGTACGCATGTTTATCTGGGAGGGGTCTTGGGTTCATCGGTCTTAGCGACCGCCAATGTAATGATGACAGCGGTCCTTGCTCATGGTCAGACGATTATCGAATCAGCCTCCTGTGAGCCCGAGGTTATTGAGCTCGCCGATTTTTTAAACGTGTTAGGCGCGAAGATCCAGGGGCATGGTTCTCCGCGGATCGTGATCAACGGGGTCAAGCGTCTTCACGGCGGTGAATACACCGTGGGACCTGACCGCATCGAGGCCGGTACATTCATTTTATTGGCGGTTGCCACCAAAAGCGAATTATCTATAAAGAACGTCCATCATTCTCAATTGTTGGCGGTTATTGATAAGTTGGAAGAGGCGGGCGTGCGATTCCACAAAAAAGAAAATTCCATCAAGGTTGTGGCGCCGCACCGCTTAAGGCCGACCAGCGTGACGACATTCCCTTATCCGGGTTTCCCGACGGATCTTCAGGCCCAGTTCATGGCCCTTATGGCCTTAACACCGGGTATTAGCGTTATTTCCGACAAGGTATTCCCCGACCGGTTCATGCATATTGCGGAATTGAACCGTATGGGCGCGGATATCCGGCGTGAAGGGGTCAGCGCCATTGTCCAAGGGGTCAAGAATCTTTATGGGGCACCGGTCATGGCCTCCGATCTTAGGGCCTCGGCCGCGTTGGTCATTGCCGGACTGGCCGCCAAGGGAAAGACCGAGATCCATCGTATTTATCACTTGGAGCGCGGTTACGAGAACATGGATGAAAAATTGAGAACATTAGGTGCTAAAGTTTACCGGGAAAAAGAATAAATGCTTCTGATCATCGATAATTACGACTCCTTCACCTACAATCTGGTCCAATATTTCGGCGAATTAAAGGCGGACATGAAGATCTTCCGCAATGACGCCATCACGCTTGCTGAAATAAAGAAAATGAAGCCGGAGCGTATAGTCATCTCTCCCGGGCCGGGGCGGCCGGAAGACGCCGGGATCTCGGTCGACATCATCCGCGAACTGGGCGGTAAAATTCCCATCTTGGGCGTTTGTCTGGGGCATCAGGCGATCGGCTATGCGTACGGCGGAAAGATCATCCACGCCAAAGAGCTGATGCACGGCAAGACCTCGCTCATCAATCACACTGAAAAAGACCTTTTTCAAGGGGTCAAAAAACCTTTCGAAGCGACACGCTATCATTCGCTGGTCATTGAGCGCAAATCCCTGCCCCAATGCCTGGAAGTAACTGCCTGGACCAAAGACGATGAGATCATGGGTGTAAAGCATAAGGATTTTCCGCTCTGGGGTGTACAGTTCCATCCGGAATCCATTCTGACCAACGCGGGAAAAGATATTCTCCGTAATTTCTTAAAACTCAATTAAGGACATATGCAGCCTTATATCGACAAAGTCAACGGAAAGCAGAACCTGACCCAGAAAGAGATCGAGAAGATTATGGAGCTGATCATGTCAGGCAAGGCCGCGCACGAGGACATCGCGGTCTTTTTGTTGGCCCTGAACGAAAAAGGCCCCACGGTGGAAGAGATCACCGGCGCGGCCCAGATCATGCGTAAATTTTGCGCGCCGGTGGCGGCGCGGCACCGCGTGGTCCTGGATACATGCGGGACCGGTGGGGACCAAAAAGGCACATTCAATATCTCCACCGCCGTTGCCTTTGTGGTCGCCGGCGCCGGTGTCATCGTGGCCAAGCACGGCAACCGTTCGGTCTCCAGTCAATGCGGCAGTGCGGATGTCCTTGAGGCGTTAGGCGTGAATATTGCAATGGAAGAAAAGCATTTAAGCGAATGCCTCGATGAGGTCGGGATGGCCTTTCTTTTTGCCCAGCGTTTGCATCCGGCGATGAAGAACGTGGCGCCGGTCCGTAAACAGCTCGGGACAAAAACTATCTTTAATCTTCTGGGCCCCTTGACCAATCCGGCCCGGGCCACACATCAGATCGTAGGCGTTTATAACCGTGATCTTGTGGAACCCCTGACCCATGTCCTTAAGAACTTGGGTCTCAAGCGAGCTTTGGTCGTCCATGGCCGCGACGGTCTCGATGAGATCACGACCACGGATCTTACTTTTGTGGGCGAGTTCGACGGGAAGGTGATCATTACTTATGAGGTTGATCCGACAGAGCTGGGCATTCAAAAGTCAACCGCCGAAGACCTTAAAGGCGGCGATCTGAATACGAATGTCCATATCGTAAGAGAAATCTTGGAAGGGAAGAAGGGCCCTAAGAGGGACATTGTCGTTTTGAACGCGGCCTATGCTTTATATATTTCCGAAAAATCGCCCTCTGTCCTCGAAGCGGTCGGCATGGCGGAAGCATCCATTGATTCCGGCGCGGCCCTCGAAAAACTGAATAAGTTAAAGGAATTTACGCACCGTGTCCGCTGATTTTTTGCAGAAAGTCCTGCAACATAAACAAAAGATCAACAAAGACAAAGAAGAGTATTATGCGGAACTGCGGCGCAAGCTCTCCAAAGAGAAACTGACCCGTTATCATATTTTCAAGCAGGCCGTTTCCAAGCCCGGCAGGATCAATCTCATCGCCGAGATCAAAAAGGCCTCGCCCTCGCGCGGGATGCTCTGTGATAATTTTGATGTGATGGCCATCGCCAAAATCTATGTCGATAGCGGGGCGGATGCCATTTCCATCCTGACGGAAGAGAAATATTTTTTGGGCAAACCGATGTATATAACACGGGTCAGCGAACATTACAGCATTCCTATTTTGACCAAAGACTTTATCATTCATGAAGGCCAGATCCATGAAACGGTCGTATGCGGTTCCAGCGCGGTGCTTTTGATCGCCGCCATTTTAAAGGACGAGGAATTGAAGCATTTGATGCAGACCGCTGCCCAGTTCGATCTTGATTGTCTGGTCGAAGTACACAATGAAAAGGAGCTGGATCGGGCGCTTGCCTGCGGGGCGGAGATTATCGGGATAAATAACCGCGACCTTGATACGCTTAAAATGGATATGTCGACCTGCGAACGCCTTATTCCCAAAGTTCCGAAGGGTAAGATCATCGTCGCAGAAAGCGGGCTGGATGCCCATGAGCAGATCGTAAAGTTGAAGGATTTGGGCGCCAATGCGGCATTGATCGGCGAAACGTTCATGAAGGCGGCCGACATGGCCGGCAAAATAAAGGAGATCATGCATGGTAAGAGTTAAGATCTGCGGGATCACGAATCCCGAAGATGCACGTTGGTCGGTGCAGTGCGGCGCCTGGGCCCTGGGATTTATTTTCTATAAAAAAAGTCCGCGGTACATTCAACCGGCCAATGCTAAAAAGATCATCCATGATCTTCCGCCGTTCATCACCCCGGTAGGCGTCTTTGTAAACGAAACGGAATCCAATATCAAACGGATCGCGTTTACCTGCGGGATCCAGGTCCTTCAACTGCATGGGGAGGAGTCGCCTTTATTTTGCCAGAATTTGAAGAAGTATAGGATTATCAAGGCCTTCCGCCTCAAGGAAGGTTTTGATTTTTCCAAAGTAGCGCGCTATTCCGTTGATGCCTTCCTTTTTGATACCTACGATGAAAAACAGCAGGGAGGCACGGGCAAGACTTTTGACTGGTCGATGCTGGCGGATAAGAATTTCGAAAAACCTGTCATCCTTTCCGGCGGATTAAACCCGGACAATGTCGATGAAGCGGTGGAGGCGGTCAGGCCGTTTGCCATCGATATCGGAAGCGGCGTTGAAGAAAGACCGGGCAAGAAAAACAAAGAACTCTTAAAGAAGCTCTTCGCGCAAAGGATCAATAGTTATGCCTAAAGTCGTTTTCGATATCGAAACAGCCGGACAGGATTTTGAGACTCTCGACAATTCCACCAAGGACTATCTGCTCAAATTCGCGGAGACAGAAGAAGAGATTGCGGCCGCCAAGGACCGCGTGAGCCTTTATCCCGTCACCGCGCAGGTCGTGGCCATAGGCATGCTGGATGTGGATACGGATAAGGGCGCGGTCTACTTTCAAAACGGCGGAAAAGCACCGGAGAAATTTACAGAAGGCGATGTTACGTTCATTTCCGGCAGCGAGGCCGAGGTCTTGACGCGCTTCTGGAATCAGCTGAGCAAGTACGATTGTTTTATCACCTTTAACGGCCGCTGTTTTGACGGTCCTTTCTTGATGATCCGCTCGGCCATCAACAAGATCAAGGCTTCCAAGAACCTCATGCCTTACCGGTATGATCATAAGGCACACGTCGATCTGGCAGACCAGCTTAATTTTTACGGTGCGGCTTCCTGCCGGTTCAGCCTACATATGTGGTGCAAAGCCTTCGGGATTGACAGTCCTAAGGACGGAGGGATGACCGGGCTTCAGGTAAAGGAATATTATCAGGCCGGGCGTTATCTGGATATTGCCCGTTATTGCTTCGGCGATCTAAAAGCGACCAAAGAGCTCTTCCTGTATTGGGACCGCTTTCTGAAGTTTTAACTCTTAAGTCATTGGAGCACATTAAGTTATATAGCTTGTGAGCACTGCTTTCGTGTGTTATATTTTCACTTAGCCGATAAAGGCAAACCCGAGGAAACTCGGGGGCGCAAAGCCAACAGACCTAACTTGTCTCAAAACCGGGAAGGCCTTGCTCCTTTGGGGGCTTTAGGCACAATAGACATGGGTTGGGATGAGGGACAATATGGTGGCTGGGTTGCCGAAATGGGGACGGTGCTTCAGAAGTGGGGCTCGTTCCTGACCTCGCGGCCTTTGGCGTTGGGTCGCGCGGTGAAGGGGTTCACATCCCTGTCTTTATCGGCTTTTTTCTTTTTTTAGCCGGCCGATTCTTAAAATTTTCTCGTAAACGCTACACACGCCGCCCGATATTTTTCGACCTGCTTTTTTATCGCCGCTGAGTCCAGGATATAAATAGCACCCGCTTGAGCACCGCTTTCGCTGTCGTTATCAGCCGCAATCAGTATGTCATCCAAGCCATCCCGATTAAAATCCACATTGTCATAGTGAAAAAACGGAGGGGCGAGCTCACTTGCCAGTGGGGCGCGCAGGCGGATAATATCGCAGTGCAGCACATCGCTTTCGCGAACCCCTTTTTCTAAAAACTTTTGCAGTTGTTTGCCGGTCAGGATGAAAAGTGAACCGGAATAGGACAAATTGTAATGGGATGCAATGGTGAAATCGGGAAGGTGATCACCGTCAATGTCTCCCGCATGATAGCTGACCGAGCTTCCGATCCCGTCTGCCTCTTCATCATGATTTGTGCCCAGGTCCTCTGAGCCTCTTAATTCGAATACTTTTAGGTCTTCCAGAGAGCGCTTGGCGGCAGACTTTAACATCTCGCTGGTGTCAATCAGCCAAGCGGATCCTCCCCCCTTGTAACTTCTAAGACTGATCCAAAAATCAGGGAGCCCGTCACCGGTAAAATCGCCGATCCCGCCGATCCTGATGCGGGATTTCGAATAGCGGTTCATTTCAATCGGAAAAGAGATTAAAAAAGAATTTTGAGCCCCGAAGTCGGGGGAGCTGAGCATAAAGCTGATCCCTCTTTGTTGCACCACGATGATTTCATCGGCCTTATCTCCGTCTATATCGGGAAAGGGGTAAAGAGGATAGGGTGTTGCTCCGCTGATCCCGCCCAGTTCATTCCCGACGGAGACAGTGCGGACTGTGCGGATCGTATTTTTTTGATCGATCGTCATGATTCCAAATGAGTTGGGGCTGTCCGTCAAAAGTCCCGCCAGAAAGGTTTTGATCGATCCTTTTTGAGGATCTTTCGCCGTTAAAAATATGGCGCCATAATTTACAGGAATTCCTTCGGCGACATCGATCCGTTTTGAGATCATGTACTCAGGGGAAGAAAGAATAAGTTTTCTTTCCATGATAAAATCCGTAAGGCCGTCACCGTTAATGTCGCGTGAGTTAAGGCCGAACCATCCGCCCAAATGATCTCTGCTCGTGATTCCTCTAATTTTCACGGAAAAACGGTCCTTATTGACAATTAATTTCTTTTGAGACACTAATCCTTGTTCGGTAATGGCCCGGGCGAAACAGCTGATCTTATCCTGAAGACAATCCTTTTCATAAGGGATGGATGTGGCTAAGATATTGAACGAACTGTTCTTGAAAAGATCCGGGACATAAAGGATGCGCGCTCCGAAGAATGGCGCATGGCGGTAAGCGATATCAGCGTCCTGGAAGGGAATGATCTTGGTCAGCGTAATGTCCTGGGTAGGAATAAAAAGTTCACGAAAATTCAAAAAAGGAAGTATGCGCGGACTAACAACGTCCATCTCCAAATATTTTACGTAATCGTTGGCCACGCGAAAGGCAATATAAGCCCTGGAGCGTTCTTCCAAGGCGGGAAGCGGAGGCGGAGTAATAGCGCTTCGTTTAGGCAAAAAGAAAAAAACGCAGCTTAAGAGGGCGATTCCCGCAATAATGAAAATGATCTTGTCTCTGGAAAGAGCGGTAAATTTTTCAAAACTAAAAGTGCCGATCTTGCTTGTTGTCATGTACCCATACTAAGGGAAATCCGCTTCGCGGGGAAGACCTTTCGGATAATTTTAAAACCACCTCCGAAATATCAGGGCATTTATGTTATAATCAAAACCATGGCTGAGAAATTCCTGCGCATTTATAAAAAGCTTGATTTTGACGATATAAAAGAGCATTTGCTCATTTTTGGGGATCTGACCGCGCATTGCTCGAAGTGTAGGGCGCTGGATCTTAAGCTGGACGTGACCACTTGTCCCAGTTGCCATACGCCGTTTAAATACATTTCGTTCCGGAACGTCCGGCATCATCTCCCCAAACTCCAGAAGCTTATGGAGACCAATCCCAGTATTGTGCTAGTCGATTTTGAGGACTACACCCGCATTATGGGCCAGGTAAAAGCCGAAGAATTCCTGAAATAATTTCATGATCAATAAAAAACGTCTTATTAAACTCACCCAAAAAGTCATCCAATTCAATTCCGTTAATCCACCGGGCAATGAACTGGCTTTATCCAAATTCATCGAGAGCGATATGCGCTCACTGGGCCTGGATGTCAAAATTTATTCTTTCGAAAAAGACCGCCCCAATATCATTGCCGCCTTAAAAGGGACATGGCCGCGCGCCAAGGCGGCCAAAGAGGCGGTTTTGATAACACCGCATTTTGATACAGTTCCTGTTGGTAC
>CAZCLW010000011.1:28888-47725 GCA_964499685.1 uncultured Planctomycetales bacterium
GCGGACAGATCCATGGCGGTCGCATTTACGGCCGCGGTGCTTCCGATGACAAAGGGAATCTGGCCTGCTCGATGGAGGTCATGCGCAGTCTGGTGGAGGAGGGTGTTCGCCTCAAGCGCGATATCATCATGGCGGCAACCGTTGATGAGGAGACAGGAAGTCATTGCGGGATCATTCCATTGCTCGATAAGAATATTTTGAAACCCAAAGTGGCCTTGATCCTGGATTCGGATGAATTCGACGCCATTGTGGCTCAAAAGGGGTTGATGCATTTGCGCATCCAGATTTTCGGAAAAAAAGCCCATGGTGCGTACAACTGGCGGGGTATAAGCGCGATCGAACAGGCCGCCAAGGTCATTGAAAAGCTGAAAAAACACCAGTTCAAATTCAAGAAGCATTCGATCCTACGTCCTCCGACGAAGAACATCGGCACGATCAAGGGCGGTGATAAAGTCAATATCGTTGCCGATTTTTGCGAGTTTTCGCTGGATATGCGGTTCCTGCCCGGGATGAAGGACAAGGACGTGTTGAATACGATCAAAGCCATTGTCGGTTCTGTCACCAAAAAATTCAAGATCATCATCGATGATTTGCAACAGCCGTATGAGATCCACAGTGATCACCGTTTTGTCAAGACGTACATCGATACCGCTTACCGTTTGGGATATAAGCCGATGCTCAAAGGAAGCGAAGGCGCGACCGTGATCACCTTCTTCAAAAAGCATGGTATCCCGGCCTTTGCGACCGGCTATGGTTCTTCCGGTACCGCGCACATCACCGATGAATACGTTAAGATCGATAATTTGTACCACGGCTCCAAACTTCTGGAGCAGTTCCTGAAAGATTACGACGCCGTATGAGCCCTACTCATCATGTCATTATTTCCGCCGGGACCAGTGCTGCTTTTTGGTATTTTACACAATCTCCATCCGGTACCGCCGCCTGTTTTTTAAGCGGTATTTTGATCGACATTGACCATCATTTGGATTATTTTCTCTGTAAAAAGGAATTGCCCTTAAATTATCAGAAGCTATATCATTTTTGCGAAAGAGAAAAGGCCGGCAATCTCTATCTGTTCCTTCATTCCTACGAATTGATGGCCGTTTTTTGGGCGGTGATATTCTATTTTCAGCTAAGCTGGCTGTGGGCAGGCTTGGCATTGGGAATGACCGTGCATATGCTGGCCGACCAAATTTTCAATCCGGTAGCGCCGCTGTGTTATTTTCTTGTGTATAGGGCCAAGCAGGGGTTCAGCCGTGCAAAATTACTTACCGATTATGAAACGCGCGAATAAATGGTCTTGGCTGATGGTGACCCTGTTCATGCTCAATTTCATCAGCTGCGGCAGCCGTGCCCAGGAACCGGAAGCCGCATCGGGCATGAACGGGACATTTAAATACGCGATCAAGAAATTCGGCGTGAAAGCCGGAGAAGCCAGTTTGACCTTTAGCGAGGGAGAGCTTAACGGGAAAGATATCTATTTGATAATCTTTGCCGCCAAGGCGCCGAATTTTTTTGATGAAGAGTTTATTTATGTCGATAAACAATCCCTTTATCCGCTTATGGTCGAAAGGGACGTCCACTTTCTGGGTAAGAAGGAAAAAATCACGGAATATTATTCCGACACAGGCGAGATAAAGATCGTCAAGGAAGCAAAGGGCAAGACCGAAGAGCAGATCTTGAAGCGCGAGCCGCCGGTGGACAATATCTATTCTTTTTTGTACCGTTTCCGGCTGGGCAAGGCCGAAAAGCAGGGGGGCTCATTTATCCTGAACCTTCCAACAAAGACGGTCAAGATCAAAGAGGCGGGAGAGACAGAGATCTCGGTCATGGGCGAGAAAAAGACTGCCCTGTACTTTGAAAGCGACCCGAAACAGTACAAACTTTGGTTTGATCAAAGCCCTCAGCGCCTGCCGCTGCGCATTGACGGGGCCACAGGGCTCATTAGCGCCTCCTTGGTTTTGGCGGAGGTCCAACCGTAACAGCCGCAGTTTTTGACAGTGCCTTCAAAGTATGATTTAATGGATGCCTTATGAAACTACCCGATACACACGGACATTTTGGGGAATTCGGCGGAAAATTCGTTCCGGAAACGTTGATGTCTTCCATCGATGAGCTGGAAAAGGTGTTTAAAAAGCTTATACGGGACAGGAGTTTTCAAAACGAATTCCGGCATTATCTGACGGACTACGCCGGACGGCCGACCAACCTTTATCATGCGGACCGCTTAAGCCGCCATTTAAAGCGCCTCAAAGTTTACTTAAAACGCGAAGACCTGCTCCATACGGGCGCGCATAAGATCAACAATACTTTAGGGCAGATCCTAGTGGCCCGCCGGATGGGAAAGAAGCGCATCATTGCCGAAACAGGCGCAGGGCAGCATGGTGTCGCAACGGCAACGGCAGCCGCGTTATTTGGGCTCGAATGTGTCGTTTATATGGGCGCTGAGGATATCGAACGTCAGGCCCTGAACGTCTTCCGGATGAAATTATTGGGCGCGCGCGTTGTCCCGGTTGACAGCGGCTCCAAGACACTTAAAGATGCCATGAACGAAGCCATTCGCGACTGGGTGACCAATGTCCGCGATACTTTTTATGTCATCGGTTCGGTTGCCGGCCCGCATCCTTATCCTCTGATGGTACGCGAATTCCAATCCGTTATCGGTAAAGAGGCCCGGAAACAATTTTTGGTCAAGGAAAGAAAGCTGCCGGATTATCTGGTTGCTTGCGTAGGCGGTGGAAGTAACGCCATGGGCCTTTTCCATCCGTTTTTCAAGGATAAGAAGGTAAAAATGATCGGCGTGGAGGCGGCCGGCCTGGGGATCAAAACAGGCCAACATGCGGCCGCGCTGGCCGGCGGAGCGATCGGCGTCCTGCATGGCAGCAAGAGCAATCTTCTGCAGACCAAGGACGGCCAGGTCAAGATCGCGCATTCGGTCGCGGCGGGATTGGATTATCCCGGCGTGGGACCGGAACACGCGTATTACCAAAAGACCGGCCGTGCCGAGTACGTTTCCGTTACCGATCAAGAAGCGCTGCAGGGATTAAAACTGCTTTCCCGGACAGAAGGAATAATCCCTGCCCTGGAGACCGCCCATGCCATCAGCTATCTGGAAAAATTAGCCCGGAAAGTAAAACGAAGAGCAACGGTCATCGTCTGTTTGTCAGGTCGGGGTGACAAGGACGTCGGTAGTATCAAAAATTTGATCTAACTCCACATGAACCGCATTGATAAAAAGTTTAAAGAATTACGGCGTAAAAAACAAAAGGCCTTCATCGCTTTTGTGACCGCGGGAGACCCGGACTTAAAGACGACCGAAGAATTGATCCTGGCCTTTGAAAAAAAGGGTGTCGATATCATTGAGATAGGCGTGCCGTTCTCTGATCCCTTGGCCGATGGGCCGACCATTCAGGCCGCTTCCCAGCGCGCTTTGGAGCATCACGTAAGCCTGGAAAAGATATTCCACTTGGCTGAGCGCATCCGCCGTCGGTCTGAAGTTCCGCTGGCTTTAATGACGTATTTTAATCCGGTCTATCACTTCGGGGAGGAGAGATTTCTGACGCGCGTCAGAAATTCAGGCATTGACGGCCTGATCGTTCCGGATCTTCCGCCGGAAGAGGCCAGAGAGTTGATGCGGGCAGCCCGGAAGAACAAAATATCTCTAGTATTTTTCCTGTCGCCGACAACAACCTTGCTGCGGTTAAAGAAGATCGTCCAAGCCTCAACAGGATTTATTTATTATGTTTCGGTCACCGGTGTTACGGGACAGCGTCGATCGTTGCCGTCCTCAGTGTTGCGGGATGTCAGAAAAGCCAAGCGGTTTACATCCAAACCAATTTGTGTCGGTTTTGGTGTTTCGACCCCGCAACAGGTGGAATCGGTTGCCCGGGCCGCGGACGGCGTGATCGTAGGAAGCGCCATTATCAAGGAAATAGAAAAGACGCCCAAGAAGAGCATGGTTAAGAATACTTCCCGCTTTGTGGGGCGCTTAGTGAGGGCTTTAAAGAAATGAGCAGAGCATATCCTAAAACAACATTGAGCAACGGCCTGCGGATCGTGACCCATGAAATGCAAGGCCGCGACAGCATTGCCCTGGGCTTTTGGGTGGGCGCCGGCGGCCGCTATGAAGATGACCGGCTCAAAGGGGCCGCCCATTTTCTCGAACACATTCTGTTCAAGGGATCGCAAAAATATTCCTGCGATGCCATCAAGGAGAAGATCGAAGGGATCGGAGGGACCCTGAATGCGTTTACTTCCGAAGAGCAGACCTGTTATTACGCTAAGATCCCCTATAAGCATTTGGCGACCACGTTTGATGTTTTGGCGGACATGGTCTTTCATCCGCTCATTGCCGAAGCCGATGTAAAAAAGGAAAGCGGTTTGATCATCGAGGAGATCAAGATGTATCATGATCTCCCGCAATACTTCGTCATCGAGCTTTTGGATAAGCTCATGTGGCCGGACCATCCCTTGGGAAAGAATCTGGCTGGGACCGTAGAGTCCATCGCGGCCATGACCAAAGGTGATTTAAGTTATTTTCACCGTGAGTTTTATTCGCCTTCTAATATCGTTGTGGCGGTCAGCGGCCATCTGAAACATGAAAACGTTGTCCGGATGGTTGAAAAAAAATTAAAGAAGATCACCGGGCGTCCGTACAAAGGTTTTTTAAAGGCCGAAAATAAGCAGCATCTTCCTCAAACCGCTTTCCGCACCAAAGAGGTGGAGCAGATGCATTTGGCAATCGGAATGCCCGGCCTTCCGGAAGGACATAAAGACCGTTACGCGATGAGCATTCTCAATGTAATTCTCGGGGGGAATATGTCCAGCCGGCTGTTCAATGAAATAAGGGAAAAACGCGGGCTGGCCTATTCCATCGGGAGCAGCGCCAAATCTTTCAAGGATACGGGGATGTTCTCGGTGCGCGCGGGGGTCGACAACCAGAAGCTCGTTGATGCGGTCCAGGTCATTTTGGATGAGCTGCGTAAAATGAAAGATTCGAACGTCAACGCAGGAGAGCTCGCCCGTGCCAAGGATTTTGCTTTGGGCCAGCTTATGCTGAGCATGGAAGAGACCATGGAACATATGCTCTGGATAGGGGAAGAAACCATTTGCTATGACCACATCCGGACCATTTCCGAGATCCTCAAGCAGGTCAAAAAAGTGACCGCGGCCGATATCCGCCGCCTGGCAGGGGAGATCTTTAAGGATAATCTTTACAATCTGGCCATTGTCGGTCCGCTGACCAGTGGGCATGAAGAGCGCCTGCGGAAAATAATGAAAGTTATTTAACAATAACTTCCCCAATAGGCGTTCAAAGTCATTTTTTAATTTGACAAGCCCAAAAATATCGGATAGACTGTCGATTAAATCTTCAACTTTTAATGTTTTATTTATAAGGAGGAACGCATGGAAGAGCTTTCATTCTACGATGTCAAGACCAAGGCCAAATTCAAGACCAGCGATTATACAGTAAAACAAAAGGCCGGCCGTTTCTTTGCGGTAGCAAAATCAAAAGCCGGTACGCATGAATGCTGGCGCGTTCTGGGCAAAGATCAAGCCGCCAAACTCAAGAAGTAAGCAGAGGTTGATTCAGCCATTAAGTCAAAGTCGTCAACATCCCGAAATTTAGCCAAATTAGTCGCAGAATTTGCTTCCGAAAAGAAGGCGTTTGACATTGTCATTTTGGACATGCGCAAACGCGTCAATTTTTGCGACTATTTTGTTATATGTAGCGGAAACACCGATCGCCAAGCCTTAGCCATAGCCCAAGGCATTCAAGAAGGTTTAGAAAAAGAAGGATTGTATGTGCCCCCTTTGCAGGGGGCCAGGGACGCCCGCTGGGTCGTCCTTGACGTGGGCGGCGTTATTGTCCATGTATTCGAAAAATCAACCCGCGAATTCTACGGCTTGGATTATCTTTGGCAGGACGCCGAGAAAATAGAATGGCCGTAACGGACGTTTGATGCGATTCCCAAGATTCCATGTTAATTACCCTCGAAGAGCAGTTAAAAGAGCTAATTCAAAAATCCCTTCGCAGTCGTTTTAAAGTCACCAAAGATTCCCCTCCGGTCATCATTGAAATACCCAAAGACAAAAAACACGGTGAATTCACCAGCAATATCGCCATGCAGTTGACGAAGATCCTGCGCAAGTCCCCTTATGATCTCGCCGGCCAACTGGCGGAAGAGATCAGGGGCGGCCTTTCCGGTACGGCGTTAAAGGACAAGATTGATAAGGTGGAGATCGTCCGTCCGGGGTTCATTAATTTTTATTTGTCCGTCCCGGCGCGGTATGAGCTTTTGGCCGGAATCCTGAAAGAGAAGGAAGCTTTCGGCCGGTCTTCCTTCGGGCAGAAAAAAAAGGTGCAGATCGAATTTGTGAGCGCCAATCCCACCGGTCCGCTGAGTGTGGCGCATGCCCGCCAGGCCGCGGTCGGGGATGCCCTGGG
The DNA here is from genome assembly GCA_964499685.1 of uncultured Planctomycetales bacterium. GTDB lineage: Bacteria > Omnitrophota > Gorgyraeia > Zapsychrales > GWA2-47-8 > CAZCLW01. The sequence goes on from CAZCLW010000011.1 coordinate 35,337, forward strand.
AAACATTATGAAGTTTGCGGGGTTCGATGTGACCAAGGAGTTTTATGTCAATGACGAGGGCAATCAGATCAATATCTTGGGCCGGTCCATCGAACAGCGCGCCCGGGAGCTTTTGGGCGAAAAAGTCGACTTCGCCGAAGACAATTATCAGGGCGATTATATCCGGGATATGGCCAAGATTTTCATGGAAAACAATCAGATCTCTTCCTCTAAGCAGCTTGACGGTAAAGAGGCGGCCTGCCGTGATTTTGGCGTTGACTATCTTTTGAACGTCATCAAGAAGGAATTGGATGATTTCGGTGTGCATTTCGATGTCTGGTCGCATCAGTCAAAGATCGCCACGAAGGAGAATATCGAGGCGGTGCTTGATTATCTGGGAGAAAAAGGATTTCTTTATGAAAAAGAGGGCGCGCTGTGGTTTAAATCCACGGATTTTGGGGACGATAAAGACCGCGTTCTGGAAAAAAGCGACGGCAACTACACCTATCTAACCCCCGACATCGTGTATCACCGCGATAAATTCAAGCGTGGATTCCATGAGGTGCTTAACATGTGGGGGCCGGACCACCATGGATACATCCCAAGGATCAAGGCGGTCGTCGAGGCGTTGGGATTTGAACCCGATGATCTCAATGTTCTTATTGTGCAGCTGGCCACCATTTACCGGAACGGTCAACCGGTTTCGATGTCCACACGACGGGGGCAATATATTTCTTTAAGAGAGGTCATGGAGGAGGTCGGTGTGGATGCCGCCCGTTTCTTCTTCATGATGCGCAGGATCAGTGCGCATTTGGACTTTGACCTGGAGTTGGCCAAAAAGCAGACGCCGGAAAATCCCGTTTATTATATCCAGTATGCCCACGCGCGGGTGTATAGTATATTTGAAAAAGCCAAAGAATCTTCGTTAGGCCCCAAATTTTCGGGCTTTAAGCGCTTGAAAGAGCCCGAAGAGCTCGATTTGTTGGACAAGACGGCTCAGTTGCCGGAAGTTTTGATCGTATGCGCGCAGCAGCATGATCCGTATTTATTGGTCAATTATCTGCAGGAAGTGGCGACCTTATTCCATAAATTTTATGACAAGCACCGTGTCATCGATGAGGATAAAGAACTTTCATCCGAGCGCCTGGCCCTTATTGATGCCGTGCGCATTGTTTTGGCCAACGGTCTGCAACTGCTTGGGGTGAGTGCCCCGAAGAAAATGTGATGACAAATCTTATCTTTAGCAAACGCTGGCTCATCAAGGACCCCGATCCTCATCTCCAAGTCCAGCTAAGCAATGCCCTTAATCTGCATCCCATCATTGCCCAGCTGCTGATCAACCGTGGCATAAAGACCATCCCAGAGGCCGAAACTTTCCTGCGCTCAGAACTTGCGCATCTGCATGATCCGTTCATGCTCAAAGACATGGAAAAAGCGATCGCGCGCATCCATCAGGCCAGGGAGAATAAGGAAAAGGTAATGGTCTTCGGCGACTATGACGTCGACGGTGTTACTTCTTCCGTCATTTTAAACCGCCTGCTGCGCTCGCTCGGCATCGAGGTCAGTCATTATATTCCCCACCGGCTTAATGACGGCTATGGGCTCAATCATGATGTTGCCGAACTGGCCAAAGAGCAGGGGGTGAGCCTTCTGATTGCGGTCGACTGCGGCATAACCGCCCATGAAGAGGTAAAGACGCTCAATGCGGCCGGGATAGATGTCGTCATTTTTGATCACCACGAACCTTCGGCTTTAGGGATCCCGGAGGCCTGCGCGGTCGTCAATCCCAAGAGAAAAGATTGTTCATATCCGTTTAAAGGTTTGGCCTCGGCCGGATTGATGGCTAAGCTTTCACAGGCGCTGGCGGGGAATTTGTCTGAGGAGATCATGGATTTTGTGACCTTGGGCACGATCGCGGATGTGGTGCCCTTGCGGGGGGAAAACAGGATCTTTGTCAAACACGGCCTTTCCAAAATTACGCAAACACGCAATCTGGGGCTATCGGCCCTTTTGGAAGTAGCGCGTATCAAAGGTAAGGCGATGCAGCCGCATTATGTCGGGTTCATCATCGGCCCCCGGATCAATGCTACGGGCCGCATGGACTCGGCCCATAAGTCGTTGGAACTGCTTTTAAGCGAGACTGAAAAAGAAGCGCTTGTTTTGGCGAAATTTCTGGAGGAACAGAACGGGTTGCGTCAAAAAACGCAGCGCGACGTCCTGCAGGAGGCCCTGGAGATCGTCAACCGTGAGATCAATTTTAAAGACCACAAAGTCATCGTGGTCGCCAAGGAAGGCTGGCATAAAGGGGTTTTGGGGATCGTGGCCTCGCAATTGGCGGAGATGTACTATCGCCCCGCCATTGTTATTTCATTGGAAGAAGGACGGGGCACCGCCTCGGCGCGGTCCATTGAAGGCTTTCACCTTTATGAGGCCCTGACGTATTGCGCCAAGATCCTGGAGGGGTATGGCGGGCACCGTTCAGCCGCCGGCCTGACCATTAAAGAGAAAAGCATAGAAGATTTCCGGCTGTTGATAAATGAATTCGCCCATACCCAAATCAAGGAAGAGGAGCTTACGCCCACGCTTAAGATCGATTGTCAGATTTCTTTATCCAACCTATCATTGGATTTGGTGAAGATCATTGATAGCCTTGAGCCGTATGGGGAGGAGAATCCCATACCGGTTTTCTGCAGCCGCAATCTGACCGTCAAAAGCCCGCCCCTTATTATGGGCAAGGAAACCTTGAAGTTCTGGGTAAGTGACGGCCAGGCTTCCATCTCCGCGGTGGGCTTCGGTATGGCTAAATACAAAGGGTTCATTGCCCCCGGCGCAAAGATAGACCTTGCCTATCAGTTGACCATCGACGACTGGAATAAAGAACCCACCGTCCAGCTCAAATTAAAAGATATTCGAGAATCCAACGGAAATTAATTAGGCCTTGGTGACTTTTCCGGCCTTGATGCAGCCCGTGCAGACCAGTTCCTTGCGGACTGTTCCATGACGATTGATCTTGATGCGCTGCAGATTGGGGAGGAAGCGGCGAAGGGTCTTGCCGACGATCTTGGAACCGGCGCCGCCCTTACGTTTGATCATACCGCGTCTTTTGTATTTGATTCCGGGGATAGATGTTTTTCCGCAAATTATACAAGCTCGAGCCATGAATTGCTCCTTGATTGATTCTTGCATCTTGTCTCTTTAAGAAATACGAGTATAATGGAAAAAGATATTTTGTCAAGCTAATCCTTAGTAAGAGGTGAATCGAATGTCCGCTATGACCGACGAACTCAAAATCGACCGATTACCGGCCTTTCAAAAGCGCCATTTTGTCCCGGATAAGGCCAATTTGACCGATAAAAATGAGGTGACGGCGCTTTATGCCAAGCTTTTAGAAAGACCTATTTCTTCTTCAGGCGAACTGGAGCAATGGCTGACTGACCGTTCCGAATTGGAAGCCTGTCTGGATCAGGCTGGGACCGTCCTTTATATCCGGATGACCTGTCAGACCGACGATCCGCTGAAGGCCAAGGCCTATCAAAATTTTATTGAAACGGTTGTTCCGGCCGTCAAACCGCTGGACGATGGCCTGAATAAAAAGTATCTAGAGGCAAGGAAGAAATTTCCCTTGGACGAGGCCTATGCCATTTACGACCGGACCATTCAAAGCGACATCGATTTTTTTCGTCAGGAAAATGTGCCGCTTCAGACCAAGGTGGCCCTGCTTTCGCAGGAATATCAGACGATCTGCGGAGCGATGACCGTTTCTTTTAACGGTCAGGAATATACCCTGCCGCAAATGAGTAAATTCCTGCTGGAGCAGGACCGTCTGTTAAGGGAAAATGCCTGGCGGGCCGTTGCCGAACGCCGTTTGAAAGACAAGCAAAAGCTTGATCATTTGTTCGACGAGATGCTTAAATTGCGCCACAAAATTGCCTTGAATGCCGACTGCCGGGATTTTTGTGAATATCAATTCAGGGCCTACCACCGTTTTGATTACACGCAGAACGACTGCCATGCCTATCATGCGGCAATCGAAAAATGCGTCCTGCCGGTCCTGAAAAAGATATTGTCCCGGCGCTGTGAGCGCATGCGGCTTTCCGCGTTGCGCCCCTGGGACACTGCGGTTGATCCGACCGGACGCCCGCCTCTGAAGCCGTTTTCTAAAATAGAAGAATTACTCGAGGGCACCAAGACCATATTTTCCCGTCTGGATAAAGAACTGGGAACGCAGTTTGCCCAAATGATCAATCTGGGCCTTTTGGACCTGGCCAGTCGCAAAGGAAAGGCGCCGGGCGGGTATCAGTCTACTTTGACCGAGGCCAGAAAACCTTTTATTTTCATGAACGCGGTCGGCGTGGATGATGATGTGCATACCTTGCTGCACGAGGGCGGGCATGCGTTCCATGCCTTGGCCAGCGCTTCCCAGAAACTGTTTTCTTACCGCCATGCCCCTATGGAATTTTGTGAGGTCGCTTCCATGGGCATGGAATTATTGGGGAATGAATTTTTATCCGCTTTTTATGCGCATGACGACGAGGAGCGTTCCCGTACGGAGCATTTGGAAGACGTGGTCAGTACCTTGGTGTGGGTAGCGGTGGTCGATGCCTTTCAGGAATGGATCTATGCCCATCCGGAACAGACTCCGGAAGAGAGGGCCAAGGCATGGCTTGCGACGCGCAAGCGTTTCGGTTCGGACTTGATCGATTGGAGCGGGCTGGAAAAAGAACAGACCTATTTATGGCACCGGCAACTTCATATCTTCGAGGTCCCATTCTATTATATCGAATACGGCATTGCTCAATTGGGCGCGTTGCAGTTGTGGTTAAGTGCCAAGAAAGACCGCAGCAAAGCCCTCGAGCAATATCGGTATGCCCTTTCCCTGGGCCGTTCACGGCCGCTGCCGGAACTGTTCGCTGCCGCCGGCCTGAAGTTCGATTTCGCCGAATCAACGGTCGCGCCGCTGATGGAGCTCATCAGCAAGGAATTAAAGTTAAAATAGTCTTGTGATAGTGTTTCTCAGGCAGTAGAATACAAATACTTAATTTTTAAAAGGACCCCTGGCATGTCACAACGAAAACATATCGTTTTTTTCGCCGTTGGTGCAATTCTTATTTTTGCCACTTGTGCCGCCGCTCAATCCAACGAAGAATTAAAAGAACAAGTGAGCGTCCTGACCGCCCGCGTCCGGCAGTTGGAAGACCAGCTTATCAATCTGCATTCCCGCGTAAGCGAATTTCATGAAAAAACGACCAATACATATGGCAAGTTCCAGGAAGGGATCCAGAATAGCCTTCAGGATTTTTCCCTGCAATTGCAGGCCAATCTGGATGAGCAGGTCCGCGCTATGGGCTACCGCGTTGTCGCCCTTGATATTGTCTCCAAGGAATACCGCAAGATAGATACCAATTCGGGTTATTTTTTGATTGCTATCAAAAAAGTTCATCCCTCGGCTTTTGGTGGTTATCGCCTGACGGTCAATATCGGGAATCCCAACCTGGCCAGCTACAGCGGGGTTAAGCTCGACTTTCGTTGGGGTGAAAATTTTGCGGGCGGCGCCCAGACCTATGAACAGTGGCGGGCGGGATTGACCAGCGCCAAATACTCCTACAATGTCAAGATCCCTCCGGGGTCATGGATCGAGTTTTTTGTGGACATCCCCGCCCAGTCTACCAAGGAGTTGGCCTACATTGAATGTATGATGGATGTAGAGACCATCGAGTTGAATGTCAAAAACCCTCTTTAAAATAAGCAAGTACCTTCCGGCGGCTGTTTTTCTGTGCGCAAGTCTTTTGGGTGGGATGAGCGGGGCGCAAGATTTCCCTAAAGGGATGTTCGACAGCAAGACCCGGTATGATATCTATCTGCACGGAGACGAGAATGACTATACCGTCATTTCCAGCGTTGAGATCCTGCGCGTGGAAGAGATTCTTGGTCGACGTTTTTTGATCATACGTCCGGCAGAGTTCACATTGAACAGCGCGGACGGTTTTGTGGCCTTTGATGCCGTCCAGGCGATCCTCCCCAGCCGTCAGATCAAGGTCCGGTCTTCCGAAGGTAAATTTCGCATAAAATACTGATCCGCTCATGTCCTTTCTTTACGTCCAAAGCCGAAAAAAGCGCGAGATTGTTTATAGCGGCCGTTATATCAAATTTTATCGCCAGGGAGCATGGGAGTTTGCCCAGCGTAACAATTGCAGCGGGATCGTCGTCATCCTTGCGCTCACACCGGAGAATAAGCTGCTTTTGACTGAGCAATTCCGCATTCCGGTCCGTAAAAACGTGATAGAATTCCCGGCGGGGCTGGTCAGTGACGGGAAGGACCGCCGCTGCGAATCGGTCATAACCGCCGCCAAACGTGAGCTTCTGGAAGAAACGGGCTATAAGGCCAAACGGCTGGTAAAAATAATGGAGGGGCCGGTTTCAGGGGGATTTACCGCGGATATTATCACTATCTGCCGTGCTTACGGCCTTCAAAAAGCAGGGCAGGGCGGAGGCGACCATACCGAATCGATCAAAGTCCATGAAGTCCCTCTGGTTAAGGTCAACGGATGGTTAAAACGGATGCGCAAGGCCGGACGGCTTGTCGATCCGAAGGTCTATGCCGGGCTTTACTGGCTTGGCCATCAGAACGGAAAGGTTGTCTAATTTGAGAAAATTATATTTTTTATTCCTGCTGTATTTTGTGATGGGCTGTGCATCCACCCAGGCGACAAGCAATATTCCGACTGACTATGTCTGGAAAAAAAGCGGCCCCAGCATTGTTATTGGAAAGATTAAATTTGTCGGCATCCCACCGGAGCTTCAGCACGCGGCGATGGCCTTTGAGGACGAAGTCTCTCAAAAGGTTTATCCCGTGAAGCTGGGCCTGCCGGATAAACCCGCCGGAGAAGAGAGCGGGCCGGTCGAATATTATTTTTTTGTCGAATTACCGGAAGGGCGTTACCGTATTCCAGAGGTCCTGGCGAGGCACAGCCGTTTTATGGACCTGGGGACACACCTGTTAAATGCGAATTTGACAATTAAAAAAAATACGATAGTATATGTAGGTACAATTTTAATAAAGGGGCAGGGACGTGGTTTAGAGCATGTCGGGCCGATTACGCATGCCGATATCGTGGATGAATTTCCTCAAGTAACGCAAGTCTTCTTGCAAAGATACCCCCAATTTCAGAATAATAGTATCGAAAAAAGTGTCATAGACCGCTACCGTTGGTTCAGTGGCGAACATATCGAGACGGATTTTGACAAGGATTTCGGACTGTAATTTCATAAACTCTGAGTAAATAAAAAGGAGAGCAGTTGTAATGATCGACATTGCCAAAACACTGGGAAAAGAAGCAAAAGGTCTACTCGAACATAAATGTAAAACGATCCCCAAGGAATCGCTGACGCTTCCGGGGCCGAAATTCTTAGATGACATTTTTATCAATTCCAACCGGCCTAACAATGTTTTGAAGCATTTAAGCTGGCTGTATCATCACGGCCGCCTTGCGGGGAGCGGCTATCTGTCGATCCTTCCCGTCGACCAAGGCATTGAGCATTCCGCCGGCGCATCCTTCGCCCCCAATCCTGATTATTTCGATCCTGAAAATATCGTCAAGCTGGCCATTGAAGGCGGATGCAACGGGGTTGCCTCCACATTGGGCGTCCTGGCGCTTGTTTCCCGCAAATATGCCCATAAAATCCCCTTCGTTGTTAAGATCAATCACAATGAGTTTTTGACCTATCCGAACAAATATGACCAGATCATGTTTTCCACCGTCGAGCAGGCTTATCATATGGGCGCTGCCGGGGTGGGCGCTACGATCTATTTTGGCTCGGAGGAATCCGGTCGGCAGATCCAGGAAGTGTCCAAGGCTTTTGCGCGGGCGCATGAACTGGGCTTGTTCACGATTCTTTGGTGCTACACACGTAACGCCGCTTTCAAACAAGGTGACAAGGATTACCATACGGCCGCGGACTTGACCGGCCAGGCCAATCACCTGGGCGTTACCATCGAAGCTGATATTATCAAGCAGAAACTGCCCACCAATAACGGTGGATACAATGCACTTAAATTCGGAAAAACGCATAAATTAGTCTATGAAAAATTATCCTCGGACCATCCGATCGATCTGACCCGCTATCAGGTCGCCAATTGTTACATGGGGAAGATCGGTCTGATCAATTCGGGCGGCGCCTCTTCCGGCGCAGGTGATCTCCAAGAAGCGGTAGCTACGGCGGTCGTCAACAAGCGCGCCGGCGGTATGGGTTTGATCTCGGGACGCAAGGCCTTCCAGCGGCCGATGAAGGAGGGCGTTCAGCTTTTGAATGCCATCCAGGATGTTTATCTTTCCAAGGATGTGACTGTTGCTTAAGTTTAGTGGCATATCCGAATGATGAAAGGCGGTCTTAAAACAAGGCCGCCTTTTTCCTTATGACCTTACTCTGCCTCATTAACTTTCTCGCATCGTTCCTTTTATTCCAGCTTGAATTGATCGTCGCCAAATTGGTCTTGCCACTGTACGGCGGCAGTTATGCCGTGTGGGGCGCCTGTGTGGTCTTTTTTCAGGCCTTGCTCTTGCTCGGCTATCTTTATGTCCATTGGGCGGCGTCTAATTTCCCGCGTTCCTATTTTCGGTGGCACATTGTCCTGTTTTTTGTCCCCTTACTGGTCTTTCCGGGCCGCGCCCTGGTCTTGAGTGCGCCGACATCTACGTTGCCGCTGGTCGTGAACGTCTTTGGAAAATTATTGGCCACGATAGGGCCTGTTTTTTTTGTCCTTTCGACCGTGAGTGTTTTTTTTCAGCGCTGGCTGATATCTTCGGTCAATATGCGCTACGACCCTTATCGGCTCTACGCCTATTCCAATCTGGGCGCTTTTGCGGCGCTTCTGAGCTATCCGGTTCTGTTCGAATATCATTTCGACCTGGGCATCCAACAGATCATCTGGCGCTGGTCTTACACCGGGTTTGTCTTTTTAAGCGCGGTTGCTTATGTTGCGATCCTGCTGAAAGAAAAGACGCTGGAAACCGGCAAGGAGGACCAGGAAAAGATATCGGGCTTCGAATGGACGCGGTGGCTCTTATTGGGAGCGGCCGGTTCCATGATTTTTCTCGCCGCAACCAATATTTTAACGTATGAGGTAGCGCCCATCCCGCTTTTTTGGACTATTCCTTTAAGCATCTATTTTTTCAGTTTTGTCCTGAATTTCAAGAAGGAACCATGGTGCCCACGTTGGGTTAACACCAAGATACACATTATCCTGGCATTTGCCGTCATGCTGTTCCTTTTTATTCAGCGCAAGACCTTTCCTTTTTTGATCGAGTTTTTTTCTTTGTGCACCGTTTTATTCCTCCTTTGCATGTACTGTCAAAACCAACTTATTCTTCATAAGGCCAAAACACAAAGCGGCCTGACCCGCTTTTATGTTACCGTTTCCCTGGGAGGATTTATCGGCGGACTTGTAGTCTCATGGTTTATCCCTTTAATATTTTCTTCTTTTGTGGAATTTCCGTTCGCCTTGTTCATTATCACCCTGACCGTCCTGATGCAAGAACCGGGCATCAGGCTAAAAGGGGCGGAGGTAAAGGAGATCGTTTACGCCCTTCTGGTCATATTGGCTCTTTTGGCTTGGCCGTTTTTCTTCAAGAAATATAATGTGGTGAGCTTTGTGTATTTAGTGACTTTCATTTGCGTGATGTTTGTGTATCTTAACCGTTATCGGCGTTCATTGGTCCTTGCCATGGCCTTTTTCATCGTATTTTTGCCGCGCCTGGAAGAGCTTTGGAGCGATCAGGTCGACACCATCCGCAGGAGGAATTATTATGGGGTTTACGATATAGAGCGGAAAGGTGCGCTTAAAATGTTAAGCCACGGAATGGTCATTCACGGGCTGCAATATGTTGAATTCCCGCACAGTCGCATCCCTTTGAGCTATTATGGATACACGTCGGGCGTGGGCGAATTGCTTCGGGACGAGCGTCTGCCTTGGAAGGACACGGCGGCCATTGGGCTGGGCGTGGGAACCATAGCGGCCTATGCGGGCCCTTCCCAAACGATTGATTTTTTCGAGCTGGACCCCGACGTATACAGTATTGCCAAAACGCATTTCGGCTATCTTGGAATGGCTGCGGGAGAGGTTAATGTCTTTATTGGTGACGCCCGACTGCAGCTGGAGCGCAGCGCCAAGCGTTATGATTTTATTATCTCGGACGCGTTCAGCGGGGACTCGGTCCCATTCCACCTTTTGACGGTCGAGATGATGAACGAGTACCGCGCGCATCTGAAAGAAAGAGGCGTCGTTGCATTTCATATCACGAACCGGTATTTAGATTTATGGCCTGTCCTGGCACGAACAGCCTCTGAGGCCGGGGCTAAAAGCTGTATTAAATTCTTCAAGGGAAAAGGGGCCGTGCTGGATTCTCTGTGGCTGGCCATGACCTGGGATGAAGATACCTTTAGCCATTTGATCTCGGAATTGCGATGGCAGGAGGCCCGTCGGGAAACCGTGGAAAACTATCGTCCCTGGACCGATGACTATTCGAATGTTTTCAAGATATTTAAATTGAACGAGTTGGTGAATGACGTCAAAAATTTCCGCTATTTTTCAACGCATTAAAAATCATGTGGTTTATTTTTGCCTTTCTTACGGCTTTTTTGACATCGGTCAATGATGTCATCCGCAAGCGCACCGCCCACAAGACCGATGTGTATGTGGTGGCGTGGGGGATGCGGTTCTTTTCGTTATTTTTTCTTCTTCCGGTCTTTTTTTTCATCAAACCACCGGTCATACAGCCGACGTTCTGGATAGCCCTGGCCGTCTCGGGCATGATCCTGACTTACACAACACTCCTTTATAATAAATCCATTCAACTTTCTGATCTATCTCTGACCACGCCCATGCTGACGCTCAGCCCTATTTTTCTTTTGGTTACCTCGCCGCTTATTTTAGGCGAATTTCCTTCGCGCGCCGGACTCGTTGGTATCGTTCTCACTGTCATGGGTTCTTATATACTCAATTCAAAAGAAACTCAAAAAGGATATTTGGCGCCTTTTAAGGCGATGTTAACGGAACGCGGTCCCCGGCTAATGCTGATGGTGGCTTTATTTTTCAGCGTTGGGGCCAATGTCGATAAGATAGGTGTGGTCAATTCTTCGCCTTTTTTCTGGGTCCTGTCCCTGAATATCGTTTCTTCACTGCTTTTACTGCCGATCATGTTCTGGCGGACCAGAAATATCTTACCCAAGATCAAGACCGAAATGAAGTATTTAGTGGGCATGGGGCTCATTGATGCACTGGCACTCATTTGCCAGATGACGGCCTTGACCATGGCCATTGTGCCCTATGTGATCTCGGTCAAGCGCACCAGCGCCCTGATGAGCTCGCTTTTCGGCTTTTTCGTATTCAAGGAAAAGGGGGCCAGGGAGCGGCTGATCGGGGTGGTTTTGATGCTGGCGGGGCTCATTTTTATCACGATTTTGCACTGAAAAATGCCCTGTTTTGCGCCTTCTGTTTCCCTAAAAAAAATTTGCCTTTTCTATTAACATATGTTATCTTTTCGCATAATCAAGAAAGCGTTTTCATCCCGCCACGATAAACAAACGCGCATTTTTTACTTTTTTTTCTTAATCTGTGGAAAAAACTTTACCGACGAGGAGACGTAAAAAATGTTCCAGTTCGCTCAGCGCCTCAAGTTCAAGCCGTTTACCCGCTGCACTTCTTTTTCCCTTATCGTTGCGTTCATTTTTAACCTTATCTTGCCTTCACATCTTTCGGCCCAGGGCCAGATAGTCCCTTTACCGGTGCCGGGCACAATGATAACCATGAGCCCCGGATTCACACCCGCTTTGATCAAGGGCATTACGATCTATCCCGAAAACCCGCTGCAGTTCGATTTTATCGTTGAAACCGGCGATATTAAAATGGAGGGGGAGGCCCTGCGGGCGGAATCCAGCCGCTTGATCAAATATTTTTTAGCTTCTCTTACCATCCCTGAGCAGGATATGTGGGTCAACTTGTCTCCTTATGAAAAGAACAGGATCATTCCCGAAGGCTTTGGATTGACAGAAATGGGCCGTGATCTCTTGGCGCAGGATTATATTCTAAAGCAACTGACAGCCTCACTGATGTACCCTGAAGATGAGCTAGGTGAAGAGTTTTGGAAAAGGGTCAAGTCCAAGGCGCAGGCCAGATACGGAAAAAGCGATATTCCTTTGGACACGTTCAATAAAGTCTGGATCGTCCCGGATAAAGCAGTTGTCTACGAGCACCAAGCCAGCGCATTCGTTGTGGAATCGCATCTTAAGGTCATGCTGGAAGAAGATTATGAAGCGCTTCGTTCCGGCCGCCGCGCGCGCGATATCAACAGTTCTGATCCTGCCCGCAGAGAGATGGCTGTCGATACGCATAAGGCTATGTCTGACGTTGTCCG
>CAZCLW010000012.1:0-47599 GCA_964499685.1 uncultured Planctomycetales bacterium
ATAATATCAAATTCCTTTAAACATAGCTCAAACAATTCCGCGCAGATCCCGCGGCTGGCAAAAGCCGCGATAATGACGTTCGTATCCAAGACGACTTTCATGATTTCAAACGGAATACATCTTCATCGGTGATGAATCCCCGGGCTTCGGCGAGGGGAAGGATCTTCTTGCGCAGCTTGCGGAATTGGCGTATAGATACGAATTCCTGCAGTGATTCGCGGACGATGTCGCTGACAGGGATATTTTCTTCGCGACTGATCTCCAAAAGCTTGCGCTGGAGGTCCGAGGGGATACGTACATTGAGGGGCTTCAAAGGTTTGATCATAGTTTGGGTTCCTGTATTACAATGTAATACATTGGCCTTTTATTGTCAAGGCCGATCTACTCAAACAGCATCATCTGGCTACCCGCCGGCTTCCGAAAATGCGCGGTCGAGAGCGAAACGCGCTCTTCGTTTAAACCGACCTTTTTGCAGGCAATGTTAAACAGGTTATCGATCTGGTCGGCAAAGGGCCCGTCACCGCCGGTGCGCTTGCCCCACGTCGCGTCGTACAATTTTCCGTGACGCATATCGCGCAGGCGGTTCAACACCTTCTCTTTGCGGTCGGGAAAATGATCGGTCAGCCACTGTTCGAAGAGATTTTTGACCGCCCAGGGCAGGCGCACGATCGTGTAGCCCGCGCTTTTGGCGCCGGCCTGCGCCGCGGCCTTCAGGATCGCCGGGGTTTCATGGTCGGTCAGGCCCGGCACGATGGGCGCGTTCATCACCGTGACCGGCACGTTGTGTTTGCTCAAAATTTCGATCGCAGAGAGCCGGTCCTTGGGACGTGAGGCGCGGGGTTCCATTTTTCCGGCCAAGTCATAATCCAAAGTGGTCACCGACACGCAGACCCTCACCGCGTTGTAACGGGCCAATTCCGCCAGAAGATCAACGTCGCGGCTGACCAGTTTATTTTTGGTGATGATGACGACGGGATTGCGGAATTCGGCAAAGACCTCCAGGCACGCGCGGGTCAGCCTGAATTTCCGTTCAGCGGGCTGATAACAGTCCGTGTTGCCGCACATGGCCACGACCTGCGGTTTCCAGTTGCGGGCGGAAAGCTCTTTGCGCAGCAGCTCGGCCGCGTTTTTCTTGACGAAAATTTTGGATTCAAAATCAAGCCCTGAGGAAAGGCCTAAATATTCATGATTGGGCCGCGCGAAACAGTACACGCAGCCGTGTTCGCAGCCGCGGTAAGGGTTGATGCCGGCCGAGAAACCCACGTCGGGGCTGTCGTTGTAGGTGATGAAGGATTTGGTGTTATCGAGGAAAAACTGCGTGCCGGTCTTGGGGTCTTCTTCGGTGCAGTCGGGATCGCGGGCCACGTGCAGCTCTTCGAAACGGTTGACCGGATTGAACGCCGCCCCCCGGCCACGGACCGCCTTGGCTTTAGCGACCGCGTCGTCCATGGCGGTGGGGGAGTGGATTTTGAACTTCTTCCCTGATTTCTGGGAATCCGCCATGCCTTGTGGCGGATTTTGCGGGTTGGGTTCCATGGACCCAATATACCACACGGATGAGTGGGTGTAAAGGCCCCACTACTTATTTGAAAATGACTTTAAACAATCTAAACCATATATTTCGACATTCTCGCAATCTTTATATGTCTCCTTAAGTTTCTTAATGGAACCCTCTAGGTCATATTGCTCATTAATTCTGAGGACTAAAAAAATACCGCTGTGCGAATTAGTCCCACCTATATACTGCAATAATGTCTTTTTGTACTCTTTGCGCGCTTTATTCTGACAAACTTCCTCTCTATCATTGCGCTTTATTTCCATTAGAATAGGCCCTATAAATCCATAGGAAACAAGATAATCAGTGCGTTTATCATCAAGAAGCTGCTCTTCGCGTCTTATGTTGACCTCATTTAATCGGAGACCTCGCTTGGCAAAACAATTTTCTAATTGGGTTTTTAGGGTTTTCTGAATTAAATCTTCTTGCTTTCCCTTTACCTCTTGGACAGTTTTATAAAATCCCTGCTCTTCAACAAAAGAAGTTAGATCAGTCAGGATAGAATCCTTTATTACGTTCACCAAGTCAAGAACCGTTGAAACATTAAGATATTGGGCTTGCTTTAGACCATTGTATTTCTTGATACAAACGGAAAGGGTTTCCGGCTTTCCCAGATACTCTACATAAGAGCGCAATAACTTACCCATTCTGATTGAAAACCAATTAATTCCATTTTTATCCTTATTCTTTAAAATATAATTTTCTAACTTTCGATAATATGAGAAGGATTTTTGTTCTCGTAGATTTTCAAAATAGGTCAATACGATATCCCAAAGATAACCCGTATACTCTCTATAATTATCCCCCTGATCCAACACCCTAAAAGAATTGTCTAACAGCTCCAGAATGTTGACTAAATAGGCTGGATCCTTAAGGCTCATAATTGGCCTTGCAAAATGTTTATCATGAAGCTCGCCAGCCGGAGCAGGAACCCAATGAACTCCCTTAGACTGCACATAGGCAATACTTCTCTCTGCCAACTGCTTTAATCTCCACAAAATTGATCTTTTATCTTTAAAGTTATTAATGAGATATTCATTGGCAATTTCAGCCAACTGAGCAGTTTCATTTTTTTCATTTTTGTATTTATTGAAAATTTGCTTTAGATAATTTTCCCGAGGCAATAAATTTCCGATCCCTTTTAGGGCAGTTCTCCGATCATAAGTAGATAAGCTCGTGTTATCCACAAAAGTTTTGAGAATAGGGACAGCTTCTTCAATCCTATATTTTTCACAAGCCTCTATGAAACTGGAAGGCATAAATGTCTGCAAATCATCTTTCCGCTTATTTTTATAGACCTTTAATAAAGATCTTATTTCACTGGGGCTCGGATTGGGTACAAGTTCAAATATTGCTTTTAAGTGTTCACTATACGCAAAGGGGATATAATTTAGAATTCTTCGCCTAGATTTTCTAACATTTAACTTTAGGTCTACCGCGACCGCCAAGCATTTTCCAAATATATAAATCCATGTGCTCGTTGTATAGCTTTTAGCCTCGCCGCCGTTCTTAGACCACGTTAACGTTTGTTTACCGGGGTCAAATTTTCCAATCGCAGTTTCGGTAATTAACTTTTTAAGTCTTTGCAAATCTTTATTTTGAAGTTGAAGCTTGTCCTTATTATTTAAATAAAACGTAAAAACATCTGGGTGAAATTTCCCCTTTTCTGGCTCAAGCAATTTAAGGAACTTTTTATACAGCTCTTTTCTCTCATCGGTCGAGTTAGCCAATCTGTTCTTATGAAATTCTTCAGCCCTTTTGTAGGCATCAGGATAATGAGCTCGACCTTCCTCATAAATCTTTTTAGCGTCTGGTGTACCAAGAATGCGAAAATCATCTAATGTCCACAGGGCAACTTGATCTCCGTTTTGAAATGACTTCATCTTGCTAACAAATTTTCCAACCTGTCCAGAGTGCAATAAAAGAGGAAGTATATTTTTTAGGCTAAAAAGGTGGTCTTGCAATTTTTTTGTACTGCTCACATGATCCAAAAGCTTAAAAATATAATCTTGATCCTTTTGAGCCATAATTTTCATGAGCTCTCTTATGAATTTTGATTCCTCAACCTGAAACCATTTCTCGCTGGCAAATCCTGCGCAGATAATTTTATCGACCAATTTAAAGATTTCCTTATCCCAAACCTTTGAAATATTATTAATAACTTCCTGATCTTTATCTTTAAATATTTTCTCTTGATCGATATACTCAAGAAGAAATTGTTCATCGGCCACAAAATAGCGCAGCAAGGCTTTAATTGACCTTCTTTCTGTTATCTCATAAAAGCCGTATCGCGCATGAACGTTTTCTCGCTTCTGGCCTTCCACAAAACACTCAATTGAAAAGGCATGATTTGGGTCTATATATTTGCATGCTTCAATAAGGTTTTCTAAAACAAGATCGTGGAGGGTATTCAATAAACTTTTCGCCTTAATTAAATTTCTCATATCTCCAATTCTGCTTAATGCAAGTAAAGCATGTCTCTGCACGACCTCGTTAGAATCTTTAAGAAACTTATTAAGCTGGCTTATCCAAAATCTTTCTTGGCTTGCTGAGAATTTCTTCCGCTCACATAGAAACCCTACTAGATAGGCCAAATTCCCTTTCCTAACAAAGGAACCATCATTCGAGGTCGTCGAAATTAAATTTAGAGTATTCTTTAGGATAGTGTTTTGCGCAGGGTCATAGTACAGGGCTAAGTCTTCCGCAATATCATACGGAATCCAGTGCAAAGTCTCATCAAAATAGCCAAAAACTTTCTCAAAAATCTCTATCCTATCCTCTCGCGACAACCTTTGAGCATCAACTTTTGTCAAGAAGCGAAAATATTCTTCTGACTTAATCACTCTTCCCTGTGAAAGTACATGCTTAATGATCAATTTTAATAAGGTTGGCTCCAAGTCTACAACGAAACCTAAGGAATTAAACCAAGAGGGGTATATTTCACGGGATTCAGGGTCGACAACGAGGTCAAATACAATTTGATCGGTTTTACCTAGTCTTACTATTTCTTTTGCAGCTAAATACTCTTGAAATTCTGTATTTTCAAATTCAACCGTTTCAATGTTATCTTTTAAGATAGTACGGTCATAAAATATATCTAGTGTATTTTGGTTTAGAAAGCTGATGTTGAGATTTGATTTAACATCGTCCAAGATGGTGATCAAGTCTTCCTTTGTAATGAGATTGGTTTGATAAATCTCCATTATCAAAGCAATTTTCTCCAAAACTCTCTTTACGATTTCTTTAGTTTGGGTATTTAATTTTCCATCTTCTGCCTCAAGCTTCTTATAGATGAATAGTTCAAAAACATTTGTTTTTGTTAGACCAAGAAAAGCCTTTAACCCTTTTTCTTTTATAAGCTGGACAACCATGCTTAAATATCTTGGGGTTTGAATTACCAAATCGCGACCGCTAAATTCAAGTATGCGAATAACTTGTTCAATATCTCCATGATTTAAATTATAAAATCTAAGATAATCTTTTACCTGATTCCGACTAAATGGCACCAAGCGGAGGTAATCAATCACAATGTCACTAAAAAGTTGTTTGTTTTTTTGAAAATGATGGTATCGGCAGGATATTAGAATCTGAGCATTGTCATATTTCTTTAGGAAGAACTTGATTTGCTCTGCGTACTGCGGGAGATCTTGATATTTAACTTCATCTAAGGCATCTAATAAAACAACCACCTCTGCGCTGTTTCTTAATTTAAAATTCGCACTTCTAAATAAGCTTGATTTTTCTAAATCAAATGTCGCGGAAAAACTATCAATTTGCTCTGCATTAGCCTTAATAAAGGCCTCGACGTCGCTACTGCTCTTCTTTAAGTCGATAAATATTACCTGTTTGTCAGAGTTGACTAATTCCAAGAAGGCTTCTTTTAATAATCGCGTTTTTCCAAAACCCGGCTCACCGATTACGAACAAATTCTTATATTTAATAATATCTTTGAAGTCCAATCCTTTAGATTGTCTTGAAAAATAAAAAGCAGCGTATTGCTCCTTATCCCCAACAAGGTCTTGAAAATTCTTATATAAAAGAAGCTCTGGTTTTATAAAGTCACTCATAATAAGTCACTTAACACATAAGGTAAACAGCAAAAGGGTCAGTCCCTTTTTCAGACTTTCCAAATCATGTCCCAGACCAAATCTAGTACTTCTTCATTCTTTTTCTTGAAATCTTGCTTAACTTAAGAATAATCCCTTCAGTTAGCCTAAGAACATAAAGAGCAAGTCTCATATCTATAGTAATCCATTTATTAGAAGAATTGGTGGGATGTATTTGATTTCTTATTGATAACAAGAACAAAAACATAATTGTTAGATCAGGCGGTGATTTTAAGTTATCTATGTAGGCCCAAATCCAATCACCCAAAGTCTTTCTCTTCTTCTTTTTCAGCACCTGATTCTTTTGTAATGGACCATTTTTTGCCAAAATTCCCTCAATCGTTGCACCACATAATACAATAACTGCCTTAGCCAGACCATACTGCTCAAGGTCCGTTTTTCTATGAATTTTATCTATCCTCTCACACAACCAAACGGCAGCATCATAGTTTTCATTAATAGCTGCGCGGTATCTATTTCTTCCTAATAATTTATCAAATGGTGCCCATGGTAAAGATAAAACTACAGGTGATTCCAAAGTTAAATCATAAATATTGCATAGTGTTTGGTGAATAAATCTTCTTTCCTTTGGATTATTTAAGTGTTTATCAATAACGACCTGTTTTCGAAATTCCGAATTTCTATATTGCTGCAAGCAAACAAGTATTTGCGCAACTCGAAATGGGGTAGTGTCTTCAGGTATGACATCAACACTCCCCTTAAATTTAATCCTAGCCTCTTTTTGAGAGAGTTTTAAATATTTTAAAACTGTAACATAACTTTTCCCACTCAACAACTTGCCTACCGCTAACCGCAAATACACAAATCCCTTATCGTAATGTTTTGAATCATGCTGTTCTCGCTCTCGAATATAGCCTAATATTTCTTTCCAGTATTTTACTTTAGAACTATCGCCTTTAATATTCTTCTGAAAATTGTCTGCGGCTTTTGCCCATTCTTCAACATCACCGAGAGAGAATTCTTTCTTTACAAACTTTTCTATAAGTTTATTCATTGAACATGCTGAGACAACCAAGTTAGTATCCAAGAAATACCTTTATATGGAAAAATAACGCAATACAAAAAAAGACAACAGCTGCTCTATAGAAAAGACTTAATAATACTGCCCTCGCATGCATATCATTTTTCATTCGATTTTGATACTCGGGGTCAGCAAGATCAATATTCTCAATATGATTCTTAAGAAATTTAATTTCCGTTTCAAGACCAATCTCCTTGTTCGCCTTTATATTTTCCTCAATCGCAGTCTTTAAATCATGGCCCTTATATTTTCTAATTAAAATCTTTACAACATTTTGCTTATGTAAATAACGAACGTTAAAAAAAAATTTAAAAAGTATTCCAAAAAGAAAAGTTAAAAGAAACGAAATTTCTGAAAAAGTTAAATCAACGACAAGATTAATGCTATCGCCTTGAAGAAAATCTACCGTATTTGAAAATCGAGGATAGACAAATATAATTGCCGCAACAGTAATTCCAGTAATCCAGTTGATAAAATCATCCATGGAATTTGTATCTGCCTGAATCAAGGCATCTAATTTATCATGGTATTCGTTATTAAAAGGGTTTAACGGGGGCGGGGGGCTCTTACGATAATTTTCATCAAATTTCTTAAATTTCAGCTCTACTTCTTTATGCAGTTTATCCCTTAGCTTCTTTCTCAGGGATTTTCTAAATTCTTTCAATAAACCCAACGTTGGATCCATAATGTTGTTTTGCATGCCAATCTTATACACCTTACCCTGCATGGGTGTAAAGCAGATTACACCCACTTCACGGCAAGCCGCTCGTCTAAAAGCTGCTGATTCAAATAAACAACATCCTCCGGATGGGTGGTAATCCCTTTTCGCTCCTGCGGAGCTCGAGGGACGTTCACGGCCTTATCTGAATTTATAGTTGAAGGCCTTGGAACGAACACATCCGCTAGATAGCGATCGTACTTATCCGACCTATCTTTGTAGGTTTTGACGATAATAAATTCACAGTCCTTCAGCCGCGATTCGACGAACCGCTTGGCGGCCTTGCCTTCATCCGTGTCCATTTCCGGACAATCGATCGCCCGCAGGCGCAGTTTCTGGCTGATAAAAAAATTCAGGCCGAAGCCGAACGACACGAGCAGCGTATCCCCGTCGGTCACCTTATCGAGCCGGGCCGAGTAAGTGAACAATTCCTCTTTAGCGGCCGTCACCTTGGTCAGTTCTTGGTCAAAGTCATAGGTCACCATGTCGCCTTCCTTCACGGAAGCCTTCTTGGGCAGAAAATATTTCAGACGGAAACCCAGATCCAGGGCCAGGGCCTCTTTTCCCGTCGAGGGTTCGCTGGCCGTGATGACCTGATAGGTGTGCAGACGGCCCGGGGTAAAGGTGAGTTTGGGGACAGGCGTTTCGCGCTTGAGGCTCACGTAGCTGCGCAATTTCTTGGAATTCCATTCCCCGCGGACGGCTTTGGCTTCCAGGTCTTTGCGCTTCTTCTCGTCTTTGACGGTAATGAGCGTGCGGTAGTGCTCCCAGGTCAATTCTTGCGGCGCCGCCAGAATTGGATAAGTGCGGTAAAACCGGACGGCGCGCTGCAGTGTCGAACCGTCGCGGCCGACGTCTTTGGCTAATTTTTCAAAGAGGGTCGCCCCGTAATCCGCCCGTTCCTTGTGCTCTAAGATGTGTTCGTGAATGAATTTCCCGACGCGCCAGTAGCCTTCGACGGTCCGGCGCCTGACCGTGAGCTCGAGGTCGGCGAGTTCTTTATGGACCTTCGTGACCAGGGTCTTGTAGCCGTTGGGGGTGGTGAGCTGAGTGGCCAGGGATCGCTTCTTTCTATTCTATCTCTTCCGCTTCGTAATTCTGCAGGGAAGTAATGATCTGCTTGGTGAGCGGGACAAAGATCGCCAGGGCAACACCGGCAAGCAGCGCGATCGAGAACCACATCGCCACCGTGTCCCACACCTTTTCCGACGTATTCTGGCGGGTGCAAAGGTCCATGTACGCGCTTTTTTCGCCCCTCTTCACTTCCGCCAGGGCCTGGGCCTGGAACGTGGGTTCCATCCGGCCGATAAACCCGGTCAGGATCGCGTTGATGATCAGCGTGTATTCGCGGTTATAGGCGCATTCCTTGGGGTCATGCTTGGCCCCGCCGCCGGCAAATTTCCATTTGCACATCGGGCAGTAGGTCTTGTAGCGCAGGTGGAACAGTGCCGAGTCGACCAGGTTGACGGCCGCCCACGGGAGATTGAGCAGGAACGAAAAATTCCACGGATGGACGAAGAAGCGCTTGTAGGTCTTCCCCATTTTGAGCTCGTTGCGCGAAAGCGAATAAAAGAAATGGAACGTGCGCGACTGGAGATAGCCACCGATCACGTTGTGGATCTTGTCCTGGCTGAGGGTCAGGCTCTCTTTGATGCGGATCGCCTCCTCCAGGTGTTTTGTGTCGTTGGAAAGGACGACGGCCGGGTCGTCCGAAGTGGACAGGTACGCGAGCGCGTCCTCCGGCATGGGCGCTTCAGCGTCGAGGACGATCAGCCGGCTCTCGCAGTAGAGGCAGCGCTGGCGCTCAGGGTGATGGAAAACGATCTTGCAGTCGGGGCATTGTTTCATGGGTTAGATGTTCCATACCGCAGCGCGAGTTAGTTCCACCTATAATTGCATAATGTTTTTAGTGCTCTGCATACAATTATCCTGCACCCATGTGTGTGGCATGTCAACAGTTTTTACCTCGAATCTCGTCGGGTCATCCAGCCGACCTTCACTTTTTCTCTTTAGGAAAGGAAATATAAAAGGTCGTGCCTTTTCCGTATTCCGATTGGATCCAGATCTTGCCCTGATGGCACTCTACGATCTTCTTGCAGACCGCCAAACCGATACCGGTTCCGGGATATTCTTCTCCGCTGTGCAGGCGTTCAAACATGTTAAAAATACGGTCATGGCATTCCGGGGGGATCCCCAGCCCATTGTCTTTGATGACAAGCGTCCAATAATGCTTGTCTTCCTCGGCCGAGATATGGATTTCGGGCAGTCTTTCCGGACTGCTGAACTTAATGGCATTGTGAATAAGATTTTGAAATAACTGGGTCATTTGCGTCCGGTCGGCCATGATCCTTGGCAAGATGCAGTTGCATTTAATGGTCGCGCCCTTTTTCTGGATCAGGATGGATAAATTCTTGAGAACCTGGTTCAGCACCTGGTCCATTTCCACTTCCCGGAACATGATCTGTCTTCCTACCCTTGAATAAGACAGCAGGTCCTGGACAAATTCCTGCATTTTATGCGCGTTCTGGATAGCCAGGTCGAGCAATTCCCGGCCGTTTTCATCTAATTTATCGCCATAGTTGGACTTGATCAATTCTATATAAGCTGTGGTTATATGGAGCGGCTCCTGAAGGTCATGGGAAGCGATCGAGGCAAACTGCTCGAGATCACGATTACTTCGTAAAAGATTCTGCGTATAATGCTTGATATCCTCCTCGATGCGCTTGTATTCATTAATGTCGATCGTGACACAGAGCATCTGGCTGACAAGGTTTTCTTTATTGCGGGCAAAAGGCGTGGCCCTGGTCCGGAACCAGCAATGCAGACCCGCCTTGTCGCGGTAACGGTATTCGATAGACAGGGCTTCCCCCTCCTTCGCCGTTCGGCATCTTCTAATAAAGCGCAGGACCCGGCGTACATCATGGGGATGGAGCCTTCGGAAATGCTCGGCCGCGCTCATGGAACAGATCTCATCCGCCGTTAAACCGCAGAGCGTTTCCTTGGAACGGTTGGCATAAACGACTTTCCCGGAATCCAGATCGTATAAAAGTATAATAACGGGGGCGGTGTTATGAATGGTCGAAAGGAATGCCTCCCGGGTCGATAATTTATCTTCTTGGAACGATTTTTCGTCCATAGAACCTTTCAAAACATTCCGTGTAGCGGCCAAAGATACAATCATAAGTTTAACCTCATAGACCATGCCGGCAATGATTTCAAGCGAGTTTCAGCTGACCTGATTCCAAACCAAATTAAGAAAGGGCAAAGAACCTAGAATGGAGGGCAATTACAAATAATTTTTATAATATTTGTCTGTTGCACTATTAAGGAGAAGTTCTTCAACAGCCTTTTGCAAAGGCCCCCAATCCTTCTCTTTTCTCTCTAGCACGCAATGGGCGCCATGCCTTTTAAATAATTCAATGTCGGCGGGACCGGTAAAGAGGCCTGTCTGCACAATGATCTTTGTCTTGGCGCCTGCTTCCTGGATTTTTTGGCAGAGGTCCGCACTGTTCATATCCATCAAAAGAGAACTGATAATGACCAGTTCGGGGACATAAGCACTGATCTCGGCCAAAGCCTTTTCCCCTGTTTGCGCGAGGCCGATATTCTTGAATGTAAGGCTTTCCAGAAAAGCCACAAGTTTTTTGCCATAAACAGGATGACTGTCGACGATCAGGATTCTTTGTTCCATACAACCTCCCCGGTCAGGTGTTCTTTTTAATCCCAGTTCGTTTCTTTTCGGCGGCTGCCCGATATTCGGAAGGCGTCATGCGTATAATACGCTTAAAAATACGCATGAAGGATTCGGGGTTTTGGTATCCCAGTTGCGCGGCAATTTCGCTCACATTAAGATGCGTACGTTCTAAAAGCGATTTGGCCTTATCCATCTTGATCCGCAGCTTATAGACCCGAAAGCTGGTCTGGCTTTTCTGTTTAAAAAGGCGGCTGACATATTTAGGACTCAGACACATTCGATCCGCAATGAATTCCAGCTTCGCATTGCTGCAGTTACGCTCCACGAAGCCTTTGATGCGGCCCACCTGGCTGTCCTTGTCTTTGCGTAGGTTCTTAGGATATAATTTTTCTCCTAAAAGAGAGTAGACTTTTTCTTTTATCTCGGACGGCGCAAAAGGCTTTTCAATGAAGTCATCGGCATGTTTTCTCAGGGCTTCGATCAAAATATCTTTTGAACCGTAGGCGGTCATTAAAATAACGCCTGTGTCCTTGCTTATTTTCCGTACTTCTTCCAAGACGCTTAAGCCGTCCATCCCCGGCATCATGACATCAAGAAGAACGACATTGATCTCATGCGGCTTGGCCAGATAGGATAAGGCCTCCCTGCCATTGCCGAAACTGACGATCTGGTATTCGGGAAAAGTCAAAGCGATCGTTTTGTGGATCCTCGGATCATCATCAATGACAGCGATCTTTTCATAAATCATGGAAAGGCCTCGGCGTAGAAATTTTATATTGAGGGCATTCTGACAACAATTCCCTTCTTCCGCAATGGTCTAACCGGTAAAAGAACTGATTCTTTTACCCATGCTCGGCGTGCGGCATCAAAGCGTTCTTGCAAGGCAGACGGATAACAAAGGTCGTGGGGGAACCCTCCTCACTCAGAACATGGATGCGGCCTTTGTGTTGGCTAATGATCTCTTTGCTGATGGACAGGCCCAGGCCTAAACCTCCAGTTTTGGTTGAATAAAAGGGTTCAAATATTTTGTCTAAATCTTCCTTTTTGATCCCTTCACCTGTATTCATAATTTCAATCTGGGCAAAAGCAGGGCTTTCTGCATCGCCCGGGAAACAGCGGGTGGCAATGGCAATGCGGCCTCCCCCCGGAACCACTTCGAGCGCATTGGTGAGAATATTCAAAAAGGCCTGCTTTAATCTTTCTTCATTGCCCATGACAGGAGGGATCCTTTCTTCCAAGGCGACATCGACATGAATATGCGCCTGCTGAGCCTTGAGACTGACCAGGAGCATTATGTTCTTAATAAGTTCATTGAGGTCCAGCTGATCGACGGGAAATTCACAATTTCGCGAATACGACATGATGTTTTTTAGCGAAGCGTTCCAGGAGTCCAGCTCTTTAGGGATCGTTTCGGAGAATTCTTTAATGAACTCCTTGTCTTGGTAGCGCTGGGGCAACAACTGAACGAAGGCGTTCACCAATTGAAGAGAATTTTTTAAGTCATGCGCAATGGCTGTGGCGGCCATACCTATTACCGATAGCTTCTCAGCCTCTTTAGCCTTTTTCAGTTTCTGCGACATCCT
Organism: uncultured Planctomycetales bacterium; assembly: GCA_964499685.1. Taxonomy (GTDB): domain Bacteria; phylum Omnitrophota; class Gorgyraeia; order Zapsychrales; family GWA2-47-8; genus CAZCLW01. The sequence continues at coordinate 12,699 of CAZCLW010000012.1, forward strand.
GTTAAAGGAAAATAATAACCGATCCATCTCGCCGCGGCCCTGAACCTTGAAAGTGTGAGAATAGTCCCCCTTGGCCATGCGTTGTGTCCCGTCGATCATGTCCCGGATGGGCCGGCTGATATAACGCGCTATGATAAAGCTGATCAGCAAGGCCGCCGGAATGCTCAGCACGATAAGAACAACGGAACGAAAATTCATTTGTTTGGAGAAGGCCAAGGCCTCCTTTTGGGGCTGAGCAAGAATGAGACCTCCCCTTAGTTCTTTAAGAGGAGCATACGAGATCAACCAGGCCTCCTTATTCTGGCCGGTCCCTAGTCGATTTCCCGCACGGCCCGACCGGATATCCTGGATGATGCTCGCATGCCGGAAACTGGCATGCTGCAAGACCATCTTCTTGTCCTGATGAGCCATAATAATTCCGTTCTCATCGACAAGGTACGCCTGGCCTGTTTTCCCGATCTGTATTTCGTCAATGACATTCCAGATACTACGCAAGCTTAAATGGGCAACAAGGACACCGTGCACCCGGTCCGATTTCTTGATGGGGACGGCCATAATGACAAACGGAACATGGTCCTCCGATATTCTTACCTCCGACAGATAAGATTGACCTTTTCTGGCTTGTAAAAAGGCCGGCTCCTGCGATCTATCGCGAAGCTCCGTCCCTAATTCTGACGCAGCAACCTCCTTGCCTGCTTGATTAAGCGAAGCTATGCGCTTAAAAGCCGGATTTTTCAGCGAAAGCTCAACCATAGCCGTTTCATGCTGCCAGGGATCGGCCGGCATGGCCCCTAGGATCGATGCCGTAACGGCCAAGACATTCCAGGAACCATCAATGTGTTCCTTTATTTTTCCCGAAGCTTGGATGGCGATCTGCTGGTGATTGTGCAGAATAGCGGCTTGGATCGCCCTTTGGCTCGTTTGCAATAGGAGAAAACCCAAAAGAACAAGGGGGAAAACAACAAGAAAAAACAAGACCAGAAAGATCTGCTGCCAGATCTTTTGAGGAAAAAGACGCCGGACTCCAGGGGGCAACCGCATTGGGGCAATCCTCCCGCCTGTTTTTGATTACTATGGCCGCTGTTCTTCTATAAATATTATGCTCCTGGATTAGACCGTTGTCGCTAAATTTTGTACTTTTTGCTGCGCTGTCAATTTATCGTAATCCCGTTTGATAAATTCAGGGGCCATTTCGTTAAGATAGGCTTTTTTACAGGATGCCACCTTGAAATTTTTATGACCGCCTACAAAAGACATCAAGCGGCATCCCCCGCTGCACATGGGCAGATAGGTACAGTCCGTCGGACACTGTCTCCAGACATCGAGATCGCGGAATTCCCTTTGTTTATCGTTGAACTCATCGTGCCACACATCACCCAGGGCAAACTCATCATGCCCCAGCAGGGATTGACAGCGGTAAAGGCGGCCTTTTTGGTCGATCGTCACGCCGCTGTTTTCGCGCACTAAGGTGCAGGCATTGGTCGACATCCCGTCTTTGTAAGGCAAACCGTATTTTTGCATCAAGGCATTGATCTTCCGGGTGGCATTGGCCAAGGTCTTGTCTTCATGGTGGCACATGCAATCCGAACCGCGTATCGCTTCCGGATGGCCTTTAGGTCCCACCGTCGGATGGATCGGAGAACAGATGAATTCTCCGAGCTTGGACAGGATTCCCAGATCGTAAAGATACTCCACCAGCTCTTCGACGGACTTGGTATCTCCTTTTTGATATCCCACCGAAATAGAGATAGGGATCAGGTCTGCGCAATCCTTTATATTTTGCATGATTTTATCGAAGGTCCCTCCGCCGGCGCGTAATGGCCTGTAACGGTCGTGGTCTTTTTTTAAACCATCCACGCTGATCCGGACACGGGTTAAATTGAACTTTTTGAGATGCTGCACGAGGGCCGGCGTCATTAAATAGCCGTTGGTCTGGATCGTGGTAGCAAACTGGATGTCCCTCGCTGCACACCATGACCTCATCTCTCCGGAGATCTGTTCGATGGCCTTCGGGTTCAGAAGAGGCTCTCCTCCATAATAATTCAGGATAACGCCTTTATAACCGAGCCGTTCAATACGTTTTTTCAGCCACCGCAGGACCTGCTCTCCTGTTTCAAAGTTCAATTTTTCCGTCGTCCGGGAACCCTCCTCAAAACAATACACACATTTAAGGTTACAGGCGTATGTCGTCAGAATGGTGGCCACGAATTTCGAGCGGTCATAGCTGTATTTGAGTTGATGGAGGAAATCCCTCAATTTTTCCTGCTCTTCCCGGTCATCTTTGACGATCAGCCCCATCCGGTGCAAATTTTCCAGTTGGGGACCATACCCCGTTTCAGCCAAGTCATTGTTCTCCTGAAGACGCGCCAAAACATCTCGCAGACCCTGATTGATCTTAACCAGGGCCTGCGTGCGTGTACTGTAAAGCAAGTGCTCACCGGCTGACGGATAATGCTCAACGATAATGGTGTGGGAAGAGATTTTCATAGGATCACTTTCTCTGTGGAGGAAATTTTTGGCTACACTGGCCTAGACCAGTGTAGCCGTTTAAACGCACGGGGGCACGGACTACTCCGGCTCTGGCATCTCAAGACTGAATGTTCCCGGCGGCCAGCAGCACCCTAATGAAGCCATTTTCGTGACTTCTTCTGTTCCCTTTTGGATGATCTCCATTTCCATGTCTCTCACCTCCTTTGTCAATCCGATTTGTACCTGCTACTTTTCTTGACCGACAACCCAATCCTTGATCGTCCAATACGGCATATACCCGCTAAAAAGCGCATCGGTATTCTGAAATTTCTTATGGACCGCAAAATAAAAGGCCGGATAAAAAAGAAAACAGGCCGGTTGATCCTCATAAATGATCCGATGAACCTGGCGATAGATGCGGCCTTGGGTCTTTTCATCGTCTGTGGCCATAGCCAACTTGGAGAGACGGTCTACTTCACTATTTTCATAATCCCATAGTTTGCCGTATTCCGTCGAGGAAGACTGCCAGCTGCTTAGGCCACTGGAACTATCAAGTTCTTCGAAGCCGGCGGCCCCATACAACCGCAACCAGGCTTGCGGCTTCTTGCGCCTGAGGAAATCCCCACTCAGTTGCCCCTCATTCTCATAAAGCACAACGATAACCTTAATCCCGATCTGCGCCAATTGTTGGCGGATGACAGCAGCCATCCGCTTATAAGTACTATTCCGCCCGTCAACCAGCATCCGCAGTTCAAGCGTTTGTGAATCTTTACTACGGACGCGGGATTCATGATCAGAGTACTTCCATCCTCGGTTTTCCAGAATGGCCCTCGCCCAGTCCGGATCGTACTCCAACCTCTTGACTTCAGGATCATGACCTATAAATTCCGGATAAAAAGGACCGCTGCACGCTATACCGTTTGCACCAGGCAGGGCATCGATCATTTCCTTTATATTGATCCCATGAGCCAGCGCCACACGTAAATCTCTGTCCGCCCAAATTTTATCTTTTAAGTCATAAGCCATGGCAAAATACATACGGCCAAGCACGGCATACGCCTTAAAATCAGAATCAATTTTTATAAGCATATAATCACGGTTGGTCAGCCAATTGGCAAAATCGATTTCCCGGCGCATCAAGGCAGCCCAAACTTGCGGAATATTAGAGTAAGTTTGAATGGTAATTTGATCTAAAAATGACCTTCCTTCGAAATAATCAGGATTGGCTTCGAGGATAATCCGGTCCGTTCTCTTGTCCCAGCTTTTAAACTTAAAAGGACCTGTCCCGACCGGGGCCCAATTAAAGGAAGCGCTTGCGAGGGATTGTCCTTCCAGCAAATGCCGGGGAATGATCTCAGCATCCAGTTTATGCAGAAAGGCCCGGAGCGGCTCTTTTAGCACAATACGAAATGTATGTCGGTCAACAACTTCAAATCTATCGACCAATTCAAACCGGGACCGGAGGGGTGAATGATTATGGGGATCAATGATTTGTTGATAAGTAAACAGGATGTCTTCGGCATCCAGTTCTGTCCCGTCATGAAACCTCACATGCTGGCGTAAATGAAACGTATAACGCAAACGATCGTCGGAAATCTCCCATGACTGAGCCAATCCCGGAACAATCTCCCTTTTATGATTCACCTTGACGAGTGAATCAAAAATAAGCTGCATAAGCGGAGCTGATATGCTGGTTTGGGTAAGGACTGGATTAAGAGCTTCGGGTGGAGTATGGGTTCCCAAAACCAAAGTCTTGTTGCGGCGAGGATCTTCATGGGGACGGTGGTTCTGATGAGGTGTCTGACTCCGAAGGAAAATTTTTGATTCGCGACCAGGACTGAATTGGGAGTTGGCCGGCATTACCGATGTGAGCAAGGAACTGATCATGATCCACAAAATATTTAACACCTGGGATCTGCGGAATACACTCGAATTACACATTCTTTACTTTATACCCGTTATGTTTTTCGTGAATGGTTTGAGGCCGCACGAGACTGACTTATTTCTACCATCGGACCGCAAAGCCTCCTTCAAAATAACGTTCTGCCAAAGGGTAGGTTATACTGGACCAGTACTTGCTATTGGTGACATTGTGGACATTAAAAAAAGCCTCCACATCGATACCTTGCCGGATATCCACAAAATTTTTAGCACAGATCAGATTAAGAATAGGTTTGCGGTCATTAGGCCGCAGAGAGGGAGCTGAGGCCCAGCGGTTGTAATATGCAAATAAATTAACTCTCCATCCGTTGACGGTCCGGTATTCAGCTCCGAAATTAAATTTGTGCCGGGTAATGCCTTGATCGCGGACCATCTGTTTTGTGGAGGCGTTAAACACATCATTGAATCCGCCGCCTGCATAGAAGGACCAACTCTGATCGGGTTCATAGGTGAAAATAACTTCTCCTCCCTGACGGATCAACTTCCGGAAATTTCTTTGAATAAAGACGGATTGGGATGCATCAAAGGTCAAGGCTATGCCGTCTTTAACCTCGGCCCGGTAAAGGTTTAAGTCCATGTTCACCCTGGGCGAGAGATTAGTTTCAAATCCGAACTCATAAACCATGGCCCGTTCTGCTTTTAAGTCGGGATTAGGGCCCACCATTTGAGATGGATCATTATTGAAGATCCAAAGAAGCGGCGGAGCATTAAATGCCCGGGCTATTTTCGTACGCAACAAAGAACCGTGCGAATCGTCAAAATGATAGACCATGCCCCAGCTGGGGCTCAGCTGCGATCCAAACTGCTGATTATGATCATAGCGCAGGCCAGGGATGAAATCCCACTTTCCCCAAGACAATGTATAGAGGGCATACGGGGCTTGCATGCTTATGTTTTTTCCCTCGCTTAAATACTGATTGGATTTGAGTGTATGCCAGTCGAAATCCGCGCCCAGGACCATTGAATGATCCCCTAAGCCTATATTGTCGCCAAGGCTTATCCCCTGGTAAACATTCTCGCTTGTGATGGAAGAGACCCGGGCGCCGGTCGATGCATTAGTGGTATCCGTCGTCATGCGCTGGTTATTATACTTATAAGCGATCTGCCATTGATGAGCCGCCTGATCGACATCCAACCGTACTTGGCCATAGCGCGCGACATAAGGCTGGCCTACAACCGTATTGTTTCGCGTGACACCATACTGCACATCCGCCCCGCTATAGCCGAACGAGCCTGTCATATGAGCCATATCCCCCAGAGGATGAGATAATTTTGTAAATGCTTTTTGTCCGGTCGTATCGGTTTCATCCAAAATTCCATCGGTATGAAAGTCGCTTCCCGAAAGATAATATCCCCACTCCCCTATTTTCCCCGCCAGGTCCAGGCTACTGCGGGTCGTATTAAACTCGGCAAAAGAGCTTTTAAATGTTCCTTCGGGAATTCGCGAATTACCGGTTTTTTTGGTGATAATATTGACGACCCCGCCCAAACTTGATCCCCAGACACTGGAAGAAGCGCCCTTGATTATCTCAATGCGCTCAATGTGCTCAAGGGGGATCTGTGTGGGATTGGCCTGGCCCGAAAGCTGAGTATTAAATGGGATCCCGTCGACCATGAGAAGGACATGGCGCGCCGGCGAACCGTTAATGGAAAGATTTGAAGCCTGGCCAAATTGTCCGTTGAGTTGCACATCAACGCCTGGAACCTGAGAAAGAAATTCTGTTAGATTGTGAGCCGGCAGTTTTCTTATATCTTCCTGAGTGTAAACGGTCACATTTTCGACTACTTTATCCTGCGGAACAGGAACCCGCTTGGCTGTAACAACCACCTGAGGATACTGAATATCGGAAATTTTATGAGGCGGACTTGATGCGGCAGAGTCGGGGATAAAAAAACGGAAGACAACAAAAAGAACAATAAAAATTCGCAGGCCCAAAGGGAGAGTGCTCAAGTTGCGTTTCATCCAGGTACGGTCTGTGCAAGACTCGGCCTCTTGGAAAACTCTTCATACCACTTCGCCAATTTGGGCGCGGTCTGGGTTGGTCCGCAGTGGGGCAGGCGGAAATTGATATACCCGATCGCGCAGGCCACCGCGATCGAGGCGAGGTTGAAATCTTTAAGCTCATCGAGGTGCTCTTCGAAGAACTTCAGGCCCCGTTCGATCGCCTGCTTTTGCGCGGCGACCAGATTGACATCGAATTGGTCCGGATGACGCACCTTCTCCATATAACAGGTCACCGCGCAATCCATGAGCCCGTCGGCGATCGCGGTAAAATGCAGGACCGCCAGGCGCTTCCTCTCTTCTTTGGGGATAAGGAGCGGCAGTTTTAAATTGTCCATATACTCGCAGATGACCGGGCTGTCCACCAAAGTTTCGCCGCTGTCCAGGACCAGCACCGGGACCTTGCCCAAGGGATTGGCCTTGATGAGCTCAGGCGGCTTATTGGCGAGGTCCACTTCGACCATCTCGAGCGGGATATTTTTTTCCAGGGCCATGATGCGCACCTTGCGGGCGTAGGGGGAACGTTTGGTGTAGAGGAGTTTCATAATTGATAAGTCACAAGACACATGTCACAGGACACATGAAACAACTTGTGTCTTGTGTCGTGTGTCATGTGACATTTATTTCACTGCCTTTCTGATCTGCTCCAACAATTTCCTCGCAAAGGCCTTGCGGCGGTCGTTGATGTGGCTGTGCAGGGCCTCATCTTCTTTCGATCTGGGATTGGCACCGTGAGACTTAAGGGCCGAGGATGAAATAATTTTTCCTTTTTTCTTATGCCAGACGATCTTCTTGCTCTTCATCTAAGAATCCTTGCGATCATCATGCTGCTGACATTATCCCCCGTCGCATTCACCATCGTCGCCGGAGGGTCGACGAGGGTGCCGACCATGGAGATCAAAGGCAGCGCCTCGGGCGGAAAGCCGTACATGGTGACGATCAGCATCTCGCCCAAAAAACCTCCGCCGGGGATACCGCTCATCACCGTGCCGCTTAATAACGCAATGCCGATAGCGCCCAAGAGCACACCGGGGCCGGAAAAATCCATCTGGAATATGCCGAACAAAAACGCGATCTTCAAAATGGCGGACAGGCACGAGCCGTCCATGTGGATGGTCGCGCCGACGGGAATGACCACTTCCCTTATGTCTTCGGGCACGCCGGCCCTTTCTGCGGACTGCAGATTGGTCGGAATGGTCGCGACCGAGCTCCCCGTGCCCCAGGCGGTCAGGGCTGTGGGGATGATGTTGACCCAGAAGGCCTTTAAACCCTTTGTTCCGCCGGCCCAGAACGCGTAGAGCGAAAAACCGCCGAAAAAATAAAGAAGCGCCAAAGGATAATACAATGCGACCGCGCGGAAATACGAGCCCATCAGCTCCGGTCCCAACGTGCCGACAAGGTAGGCAAAATATGCCCCCAGCCCGATAGGCGCGTAGAGCATGATAAAACCGATCAGTTTCCCCATGACCGCGTTGCCGGAATTAAGGAAGTGCGTGAAGGCCCTGCCCTTTTCACCTGCTTTTAAAGCGGCCAGGCCGATCAGGAGCGAAAAGATGATGAGGGCGAGCATGTTCTTGCGCGAGAGCAGTTCGCTGAAATCCGTTACCGTGACCGCTTTGACCAGCTGTTCGGAAAAATTACCGGGCCGGGCAACAGCTGTCTCAGGGAGACTTATCTTTATCCCCTCGGCCGGCGGGAACATTTTGACACCGGCGATCATCACAACGGATGAAATGATGCCGGTTGCCACAAAGATGACGAGCATCCAGCCCATGATCCGGCGCAGGCGTCCGGCGCTGTGCATGTTGGCGACCGCCGAGGAGAGCGAAAAGAAAACCAGCGGCACGACCGCGGTGAACAAAAGATTGAGGAAGATATCGCCGAAGGGCTTTAAGGCAGCGGCGCGTTCTTTCAGGACAAAGCCGAGCGCGGAGCCGAAGAGAATAGCGCCGATGAGCAGGATGGAAAAGCCGTAGCTCTTGAGGAAGCGGGAGTTAAGCATATCTAAAAGGGACAGACTTCAATCTGTCCCTTTATTTATCAATTCGTTCATCAACGCAATGACTTTGGGGTAATTCAACGGCTTCGGGAAAGCCGGGTAAGGCACCGCGTCCACGTCGATCGTCTTGTCGAAGACGTCGTCTTTTTTGCTTAAGGTCACGGTCATGAAAATGACAGGGATATGTTTGAGGTCAGGGTCGCTCTTGATGCTCCTTACCACCTGTTTGCCGTCGTATTCGGGGAGCATGACGTCCAGGAGCACCAGGTCGGGCTGCTCTTCCTTCACTTTGCGCAGGCCGGACATGGCGTCGAAGGCGCCGACGAACACAAAGCCTTCTTTGCTCAGGACCTTCTCGAGCTCGCGGTGCATGATCGGATGGTCGTCGATGATGAGGATCTTTTTGCCAGAGGAATTCATAAATCGGTCTTATTTATCCTACCAAATTTCCCACCTTTATGCGATGGCCAATTGCAAAACTTTTTGCGTCCATGGGCTTGCCCGCATCCGGCTGGACTTTTTTTAAACAGATGCTTTTCTGGCCCGTCTTCACAAAGATACCTTCTTGGCTGATATTAAAGATCTCACCGGCGCGCGCGCCTTCGGCCGGGTCATCCACAACTTCCGTTTCCAAAATTTTAAACCGTTTGGACTGGAAATAGCTAAAGGCATTCGGCCAGGGAATGAGCCCCCGGACCAGATTGTGGATGTGGACAGCCTTGTCGTCCCAGCGGATCGCCCCCAGTTCTTTGTTCAGCTTGGGCGCGTAGGTGACGGCCGAGAGGTCCTGGCGGGTCAGGGTAAAATTATTGTGCGCGAGGTTGTGAATGGTCTTGACGAGCAGGTCAGCGGAGCGTTCGGCGAGCTTTTCGCGTAACGTCGCGGCGTTGTCGGCCGCTAAAATGGGCAGGACTTCTTTGGCGATCGTCTCGCCGGCGTCCATCATCTCGTTCATCTTGATGACCGTGATGCCGGTCTCGGTATCGCCGTTGATGAGGGCCCAGTTGATGGGCGCCGCCCCTCTGTATTTGGGCAAGAGCGAGGCGTGCACGTTGATCGAGAATATTTTCGGGGTGGAGAGTATTTCGGCCGGAAGGATGCGGCCGTAGGCAATGACCACAAAAAGATCGGCGTTGAATGCCTTTAGCTCGTCGATAAAGACCCGGTCGAGCTTGGCCGGCTGCAGGCAGGGGATCTTGTGTTTTTGCGCAAAGGCCTTGATGACGGGCAGCTGCACCCTTAATCCGCGGCCCTTGGGTTTGTCCGGCTGGGTGACACAGGCCGTGATCGTGTGCCCGGAAGCAACCAGCGTTTCCAGGTTCTTTAACGCGAAATCATCGGAGCCGAAAAAGATAATTTTCATAATTTTAATGACACATGACAAAGGACAAATGACAAATGTAGTATCCTGTGTCCTGTGTCATTTGTCGTGTGTCTTTTCTACGGATCCACATTCACCGTCACGATGACGCTGCTTTTACGCTTCAGATCTTTTAACGCGGCCTTGATCAGGCCGAGAATGGTCTCAAGGGATTGTCCTTTGAGCATTATAGTAAATCGGTACTGATCGCGCAATTTCGGAATGACATCCGCTTGCGGGTCCAGGACCTCGACCCCTGCGGTCTCTTTTTTTGTGAGGAGTTCAAAGAGCGCGTTGGCCTGGGCCAGCACCGCCTCTTCCTGTTTGCCCCGCAGCATCACGGTCGCCAGATAATCGAACGGCGGCAATTTCAGCTCCTGGCGCAACTTCAGCTCTTCCCCGTAAAAGGCGTCGAAATCCATTTTGACCAGCGTCTTCAGCGCGTAATTGTCCATCTGGAACGTCTGCACGACGAGCTTTTTGGAAACCTGGTGGCGCAGTTCCATCGCCAGGCTGAAGACCTTGTTGGCTGAACGGAAATCCACACGGTTTAAAAACGCGTCAAACTGCAATATCGCCAGAACGTCCGCGTTCAATTCGGGCAGGATCCGGCGCACGGCCTGGGTGGCGATGATGATATTGGCGTTCCTGGGCGCCTGTTTGGTCTCTTGTTCGTAACGGCTGATGCGGGCCGTCGGGATGACGCGCGCGATGTCGCTCTCGAGTTTTTCGATGCCCGTGCCGACGGAGCGCAGATACCGGCTGCGGCAGTTGGGGCAGATCTTGGGCACCTCCGTCGTGAAACGGCACCGGCGGCAGGCCATTTTTTTCTTGGAATACAGATAGGTCAGGCTCACTTCACAGCGCGGACACTGGAGGCTGTGGCCGCACTGGTTGCAGCGGGTCGCGCTGCTAAAACCTTTGCGGTTGATAAAGAGCACGACCTTCCCGTTCTCGGCCAGCGTTTTTTCCAGGAGGTTGCGCAACGGGAACGACACGATCGACTGTTTGGCCCCGTAATTGGAAAGGTCCACGATCTGCACCTCCGCCGATCTCTCCGGCGGGAAAAATGTTCTCTGGGCAATATTCTCTTTCGCCTGCCACCAGGTCTCGGCCGAGGGCGCGGCACTGATCAACACCACGTGGCAACCCTGCACAAAGGCGCGGATGTGGGCGGCCACCCGGGCATGGTACGCGGGCGCCTGTTCCTGTTTGTAGGCGTCATGTTCTTCTTCGAGGAGGATGATAAGCCCGGGCAGGAGCGCGGGCGCGAACACGGCCGAACGCGTCCCCACGACGATCTTGGCCTTGCCTTCCCTGATCAACGACCATTGTTCCATTTCCTGCTTGGGTTTAAGCTGTTTGTCGAGGACGGCGATCGCTTCATGGAACCGTGTTTTTAATTTCTCCGCGATACCGTTGATCTGGTGCGCTTCCGGGACAAGAAAAATGACGCTCTGTCCGTGCTTGAACGCGCGGTCGATCATGGTAAAAAGATGTTCCCAGTATTGTTTCAAGGATGGGTCGTGCAGCAGGAACGTTTCGTGCTTTACTTTGGGCAAAACCGGCGCGTTAATGGCCGGGATTTCCGCTACCCGGGGTTTACGCAAAAAATTCGGCAGGCTGGTCTCGATCGCCTCCCCCCACGAACAGGCGTAATGGCCGCTTAACAATCTGGTCCACTGCAGGGCGTTCGCGTCGAGGCACGGCTCTTCTTCTAAGATGGCGAAGATGGGCTTTAAATTCTTGTACGCGCTTTTCTCGGCGAGCTCGACGACGTAGCCCACGCGGATTTCCCGGCGGAACGAAACGCGCACGCGCTGGCCCACTTTTATTTTGGGCTGCAGGGCCTCGGGCACCGTGTAGTCAAAATGCGTTTCCAGAGGAAGTCCTACAACAACATGAGCGATGCGGGGAATCATAAATGGCCCAAATTACAATCAACAAATTACAAACAAGAACAATGGACAAATTACAATTTGATCTTGTTTATTGTTTATTGTTTATTGTGATTGTTTGTCTATTGTAGGTTGGATATTGTTAATTACCGTATCAATCCCGCTATATCTTTGGCCGCGTGCGGCTTGGCCAGGAGCTTGGTCGCGTCCACGGCCGCGGCCAGCGCCGGCGGAGAGGCCTTCAGGCGCTCGACCACTTCCTTGACCATGGCCACATTCTGTGTTTTAAAACCGATGCCGTACTGGTCGAGCACCCGGATGTTGTTGGTCTCCTGGCCGGGAATCGCGTTGAAAAAGATCAGTGGAAGATGGTTGGCCAGGGCCTCGCAGATGGACAGCCCGCCGGGCTTGGTCACCATCACGTCGCTCGCGGCCATCAGTTCATCCATGTTGTGGACCAGCGGATAGACCTTCACGTTTTTTTGAGCTTTCTGGCTCAGGCGTTCATAAAGTTTTTTGTTGTGGCCGCAAACGACCAGGACCTGCGCGCCGGGGAGATTGTCGATGATCTCCTCGATGGGGCCGATGCCGAAGGAACCGGTCGCGACCAGCACGGTAAAAAGCTGCTGGTCCAGGCCCAGTTTCGTTCGGACCTCCCTTTGCACGCGGGGAAAGCTGAATTTCTCGTGAATAGGGATGCCGGTGACAAAAATTTTATCGCCGGGAACACCGAAGCCTTCCAATTTCCGTTTGGTCCAGTCGCTCGCCACCGTGTACTTGTCCACCCCATCGGCGATCCAGATCGAATGCACGTCAAAATCCGTGACCACGGTGATGACCTGGGCGGAGATCTCTTTTCTTTTCTTTAACGCAGCGGCCACTTCCGTCGGGAAAAAGTGTGTGGAAAAAATGTAATCGAACTTTTCTTTTTTCAGATATTCGTGGAAATACCCGGCGTTGATGGAATTCAGGAAACGCCGCCAAAGGCGCACCAGCGGGACCAAAAACGGCACGTCGCAAAGCCCGAAGAACGCGCCCCACAGCCAGGGCACGTGTGCAATGAGTTTGGTGTAGGTCTGACGGTAAATATTCTTGTAGAACGGGCTGGTGAAATCGAGCGCGTCCAGGCAAAGGACGTCGTGGTCCTTGGACTGCTTGAGACCATGCGCGAGGGCTTCAGCGGCTTTTTGATGCCCGGCGCCAGCGGAGGCGTGAACGATAAGAATCTTCATTATTGATGATCTTTGTCGCTTCCAAAAGATTTTTGGCCACGTAATCGGGTTTCCGGGTGCCCCATTTGCGTACGTCCCGGCGGGTATCACGCCCGGAGAGGACGAAGATCGTTTTACATCCGGCGTTGTGCCCGGCCTGGATGTCCACTTTGGTGTCGCCGACAAAAAAGGCGTCCTGGACGTGGTGCATTTTTTTGTTGAGAAGCTTGAGGGCCTTCATGACCGAACCGATGTTCGGCTTACGGCACGCGCATCCGTGTTCGGTCCTGTGGATACAGTAAAAAGCCTTTTTGATCTTGGCCCCGTGCTTCTTGACATGGCGCATCATGTGGCTGGTGATAAGATCGAGCTTGTGCTGGGAATAAATGCCCTTGCCCACGCCGGCCTGATTGGACACGACAAAAATGGTCCAGCCCGTGTCGGTCAATTTCTTCAAGGCCTCCAGGGACCCTGGAATGAAATGGAATTCCTTGACCTTGGTCACGTAATTGCCGTTGCCGGGGAATTCGTTGATGACACCGTCGCGGTCCAGGAACAAAAGATGGGAATGCGGTCTTTTCATGACGCCTTGGCCCTTTTCATCTCCCAGTATTTGGCATAGCTGATGATCTGGTAAAGCGAAGCGAAGAACGCGACCATGAACCCGATAAACCCGTCCTTGTAGCCTTTTTTCCCGAAAAAGGTGCGCGGGAAACGGTCCAGCGTGCGCCACACGGCCCGGCCCAACGTCATTTGACGGTTGGTGTTGATCCATTTCTTGGCTTCGAGGGTGGTCTGGCCGTTCAATTTAGTCAGGAAATGCCCGAAGTCACGGTAGGTCTTGTGCACCATGTCCTTGGTCAGGTGCCCGGTCTTTCCGTCGAGATGCGCGCGCGGGTGGACTTCCACCTCTTCCCAGCGGAAACGGTCTTTCAAAAATAATTTAAGCTGCGCGGCCGGGTACAGCCCGCCGTGTTTGACCCAGTAATTGCCGATATGGTTTCTGCGCGGGATGGTGTAGGCCTCATACGACGGCCCGGAAAGCACTTTTTCGATCTCGTCCCTTAATTCCGGCAGGATCATCTCGTCGGCATCGAGGCTCAAGACCCATTTGTTCTTCGCCTGGGCGTAGGCCCAGTTGCGATGGCGGCCTTCGATGTCCATTTTCCGGTGCAGGACCCGGGCGCCGAAACTCTGGGCGATCTCGACGGTCTTGTCGGTGCTTTCATCGTCGACGACAATGATCTCATCGGCCCAGTCCGCGACACTGGCAAGGCAGTCCTTGATATTGCCTTCTTCATTTTTGGCGAGAATGACGACGGAAAGAGGAATTTTCATATTGATGTCACATGTCACATGACAAATGACACATGTGTCGTGTGTCCTGTGTCTTGTGTCCTTACTTAATTAGTCCCTTCAATGTCTCAGCCACATACTCGACCTGTTCCTTCTTCATGTGCGGGAACATGGGCAAAGACAGAATTTCATGCGCTATCTTTTCGGAAACAGGAAAGTCGCCTTTCTTGTGCCCCACTTCGGAATAGGCCTCCTGCAAATGGACCGGGATCGGATAATGGATCAGGACATCGATGCCTTTTTTCTTCATCCCTTCCATGACCTTCTCGCGATCTTTAAGGCGCACGGCGTAAGTCTGGAACACGTGCGTGCGGTCTTCCCTGATCTTGGGCGTTACGACACCCTTGACGCCGTGAAGGAGCTTGTTGTAATAGAGCGCGTTCTCAAGCCGCATCTTGTTCCACCCATCGAGGTGTTTTAATTTGGCCGAAAGAACGACCGCCTGGATCGTATCCAGGCGGGAATTGTAACCTTTGATCTTGTGCTCGTAGCGTCCCTGCCGGCCGTAATCGCGCAGCATGAGCGCTTTTTCGTAAATTTTCTGGTCGCTGGTGACGATCATCCCCGCGTCGCCGCAGGCACCGAGGCTCTTCGTCGGGTAAAAGCTGAAACAGGCGACATTGCCCAACGAGCCGGTTTTGCGTTTTTTGTACGTCGAGCCGTGGGCCTGGGCCGCATCCTCGATGACCGCGATGCCGTGCTTCTTGGCGATCGCGTTGATCTCATCCATATTGGCCGGCTGGCCGTAGAGATGCACCGGGATGATGGCCTTGGTCTTTTTGGTGATCAGCTTCTCGAGCTTGGCGGGATCGATATTGTAGGTCTCTTCTTCGATGTCGGCGAAAACGGTCTTCGCGCCGGCGTAGGAAATGCACAAGGCGGTGGCGATAAAGGTAAAGGTCGGCAGGATCACCTCATCCCCTTCCCCGATGTCGAGGGCCGCGACCGCGAGATACAGCGCGTCGGTCCCGGAATTGACCCCCACGCCGTATTTTACGTCGCAATAACGCGCGAACTCGGATTCAAAATCCTTGGCCTCCTGGCCGAGGATGAAATTGCCTTTTTCCAGAATGCGCTTGATGCCGGTGTCCACCTCGCTCTTGACGGTCTTGTACTGCTCACTGAAATCAATAAACTGCACGTTCATGACTTTCCTGTATCCTTTCAAAAACTTCGTCGACGGTTAACAGCGTTAAACAACTGATATGGTCGCAGCCCGCCTTGCGGAACCTGCGGTAACAGGGCCGGCAGGCGATGGTTTTTGTGATCACGATATGGCCGTTCCGGGGATACGGCCCGTACACATTCTCATTCACAGGCCCGAAGATCGAGACTGTTTTGGCGCCGGCCGCGACCGCGATATGCAGCGGTCCGCCGTCGTTAAGGACAACAAAACGGCACTGCCGGCAAAGGGCCGCCAATTGCTGAATCGACGTCTGGCCGGCAAGTTGTATCGCCTTGTGTCGCATACCCTTAGCGACTTGGGCGCAGAGATCTTTCTCCCGAGGATCACCCATCAGTATAATGGCGCTGGAAAATTTTTCAATAATTTTGTCGGCTAATTTTGAGTAGTTTTCCGCGGACCAGCGCTTATAAACCGCTTCTTTTCCCCAGCTCGCACCTCCGCCGGGGACCATGCCGATAACGCGCGAAGGTTCGAGATCGTTCTTCGCCAAAATATCTTTGGCCCAGCGCTCGTCCTGTTCGCCGACGTGGATCTCGAGCGGCAAAGTTTTGGGCGTGATGCCGAGCTGTTCCAAAAACATCTGGTAATATTCGGCGACATGTTTGTCGTGATAACCTTCGAGCTCGATCTTGTGGGTCAGGAGCGGGCTGCGGTTGCGGTAGTTGAATCCCATGCGTTTTTTTATGCCGGCGGCCCACATCAGGAAACTTGTGCTGCTGTTCAAGGAAAGGTCGATGACCAGGTCGAATTGTTCCGACTTTATTTCCCGCAGGTCATCGCGCAATTTTTTCAGGAATTGTATTTTTGACCGCCGGTAGAGCTGCGTTTCGGCGTCCCGGTCATACACAAAGACCTTATCGATCCTGGGATTGGCGGAGAGAAGCGGCGCGGTGCGGGGGTTGGCCAGATAGCCGATATAAACGCCCGGGATGCCGGCTTTAAGCTGGCTGATAAGCGGGGTGGTAAACAGGACATCACCGATACCGAAAATATTGACGATCAGGACTTTACGGATATCAGTGTTCACGGCGGCTCTTCTTCTTGAGGACATCGACGACATCTTTGACCTTCTGTGACAGCGGGCGGCGGCAGACCAGGAGCGCGTCTTTGGTATCGACGATCACGATATCATCGAGCCCGATCGCGGCCACGAGACGCCCCTCCGTCCAGATAAGATTGTTGCGGCCTTCGATGTGGATGACGTCCCCGCGCGCGAAATTGCCGGCACCGTCTTTGGACAAGACCTCGTGCAGGGCTTCCCAGCTGCCCAAGTCCGACCAGCCTAAATTCTTGGCCGGAACACAGGCGACTTTGTTTGATCTTTCCAGGATCGCGTAATCGATCGAAATGGACGGCAGCGTGTTCCACGTTTTTTTGTCCGGACGTGTGTTGCCGGCAAAATACCGCGCAATTTCCGGCTGATATTTTTTAAACTCCTCAAGGATGGCGGAAGTTTTCCAGACGAACATGCCGCTGTTCCAGAGGCATTTTCCGCTTTGGACGAACTCGACGGCCTTTTTGTACGAGGGTTTTTCGCGAAAACCTTTGACCCCGAAGGACGGCGCGGTCTCGATATACCCGTAACCGGTCTCAGGCCGCGTGGGGACAATGCCCATGGTCACCAGGCGCCCCTTGTGGGCGAGCGCAACGCCTTGGCTAAGTGTCTTCCAAAACACATTTGTATTGACGATGAGATGGTCCGACGGAAAAATGCCCATGACCGCTTCCGGATCTTTACGGTGGATCACCTGGGCGGCCCAGCAGACCGCCGGGGCTGTGTTCTTCGCGGAAGGTTCAAACAGCAGGTTCTGCGCCGGGATGCGCACCTTTTTAAGCTGCTGGCGGATGATCCCTCTGTAGCCGCTATTGGAGACGATGAAGATATTCTTCGGGCTTATTTTTTTGGAAAGACGGGCCACGGTCTCCTGGAAGAGCGACCGTTGGCCGTAAATATTAAGGAACTGTTTCGGCCGGGAACGGCGGCTGAGCGGCCAGAACCTGGTTCCTGAACCGCCGACGAGAATAACGGCATAAAGATGTTTGTTCATGTGGACTGTACGACCTTTCTTCTCAAACCGCGGTGGCGCTTGAAACGGACGACCGGTATCCACAACAGCGGATGCCACCAGTATCGTTGCCGGATCAGGGACCGGTCCTGGCCCGTCAAGCTGTGACAACCGATCCTCTCCTTCATCCCGGCGGGATGGCTGCCGAAATAGATCGGGAAACGTTTTAAATCCTCGTAGCTGAACGCGCCGGCCTTAGAGTTTTTCACAATTCCCAGTTTTTGTAAATGCCTAAATTTCTCGCCCATCTTTGCTTCTTCGTGCACCCATCCGTAGTGATACAGGAAACAGCCGGTCTTTTTAGAACGCAAGGGTGTGGCGTCCTTGTGCCGGAAAGAATACGCGTCCTCGATCGAACGGATGGTGCCGTTGTTGCGGATGATCCGGTCCTGTTTCTGGAACCACCCGTCATCGTCGCGGTAACGGAAATAACTCCCGTAAAAATGCAGCCATTCGAAACGCAGGGCGTCCACGCTGGGATCGTTCAAATATTTTTCCATCAGAAAGCGCAGGCGCCCCAGATCTCTTTCGTGCACGACTTCATCGGCCTGGATATAAAACGCCCAGTCGCCTTGGCACTGCTCAAGCGCGAAATTCGTCTCTTCCGAGAGGACGGTCCCGCCTTTATTCATGTCCCAAGTGCGCTCAAAGATCTTTATCTTGGGGTCTTGAATAGCTTTGACCGCCTCCAGCGTCCCGTCGTCCGAATCGCCGACGTTGACGATGAATTCATCACACACCGGCAGAATAGACTGGATGGCGGCTTCGATCGGATAATCATAGCGCCGCGCATTGCGGACGATCGTAAAACCGCTCACCTTCACTTGAGCGCCCCGGCGTTTTGATAGACTTTACGGTAAAGCTCTAATGTCTCGCGGGCGGTGCGCTCGTACGAAAATTTTTCCGCGCGCTCCAGTCCCTTTTCCTTAAGGGTCACACGCAGCGCTTCATCGTGGGCCACTCTTTCCATCTGGGCGGCGATGTCCTCGATGTCGCCCGGATCAACGGTCAGGGCGGCCTCCCCGGCGAGTTCCCCGCAGGAGGACGTTTTGGACGTAACGACCGGTGTCCCGCAGCAGAACGCCTCTACAATGGGAAAACCGAACCCCTCATAAAACGACGGGAAAATAAGCGCCCGGCTCAACCCGTAAAAAAAACGCAGTTCCTGGTTCGTGACAAATCCCGGGAAAATGACCTCATCTTTTATCTTGAGATCCGCCGCCAGTTGGGCAAAATCTTCCGACATCCAGCCTTTCATGCCGATGATGACCAGCTTGCCGCCGAATTTGTTCCGCTCTTTAAGGAGCGCGAAGGCCTTCAGGATCCCTTTCACGTTCTTGCGCGGCTCGCGTGTGCCGACGAACAGCAGATATTCGCCGCTCACCCCTTTTTGCGCGATTATCTTCTGGGCCGGCGCGTATTCTTCGGCTTTCAGCGGACGGAATTCGTCCAGGTTCATGCCCAGATGGATGACGCAGAGTTTTTCCGGATCGACGGTGAAATATTTTTTCATGTCCTCGAGAGTGTTATGCGAGGAACAGACGATCTTGTCCGCGCGCTCGACGATACCGCTGATCTCGCGGTCCGTCATTTCGATCGTCGAGGCGGTGTGCCCCTGCGGATAGGCCTTGTACACCAGGTCGTGGATGGAGACAATGATCCTGGGGCCTTTGAGCATCATGGGCTCGGGACAGGGCGCGTGATAGATATCCACGTCGCGCAAGGTGGCGGCCTGGCCTCTTCCGAAAATATCGCGCTTAACATGGAAATTCCTGCTCCGGACGGACGGGTCGACGCGCTTGAAGTCAAACAGCGGGCGGGGCGTGTAAAGGAAGTATTCGTTGTCGCGGTCGATCTTGGCCAGGCAATGGACGAGATTGTAGGCGTAGCGTCCGATCCCTGTGAACTGTTTCTTCAAAAAACACCGGCAGTTTATCGCGATACGCATGGTGGCTTTAAAACAGAGTATAAATGAAAGGCGCGACCGATGAGCTTTGCGCGAAGACGATCAGAAGGCTTAACAGGATCAGAATGATGAATATCGGCGCCATCCAGTACAGCTTGCGCTTCATCAGGAATTCGCTGAACTCTTTGATCATGGACATCTTGGACATGGCGTTCCCCTTTAGAACTGCTTGGTATAACGTTCCTTCTCGGGCGCTTCTTCTTTCTTCTTCCAGTAGGTGACGGCTGAGCTCTCGAGCGAGCGGTCCAGAAGGTCTTTCCTCAACATTCTTAATATAATCCCGACAGGGGCAAATACAAGATAAAAAATGACAGATAACAGGACCGTCGTGATGACCTGTCCGATCGCGTGCGCGGCCCTCATCCAGTGCTTGTAGACAGGCTTCAAGTACTCTATGTTCCGGAACGTGACGGCCGCGAACCCCACGGCGAGCACGAGAAGCGCCCAGGGCCACTGGATCGCCGGGTGCTTGCGCCATAAAAGCAGCGCCCACACGGTCAGAATGACCGCCAGGCCGTAGCCGAACACCATCAGGTTCTTGCGCTCTTTATCCATCAATCCAGCTCCAGAGAGATCTTCTCTTTTTTGTATTTTTCCTGATCGGGTTGTTTTTGTTTGTCGAACAGGAAATTACCCATCACCAGATAATCGATGTCCGTGGACATAAAACAGCGGTACGCATCCTGCGGCGAACACACGATCGGTTCCCCGCGCACGTTAAAGGAGGTGTTGATGATCGTCGGACAGCCGGTCAGTTCATCGAAACCCTTGATGATGTCGTAAAAGAACGGGCTGGTGTCGCGGCGCACGGTCTGGATGCGCGCCGAATAGTCCACGTGCGTGACCGCCGGGATCTCTGAACGGCTGAATTTGAGCTTTTCGATGCCCTGAAGGCCTTGCGGCTCATGGTCGACGCGTTTTTCCTTGCGCACGGGCGCGACCAGCAACATGTACGGGCTTTCCGTGCTCAATTCAAAATAGTCGTTTACCTTCTCTTCCAGGACGCTCGGCGCGAACGGCCGGAACGATTCACGGAATTTTATCTTCAAGTTCATCACCGACTGCATGGCGGCCGAACGCGCGTCCCCGATAATGCTCCGGGCCCCCAACGCGCGCGGACCGAATTCCATGCGGCCGTAAAACAATCCAATGACCTTTTGGGCGTTGATGAGCTCCGCCACTTTTCTCGCCAGGGCCAGAGGGGTAAATTTTTCCGCCGGTACATTCTTCTCGTGGATGAATTCTTCGATATCCTTGTCCTCGAATTGCGGCCCCAGGTAAGAACCGCGCTGGCGGTCGCGGATACCGTCGCTGCTGCGGGGATTATCCAGATACTGGTACCAGGTGAACAAGGCCGCGCCCAAAGCGCCGCCGGCATCGCCGGCCGCCGGCTGGATCCAGATATTCTTGAACTTTCCCTCCTTGAGGATGGCGCCGTTCCCGACGCAGTTAAGCGCCACGCCGCCGGCCAGGCACAGGTTCGTTTTTCCGGTGACGGTCTGCACGTAGCGGGCCATCTTGAGCATGACCTCTTCGGTCACTTCCTGGATGGAACGGGCCACGTCCATGTACAGCTGGCTGAGGGCGGTCTCCGGTTTTCGGGGCGGCGCGCCGAAAAGATCGTGGAAACGTTTGTTCGTCATGGTCAGCCCCGCACAGTAATCGAAATACTTCATGTTCAGCTTGAACGAACCGTCCTCTTTGATGTCGATCAGTTCCTTTTTGATGAGGTCGGCGTATTTAGGCTCGCCATACGGCGCCAGGCCCATCAATTTATATTCACCGGAATTGACGCGGAAACCCACGTAATAGGTAAAGGCCGAGTACAAAAGCCCCAGCGAATGCGGGAACTTTGTTTCGCCCAGAAGCTTGATCCTGTTCTTTTCGCCCACGCCGTAGCTGGAGGTCGCCCATTCGCCCACCCCGTCGATCGTGAGGACCGCGGCTTCTTCGAACGGCGACGGGAAGAAAGCGGAGGCGGCATGCGATTCATGGTGTTCGGTAAAGATGATCTCGCCGTTATACTGAAGCTGCTCCTGGATCATGTCCTTCATGTAGAGCTTTTCTTTGAGCCACAACGGCATGGCCTTGAGGAACGAACGCAAACCAAAAGGCGCGTACGCCAAATATGTCATCATGATGCGCTCGAATTTCAGGAAGGGCTTGTCATAGAATCCCACGAAATTCAAGTCCGCAGCGCTGATACGAGCTTCCTGCAGGCAATAGCGGATCGCGTTACCCGGAAAAGCAAAGTCGTGCTTTTTGCGGGTAAAGCGCTCCTCCTGGGCGGCGGCGATAATCTCGCCGTCCTTGACGAGGCACGCGGCGCTGTCGTGATAGAAAGCGGAAATGCCGAGGATATAGACCGGTTTGGTCATAGATCAGATTTTTAACGCAGGCCTTTTTGTCCTAAGAATTTCTCGACCGTCGTGACCACGTGGTCCATCTGGTCGAGCTCCAGGTCCTGGTGGATGCCGATGTGCAGGCCGTTGTTGCTGCAGAACTCGGATTCGGGAAAGTCGCCTAATTTCTTTCCCAGGAATTTATAGCTGGGGCATTGGGTGGGGATGGAATAGAACAGATTGCGCGAATCAACACCGTTCTTTTCTATAAATTCGACGAACTCCTCTTTGGTGAACCCCGCGTCCTCCCGGACGATGATCGAGAAGGCGTGCGGGCCTATTTTTTCGTGCTTTTCTTCCTGGATGAACATGAAATACGGCTCGAACCTCTTGAAGCGTTCGATCAGGTATAAAAGATTGCGGCGGCGCTTTTCGAGGATCTGGTTGAAGATCTTGATGTTGCCTAACCCGACGGCGGCCTCGATCTCGTTCATCTTGGCCGAGAAACCGATGCGCTGGAAATCAAAACGGTTCTCGATGCCGTGGTTGCGCAGCGAACGCAGGATATCGGCCATCTTGGCGTCGTTGGTGATGACAATGCCTCCTTCGATGGTGGTGACGATGTGCGCGGCGTAAAGACTGAAAGCGGCCATGTTCCCGAAGGTGCCGACGAGTTTTCCTTTATATTCGGCGCCATGCGCCTCGGCCGCGTCCTCGATGACGTAGAGCTTGTGCTTCTTGGCGATCGCCATGATCCTGTCCATGTCCGCGGGCTTTCCCATCAAGTGGACCGGCATGATCGCGCGCGTCTTTTTGGTGATGGCTTTTTCGATCTTGTCCACGTCGATATTGAGCGTGTCGCGCTTGACGTCCACAAAAACCGGCGTGAAGCCGGCCTGCAGGACCGCGTTGCCGGTCGCCACAAAGGTCAGGGCCGGGACAATGATCTCATCCCCGCGCTGGGCGCCGTAATCGTAAAGGACCGCGCAGGCCAGAGCATCCGCATCCGTCCCGCTGCTCATCGCCACACCATACTTGACGCCGAAGAGCGCGGCGAATTTCTTCTCGAATTCCTCGACGTACCGGCCGCGGGTGAGCATCTTGGCCTCGAGCGCGCTGTTGATCAGGATGCGCGCGTCGGGCGTGACCGAAACCGTGCCGAAAGGCACTTTGAATTTTGTCTTGGCTTCAATGCTGAGCTGTTTTTGGGCCATGTTATTTCTTCTCTTTGAGCTGCTGCTGGGCCGCCTGGAGACGTTCGGGCTGGCCGATATCGATAAAGGGCTCTTTCACTTCAAACCCGTAAAAACTTTTTCCGACTAATGTCGGAAAGAAATCCTTTTCCAGCGAAAACGCCTTTCCCTTGGGCAGCAGCCGGAACACTTCCTGGTCGGCCATGTATACGCCGGCATTGAGATAGCCCTGGCCGCCTTCTTCCTTCTCCTGGAAAGCCGTAATGGTCTTGTCCTCGTCAAGCTTGACGAGGCCGAAATCCTTCTGGGCCTGGGAACTGTAGACGGCGACCGCCATCAATGCTTTTTTCGACAGAAAGAACTGAAAGAACTTTTTGAATTCCAAAGGGCAGAACGAATCGCCGTTCATCACCACGAACGGATTGCTTTTGACGGTATTGCGGGCGTTCTTCACGGCCCCGCCGGTGCCGAGCGGCTCGGCCTCTTTCGAAAATTCGATCTTTAAGCCCAAACTGTTCCGGCGGTAGTATTCCTCGACGGCCTCTCCCTTATACCCCGTGCAGAGGATCACGCGCTGGGCGCCCTGACGGGCAAGGTCCTTCAGGATAACATTCAGGAACGGCTCCCGGTTCACCTCGGCCATGACTTTCTGGTTCTCGCCGATCACCGAACGCAAGCGCTGCCCCAGGCCGCCGCACAAGACGACAACATCGGTATTCTTTAATTGAGACACAGGCCTACTTCACCACGCCGCTGTTGGGTTGATAGACAATGATCTGGCTGCCCTGGTCTTCGAACTTGAGCGGGATGAAAAGGAATTTCTTCAGGGCCTGCTTGATCTTTCTTTGCGCTTCCGGTTTGGCAAACAGCAGGACAAAACCGCCGCCGCCCGCGCCCAGGAGTTTTCCGCCGATGGCGCCGTGGCGCCGGGCGGTCGTATAGATCTCGTCGATATGGGGTGTTGAAACTTTGTCGGACAAGGTCCGCTTCAGGCGCCAGCTTTCGTGCAGCAATCTTCCGAAGGCCGAAAGGTCGCGGGTGCTGTTCAAAATATCCATGGCCTCCGCGGTCATGGCGTACATGGCCTTCAATTCCTTTTGCTTTTTAGGGATATTCTTGATCTGGTGCGCGGCGACCTCGGAAGCCATGCGCGAAAAACCGGTAAAGACCAGCATAAGATTATTCTGCAAGTCCTGGATGCGCTGTTCGGAGATGGTGATCTTCCGGACCATCAGGTGGTTGCGGCCGCCGAACTCGATGTAATTGAAGCCGCCGTAAGCCGCCAGTGTCTGGTCCTGGCAACCGACGTTGTCCTTGCACATTTCCTGCTCGATAAAGATGGCCTCTTTGGCCAGGCGCTCTTCGGTGGGCATGAGGCCTTTAAGGGCATACAAACAGTGCAAAAGCCCGACGGTAAACGATGAGCTGGAACCCAGGCCCGTCCGCGCCGGCAGGTCGCCGTCGTGATGGATCTCGACCCCTTGCGTGATCTTGAAATATTTGAGGGCCTCGCGCACGGCCGGATGGTCGATCTCCTCGACCTTGTGCACGTGCTCCATCTTGGAATAAATGATCCGGGATTTATGTTCGAAAAAAGGCGGAAGGTATCTTAGCGAAATGTAGCAGTATTTGTCGATCGTGGTAGCGACCACCGCGCCCCGGTGTTCTTTGAACCAGCCGGGATAGTCGGTGCCGCCGCCGAAAAACGAAACACGGAACGGTGTACGGCTGATGATCATACGTGGATTCTTTCTTCCAGAATTTTTCTTTTAAGTTTAATTTTTGTCGAACGCAAGGTCTCTTCGGCCGCTTTCGGGCCGAATTTATCGCTCAATAGTTTCAAAAATTTGGGGTTGGTATGATACGTCATCCAGGCCTTGTCACGGAATTCCAGGACCTGCTCGGCGCTTAAATGTTTCGTCGGCAGAGGCTGCGTGTAATACGAGTGCTGTGAGAACCCGGCGTAAGTCGACGGGAGTTTCCACCCTTCCTTTTTGGCAATGCCGTAGAGCGGGCTTCCGGGATAGGCCATGGCCGAATAAAAGTTCGCCATCTCGGTGTTCATCTCCAGCGCCAGATCCAGCGTCTGCTGCATGCTGGGAAGGTCGTCCTCGGGCAGGCCGAAAATATAATTGGCCGCCACGTTGATGCCGTGCTCACGGATCTTCCGGACGATATCCCTGATATCCACGTCCTCAAAACGGCCTTTGGTCACGTCTTTGCGTACCTTGGTATTGCCGCTTTCGATACCGAGGGCCAGATAATTGACACCGGCTTTTTTCAAGGTCTCGAGGTAATTCTCTTTGACCGTGTCGATACGCGAATAGCACCAGATGTTGAATTTATATCCGCGCTCAATGATAAGGTTGCACAGCTTCATGAAATGGTTGGGATTGAGCACGAAAAGTTCGTCGGCGATCTTGACGTTCGTGATGCCAGCCTTGGCGAAATAATCGAATTCCTTGATGATGAACTCCGGGTCCCAGTAACGGAAGACCGCGCTGCCGTCGGAGTATTCATTTTCCTGGCGGTTAATGATATTGATCATGCAGAATGAACAGCGCATGGGACACCCCAGGCTGGTGTACAGGGCGGCGAACGGCTGGCGCTCCGAGTTATTGGGAAGCGCGTGCCATAAGGCAGTACGGTAATTTTTGATCGGTAATTTGTCCCAGGCAATGCCGGGGAGTTCGACGGGCAGGTCCTTCTTATCGACGATGGGCGAGGGCATGTTCAAGACGATGCGGCCGTTATCACGGTAACCGAGGCCCTTGACCTGTTCGAGCTTGTCGCTAAGGTCGGTCCACAAAAGACTGGAAATGGTGTACACGCCTTCGTTCTGGCAGACCATGTCCACGCACGAATGGCGCTCCAGGACTTCCCTGGAGAGCGCGCTGACGTGCCCGCCGACGAAAAGTATCTTGATCCGGGGGAACTGCTTTTTGACCAGATCGGCCAGCGCGACCGCGCCTTCCATGTTCTGCGAGCTTGCCGATGGCTGCTGACCGTAAATGACGAAACAGGCGACCCGCGGATTATACCGGCCGATCTCCTTGGCCGCTTGTTCTTCGTCGAGATGCAACGCCTCGCAGTCGAGAATCTCCGCGCCGAAACCCTGCTTTAAGCAGTGGGACGCCAGCATCCCCGCCCAGATCGGCGGTTCAATGGCGGAAAAATCCTTGCTAAGGTCCTGATAGATCTTCTTAGCGGCATTGGGATGGATAAAAAGAATGTCTAATTGGGCCATGGTTTATATGTTCGCGTATTGATTGCGTTTGATGACCTGATAGGCTTTGATAAGTTCTTTGATGCCTTCGGAGAGAGAAACGTCGGGCTTGAAGCCGGTCTTTTCTATCTTTTCGTTGCTGACGATATAGTCCCGCTTGTCGGGGTCCTCGCCGATGGTGGCCTCAACAAAATAAAAGTCAGGAACGTGTTTCTTGATTTCCTGACAGAGTTGCAGCTTATTCAGATTGGCATCACTTAGACCTACATTATAGGGTTCATTCTTCATCTTGTCAAAATGATTGAGCCCGTGCAGAAAGGCCTTGCTGATATCGCGCACATGGATGAAATTCCGGTTGAAATGCGCTTCAAAAAGCACGATAAACCTATCATACACCGCACGATACACAAAATCGTTGACCAGAAGGTCCAGGCGCATGCGGGGGCTGACCCCGAAGGCCGTGGCCAGGCGCAAGGTGATCGCGTTCCCCTTGTCCAGAATGGCTTTTTCGGCATCCACTTTAAGCCGTCCGTAGAGCGAAACGGGGCGCAACGGCGTATCTTCGGTGCAATGCTTCCCTTTTTCACCGATGCCGTAACCGCTGTTTGTCGTCGGGAAGATGATCTTCTGCTCCTTACCGCGCAATTCCAGGATCATGTTGACGGCGTCCAACAGGATGGTCTGCGCGCCCACCGGGTCCTTGGCGCACAAGGGTGCTCCGGTCAGGCAGGCGAGCGGGAAAATGGCCTCCGCGTCCTTAAGGAGCTTTTTCATGAGCTCCTTGTCCCTCGTGTCGCCGCGCACGATCGTCAAATTCTTATCATGGCAGCAGTCCAAAAGCGAGGTCTGGTTGTACATGAAATTATCGAGGGCAACGACCTGATGGCCGGCTTTAAGCAGAGTGGGTGTCAGGACAGCGCCGATATATCCGGCCGCTCCGGTGACGAGGATTTTCATCGATTAACTCCTTTTGAGACAAATGACAAAGGACACACGACACATGTGTCATTCATTTGTCATTTGTCATGTGTCTTGTGTCTGTTAATGCGTTTTTATACCAATTATATGTCTTTCTTATACCATCTTCCAATGCAACCTTCGGCCGCCAGCCGAGGCCGCCCAACTTGCTGCTGTCCAAAAGCTTGCGCGGGGCGCCGTCGGGCTTGGACTTATCGAAAACGATCTTTCCCTGGAAACCGGCGGTCTTGGCGATCATCTGGGCCAGTTCACGGATGGGGACATCCGTTCCCGTCCCGATATTTAAAATGGACGCATCATTATAACGTTCCATTGCGAAAAAGCAAGCATCGGCGAAATCTTCCGCGAAGATGAATTCCCGGCAGGGGTTGCCGCTTCCCCACACCGTGACTTCGGGCGCGTTTTGCGCAACCGCCTGGTGAAATTTGGCGATCAAAGCCCCCATGACATGGGCTTTTTCCAGGTCCGTGTCGCTGTGCGGGCCGTAAACGGTCGCGGGCACGACACTGATCGCGTTAAAACCATGCTGCTGGCGGTAGGCCTGACAGAGCTGGACCCCGGCGAGTTTCGCGACCGAATAGGCTTGGCTGGTCGGCTCGAACGGCCCGGTCAAAAGATGCTCTTCCTTCATCGGCTGGGGGCAATCTTTCGGGTAAAGGCACGAAGCCGCCACGAACAGCAGTTTTTTGACGCCGAATTTGTGGGACGAATAGATGATATTGTTCTGCGATTCGAGGTTCTGATACAGGAATTCCGCAGCCAGCTTTTGGTTGGCTTCGATGCCGCCGGAGCGCACCGAGGTCAGAAAGACAAATTCCGGGCGCTTTTCCTGGAAGAAAGCGTAGACAGACGGTTGGATGGTGGTGTTAAGCCCGAGATTTGAGGAGGAAAAGACCTGCTGAAAACCTCTCTTTTCCAATTGCTCCAGCAGTGCTTTTTCAACGACATCATTATGGCCGACGATAAAAATTTTGGAAGTTCTATCCATATTTAAAAGTTTTAAGTTTTAGGTTTTAAGTGATAAGCAAATGCGGGGCACATCCATTTTGACTTCACTTAACACTTATAACTTTTCACTTTTGGCTATAGTAGTTCCCGTGCTCGATTAAAAGCGTTGTCTTGCTGTCTTTGCGGGTCAGCGCTTTTTCATAGGCCGGGAAAATATCCTCGGGTTCATTGAGCTCCACGACCTCGATCCATTTGAACATCTTGCGGAAGGCCTCGGCGTAATTGCCCACGTGCTGATGCCCGGGATGCACGGGTGAATCCGGCCCCACCGCCACCCGGATGAGCATGCGCGGCTGGATCTGATTAGCGCTGATGGCCGGGAGTTTGTCGATCATGTTGGCCATGTCGCCGGTCGCCAACAGAAGGAAATTCTGGCGGGGATAAACCGAGATCGGGATATATCCGGCCAGGGCGAGCCCGATGGTGAACTGCATCTGGAAA
Organism: uncultured Planctomycetales bacterium; assembly: GCA_964499685.1. Lineage (GTDB taxonomy): Bacteria > Omnitrophota > Gorgyraeia > Zapsychrales > GWA2-47-8 > CAZCLW01. The sequence goes on from CAZCLW010000012.1 coordinate 41,341, forward strand.
CTTTCATTGACCGGCATTTCCAGGGCGCGGTCCTTGGGGCAATCGCGCAGGGTCTGGTACATGAACGTTCCCGGGCCCGCGGTCGTCTGGCCCAGAAAGATCGTGTTGGGCTGTTGGGCGATCCATTCCATGGTGCGTTTGAGCTCATCGAAGTATTTCATTTTTATCTCCTGTATCCCGCACAAATCCTGCGGGATAAATTCCGACGGATGGCTTACGTTGCTTCGCTTCCGTAAGCCATGTCGTCATTTAAAATTTAATCAACTTTCCCAATCCCGAATGCGGGTAGCCGTTGACATATTTAAAGTAAATGATCTTTCTTTCGAATTTCGTCCCCTTGAACCAGGGTTCCTGCGAACCCCACACGGCGCGTGTATCGGTCATGACGCTGACCCCGTTATCGCAGACGATGAAGGTCGCCGGAAGATCAAAGTTGACCGCGTATTTGACGGCCTCGTGGAAGCTGCCGGTTTCGGCCGACATGTCCCCGCAGAAAATGAACGCCCTTCCCTTTTTATTCTGGTGTTTGAGGGCCCAGGCCACACCGGTTGCCGTGCCCATCAGGCTGCCGGCAATTCCCGAACACAGGACCTTATATTCCGGAAAGCACAGCGAAATACTTTTCCCGTCGAGAATGGCCTTTTTGACCATCTCGCGCGGGACGCCTTTGAGCAGGGCGAGCTCGTGCGAATCCCAGTATCCGAACACGTAATCGTCTGGCCCAATCTTGTTATCGCGGAAGATCTTGATCAGGTCCTCTTCGCGGCCGGCCCGCAAGTGGACAGGCGCGCGGATGGCGCCGGTCGCGAAAATCTCGGCGATCTCCTTTTCAAAATTCTGGATATCTTCTTTGGTGATGGTGTTCCAGCTTAATGTATTGGAAACAGACACTTAAACCTCCCCATGCGTTTTGAACCAATCAATGGTTTCTTTTAATCCGTCTTTGAGCTCCACCTTGGGCGCCCAGTGCAAATGCTTTTTGGCGCGGCCGATGTCGGGCCGGCGCTGCTTGGGATCGTCCTGCGGCAGCGGCTTATAAGCGATCCTGCTTTTTGTTTTCGATAATTTGATGACCAGCTTGGCAAATTGAAGGATCGTGAATTCTTTGGGGTTGCCGATATTGACCGGCTCGTGGAGCTTGGAAAAAAGCAGCCGGGCGATGCCGTTGATCAGGTCCGAATAATAGCAAAAGGAACGTGTCTGTTTGCCGTTGCCGTAAACGGTCAAGGGCTTGTTGTGCAGGGCCTGATAAATAAAATTGGGGACGACGCGCCCGTCGAGGATGCGCATGCGCGGGCCGTAGGTGTTGAAGATCCGCACGATCTTGGTATTGATCCCGTGCGAACGGTGATAGGCCATGGTGATCGCTTCCGCGAAACGCTTGGCCTCATCGTAGACCCCGCGCGGGCCGATGGGGTTCACGTGGCCCCAATAATCCTCGCGCTGCGGATGGACCAGCGGGTCGCCGTAGACTTCCGAGGTCGAGGCCAGCAGAAACACGGCGTTCTTGGCCTTGGCCAATCCCAGCAGATTGTGCGTGCCCAGCGACCCGACCTTCAGCGTCGGGATGGGATAGTTCAGATAATCGACCGGGCTCGCCGGCGAGGCAAAATGCAGGATATAATGCACTTCGCCGGGGACATGGATCTCCTTGGAGATATTGTGCGTGATCAGTTCAAAATCCCGGACCTTGGCCAGATGCGCGATGTTACGCTTATGTCCGGTGATGAAATTATCGACACAGATGACCCGAAAACCCTCAGCGATGAAGTGATCGCAGAGATGGCTCCCTAAAAACCCGGCCCCGCCGGTAATCACGATCGTCTTTTTTGATGCCATAGGTGTGTCCTTATAATTTTACGACTTTTTGCGTTTTAATGCCGTTATAAATATTTTTTATGTCGAAAATCAACCGGGAATGGTCCAGGATCATACGGTAATCCACGTTCGTGTGATCGGTCGTGATGATAACGCAGTCGGCGCCGGAGAGGACCTCTTTTGTCAACTTGACCGATTTCATATTCAATGCCCCCAAAGCCAAATACGGGATAATGGGGTCATAATATTCCACCTGGGCCTTCTGGTCCTGCAGAAGCTCGATCAGCTTCAAGGGCGGCGATTTGCGTAGGTCCTTGACATCTTTTTTATAGGTGACGCCCACGACGAGGATCTTCGCCTTGCGTAGGGACTTCTTCCCCAGCATCTCTTTAAGCCTCTGCACCGCATAGGGCGGCATGGCCAGGTTGGTGTCCGCCGAAAGCTTGATGAATTTGGAATAGAACCCATGATGCCGCGCCTTCCAGTACAGGTACAACGGATCATCGGGGATGCAATGTCCGCCCACCCCCAGCCCCGGGTAGAACGGCATGAAACCGAAGGGTTTGGTCTTGGCCGCCTCGATGATCTCCCAGACGTCGATGCCCATCTTGTGGCACATCATGGCCACCTCGTTGATCCAGCCGATATTGATGATGCGGAAAGAATTCTCGAGGAGCTTGGTCATCTCCGCCGCGCGGGCCGAAGAGACCAGGTGCACTTCTTTGATGATCTTTTCATAAAGCATTTTGGTCAGTTCCCCGCAGGTCGCCGTCAGCCCTCCGACCAGCTTCGGGATCCTGGTCACGTCATAACTTTTGTTGCCCGGGTCGATGCGCTCCGGCGAGAACGAGAGATAAAAGTCCCTGCCCGCTTTGAGCCCGCTTTTTTCCAGCTCGGGCTTGATCAATTCTTCCGTCGTCCCGGGATACGTGGTGCTTTCCAGGACGATCAGTGTGTCGCGGCGCAGGTATTTACTGATCGAACCCACGGCGCTGACGATATAGGAAATATCGGGGGTGTATTTGCGCCTTAAGGGGGTCGGTACGCAGATAATGATCACATCCGCGGCTTTGAGCGCTGAAAAATCCGTCGAGGCCTGCAAATTCCCTTTATTGACGACACGGGCGATCTCGGCCGAGGAAATATCGAGAATGTAACTTTCTTTCTTCCGCACTTTATTGACGCGGTCCTCATCCTTGTCCAGGCCGAAGACCGTGTATCCGGCCTTGGCGAAATTGACGGCCAACGGCAGCCCCACATACCCGAGGCCGATGACGGTCACGACGGCTTTGCGTTTATTGATCTTGTTCTTGAGTGTGGTCGACATGTTCTGCTTAAACCTTTCCCCGGCCTATGCCGTAGTATTCGAAACCGTATTGCTCCAGATTGCGGTCTGAAAAAACATTGCGGCCGTCGAATAAGATCGCCTGGCGCATCAGCTGCTTTATTTTGGCAAAATTGAGCTTTTTGAATTCGTCCCATTCCGTCAGGACCAGCAGACAGTGCGCGCCGCGGGCCGCTTCATAAGGGTCCTTGCAATAGGTCACTCCCGCAAAGATCTTCTTGGCATGATGAACGGCCTGGGGATCATAGGCGCGGATCTGGGCCCCTTCCTGCTGGAGCGCTTTGAGGATGTCGACCGAAGGCGCGTTGCGCATGTCATCCGTATTGGGCTTGAAGGAAAGACCCAGGACGCCGATCGTCTTGTTCTTGACGATCCAGAGCTTGTCTTCAATAAGCTTCAAAAAAGACGTGCGCTGGTCGTTGTTGACGTTGCGCACTTCGCGCAAAAGATTGAAATGATAGCCGCTCACTTCGCTTAAACGGATAAAGGCGTCCACATCCTTGGGGAAGCAGCTGCCACCATAACCGATGCCGGCATCGAGAAAGCTGCGGCCGATGCGCTTGTCATAACCCATGCCTTCGGCCACTTTCAGGATGTCCGCGCCGAGCCGGTCGCAGATCTGGGAGACCGAATTGATGAACGAGATCTTGGTCGCCAAAAAGGAGTTCGAGGCGTGTTTGATCAGTTCCGCGGAATTTATGTTGGTCACGATGACGGTCGTCTTGAGCGGTTTGTAGATCTCCCGCAGAAGGTTTTCGGCGCGTTTGGATTCGACACCGATCACGATCCGGTCCGGATGCAGGAAATCCTCGATGGCCGAACCCTCACGAAGAAATTCCGGATTGGAGGCGACATCGAATTCCATTTTCCGGCCGCCTTTCCCGTCGCGGTATTTCTTGGGAAGATTAAGGCGCACCGTGCGTTCGATGCGCTTGCCTGTTTCGGCCGGGACAGTCGATTTCTCGACGATGAGCTTGTAATCGTCCATGACCACCGCGATCTCGCGGGCGACATTCTCGACATAAGTCAGGTCCGCCTCCCCGGTCTTTTTGGAGGGGGTCCCGACCGCGATGAAGATGACCGTGGACTTTTTGGCCGCTTCCTTGATGGAGCCGCTGAAAAGGAGCTTACGGCTGCGCATGTATTTGCGCATCAGAGGCTCGAGGCCGGGCTCATAAATAGGCACCATGCCTTTTTTCAATTTCTTTATTTTTTCGGGATCATTGTCGACACAAATGACGCGGTGGCCGATATGGGCCAGGCACACGCCCGTCACCAATCCCACATATCCGGAACCAACGATGGCAATATTCATACCTCTCTACCTTTCGATTACAAACCGGTCGAACCGGCTTTTCTGCGGTTAAAACTTGTCCCGGCATCGATGGCGATGTCGGGAAACGCCTTTAACGTGAACACGACCAATATCTCATCCCCCTCGCCCTGCCGGTGGTTAAAGCTATAATCCATGTACCATTCGTGCATGTCGCGGCGGAGGCTGTAATTCATCTCTTTCAAAATCCCGTTCTGCACGTCCATGCGGTGATAGGCGACGAATTTCCATTTGTGGTTCATCGTGTAGCCGAATTCCGTCGTGATCTGGTCGTCCGCGTCCACGGACCAGCGCTTGCCGATGCTGGCGTAATAGCGGCCGCCGGTGAAATAGATGTCAAAGTTCGTCTCTTTCAGCCTGTCCTCGTGGGCGCTATAGAGCGAATCCGACGAGAAGGTCAACCAGCTCACCGGATTGAACTCGACATCCGCCAGGATATTGTTGAAGCTCCCGGGAAGATCGCTTTCCTTCAAGGCAAAATCGGTCTCGACAATGGCGCGCAGGAGATCGATCGTCTTGCTTTCGCGCTTGGTCTGCAGCTTGTTCTCCAAGGTGAACGTCAACCCATGCCCTTTGCTGGCGGTATCGATCGCGTCAAACTGGTCCAGCGTTGCCGACGGAACGGTCGGCTCGTGCGTGTAGGCATACCCCACCGACGGCGTGATGATGTGCCGCAATTGATTGATGGGGCCGCCCAAAAACTTCCCGTCGACGTCAAAGATCCTGAAAAATTTGGTGCTCACCGAGGCGCCGGTGAAAAACTGGTTACGTATGATATCATACTGCGACGGATTTTTCGTCTTGCTGTAATAGGTGTTGCGCCCGCCCACGGTCGGGTTGATCTCCAGGATGGACAGCTTGAAAGGGTACGATACTTCGTTTAGGGTGTCCACGCGCATGGTCTCCTTACGCAGCTCCGTCGGCGAGGGGTCCTTCAGCGAAAGGTTGCTGTAACTGCTGATGCTGCGCCAATAAAAATTACTTTCGCCCAGTTTTCCCGTCGGAAGGTCCAGCCGGATCTCCGGGAGTTTCTCCACCTTCGATTCGAAACGGTTGACCCTGGCCTCCACATCGAAGCTCAAGGTCCCGCGGTCCAGGGCATGGGTCAACAGCGCGAAAGTCGACGGTGTCAGGTCGCGGTCGCGCTCGCGCTCAAAATAATCCTTCAGCAGGTCCGCATCGCTCAATTTGTAATACTGCCAGATGGCGTCGGTGCGCTGGCTGATGCGCCATTTGTGGCGCCAGGCCGCGCGGAAACGCTCACGGTAGATCGTCTTCCCTATCTTGTCTTCCCAGAAATGATCGCGCTGTATGTCGAGTTCGTTCATGTAATAGGTCTTGATGATGCCGTCGCCGTAGCCGGGGATGTCGTATTTGACGCCGATGCCTTCAGCCACACCCTTGCGCTCGCGGAAATCCCCGTAGACCGTGGTCTTAAAATGCGGGTTCCATTCATAGCGCCATTGCGTGAGCAAAAACGCCCCCCAATCCTTGTCATACCCGGGGGTCATGACCAGGATGGGCTTGCGGTCCAGCCTCTGGGTGTAACGGGGAATATACACAAGGGGGACATTTCCGACGAGCAGGCGCATGCTGCGCGCCGCTATTTTATCTTTGGGATAGACATCGATCTTGCGCGATAACAGCCGGAAATGCGGCTTGTCATGATCGCAGGTCGTTAAAAAACCATTGGCCATCTGAATGTGGTTCGGGCCCAGTTTGGCGATGTGTTCGCCCTGCCCGTAAAAGGGGGCCGAATTGAT
>CAZCLW010000013.1:0-47245 GCA_964499685.1 uncultured Planctomycetales bacterium
ACCCTTCATCACCCTCTTGGGATGGAGCGTGCCCGGCGGAAGCTCATCGAACGACATCTCCGGCGGGGCAAAACAGAACACGTCCGTGTTGCACAACGGTTTCCCGCCCAGGCCCGTTCCCAAAATATCGCGGATAACGCCGCCCACGCCGGTGTTGGCACCGCCGAAAGGCTCCAAGGCGGAAGGATGATTGTGTGTCTCCACCTTGAAACACAGATGATCGTCCTTGTCGAACTTGATCACCCCGGCGTTGTCGTGAAAAACAGACACACACCAGGATTTGTTAAGCGTGTGGGTGGCCTTGGCGATCGTTGACTTTAAAAGGTTGCGGATCAGCTTGGTCTTGGTCTTTCCGTTCTCTTTGGAACGGTAGCGGATGTCGCCGCGGAAAGTCTTGTGATAGCAGTGCTCGCTCCAGGTCTGGGCGATCGTTTCGAGTTCGCAGTCCGTCGGATTGCGGCCTATGGTACGGAAATATTTACGGATGGCCTGCATCTCTTTTAAGTTCAGAAAAAGCTGGCCCTTTTGACTGATTGCGAGGAGCTCTTTGTCGCTCGCCTTGTTGAGCTCGACGATGATGACCCTGGTCCGGGTCGAGGTTTGAGGATGCTTGCTGGGCCGGAAATCATTGGCGGTCACCACGTGCTGGATCAATTTATTGGAAAGCACCTTGGTGACGATCGTTTCCATGTCCCGGGCAGAAATTTTACCGTGCAGGATATATTTGCGGGAAGTGCGGACCGCTTCGACCGTCGTGATACCCAGGTCGCGGATGCCCTTCAGGGTCGATTCTTCGACCGGGTCCATGACGCCCGTATTGTAGGCGATCTCGACCGTGCGGAGCGCATCATTCTCTTGTTTTTCGAAGACAGGATCGGGAAGCGCGCGGCATTCCTGCGTGATAGGGTTGACCAGAAGTTCGCTGCAGATCTTTTGGGCTTCGGGCTCGGACAACGGGCCTTCCAGCGTGTAGACGGAGACGGCCTCGACGCGCGTGACGGAATCAACGCCTAAGTCCAGGATATCACGGCGCACGCCCTCTCCGGCCGCATCAAAGACATTGGCCTTATCTTTTATCTCGATACGCCATATCATTTTAGTTTGGGAGGGCAATAATGAAACACTGATAGCCGAGCCTGAATTTTCTTCATTCATACGCACCAAACATCCCCTGCTGTTTTTAGCGGGATTTATCGGGAAACGCGGTTTAGGACTTCTTGGTAGGCTTCTTCAATATTCCCCAGGTCCTGACGGAAACGGTCCTTGTCCATCTTTTGGCCCGTCCCGATCTCCCATAAACGGCAGGTGTCGGGGGAGATCTCGTCGGCCAGGATGATCTGACCTTTATAGCGTCCGAATTCCAGCTTAAAATCGATCAATTCCAGTCCCAGTTTGGCAAAAAATTTGGACAAGAGTTCGTTGATCTTCATGGCGTATTTCTTGATCGTCTCGACCTCCTTGTCGGTGGCGAACTGGAACGCACGGATATGGTATTCGTTGATCAAGGGATCGTTCAACTTGTCCTCTTTATAACAGAAATCCAGGATCGGGCAAGCCAGGGTGGCCCCTTCCTCAACACCCAAAAGGCGGCAGAGCGAACCGGCCGCGCGGTTCCTGACGATGACCTCAATGGGGACGATCTCGACGCGCTTGACCAGCATTTCGCGGTCATTCAAGTTCTTTTCAAAATGCGTGGGGATCCCCTGCGACTGCAAAAATTCAAAGATCTTGGTCGAGATCTTGTTGTTCATGACGCCCTTGTCGTTAATGGTGCCTTTTTTAGCGGCGTTGAACGCGGTCGCATCGTCCTTGAAATACTGGATCACGTGGTCGGGCGACGTGGTTTCATAAAGGATCTTGGCTTTACCTTCATAAATGGCGCTCTTTTTTTCGATGACATTTGTACTCATGGCTCCTCCTTTACAAACCAACACGGTGGAATATTTTGTCACGATGACGGGTATAGTACTTGATATCGAAACAGGCGTCGATCTCCGTCGGACGCAGATATTTGCGCACCTTGCGGTCGCGGTACAAAACGTCCCTGAACTCGGTCGTTTCCTGCCAGACCTGCATGGCGCAGTTCTGGATGATCTCGTAGGCCGCCTCGCGGGTCAATCCCTTCTTCATCAGTTCCAACAATACACGCTGGGAATAGATGAGCCCGTTGGTCTTTCCTAAATTAGCGACCATGTGCTTCGGGTACACCAGAAGCCCTTCGACAATGGGGATCAGTTTGTGCAGCATGTAATTGAGGGCGATCGTGCTGTCGGGCAGGATCACGCGCTCGACGGAAGAATGACTGATGTCACGTTCATGCCAGAGCGCGATATTTTCATACGCGGCCTGGGCGTTGGCGCGCAAAAGACGCGATAAGCCGGAGATCCGCTCGCAAGTGACGGGATTGCGCTTGTGCGGCATGGCCGAGGAGCCGATCTGACCTTTGAAGAACGGCTCTTCCACTTCCAAAACTTCCGTCTTCTGCAATAAACGTATCTCGGTCGCGAATTTATTCAACGAAGAACCGATCAGGGCGAGCGTGCTCACAAACTCGCAATGATTATCGCGCTGAATAACCTGGGTCGCGATATTGGCCGGTTTTAAATTGAGTTTTTGACAGACATATTCTTCCACGTGCGGATCGATGTTGGCATAGGTGCCGACCGCGCCGGAAAGCTTGCCGATGCGCATGGCCTCACGGGCGCGTTCCATGCGGGCGATGTTGCGGTTGTTCTCGTCGTACCAGACCGCCAGTTTCAGGCCGAAGGTCGTCGGTTCCGCGTGCACCCCGTGGGTACGGGCGATACAGCTGGTATCCTTGTATTTCTTGGCTTTGACTTTCAGGACCGCCTGGAATTTTTTAAGGTCGGCGATGATGATGTCGCTTGCTTCCACGCATTGGACGGACAAGGCCGTGTCCAGCAGGTCGGAGGAGGTCAGGCCCATGTGCAGATACCGCGCCTCCGGGCCCAGATTCTGTCCCACATTGTTAATGAAGGCCACGACATCGTGCTTGGTCTTTTCTTCCAGCCGTTTGACCTCTTCGATATCAAATTTGGCGTTCTTTTTGATCTTTTCCATGGCCGCCTTAGGGATAAGCCCTAATTTGCACAAGGCCTCACACGCGAGGATCTCGATATTGAGCATGATCTCAAACTTGTGCTCGTCCGACCAGATGTGTCCCATTTTCGATAACGTATAACGGTCTATCATACAAACACTCCTTTGTAGTTGAGCTGTCCCTGATCCAGGGAACAAGGCGAAATGCGCAGCTGCAGCATGGTTCTATTTTTCATCATTTTTAATATGGGGATTTTTGAGGCGGAAGTAATATAGCAAAAACTATTTTCAAAAGCAACTGAAATTACACAATTTAGGCAAAATTTTTGCTTTTATAGGCCAAAACAGCCTAAAATCGGCAAAAACTGCATAAATTATTATATTTCAATAACTTATATTCTTGTTAAATGGCTAGAATTGGCGAAAAAGGCTACTTTTTAGGCCGATTGGAGCCCGCGGCAGGGGGATTTTCGGGAATTCTTTCCTGAAAATAGGCCGCGCTGACATTCATCACTTCCTGCATGATGGTGGGGGTAATACGGATCATTTTGTTGGCGGTGGGTGTGCTGTAGAAATTGATCATCTCGCGCAGCTCATCTTCCGTGTAATATTTGTCATACACCGGAAGAAGGCGCAAAAGGACCTCGTCGACCTTGAAAATTTCATTGAACGTCTGGGCGCTTTCGGGCGGCACGTCCCTGATGATCTGACTAAAAATGCGGGCGATGCTGTCGCGGGTACCGTTAACGTTCATGAACCGCACGATAAGGTCTCTTTTGGCCTGCGGAATATTCTCGGCCTGCCGAAGGCTCTTGTCCACGAGCTTATCGAGACTGACGGGGCCCGTCGGCGCCTTCACCGTACCGTCATCTATCTTTTCGACCTCATCGCGGTAGTAGGTATAAGGAATGCCGTCTACGCTCACGCGGACCCGCACGTTATCCTGGGACATCAGCTGTCCCTCGATCTTGCGGCCGTTCTTTAAATACACCGTCACTTTTTGCGCCCAAACCGCCTGGGCGGACAAAAGCAGGCTCAAAAAAACACAAAAGGCTATTTTTCTTTTCATAATAGTGATTATTGTAGTGAGTTTGACCCTCACGGTCAACACAAAAACATTGAACCCCTTGGGCTTGTGTGCTACCATATGGCACTTATTAACCGATTTTTTCTGATATGTTCGCCCAAATCAAAAAACAGATCGATATCAGCCTCGAGCAATTCCTCGAAAAGGTCAAGCGCGAGTATAAACTGCAGCTGGTCAACCCCATTCTCTACGAAAGCATCAAAGAATTCTCCCTGCGCGAAGGGAAACGCATCCGGCCGCTGCTTTTGATCCTAAGTTACAAAGGATATTCCCGCAAAGAGAAGAAACTCCCCTCTTCTTTTTATCATGCCGCTACCTGCATCGAGCTTTTGCATAACTTCATGCTCATCCACGATGATATCATCGACCGCTCGAACCTGCGGCGGGGAAAGCCCACCCTGCACCGCATCTTAAGCCGCGTCACCAAGGCCCGCGAGCAGGAAAAGCTGGGTTTTGATCTAAGCATCATTGCCGGCGACATCGTTTATGCGCTGGCCATCGACGCCTTTTTGTCCATCCATGAGTCCCCTCAGCGCAAAGAACGCGCCTTGAAATATTTCATCCAGACCGCCACCTTTACCGCGATGGGCGAGTTCCTCGACACGCTCCACGGGGTAGAGTCCGTGCAGGCGATCAAGGAAAAAGATGTTCTGCTCAATTACACCCTGAAGACCGCCCGCTACACGTTTGACTGTCCGCTCGTCGTCGGGGCCATGCTCGCCGGCGCGCCGGAATCCGACATCAAAAAACTGTCGGGAATCGGCCTGAACATCGGCCAGGCCTTTCAGATCCAGGACGATATCCTGGGGATCTTCGATTCGCAAAAAAATATCGGCAAGTCCATCTTAAGCGACTTGGCCGAATCGAAAAAAACGCTGTTGGTCTGCCATGCCTACAATAAATTGCGCGGCCCGCAGCGCCGGAAATTCCTGCAATATTTCACCAAACCCAAAAAGACCTACCAAGACCTGGTGGCGATCCGCAAGATCTTCATCCAGTCAGGCAGCCTCTCCTACAGCCTGCGTGAGATCCAAAAACGCATCGCCAAGTCGCGGGACATTATCCGCCGCCTGAAGATACGGCGCGAATACCGCAACTTGATCGAAAAATGCCTGCTCTCGCCTTTTACGGCCAGCGAAAAGATCGCTTCGCAAAACGGTCAGATATTCTAGTTATTTCTTTTCCTCGGCGATGATGCGGCGGGCCTGCTCGATAAGGGCGGTGAACTCATCCTCAGCCCCCGCGACCGCTATCCCCTGTTCCCAAACCACGATCGCCTGTTGCAGGCGTCCGGTGTTGCCCAAAAATTTGCCCAATTCGAGATAGACGGTCTTATGGCGGGGATCGAGACGCATGGCCTTTTCGTAGAACGGCGGCGCGTCCTTATACAGCTGGCTTTGGGCCAATTGATTGGCGACAAAAATGAGTTCAATCGCGTTATTCCCGTACTTCAGCAAAGGCGGCAGAATGCTTTTCAGTCCTTGAAGATCATTCCCCTCCGCGTACAGCTTGGCCAAAGCGTAAAGATTGTGTTCATGATAAGGATCGAGTTCAAAATTTTCTTTGAGTAAGGCGAGCGCTTTTTCCATCTGTCCTGTAGCCACATAAACCTGGGACAGGTTCAGGCGCGGTTCGATCAAAAACGGCTCATCCTGAATGGCATTTTGGAAAGCCTTCTCGGCCGCTTCCCATTCGCCGCGTTCTTTAAAGACCAGCCCCACATTGTTATGAATAACGCCGGAGCGCGGGTAAAGACTTGCCGCTTTGGCGTATTCCTGCAAAGCCTTTTGACCGTCGCCTTCCATGTAGGCCATGAGCCCCCAATTGGCGTACACTTGCCAATCCATGAACCCGCCGACCAACGCGCGACGGAAATATTCTCTCGCCAGGGGAAAATTCCCTTCCTCCATATAACTATGCGCCATCCAAAAATTCGGCCCGTGATTATCGGGGGCTATCTCCAGCCAATAACGGCAGTAAGTCTTCTGCGTTCTCCAAAGCGCATTGTATTGCGTGGTCGCGAACATCCATAATCCGGCGACGATCCAAAAGGAAAAAAGCGCAACACGCCCCAACCGTTTTTTGCAACGGTTGAATACAATGGCGATCCCTAAAAAAAATCCCAGAGAAGCCACAAAGAACCAATGCGGCTCAATGATCAGGCCCATGGGCCGGTAAATAAAGCAAAGAATGGACACAGGCGCCAATCCCAGCAAAAAAAACGATAAGGCCAGTCTTCCCAACCGGTCGAACTTACGAAAGAAAACGATCAAACAGGCTACTAACAAAATGCCGACCGCAACACCAGCCCACAGCGCCGAACCGGTCAGCGGCTGCGTGTTCCACAAAAACACGATCTGGTGCGGAAAGATCAGCTTGCTGATATACCAGCCGATCAGCGCAGAAAGCGTTGCTGCATACTGCAGCAAAGACATATCCGCGGACACGATATTGTCGATCAGGTTCGCCTTGATGCTGGCAAACTGCATGCGCCAGGCCACATACAAAAAAGCGATCCCTATATAAGGGAAGACGGTAAGAGCCGCCTCTTTGACGCGCTTCCCCTTGTCATAAACGAACATAAGCGCAAGATACGCCGGCAGCATGACCATGAGCTCCTGCGTGAGAAAACTCAAAACAAAGAAAGTCAGGCTGATGCCGTACCAGCGGCGGCCTCCTTCCTGTAGAAACCGGTTAAAGGCGATCAATGATGCAAGGGCGAATATCCCGTAGAGAATGACCTCATGCGCCGTAATGTAATTCACGGCCATGGTATTGATCGGATGCACCGTAAAAAGAATGCTTGTCCAGAAACCAAGTGTCATACTGCCGGTCAGGGAAAGAATAAAAAAGAACGCCAAGGCCGCAAAAGCCGCGAACAGGACGATGTTGACCAGATGATAGCCCACTCCGTTATCCCGCAGAAAATAATAAAGCAGGACCCGGAAGACATCCGAAACCGGGCGGTAATGCCCGAGGCTAAACGTGTCCGCATGATCGGCCCGGGTAATGACGCTTAAAAGATGTTTGGGGTGATGCGTGACAGTCGCGGTCGGCCCGAAGATGAGGCCGAAATCATCGATCATGAATTCATTACGCAGGCTGTTGGCGTAGGTCAGAAGAGAAATGACGAAGAGGATGCAGAATACAAGCCAGGCCGGAGGCCGACCGGTTTTAAAGTAATCGGCTGGAGATCTCATCGAGGAGCAGTCTTCCTTTCAGGCTTGCTTTGATAAACTTTCCTTCTTTCAGCAGCAGGCCTTCTTTGAGCATACCATCGATCAACTCCGCCCGGTCCGGGTCCAGACGGCAATGATACTCTGACTCGACCGTTTCCAGGTCGATCCCGCGGTTGACGCGCAATCCGAAAAGGATCCGCTCGAGGAATTGTTCTTCGCTGGAAAGGATCTCCTCGTCGGCCATGACCGGCTCATTCTCCTTGATGCGCTCAAAATATTCGGACAAGCGGCTCACGTTCCACCACCGGTGCCCCTGCTGATGCGAATGCGCGCCCACTCCTAAGCCGATATAGTCCCCGCCGTTCCAGTAATTCATATTATGCACGGATTCTCGGCCCTGGCGGGCAAAATTGCTGATTTCGTACTGACGCAGGCCGTTATTTTCCAGGAACTCAACCACCATGGCGTATTGCTCGGCCAAAAGATCGTTCTGGTCGAGCTTTATCTGCTGCGCATAGAACCGGCTGTTCTCCTCGATCGTCAGGGCATAAATGGAAACATGTTCGCTTCCCAAGGCAACGATCGCGTGCAGGTCACGCGAAAGCTCCTCCAAGGTTTCTCCCGGAAAAGAAAACATCAGGTCCGCGTTCATGTTATCGAAACCGGCTTTGCGTAAGATCTCAAAAGCGCGTCCGGCCTGGGGCGCATCATGACAGCGTCCCAGCAGTTTCAGATACTTTTCGTTGAAGGATTGGATCCCCAGACTGATGCGATTGAAACCCAAAACTTTTAAATGCGCGGCCTTTTCCGGCGTGATGCCTTCGGGATTGGCTTCGATCGTTATTTCCGCCGCCGGGTCGAATTTGAAATGGCCGCGGATAATGTCCATCAGCCGGCCCAGCTGCGCCTCAGTGAGATACGTCGGCGTTCCTCCGCCGATGTAGATACTTCCGATCTGAGTGCCCTCATAGCTCTTCGCCTCCCGGACCAGGCAGTCGAGGTACTGGTCCGTGCGGTGTTTTTGGCCCACCGCCACGACGAACGAGCAGTAGAGGCATTTGCGCTCGCAGAACGGGATATGGACGTACAGGGAATTCATAATTTTATCGAAAAATGAAGGTTTAACATATACAATAGCATTATTTGAAAAGAAGGCAAGTCATGACTCATCCCCACAAGAAGATTGTTTCTCTCTCCACCCTCTGGATCGTCCTTGCGTTCTTGATCGTCATCACGGAAATCCGTTTTCTCGCGCCGCTTTACAGTCATCAGCTGAATCCCAATAAGATCATGCCGGCCGAACCGGGTCATGAGTTCGCCGATCTCAAACCTTTTCTCAAAGATGTGCAGGAAACCGGTTTTATCACCGACAAGGACATGTCGCCAGAACGTAACGACGGGATGTTCCTGAAAGCCCAATACGCGCTCGCACCGGTTGTACTGCGTTTAAATGAAACGGATACCCGTTTTCTGGTCCTGGATCCCCACAATGTCCTTTCCGGCATGGCGATGATCAATGAGATCGGCGCAGATCTCGTCCACATGAATAAATACAACAAGGCCCTGGCTGAGCAAAAATGATCGCCCTTCCCTATATGATCTCTTTCCTGACGGGAACGGCGCTGCTTTTACGCTTTGCGAAAGAACCGAAGGCGCTGGCCGGCCTTTTCTTCCCGGCGGCTTTCGGCCTGGGGATGGGACTCTCCGCATTGCTTACTTTCTATTCTTTTCTTATCTGGAATAAATTCTTCCCCGCCGGGACCATTGGGCTGCATGTCCTGCTCCTTCTCGGCCTGACGGTCCATAAAGACTTTAAGCCTCGTTTATTCACGCTCGGCCAAGAATTTTGTTCTTCCTGGCCGCTGGGACTTCTGGCTGTTGCGGCTTTTCCGCTTACTTTTATGGCTGCCGGGCACCATCCTTTCGGTGAATGGGACGCCTGGGCCGTGTGGAACGTAAAAACAAAGTTTCTGATCGCCGGCAACTGGCGCGATATTTTTAATTTACACTGGCATACCCAGCCGGATTATCCCTGGCTCCTGCCGGCTTTCAATGCCTGGGTCCACGGTTTTGTTGCCGCGCCGGTCCACAAAATCGGGCAAACGACCGCGGTCGTGTTTTCCGTCAATACCGTGCTCTTGCTTTTCACCGGATTGCGCCGTTATATCAATCTTTATCTCGCGCTTTTGGCAGCCGCTGTTCTGCTTTTTAATCCGGCCCTGACCTTCTTAGGAACGGCCCAATACGCGGATGTCGTCCTGGCGCATTACCTTCTCCTGGCGATCATCGGATTTATTGTTTTTGCAATGGAAAGACAGGCTGGCATTATTTTGGGACTGTCCCTCGGACTAATGCCCTTTGCCAAGAACGAAGGCGTGGTGATAGCGCTGCTTTTTTTGGCTGTTACTTTCTTCTTTACGGCCGATAAAAAATCTTTCCGGGGCACGGTGATCGCCTTTGGCGCGGCGGCCGCCGCTTTTATTATTTTTAAACTGTTCCTGGCGCCGGCCAACCGCGATATAACCCTGCAAGCCTTTGGGGCATTGCCTTCGCTCTTCAGCTGGGAACGTTGCCGGCTTATCGCGGAATTTTTCCTGCGCGAAATGTTTAATCCGCAATGGCATTACATTTGGCTTCTCCTGGCGGCGATGTTCGTCTTGAACGTAAAAAAATACACCTCATCGGAGGTCCGCGGCCTTCTTGTATTTTTTGCTCTTTACGGCGCAGTTATTTTTGTGATCTATTTGACCACAATGAACTTTGATTTGAGCTGGCGGCTTTCGCGCACGGTCCCGCGCATTCTGTTCTACCTGCTGCCGTCGTTTTTGTTCATGGCTTTCTATGCCGAATGGAAAAACCCTTCCCTCACGAAAAAATGACCTTATAATAAAGCCTATGTTCTTCTCAGGAAAAACCGCCAAAGAATATCTTGTCCTTGCCGCTGTTCTGATCGCCCTGCTCTTGGTCAGTTTTTATGACGTGGCATTCTTGGGAAAGACATTCAAGGCCTCGACCGCCAACACCCAGTCCATGCACTACGGCGTCTACGGTCAGGAACACAACCGCCCCCGTTTTATCCCGGTCAACGGCACCGATTCTCCGGTCCAGGAAGAGCCGATCTATAATTTCCTGAAGGACAATCTCAAACAGGGCATCCTTCCTTTATGGAATCCGCATCAGGCGCTGGGCTTTCCGCTCATTGCGGCGATCGAGATCGGCATGTTCTTTCCGCTGACGCTTATCATGTACCTCTTGCCGGAATTCTATGCCTGGGATGTCCTGATCTTCAGCCGCTTCTTTTTTGCCGGACTGTTGACCTATTGGTTCATGCGCACGCTGCGCTTCCGCAAACCCGTGGCCCTCGCCTCGGGGATCATTTTTATGCTAAGCGGCCCGATGATCCTCTTGCAATATTGGACCGCCAATGTCGATATTCTTTTACCTCTGCTTTTACTCTGTATCGAAAGGTTATTGCAAAAACCCGGCGGACGTAGTGCGGCCTATACGGCCATTGCCGTCGGTCTGACCTTTCTGGCCGGACATCCGGAACATATCTTTTTCGTCAACGTGTACGGATTTCTCTATTTCTGTTTCCGCTTTCTTTCTTTACGCAAACTCAAAGAGATCGTTCCCGTATCCATTGCACTTTCCGGTGCTTATCTTTTGGGCATAGGCCTGGCCGCCCTGGTCTTTTGGCCCTTTATCAGCAATTTCAATAGCGAATTCTGGCACGGCCATCCGCCGCTGGTGGGGCTCCACAACGAAGAGATGCGCTCCCGGATCATCACGCTCCTGGTGCCATTCTTCTTCCAGAAAGAGACTTTGACCTATGATTTTACGTTTTCGGGATGGTGGGGCGGATATCTTGGAACGCTGCCCTTATGGCTGGCGTGTATCGGGCTGTTCCGGCGGCAGCGCAAGGGACTGAATTATTTCTTCTGGATATTGGGATTTCTGATCGTCAGTAAGGCCTACAGTTATCCGTTCATCAACTGGGTCGGCTATCTCCCCATCTTCAATCTCTGCCGTTACGCGATCCACACCCCGCACCTGGTCGCTTTTTCAACAGCCATCGCCGCCGGTATGGGCTTAAGATTGATCTTGGCACAGAAAAATGTTTTGCTTAAAAGCCTGAGCGTAGCCGCGATCGGCACCGGCCTGGTGCTGTTTAATTTGTGGCAACGGCGGGGATCGGATAATTTCCCTATCGCCCTTGAGGCGACCGTGTTCTTCCTGGTCATCCTGGCTATCCTTTACGGCCTTTTATTTTTACGCTTCAAAGGACTGCTTAAGGCTAAATATTTTACCGGCCTCCTCCTGCTTTTTATCTTTCTGGAATTATTCAGCTATATCCACCGCGAACGCCCCCAACGCTTTGCCTCGTTTCCGCCGGTCCCTTATATGGAATTTCTAAGATCGCAACCCGAGCGCGTCCGCGCCTTCGGATATTTCTGGGTCTTTTATCCCAACACCGCTTCCGCCTACGGGGTCGATGACCTCGGGATATTTTTCGGCATGATCCCGGCACGCTATGTGGAATTCGTCAATACACTGCTTAAACCCGGCAATTTCGCCGATGACTTACGGCCGCCGGCCTTGCGCGCCATGCCGTTCGGCGATCAAGCCTCGCTGTTTTTGGATATCCTCAATGTCCGCTATATCGTTGTGCCGCCGACCGAATTTTTGTCGAAGATGATCCCCGCCTATGCGCAGATGGCCGCCGCCACCTCTTTTGTCTATGAGGAAGAGGTCAACATCCTGGAGCGGCCCGGCGCTTTTCCGCGGGCCTACATCGTGCACAAAGCCATTTTCAATCCGAATATCCAGGAAGGTTTTGCCTTCATGTACCGGACACAGGCGAATATCAGTGAATACGCCCTGATCAACGACAGCGTCCGGCCGGAATTCCTTGCTTTAAAATACACGCCGGTGCGGGACAATTCTGCGGCTAAAATAACCCGCTACACGCCCAACGAGGTCATTGTGGAAGCCGTTATGGAATCTCCGGGATTTTTGGTCTTAAGCGATGCGTACCATCCGGACTGGAAGGCGCATGTAAACGGCAAGCCTGCCAAGATCTATCTGACCAACGGCCTGGTCCGCTCGGTCTTTCTGCCGGCCGGCAAACACGCGGTGCGGTTCGTCTTTAGGCCGCTGTCCTTCTACGGCGGGTTGGGGATAAGCATCCTGTCTATGCTGATAATACTTTTTCTTGTTGGAGTCAATAAAGACAAGCCGTTAAAGCTCAGGTCACGCCAATGACTTATAAACCGCCAAGGTCTGCTCGGCGGTCTTTTTCCAATTCAAGACCTGGGCTTTGGCTAAACCTAGTCCTTTGTATTTTTCTCTAAGGACAGGATCACTGATCAGTTTATAGATGGCGGCGGCAATATCAACCGGCGAGTCGGGATCAACGGCAAGAGCAGCATCAGAAAACAATTCCCCTAAAGAAGAAACATTGGACACCACACAGGGACACCCGCACTTCATCGCCTCGATGACCGGCAGCCCGAATCCTTCATAGTAGGACAAAAAACAAAAAACATCCGCTCCGCTCAACAAGGACGGGACCAACGCATCCGGAATATAATCTTTTATGATTACCCTCTCCTTTAGCCCAAGAGATTCTATCAGGGCGCACATTTTGGCGTACATATCGGCGGACTTCCCGACCAAAACAAGTTTGTGCTCGACGTGATAGGTTTTGATCAATTCGGCATACGCCCGGATAAGGTTGAGCGGATTCTTTCTCTTGATGAAAGTGCCCAAGAAAAGAACATATTTTAAATTTTCATCCCCAAAGAACTCTCTCTTGAACACCCGCAGCGCTTCCTGATCCGTGACCGGCCAATAATCCTCCCGCACCCCCTGATAGACGATCTCGATCTTATGCTCGGACAAGGACGGAAAATACCGGAGGATTTCCCCCTTGGCCGTCCGGGAAATAGCGATAATTTTGGCGACTTTCGGGAGACATTTGCGCATGAATTCCGCCCGAAATCTATTAAAGGAGTAAGGGTCTGCGGACATAAAGATGAGGTCATGGATCGTCATAACAGTCCGGTGTTCGAATCCGGTCAGGACCTCGTAGGCCGTGCTATGCATGAGGTCGAACTTCTTCCGGGCGAGGGAACGGCTAATAGGGCGGTCCATTAAATTCTTGGGGAAAGACCTTTGGAATGGGAATGGATTGTACAAGGCTAAAACATCTGTTCCCCTGTATTGCTTGGGAGGCGTATGACTGGCACCGTAATAGATAGGGACAAAGGCATGACCGCCGGGCAGCTTTAACAAGCTTTCAAATAAATTGAACTGATATACGCCCAGGCCGGTCTTCTTTTCTTCCAACGCCCGCGACACATCGACCGCGACTTTCACTGAGGCCCCCTCAATTGACTTCCCAAGGCTTCGATCCCATTCTGGTCACAAAAAAACGGGCGATATTGCCCGCCTCTCGGCAGACAGGCCATCGCCCGTTCAATGTTCTCTGTAAGATGCGCTATCTCGATCTTTTTCTCTTATACGCCTCATATTTATCCGGCATATGGTATTTCATCCACCCTTCGGCGTAAAGCCTCAGCCACTCATCGGTCGCCCGTTCCATGCCGATGCTGTAGCCGGCCTTTTGACTTTCGATCCACAAGTGCTTGTTGATCTCTTCTATGACGCGTTTGTCTTTGAGCAGTTCGCGTATATCTTCGATCTTCATACTTCCTCCTTCAACGACAGCGCTAAGTTAATATTTGAACATTAATATAATTTAAAATTCCAGATTTGCAAGAAGATTTAAGCATTTAGCGCGAGATGCAAACCCCCTCACCGCACCGGCAGCGGCCGTCATTGGGATAGGCCTGGCCCAGCAGCGGGGCATGGATGAAATTCTTGCACGTAACCGAACCGCCTTCACGGGGGATGCGCATGCAATCAAAATCATCGCGGCAGAACAGGTCCTCTTTAAAATATTCCTTCTCGGGAAAGCGGGAAATGACCTTCCCTGTTTTGGCGTCTATCAGGAGCGTGACGCCCAGCCTCCCGTCGTGGCCGAAACATTTTTGATCAAAAATGAATTTGACCACCCACGCCTCCTCGATACAGCTGACCCACTCGCTTTCACAGGGTTCATCCACCTGCGAATTTATGCAGGAAGCCCGTCGGCCCCTGTCCAGCCTGTACAGCGCCTTGACCTCCGGGGTGCGGCGGCCGATCTTCAGAGCCTGCTCTTCCGTCAAAAGTTTGGCCGAAGATTCCGCCGGTTTAAAGAGGATAAAAACAGCCGTTAACATCAAGATGAAATAACGCATAAGCATTCCTTTTAAAGGCCAGGATTACGGTTTATAAAAGCGGGCCAGGATGATGCCCAATTCATAAAGGGCCAGGAAAGGAACAGCGAGCAAAAGCTGCGAAAATACATCCGGAGGGGTCAGGATAGCGCTTAAGATAAAGACGGCAATAATAACGTGCTTGCGGTAATGGGCCAGAAAACTGGGTGTCGCGATCCCCAATTTGATCAGGAACATCAGGGCGAGCGGAAGTTCAAAGATGATCCCCGCCGCAAAGACCATGGTCCCCACAAACGAGATATACTGGTTGACCGTGATCATGGGCATGAGGCTCTCCGAGGAAAAACTCAAGAAAAAACGCATGGAAACCGGCACGATCACGAAAAACCCGAACAGGATACCCGCCACAAAAAGGGCCAGCGAGAACGGCGCCAGGGCAAAAATGTGCCGGCGCTCCCCTGAAGTAAGGGCCGCGCCGATAAATTTCCATATTTCATAGAACAAAACCGGCAGCGATAAAAAGAACCCGAGCGCCAGCGTTACGCTTAAGCGCGCCATGAAGGCTTCTGCCGGAAACGTAAAGACCACATGGCCGACGGGTGCCACGATCATTTCCAAAAAAGCTTCACCGAAAGGCCACGCCAAAAAAACCGCTATACCCAGGACAGCCAAGTACCGCAATAACCGCGTGCGCAATTCATCCCAATGCTCTACGAACGAATAGTCGTTAGGATTTTTGGTCATGCGGTCGGTCTTCGACGGCTTTCTTGAACTCTTCCTCGGCTTCGCGGCTGGCTTTCTTGAACCGCTTAAAGAATTCGCCGATCGCTGCCCCGAACTCAGGCAGTTTCTTCGGCCCGAAGAACAGCAGGACCAAAACAACGATAATGACTATTTCCCAGGGTCCGATGCGTCCCATATATTTCCTCCTTGCCCCGCATCGTCGGGGCTTAACTTTTGCTCATTGTAATATCTTTTTGTAAAACGATAAAGGGATAATTTTCCAACGGTTCCGGCCAGCTTTCCGTATCGGCCACCACCTGCATGAAATGACGCGAGAGCGCGGTGATATGCTGATTAAGATCGATGCCCATATAGACCTCGTGTTCCTGAAGGACATCCTTTAAGAGCATGAGGCCGTCATTATAAAGTTCTTCCATCCCCCGCTGCTGATGCAGGTGCCACTTTAAAAAGGCCGCGGAAATCTTGATCAACCCCTTAAGGAACTTTTTGGTCAGGATGTTGGCCTGCGGCCGCCTCCACAAACTTTCCCAGGCTTCGTGCGCTTCCCACCAATAGCCGTGATTGTACAGATCGACCCCATAAAGATAAGCCGTGTTTTGAGGCCATTCTTCCGGCGAATGCCAGGCTTCCGGTTCTTCTTTTTTGCCGAAGGAATGCCCCTTGGGATCTTCCGTCGGGTGCGGGCTCTTGCCCGGGATGAACCGGTACGGCGGGAAAGGAACACCGCTGTAACGCCTATAGGAATAAGGCCATGGCATGCAGGGAAATGAAACTTAAGGGGCTGGGGCGCCGGTTGGGGCGCCTGCTTTCACAACGTCGGCGGGCACATCGCCCGAAATGATCTTAGGGGTCAGGAAGATCACCAGCTCCGTTTTCCGGACAAGACTGTCATGGTTGCGGAACGCAAAACCCAGGACCGGGATATCACCTAACAAGGGGATCTTGCGCATGGTGGTCAGATTTTCCTCTTTGATCAGCCCTCCGATCACGATGGTCACGTTGTCCTTGACCGTGACTGTGGTCTCGGCTTCCGAAGTCTCAACGATAGGAATGGTATTGTTCTCGCTCGTGGTTAAATTGCTGGTGACCGAACTCACTTCGGGCTTTATCTTCATGGTGACAAAATTATCGTCATGCACCGTCGGCGTCACGTAAAGTTTGACACCGACCTCGATGAAATTGACGGTCTCGGCGGTGGTCGTGGGGCCGGACGCCGGTGTCGTGGTCGTAGTGGTGACATAGGGCTGGGTGGAGCCCACCAGGATCCGGGCTTCCTTATTATTGACCGCCGTGATGCTGGGACTGGAAAGGATCTTTGTGTCACCGACCGTTTCCAGCGCCTCCAGAAGAAAGCTATAATCGTCACTGGACAATGAGCCCACGCTCAACCGTCCCTTCTTGTCGGTACTGGTCAGGATATCGAAATCGTTGGTGAGGGTCAACGTGTGATAATCCGAAACAATGGCCTCCCAATCCACACCCATTTTGTGCTGGTCGCTTAAAACGATCTGCATGATCTTGGCCTCGATCAGCACCTGCTTTTCTTTGATGTCAAAGGCGGCGATGATCTGGCGTATCTGCTCCAGCTTGGCCTTGGTATCGGTGACCACAATGCGGTTCGAACGCTCGTCGTGCTTGACCCTCCCCACGTTGACGGTCAGGGATTCGGCGAGCTTTTCCGCGACACCTTTGGCGTCGGCGTAACTTAGGTCAAAGACTTCCGTTTCGATCGGGACATCGACCTGATCGACGAGCTGCATCATGGCCGTGATCTTGGTCGGCGAGTCCATAAGGACCAGTGTATTGGATTTGTGGTCGAAGATCACTTTCCCCGAGAGGTTCTTCATCTGGTTCAGGACCGGTACCAGGTCCAGGACGTTGGCGTATTTGAGCTGGATGATCTTGGTCTGCAGATTGTCGCCGAATTTATATCCGTATTTGGTCTCGAATTCCTTGGCGGCCATGACTTTGATGACGTTCTCCTCTTCCACGTACGCGAGGTCATTAGCCTCCAGGACGATGCGCAGGGCATCCTTGATATCGATATTCTTAAGGTAGATCGTGATCTTACCTTTCACGTTGGGCCCCCCTACCACGTTCAGGCCGCTTTTTTGCGAGATCAATTTCATGAAGTCCTGGATATCCATGTTCTTAAGGTCCAGGACCTCGATCTGGGAATCGATACCGCTTTGCCCTTCTGAAATAGTAATCAGGCCGTCTTTGCCGTTCTTGCCGTTGGTGCCGTTTACGGGCGAGGGAAGAGGTTCAGGTTCCGGGGCCGGCGGGGCCGGCGGCGGAACGACTTGCGGCGCAGGGGCCGGTTGGGTCCGGTCCTGATATTGCCGGAGCATCTCTTCGATATTAACGGCAGGTCCGGTGGTTTCGGCAGGGCCGGTCTCGTTCTGGGCCACAGCGACTTGGGCACGCAGAAGCAGCGCGGACAAAAATATCAGAACTGTGGGAAAAATCTTATTCATTTTTAAGCTCGTAAGTCTGCCCGCCGTGGCTTACGACCACTTTGCCGGCGGAAATATCCTCGACGACGACTGTATTGACGCTTTCCCCTTTAAAAAGAAAATAAGTCTGCTTTTCCCGCACGTCCTCAATGATCGCCTGCGGGTTGCTGTCCATGACGATCCCCACCAGGCGCAAGCCCTGCAGAGGCTCATCCGTCGCCGTCGGAGCGGTGACGATCGGGATCTCCTCCCCGGTCTCATCGGATTTAAAGCTCGTGCTGAATATGTTCCTTTTTTCCATAACGTCCAAATAAGTTCCGACCGGCTGCAGTGTCGTCCCTGGTGCTGCGGGTGCGGCTGTCTCAGCGGTCGCCTCGACAGCCACTTCCTCCACATTGGGAGAAGGCACAAAAAGCACTTTGATAAAAAGATATGCCGCCAGGACAGCGACAATACCCGTAAGGCCGCGGTTCGCCAGCGCCAGCCAGTCACGGCGCTGGACCGTCAAGCCGCCGGGCAAAGCCTGGGCCGGGGGTTTTTCGCCGGTGCGTGCAGCCGCCTTGTGCTGCTGCTCTTTCCGGCGGATGAGCTTCAGCAATTTTTCTTCCGAAGTGATGAATTTATCTGATTTCTCAATCATCATGTTTTCATCTCAAAAGACGGCCATCTCCATTTCATGTCTTCCATGATCAGGGCATCGATCACATCAGCGGTGACGGTCTCGCGACTTTCCATGATTAAATACTCCATGGCCTTATGGCATAACAAAGCGATCTGGCGCGGATACCCTTGCGTGTACTGATAAATCTTTTTGATCGCCTCGTTGGTGAAGATGCTTTGTTCGCCTTCATAACCGGCCTGGCGCAGGCGAAAATTGATCATCTCACCGGTTTCACGCTCGTCCAAAGGATTGATGATGTACAGCAGGCTCACCCGGTCCATGAAATTGCGGATCTTCTTTATTTTCGGCAGAAGCTCCATCTGCGACAGGATGACCAGCTGCAAAAGTTTTTGCTCGTTGGTCTCATAATTGAGAAGCGTGCGCAGGATCTCCAGAAGCGGCATGCTCAGTTTTTGGCCTTCGTCGATCAAAAGCACGACCGTTTTGTGTTCTTCGGCACATTTTTGGAAAAGATATTTCTCGATGGATTCCCGGTAATCGATGGTGGAGCGGAAGAACGGTGTTAAACCAAACAGATGGCTCAAATGAGCCAGGAACTGGTACTCGGACTTGAAGTCGGGATCCAGGATCATATGGAAGACATAGTCATCTTCGTCGCTGAAGGATTGAAGGAGCGCGCGGGAGAGCGTTGTTTTCCCCGTTCCCACATCGCCGAGGATGAGACTAAGGCCCCGTTTTAAACGGATGGCAATCTCGGTCCGGTTGAGGGCGGTCGTATGCTCCTGCGAACGGAAGAAAAAACTGGGATCAGGGCTGGTCGAAAAAGGTTCTTTGTTGAGTTTTAATGCCGTAAAATAGGTCATAGGTCCTTAAAGCGTTGCTGGATCTCTTTGATTGAATTGTTCTGGAGCCGCAATTCTCTTATTTCACGGAGTCGGACAAGCGAGGAGTCGTCGAAAAAGCGGAAATTGGTCACGGGGCTTCGCCCGATTTCTTCCAACAATCCTAAGCGCAGGTAATATTTCAAGGTATGTGTCGAAAAGCCGCTAACGTTGGCGAGGTCTTTAAGAAGATATATATTTTTCATCGGCTTACTGCCTGCTCTCTGAGCAGATAGCAGATTAGATTATACACCAATACCTTCCCATAATTCAATATCGGTGTCAACCCCTATCCAAAAAATTTAAGACCGAAGGATCAAAGAAAGAGGATTTTGCTCAGGACAAACTGGCATTGTACAGTGGAAGCCCTTTGATAATGCTGGTTAAAACGGGCCTCGCTCACGATGAACAGATGCGGTTCTCCCTGCAGGGCATGGATCAGCTTGATGATCTCCGGCAGGCTCCCTTCCAGGGTCACGCTGATGGAGAAATTATTGTAGAAATCTTCCTTCTTGACCTTCTGCGGTTTCAGGTCGGCCATGCGCACGTTGAACTTTTCGGCTTCGCGCACGACCTGCGAGGAAAGGTGGGACATGAATTCATCCGGCGCGACGGTCTGCCTGTACTGCGCCATATATTCTTGATAATGCGGCCCATACCGATCGGCCTTCTGGATGATGCGGCTGTATTTTTTGAGCTGGCCTTCGAGGGAGGAGACCTGTTCGTCCAGGGCAACGTTCTTTTCGCGCAAAGGGACAAAGATCGCCAGATACCCAATGTACACCATGATCATCAGGAGACAGGCGATAAATATATTTTTTTCGCGGGCGGATAGATGGACCACGGCTAACTCCCCTTCTTCTCTGATAATTTAAACGTGATCTTAAAGTCCGTCAATTCCTCACCGAGCATGCGCGAGCGGGACGCATACTGCAGCGTCACATCATCGAACATGGCCGAACCCACCAGCCGGTCCTGGAAACTGTTCACGCTGCTGCGTGTTTTCGCGAATCCCTGCACCGTCATCGTTTTCTCCTCGGTCAGCTGAACGGTCTTGAATGAAATGTCCTCGGGTGTCAGGCGGTAAAGCTCCGCCATGACATTGGCCATGATGGTCCGTCCCTTGATATGCGTTTCGACAAAATCGACCACCTGGATGACCTTTTCGGCCCGCGCGGATTCGGACTTCAAGATCTTGATACGGTCCTGCAATCGGCCGATGTAGCCGGTCTGTTTATAGATATCGACACTGGCGATGGCGACCAGCAGGACGACCGTGATGGCCGACAACGCGAAACAGCGCAGCCATTTTTTTCTTCCCGCGGAGATCGCCTTGGAATCCTGAACTTCAGCCGGGACAAGATTGAGGAACCTGTCGGTGTTCCCCAATACGACACCCAGCCCTACGGCGACCGAATATCCGGAGCGTTCCCAGGACGTCATGTCCTGCGCGCTTTTAACCGACGGTGGAAGATCGTCCAACGGCGAGGCCAATTCGACTTCCTTTTTATGCTCGCTCTCCAATCTTTCTTTCAGCAAGCCGGCTTCGGCTAAAGTGGAGACCAGGACAAAGTCGGTGACCGCCGGACCCATCTTGTCTTTAAGGTAGGACTTGAGGGTCAGGTCGATCTGATGCACAAAATTGTTCATGTGCTCGGGATTAAGGTCACGGGCGCCAAGCTGGATGTTCCGCGAGAAGAGGAATTTGGAATCCGAACAGAAACAGATCTCCGCGTCGATCTCGTCGATATTGATGACCGCCGACACGGACGGGGCCGTCTTTCCCTGTTTTTTATGGCGATGGCCCAGCCACGCGGACAATCCCGCGGAGCTCACCGTGATCTTATAGGGGTTGATGCCGGCTTGTTCCAGCATTTTTAAATAACGCTGGATGACATCGCGATGGACAAGGACGACCAGCACCCGGCTATAACCGGTCTCATCCTTGCCGATCACCGTATAATCATAGACAATGTCCTCGCGGCTGTAGGGCACCTTGTTCATCAGCTGCAGGCCGACCATCTTTTTGATCTCATGCTCGTCCTGGGACGGGAGACTCAAGTGACGCAAAATAGCCAGCCGCCGGGGAATGACCGCGACCACGGGCTGCGCTCCCAAGCGATGGGCCGCGGCCATGGCCGAAAGGATCTTTAAACATTCTTCTTCCGTCGGGACATTGAGGCGCTGGATATCGCACGTTTGAACAACGCGGTTATTCCCATTGATGCTGGATTGGATCAGCTTGATGTGCGTATCGGTGATCTCTATGGAGGTAACGGTCTTTTTGATCATAATAATCTTTTTACATCCTTTGCCAATGGAAGAACATGGTCTCGGGACGGGAAACGACCGCCTGGACCTCGGGACCGCCGCGGTCAGGCGGGGCTCCTTTTTCGGCTTTGGGCCGGACACGCACACTGAAATGGTTCGAAACCGGCGTCCGGAACGTCAGCATATTTAAAAAAACGACCTGCTCTTCCTGGCTGAACGGCAATTCCGCCGGCTGCAACTGGCGGTCGTCGGCCGTCATGCTTCGGCCGTCCGCGCCCCGGCGGTAAGCGATGATACTGTCAACAACACTGTCCGCCACCTGGCTGCTCGTCTGTGAATACAATGTGATGCTATAGCCCAGGGCCCGCAGGACCGTCGGGGAGGCTGTATCAAAGTTGATGACAAAATTCCCCTGCCGCGGATAAATGGTGATGAAATCTTTTATCGCGGCAAAAACTTCCGGCGTTACCCCGCGGACCAGAAGCAGTTCTTCGACGCTTTCAAAGGGCCGGTTTTTGCAATGGTACGGCCGCTCCAGACCCATGTAATAACCGTCCTCGGCACCCAGTTCCGATTGGCTTAAGACATTGT
This sequence comes from uncultured Planctomycetales bacterium, assembly GCA_964499685.1. Classification (GTDB taxonomy): domain Bacteria; phylum Omnitrophota; class Gorgyraeia; order Zapsychrales; family GWA2-47-8; genus CAZCLW01. The sequence goes on from CAZCLW010000013.1 coordinate 22,172, forward strand.
CCTGGTCTTTCCAATCCAGGACCGAGAACACGATCGTGCCGGCCTGAGTCTCATCAAATCCCGCCATGACGATCAATTGACCCAGGACATCCCGCGTTTCCAGCGTCAGGGCATTGATGTTGATCTTGCTTTCTTCATCCCGCAGGCCGTAATGAAACTGCGCGCCTGTGCCGTCGAGGTCAGCGGTATATCCGATGTCCATCAAGCCTTCGCCGACGGGAATATCGCCCAAAAGTTCCTGCGGGGTCTTATCCCCCAACCGGATGCCGCACTGATACAGCGTGTCGAACTGCTTGGTGGTGTCGTCCTTATAATCCTGGGCCATGCGGTCCAGGGCATACACAACCCCGGCCCATCCCAAGTATTTTCCTTTAAAGTTCCTGATCTCCTGTTTCAAGAGCGACATCTCGATGCTCGCCTGCCGGCCCAGGCCCACAGACAGGATGCTCAACACTGCCAGGATCCACAAGACCAGAACGGCGATGACACCGCGATCATTTTTCATCGTTTACTCCAAACGTCCTTCATAAACATCCACATACCCGGTCTGCTCACGGGTCGAGACCGTCATGCAATCATTCTTCTGGCAGACGTAAACGCGCAGGCGGTCGATCTTTCCATCGGGAAAAAAATTTATTTCATCCGGTACGATCTCGAGAGTGATCCTTCCGGGAACAGCGCGGACCCTGCCCCACCGTCCCCGCGGAGCCGCAAACTCTTTTTCCCCCGTTTCCTCATCATCGCGTTCTTCGTGCAGCACATACGTCTTGCGCTGTTCGTCAAACACCAGTTTTTCCTGCAGGCCGTTCTGGATGGCCCGACTTTGGGCATACTGCATCGCGTAAGAAAGATCGCTGGCCGTCTGCTGCAACAATAAGCGCGAAAACGAATTCTTGAAATTCGGCACCGCCAACCCCAAAATAACCGCCAGAATAATGACCACCAGCACCAGTTCGACCAGGGTAAATCCCCCCGCCCTCGCCAGGTCGGACGGGGATAAAGGAAGCAGCCCCTTAGGGCTGCGATTCTTCTTGTACATCCTGCCAGTTCGTGACATCATCGGCGCTTTCGACTCCGTCGGGGCCCAGCGAAGAAAGGTCATATCCTTCCGTGTTGTGCGTGCCGGGATTAACATAAACATAAGGACGCCCCCAAGGATCATCGGGGATCCTTTTCTTTTTTAGATAAGGCCCGTTCCACTGACGCGGTTCCGGCGGAGCCGTGGGTTCCTGGATAAGAGCCGAAAGGCCCTGTTCGGTCGCCGGATAACGGCCGTTGTCGATCTCGTAAAGGTCCAAGGCAGTCGCAAGGTTCGCCTCTATGTCCGATTGGGCCGCGGCCCGTCGCGCCTGCTCCCCGCGGCCGGCTAAATTCGGGATCACCATCGCCGCTAGGATCCCGATGATGATGACCACAAGCATGATCTCAATGAGCGTGAAGCCCTTTCGTTGTTTGCGCATGTATTGCCTCCTCTTACTGTACGATCAAATTCATTTTAAAAATCGGTAAAAGCATGGAAATGACGGCCGCGCCGATCAGGCCCACGACAATGACCAGAAAAGCCGGCCCGACGAGCGAGACCATGGTCTTGGCGGTCGCATCCGCCTGGCGCTCGAGGGAATCCGCCAGTTTAAAAAGCCCTTTTTCCAACCGTCCGGTCTCTTCCCCGACCGCGATCATGTTGACCGCCGCCTCCGGGAAGAATGGTGATTTTCGTAAGGCCGCCGCCAAGCTTGATCCATGGGTCACCTCATCGATCGCCTCTTTCATTTCCTGCCGCAGGACCTCATTCTCGAGCAAGGGCAGGACCGAATGGAGTGCATCGATGATCACGACCCCGCTTTCCACCAGCGTTCCCATGGTACGGCTGAAACGCCCCACTTCCACCTCCAGAATAAAATCACCCAGAATGGGCGTGTTCAACTGCTTTGTCGCGATCCATATCTTGGCCTTCTCGGTAAGCGACCAGCGCCGGAAATAAACAAAAGCGACCGCGGCAATGACCCCGATCAGCCACCAGAACCGCGCGAAAAAATCACTCGTGCGCATCAAGATCACCGTCGGCAAAGGAAGCTGCTGGTTAAAATCCTCAAAGATCACGGTCAACCGCGGAATAACGAACGTCAGCAGGACAAAGACCGACAAGACCCCGACGGCCAGCACAAAGATCGGATAGGCCAGGCTGGACCGGATGCGCAGCTGCGTTTCCTGGTCTTTTTCCAGAAGTCCGGCCAAACGGTTGAGCACCAACCCCAATTGGCCGCTGACCTCTCCGGCGCGGACCATGTTGATATACAGGGGCGGGAAGATGGACGGATGCTGGCTTAACGCGCCCGAAAGGCTGCCTCCGTCGCGGACAAAAGAATGCATTTGACCGAGGACCGTTTTAAAATACGCGTGGCGCGTCTGCCGTTCGGCCAGCTGCAGCGCCCTTAAGATCGGAATGGCCGCATCCACAAGATCGCTCAACTGCCGTGTAAAAAGAACAATGATCGAAGGCCTTACGGATTTACGGAACGTAAAAACCGGCTTATGCGCCGCTTCTTCCTTGGGACCGTCGGAGATCTTTTGCGGCTGGATATCGATCGGCGAAAACCCCAGGTCCAGGACTTTTTTGACGGCTATATCCATATTCTCCGCTTCGACCATCCCCGTGACCAGTTTACCGGGGCCTTCTTTGGCTTTATAGGAAAATTTGGGCATAGGACGTTTATGTTGTTATCTCCTGCGTTACCCTGAGCACTTCTTCGGCCGTCGTGATCCCCTGCTTTACTTTTTCCCATCCGGCCCGGCGCAAACTTGTCATCCCCTTGGCCACAGCCCTGTTCTGGATCTGACTGGCGGTCGCCCGCTGCATGATCATATTGCGGACCTCCTCATCGACGGTCAAAAATTCATAAATGGCCGCGCGCCCCGTATACCCCAGAAAATGACAGGTCTCGCACCCGCGGCCCTGAAAGGCTTTTGCCGACGTTCCCTCGACACCCAGCTCTCTTAACACCTCGGCGTTCAGCTCAACGGGTTCTTTGCAGCGCGGACAGATCACGCGTACCAAGCGCTGCGCGATCATGCATAAAACCGAACTCGAGATAAGATACGGCTCAACGCCCATGTCCAAAAGCCTGGTCACACCGCTCGCCGCGTCATTGGTGTGGAGGGTCGAAAAAACGAGATGTCCGGTCAGGGCGATGCGGATCGCGATCTCCGCTGTCTCAAAATCCCGCACCTCGCCGACCATCATGACATCGGGATCGTGGCGCAGCATGGAACGCAGGCCCGCCGCAAAGGTCAGCCCCACCCGCGGACTGATCTGGATCTGCGTGACGCCTCTGAGCTGGTATTCGATCGGGTCTTCGATCGTGATGATCTTATGGTCCGGTGTGTTGATGCGCGAAAGGCAGGAATACAGCGTCGTCGTCTTGCCGCTTCCCGTCGGGCCGGTCAGAAAAATGATCCCGTGCGGCCTTTTGATCATCTGGTCGAGGACCTGGCGCTCGGGGCCGTTCAATCCCAGTTCGTCGAACGAAAAAAGCCGCGCGGAATTGAGCACGCGCAACACGACGCTTTCGCCGAACTGCGACGGCAAAAAAGAAACGCGCAGGTCGAGGTCCGCGTCCGCGACCTTGACCTTCAACCGGCCGTCCTGGGGCAGGCGTTTCTCCGCGATGTTCAGGTTCGACATGATCTTGATCCGGGAATTGATCGAATCCTTGAAATGCTTGATGTTCGCCGGGACTTTGGCGTCATACAAGATCCCGTCGACGCGGTAACGGATCTTCAGCTCATCTTCATAAGGTTCGATGTGGATATCCGTCGCGCGGTCATTGTATGCCTCCAGAAAGATTTCGCTCAAAAATTTACTGATCGAGGCCTCGGTGCCGATCTCCTCGGCCGCAGGTTCCTGGGCTTGCGGGGCGATGTTCTTGTCCACCATCATCTGCTCGATGGTGTCCGCCCCGACGCCGTAATATTTGCGGATGACCTCGGCGATGTCTTTTTCGCTCGCCAGGACAGGCTTGATCTTGTCCTCGACGACCAGAGAGATCTCATCCAGCAGGTGGATATCTAGCGGCCGCGTCATCGCCACCGACAGGATGTTTCCTTCGAACTTTATCGGCACGATCTTGTAGTGGATGGCGAACTTCGCCGGGATCTTGTGAATGACCTCGGGCGGGATCGGCAGGTCCTTTAAACGGACATATTCCACGCCGATATGCTGCGACAGGACCGGCATATACAGGGACTCTTCTTCAGCAAAACCAAGGCGCTGAATGATGGCGCCGAGCAATTCACCCGTCTTTTTCTGCTCTTTAAGGGCGATCTCCAACTGGGCCGGGGTAATGACCTTGTTCCGGACCAGGAGCTCGCCGAACTTTAATTTCTCGACCATAATTTTTTATTCGATAGCGACCCGATAATAATTTTTACCGGCTACATCCGTGAACCTGACAGGGGTGCAAAAGGAAATGACGTCGTAAGGGGTTTCTACCTGAAGAGTTCCTATCTGGTTATCATTGTCAAAAACCGCGACCGTGCTGCCCGCGGCCAGGCCGTGCACGGCGCCGAGGGTGATCAAATACGTGTTGTTGCGGCGGTTGAACCACAGCAAGCCTTCCTTCCGGGAAAGTTCGCCTTGATCGTAAAAACTCCTGGCCGCCTCGACGAGTTTGTCCAGCTTGATGGAATCGCCCTGGGCCTTGAGCTGATTGAGCTCCGCCTGGATGATGTTCTTTTCGTTGTTGAGCTGTGTCAGAAGGTCGTTGAGTTCGCCGATGCGTTCTTCTTTTTGGGCGGTCGCCTGCATCATCATGTAGACGATGATCACCACCCCGAGGAAAGCGGTCACGACAAAGATCAGTCCGGCAAGGAAATTCTTCTGGATCGGTTTGGAAATTTTGGGAGCAGGAGCGGGTTTTTCCGGTTTGGCGGCCTTCGACGGCGTCTCCGCCGGTTTCTCCGGAACGGCCGGCGCCTTCTTCTTCGGCATGAAATTAGGTAACTTCAAACTGATCTCCCCCGATCGGTATGAGTGGTTTCACAAGCAGCAATAAATATTATTATAAGTAGGAATATACTAAAGAAGAAACATTTTTTTATTTCTTTCCCAATAACGCGAACATCTTGGACTTGTAGGCTTCCACGCCGGGCTGGTCAAAGGGATTGACGCCGAGGAGATAACCGGAGATGGCCACGCTGCGCTCGAAGAAATAGAACAGATGGCCTAGATGGAAGGGATCGGCTTTACAGAGGGAGATCGTCATGTTGGGGACGCCGCCTTCAAAATGCGCCATAGCCGTTGCTTTGTAGGCTTGTTTATTGACAAAATCAAGGTCTTTTCCAGCCACATAATTGAACCCGTCGAGGTCTTCTTTGTCCGGCGGGACTGTTATTTTATTTTTTGGCTCATCGAGCATCAAGAACGTCTCGAAGATATTGCGCTTGCCCTGCTGCATCAGCTGCCCCATGGAATGAAGGTCGGCCGTCAGATTAAGTGAAGCCGGGAAAATACCTTTGCCTTCTTTGCCTTCGCTTTCACCGAAGAGCTGTTTCCACCATTCCGCGACATAGACCATATTGTCATAAAAAGACGAGAGCACCTCTATTTCTTTGCCTTGTTTGTACAAAAGATACCGGCTCCCCGCATACTGCCACGCCGTATTGGTATTAAGATCGGCCTTGCCGTATTCTTCTTCTCCTTTACGCGCTCCCTCGACCAGGGATTTTATGTCGACTCCGGCCAAGGCCAGGGGAACAAGCCCGACGGGCGTCAACACCGAAAACCGTCCGCCCACATCATCGGGGATCACAAAACTTTTGTACCCGTTCTTGTCCGCGATTTTTCTGAGCGCGCCTTTTTTTTCATCGGTAATGCAGATGATCCGTTCTTTTAATTCCGCTTCCTTATATTTTTTGCTTAAAAACTGTTTAACGATCCGGAAACCCAAGGCCGGTTCCGTCGTGGTACCGGACTTGGAAATGACGACCGCGCTGACACGCTTGTCTTTGACCGCGTTCAGAAGATTGGCCAGATAATCCGGGTCCATGTTGTTGCCGACATAATGCACCGGCAATGTGCTTTCTTTGTGAAGATATTCGAGTGCGGCGCGGATGCCTAAATACGAACCGCCGATACCGATGGAGATAAGACAATCCGAGTTTTTCTGGACCTGCTTAGCCAATGCCGAGAGCTCTTGGAGAAAAGAATCTTTGATGGAACTGGGCAAGCGTACCCAGCCCAGATAATCGCTACCCTTGCCAGTCTTGTTTTCCAGATCTTCGTGGGCCTTCTTGATCTGCGGCAAGATCTTTTCAAGATCGCTTTGCGAAACAAAACCTTTTAAATTAGAACGGTCGAATTTAATCATGGCTACCTTTCACAAATGTTGAAAGCATGTACCGGCTCATCGATCGTGGCCCCGGCCAGGACCACATCCCCATCGTAAAATACGACCGACTGGCCCGGGGTGACGGACTTCTGCGGTTCGAAGAAATCAACACGCACGCGGCCTTCGCCCAAATTGGTCAATCTCCCCTTTATTTCCGGCGCGTTGTAGCGGATGCGGACACTCACCTCGATCGTCTCTTGCGGGATATCCATGCTGACTGGATTGAATCCGCTCGCCACGAGCCCGTCGGCATAAAGCATATTCTCCGGCCCGACGTAGACGGTATTGGTTTCTTTTTCTATTTTGTAAACGTAGACCGGTTTACCCAGGGCAATACCCAGACGCTCGCGCTGGCCGATCGTGTAATAGGCGATCCCCTTATGCTTTCCGACCACCTCGCCTTTTTCATTCTTATAATCGCCGGGCGCGAAGACTTCTTTGCCCAGGCGGTTCTCCAAAAACTGCTGATATCCGCCGTCGGGAACAAAACAGATGTCCTGGCTCTCCGGCTTCTCGGCGGTGTTGAGCCCGTACTTGCGGGCAAGTTCGCGCACCTCCTGTTTGGTCAGATCGCCGAGCGGGAATAAAACTTTCGCCAGCGTTTCCTTCTTCATGCTGTAGAGAAAATAGGACTGGTCCTTGCGGGAATCCTCGGCCTTCTTTAATTCAAAACGGTTCTTCCGGGGATTGAAATGGATTTTGCCGTAATGGCCGGTCGCCAGCGCATCCGCGCCCAATTCCATCACGCGGCTGTAAAGCGAGCCGAATTTTAAATGCTGGTTGCAGCGCACGCACGGGTTGGGCGTGCGGCCCGCAAGATATTCGGAGGTGAAATTATCGATGATATGGTCGTTGATGTCCTTGGCAAAATCCAGCACATAGTGCGGGATATCGAGGATGGAGGCCGCACGCTTGGCATCCTGAATGCCGTCGACCCCGCAGCAGGACGGTTTCTTGCTGTTGGGGTGCGTGATGCTAAAGCACATGGTGACCCCCACGACATCGTGCCCGGCTTCCTTCATCAGGCCGGCCACGACCGAAGAATCCACGCCGCCGGACATGGCGACGAAGACTTTTTTCTTGTTCGAATTGACGGTGATCATATTAATTTCCTACGAGAGGCATTATTATAACATACTCCGCCGGAGACGCAACGGTGTCGCCCGACTAAGAAAAAGTAAGAAATTTACAGAAAAACCACCTAAATCTCTTAGAATAAAGGCATGGACAGGCGCGAATGGCTGGAATTGCTCATGTTCCTCGTCTTTGTAAGCGGGAGCATCGGACTCGTCCTTTACTTCCGTCTCGTGCAGAGATGGGAAAGACAAGAACGCGCCAAGATCCAGCATGAGGCCTACAAAAGCCAACTGGTGGCCAAGGATTATTACAAGAAGGACAAAAAGATCGATTACGGCAAGCTTATCCGCGTTGCTTTGAATAAATATCTGAAGAAGGAATGATTTCTTTTCCTGTAACTTCCCCGATCGCCCAATGCGTCACATCCAATAACTCTTTCAATTCTTCCGTCGATATCGCCAGAGGCGGCATCAGCACGATCACATTGCCCAAGGGACGCAGGATAACGCCGCGCTCCCGCGCTTTCCGGCAGGCCTTAACGCCCATGCGCTCCTCCCAATCGTAAGAGGTTCGGGAAGCTTTCTCCTTGATCAATTCAATGCCCGCCATGAAACCAAGCTGCCGTACTTCTCCGACGTGCTCAAGGCCTTCAAAGGCTTTTAATCCCTTTTCTAAAAATTTGATCTTGGGTGCCAGTCTTTCAAGTGTCCTTTCCTTTTTAAATATCTCCAGATTGGCCAGAGCTGCCGCGCAACCCAAAGGATTTCCGGTGTATGTGTGGCCGTGGAAGAACGTTTTTTGTTCCTTATAGTCGAACACAAATCCGTCGAAGATCCGCTGGGTGGTCAGGGTCGCGGCCAGCGGCAGATACCCGCCGGTCAATCCCTTGGCCAGGCACAGGATATCCGGCGTGACACCTTCATGCTCGCAGGCGAACATTTTACCCGTGCGGCCGAAACCGGTCGCCACCTCATCAGTGATGAGGAAAATATCGTACGTTGTGCAAAGCTCCCTAATTTTACGCAAAGCGCCTTTGGGCCATAACCGCATCCCGGCCGCGCCTTGGATGAGCGGCTCGACGACAAGAGCGGCGATAGTACCATACTCTTCTTTCAGCATGGATTCCAATTCGTGCGGTTCCGCACAAATTGCCGGGAAGATCAAATCCTTATAAACTTTATGGAATAGCTCGATCCCGCCCACGCTGACACTGCCCAAGGTATCGCCGTGATAAGAATTTGAAAGATGGACAATTTTTTTCTTTTGCGGACGGCCGATATTTTGCCAGTATTGATAACTCATTTTAAGCGCCACTTCCACGGCCGTTGAACCATTATCTGAATAGAATATCTTCGTAAGTCCTTTTGGTGCGATCTCAGCAAGCTTCTTCGCCAATTCAACCGAAGGCGTGTTGGCCAATCCCAAAAGCGTCGAATGGCCTAACTTTTCGATCTGGGCTTTGAGTGCACGATCGATCTCTTTCTTGCGATGCCCGTGCACATTGACCCACAGGCTCGAAACCCCATCGAGATAACGCCTTCCTTGCGTGTCGATCAGATAACATCCTTCCGCGCGGTCGATCACCAATGGGTCATCTTCCAGCCAATCCTTCATCTGCGTAAAGGGATGCCAAATGTATTTTTTGTCCCAATCCTGCCATTCCCGCGTGCGGTCTTCATCCCGGCCGGCCAGCAAAGGACTCAAATTTATTTGACCTGCACATTTTTTCAGGATCTCTTTCGGCGCCTTAGTTTTTATGTAGGGAATGATGCCTAGAACAGGAACGCCGCTTAACTTGGCGATCTCGACGGGGTTGGTCTTTTCGGGGATGCTTTGTTTTTTGTTATTGGCCTTGCTGAAAATTATCCCGGCGACATTTAACCCTTTCCCCTTCGCCTGCTCGACCGTTAAAAGGGTGTGGTTGATCGTTCCCAGGCCCAAACGCGCAACAACGAGCGTTTGCGCGCTCAAGTCCCGGATCAAATCCGCGACCAGATAGTTTTCCGTCAACGGCACCATTAATCCGCCGGCGCCTTCGATCAGGACAATGTCGTATCGGGCAGAGAATTCTTGATAAGCGGCAATAATTTTCCGGATGTCGATCGGTTTTTTTGCGCGGCGGAAAGCCAGATGCGGCGAAAGCGGTTCCGGCGCATAAAAAGGATTGATATCATTTAAAAGGTCTTCGCTCTTTAAAGTTTTCTTTAACCAGGCCGCGTCGTTCCCGCTGCACTGCACAGGTTTCATGACGCCGACGTGGAACCCTTCTTTTTGCAGAAGCAGGCCCAGCGCGGCGGTCGTCACGGTCTTCCCCACACCGGTATCAGTTGCGGTAATGAAAATCGGCTTGATCAGTGTTTTGCTTTTATCCATACGACCTCAAACGTGGAAACAATTCCCAAGTGTTCCCGGAAATTTTTATCGTAGTATTCACCGGCCTCGCGCATCAGTTCTTTGCCGATAAAACCGTTCTTGGGCAGGACGTTGGCGCCGATGTCCTTGAGCCATTTCATCAGAGAAAACATGTCCGGGAAATGCGTCTTGATCGTCTCTGTTTCCAGGATAATATCGCGAAAATCACATTGACGCAGCGCGCTTTCGATCTCCTCTTTACCGGCCAAACGTTCGACGGTAAACTTGTCCCCTTTAACGGCCTCTAAAGACACGAACAGCTCTTTCAATGTTTCCCGGCCGAACATGGTCAGACACAAGACGCCGTTTTTTTTCAGCACGCGGCCGGCCTCGCCGAAGGCCTTGGTCAAACCGCCGACCCACTGATAGGAAAGATTTGAAATAACAATGTCGAATTGTGCATCTGTGAAAGGCAGCATCCGCGCATCGGCCTGGACCGCGCGGAGCCCTTCATATTTCTTGCGCGCCTGTTCGATCATCCCCAGAGCGCAATCGATCCCGGCCACTTTCGCGTCGGGGAATAAATTGGATAAACGGTTGGTCATCCAGCCGGTGCCCATGCCGATGTCGAGAATGTAACGGGCATGCTCCAAATGGTCGATCCTTTTGACGAGCTCGCGGCCGATCTCTTTCTGCAAGCTGGAAAGGACATCGTACTGGGTGGCCGCATCCGAGAATGCCCGGCGGATCCTTTGATCAATGGCCGAGAAGATCATTGAAGGCCGTCCTTTAAGAATTCTTCGACGACCGCGTTAAATTCATGCGGACTGCTTAAAAACGGGAAATGCCCGCACCGCGGGAAAATATCGAATCGCGCTTGCGCGAATTTCTTCATCAATAGTTTCTGCAGCTCCGGCGGACAGATGTAATCCCCTTCCCCGAAAATGAACTGCATCGGCGCTTTCACTTTGTCCAGCACAGGGCGCAGGTCCTCTTTTTCCAGGATGTCCAGATATTCGGCCAAGGCTTCTTTGATCGGCACTTCGTCGGTCTGGCGGAATTTCTGCAGCCATTTGAAACGCCGGCTTTCGCGCTCCTCTTTGGTGAACAGCGAGCGGAAAAAGATATTCACGATCGACGGATACGCGGTATTGAGCTGGCCATTCAATTTACGGATCTGCTCCACATCAAGCCCGTAAGGGTATTCTTCCGACTTGGCGAATTTAGCCAGGGACCCCACAAAGATCATGCGCTTGAATTTCTGCGGCTCGAGCTCATAGAGCTTCAGGGCGAACATCCCACCCAAAGAACTGGCCACGACATGACATGAATTAAATCCCACGCGGCCCAATATCTCGCTTAAATCCTGCGCCATGGCCAAGAGCGGGACCAGCTGAAAACTGCTTTTACCGTGGCCGGGAAGATCAATGGACATGACCCTGTAATGATCCATGAAATATTTGCTCTGTTGGCGCCAGATCCGGCGGTCAACGCCCCAGCCGTGGAGGAAAAGGACATTCTCCCCTTCGCCTTCCAGGTCATAAAACCACTCAATATTACTCGCTGCCTTTATATGAGGCATAGGTCTTTGCCGATCCCGGAAATCTTATCAAGCGCCGCGTCCAGATCGCTTTGGGTATGGGTCGCCATGACGGTCAGCCGCAAGCGCGAAGTGTTGGGCGGGACCGTGGGCGGACGGATCGCGGACAAAAAAATCCCATCTTCGAATAATTTCTGCGAAAATAAAACAGCCTTTTCCGGCTCTCCGATCAAAATAGGAATGATCGGTGTTGTCGAGTTCATCGTATCAAAACCCAGACGTTTTAATCCATTCACCATATATTCCCTATTCTTCCATAATTGCTGCCGGCGTCGAGGCTCGTGTTCGATGATATCGATCGCGGCGACCGAGGCGGCTGCGACCGACGGCGGCATGCCGGTCGTGAACATGAAACTGCGGCTCTTGTTGATCAAAAACTCAATGAGCTGCGATGAACCGCAGCAGTACGCGCCGAAGGAGCCGGCCGCTTTCGATAAAGTCCCCATCTGAATGTCAATCGCGCTTTCAACACCGCAAAGCTCAGCGGCGCCTTTTCCGGTCTTTCCCAAAACGCCGAACCCGTGCGCGTCATCGACCATGACCATCGCACCGTATTGTCGAGCCAGGGCTGCGATCTCTTTTAAAGGCGCGATATCACCGTCCATGCTGAAAACCGTGTCCGTGATGATGCAGCGCTTTTTGAAGGACGCGCTTTCCTTCAGCAGTTTTTCCAGCGCCTCCATGTCATGGTGCGGATAACGCTTGTGCTCGGCTCCGCTCAATTTGATGCCGTCGATGATGGAGGCATGGTTGAGGCGGTCCCAGAGAATAAGATCATCGCGGCCGAATAAACTTGAAATGATCCCTACGTTGGCCATGTAGCCGGTGCTGAAAACCAGCGCGCTTTCAACGCCCTTAAACACCGCTAATCTTTTCTCGAGCGCCTCATGGGCGCTCATGTTGCCGCAGATTAGACGCGAAGCACCGGCACCAAGTCCGTCCTTGGTGATCGAGGCGATCGCCGCCTCTTTAAGCCGCGGATCGCCGGCAAGCCCCAGGTAATCATTGGAACAAAAATTGATCAATTCCCTTCCGTCGATGAGGACATGCGCGCCCTGGGCGCCGTCAATGCGGCGTAAAGTGCGGCGTAATCCTTTGCCTTCCAATTCCTGCAATGTTTCTTTGATGAAGGTATGATGCATGTCTTAAGTAGACACATGACAAATGACACATGTGTCTTGTGTCATGTGTCCTTTAACTGATTTGAATGACATCGCCGGCCATCTTCTTAATGATGACGCCGGCATGGCTCTTGATCAGCAGCCCGCCGTCATCGGCGATACCGATCGCCTTGCCGTCGATCACCTGCTTGGCGTCGGCTACGCGTACATTGCGGCCGATGGTGGCGGAAAATTCTTTCCATTCCTTCAGGATGGGCGCGAAACCCTCCTCCTGAAAGCGCAAATACCAGTATTCGATGCGGCGCAGGACTTCCTGCAGGATCTCGACGCGCGAAAGGCTCTTCTGTGTTTCCTGGCGCAAAGAGGTCGCATGCGACGGAAGCTGGGAAGCCGTGGTGTTGACATTGATGCCGATACCGATGACCACAAAGTTCACACGGTCGATCTCTGCGCTCATTTCGGTCAGAATGCCGACGATCTTTTTATGGTTGACCAGGAGGTCGTTGGGCCATTTGATGGCGACATCAACCCCGGTGGCGCTTCGGATGGCCTCGGCCACGGCGACCGCGCACAACAGCGTCAATTGCGGCACCATGACCGGCTGTAATTTGGGGCGAAGCAGAACGGAAACATACACACCCTTGCCCTTAGGCGAAGCCCAATTGCGGCCCAAGCGGCCGCGGCCTTTATGTTGTCCTTCGGCGCAAATCACCGTCCCTTCTTCCGCACCGGCCATACCTAAACGGAACGCCTCGTCCATGGTCGAATCGAGCGTATCGAAATACTGAACGCTTTTGCCGATGAATTTTGTGCCCAACTTGAATTTGATCTCTTCGGGAAAGAGCTTATCAGGAGAGGAGGCCAATTGATACCCCAAATGCGGCACGGCAATGATCTCATACCCTTGGCCGCGCAGTTCCTGGATGTATTTCCAGATACCGGCCCGGCTGATGTTGAGGCTGCCGCTTATTTCTTCGCCGGAAATATAGCCGTCATGACTTTTTAAGGCATAGAGGATCTTGCTGAGCATTATTTCCTCAACTTCTTTACGATCTTTTCCAGTTCGTTCAATAAATATTCGACATCCTCATCCGTTGTCCACCGGCCCAGGCTGATCCGGAGTGAACTCAAGGCCATTTCATCCGAAAGCCCGATGCTTTTGAGGACGCGCGAGACCTTGACCGAACCCGAGGTGCAGGCCGAGCCCATGGAGGCACAAATGCCGGCCATGTCCAAATTCAGGAGAAGCGCTTCGCTGGAAACTCCGTCGATGGAAATGTGCACATTCTTGGGCAAACGCTTTGTGCGGTGGCCGTTGATCTTAACACCGCTTATACGTTTGGGGATCTCGACGAACAGATGATCACGCCACTGCGTTTGCTTTTTTGTTTCTGTATCCATTTTTTGACGGCAGAGTTCGACGGCCTTGGCTAAGCCGGCCGCAAAAGCGACATTCACCGTCCCTCCTCGCCTTCCCCGTTCCTGATCGCCGCCGAACAAGAACGGTTCGATCTCAACGCCTTTGCGTACATAGAGAGCACCGATGCCCTTGGGCCCGTAAAATTTATGACCGCCGATGCTCAACAGATCAGCGTTGAGCGTCTCAACATGGACCGGTATCTGGCCGATGGATTGAACAGCGTCGGTATGGAACAATATTTTCTTTTTCCGGGCGATCGCTCCGACATCGGCAACGGGCTCGATCGTGCCGATCTCATTGTTCGCGTGGATGACCGAGATCAGGATGGTCTTATCGGTCACGGCTTTCTCTATATAGGAGGGGTCGACAAGGCCGTCCCCGTCGACCGGTGCAATGGTGACTTCATAACCCTCTTTTTGCAGAAATTCGGCCGGTTTCCAGACCGAATGGTGTTCGACGCCGGAAATGATGATATGATCGCCTTTTTTACGCAGGCTGCGGGCAGCGGCCATAAGAGCCTGATTATTGGCCTCGGTGGCACAAGAGGTAAAGACGATCTCTTCGGGTTTAGCGCCGATGAATTTGGCCACAGTTTCGCGCGAGGCTTCCAGCGCCTTATGTGCCTTACGGCCGGTCTCATGCGGACTGGAAGGGTTCCCGAAATTTTCGGACCAGAAGGGTTCCATGGCCCCGACGACTTCCGGATCGACGGGGCTGGTCGCGGCATAGTCAAAATAATAGCGTGGCATGGCTTTCACTATAACGTCGTTTATTTTTATTGTCAACCGTTGGATGGAAAATGGTTTACAAAGACACCCCCATCCGCCTGATTGACAAAGAAAAGGCGGGATGATATAGTCTATAAATCTTTTTTTAACGGGGTACCAACTTTTCCAAACAAATTAAGGTAAGTTGGCACACCCCAATTTTTTTCCTAAAATAATAAATGAAAAAATTGGGGGCTGTAGCTCAGCCCGCCTTTACCAAAAGCTTTAGAAGGAAGGCGGAGTCCCGCGTTCCGCTCTAGCGGAACGTCGGGATTGGGAGATCCTGCTAAGCCAGTATTTACTAACAGATAATTTGACATAAACTTTGGGGGCTGTAGCTCAGTTGGGAGAGCACTTGCATGGCATGCAAGGGGTCAGGGGTTCAACTCCCCTCAGCTCCACCATTTATTTTGAAACACCTGAACACCATCACTATTATCGGCACTATCGAGATCTTGATCGGCGGTTTGACGTTTGTTTCAACAGTGATTGCTTCCATCTTCAGTATCGGTCATAAGACACCGAATGTCTTTGTCTTCGTTCTTTTGACTTCCGTCATGTCGACCCTGATCGGGATCGGATTGCTGCGGCAAAACCGTCTGGCCTATCAGGCCCTGCTGTATTTCTCGTCGGTGATCGTCCTGAGCAAGGTCCTTATCTTCACGGACATCATTTATCTGAACGGGGCCCTGGAGACGCATATTCCCGGTTCTTTCAAGAACTTGGTTTCGATCATTTATCACGCGGCGGTCATTTATTTTTTGACGCACCATACGGTCCGGGAAGCTTTTAAAGCTTAACGGAAGCATGCGCTGGAGTGGCGGAATGGCATACGCGCCGGTCTCAAAAACCGGTGTCCTCGCGGACGTGAGGGTTCAACTCCCTCCTCCAGCACCAGTTTTCCTGCTATGAACAAAAACCACCCTCTTTTTGTTCCCTTCCTTTTGTTTCTTGCCGGCTTTCTTTTGCGCTTGGCCCTTATCAGTAAAGGGCCGTATCATCTCGATTGTTTCGATCTCGCCATGAAATCCCAAGCCACGCTCGAGACCCTGCGTCTGCACTACCTGTACGGCTCGGGCTATCCCTTTGCCGTTGTTTTGGGCGCGTTCTTTATCCTCATCCTCAAACCCTTCGGCATAACCGACCCGGTCACGGCCGTTAATTTCATGAGCGTGGTCTCCGGCGCGCTCTGTGTTCCGGCCTTGTATTTAGTCGGGAAAAAACTCCTGAACGAAAAAACCGCTCTCTTCGCCGCGGTCATGTTCTCCGTTCTTCCCGTCTTTCTGGGCGTATCGGTCTACGGAAAAAATCATGCCCCGGCCATACTTCTGCTGTTGATGACGGTTTATTATTTCCTTCTTTATGAGGAAAGCGGTAAACGGCATTATCTTCTTTTTAGCGCTGTGGCGGCCGGGCTTTTGGGCGCCACGCGCATTCAAGACCTGGCCTTGATGGTGCCGGCGCTGTGTTTTCTCTTTTTCCGTCAGGCCGGCGGCAACGTGTGGAAAACGCGGTTGAAGGACATCGTTATTTTCGGAGGGATCACCGGCTTTATCGTGGCCGTCCTGCATCTGCCTCTTCTATTAAGCGGAGAGCATTACGGGTCGCAAATGGGCGAGTTCTGGCAAAGGGGCTTGATAAAAAATTTTCTGGGATTTAACGAGGCATCGCTTTCTTGGACTATTTTTCTTACTGAAAGGAACTTTACCTGGGGCGGTCTGCTCGTTGCGCTGATCGGCCTGGCCCTGATCGCGCGGGAGAACAGGAAAGTCTTTTTCTTCCTTATATTGTGGTTCTTCCTGCCTCTTGCGTTCTATGCCAATTTATCCAGTACCGTCGAACGTTTTTTGATCATAAGCTATGTACCGCTGGTCCTTGGTCAGGGGTTTCTGTTCGAACGACTGCTGCGACTGGGGAGGGTCTTGAAAGTCACGGCGGTTTCCTTTTTTCTTTTTATCATGGGTCTTCTGGTCCTGGACATTTTTCCCGTCCTCTGGACACGTCACCAGCATGATTATCTGACCGGCTTTGCCCGGTGGGTGGGCGAAAAAACCCCGCCGGATGCCGTCATTATAACCGGCGATGAAACGGTCATCGTCCGGCATTACGCCCGACGTGAGACCATCCCCCAGTTGATCTCAATACTTGATCCGATCACCGAAGAACAGTTTGCCCGCTATAAGCAAACCGTCGACGACTTACTGAACAAAGGTTCTCCGGTTTATATCACCGATCTCGGGCTCTGGTCCAATAATCCGGACATGGCCTTTCGCGATTTCCTGGAAAGGAATTATGCGCTGGTCCTCGTCGGCAAGGAAACATTTGAGGACTGGCATCAGGGCGAAACCTTCCAAATGATCTACCCTGTCCATCTATTCCGTATCTATATAAAAGATTAAGCTTTGCTGGAAAAATGTCTTAATTGACCGCAGGCGGCGGCCGCATCCCTTCCCCGGGGCGTGCGGATAGTGGCATGTATCCCGAACTTTTCCAGACTGTCTCTGAAGGCCATCATCTCTTCCCGCGAAGGGGTTTTGTGATCGAATTCAGAGACGGGGTTATAGGGGATAAGATTCATTTTGCAGATAAGCCCCTTGAAGGCTTTTTGCAGGCTGGCGGCGGCTTTTTCCGTGCAGGTGATGTCTTTGATGAGGATGTACTCGAAGGTGATCTGCCGCTTGGTCACCTTGACGTATTCGCGGCAGGCCGCGATCAGGTCGTCGAACGGATATTTGCGGTTGACCGGCATGAGAAGGTTACGCGATTCATTATCATAACCGTGCAAAGAGACCGCCAATTCGACCTGAAGTCCTTCCCGGCTTAACTCCTTGATCCTGGGAGCGATCCCGACGGTAGAAATGGTGATGTGCCGCGCGCCGATATTCATCCCCCTTTCCGCGTTGATGATGCGGATGGCCTTCATCAGATTGGAAAAGTTATCCAGCGGTTCGCCGGTTCCCATAAAGACGATGTTCGACAAAGGTTTTTTGTGCCGGAGCGCTTCATCTTTGACCTGAAGGACCTGCGTCAGAATTTCCGCGCAGGAAAGATCGCGCGTCCAGCCGCCGATGCCGCTCGCGCAGAATTTGCAGCCGAACTTGCAGCCGGCCTGGGTGGAGATGCAGGCGGTCGTGCGTGTGGGCGTGGGGATAAGAACACTCTCTACTTTTTCACGGTCTTCCAGATCGAACAAAAATTTCGTTGTCCCGTCTTCAGAGACGAGCTTTTCCGCAACCTTGTTGGGCCGCAGGATAAAATCGTTTTTCAGTCTGTCGCGCAGCTCCTTGGACAACGTGGGCATGTCGTCGAAAGACCATACGTTCTTTTGATAGATCCACTCGAAGACCTGCTGCGCGCGGAAAGACCTTTCCCCTATCCTCTCCAGATATTGGACAAGCTCTTCAAAAGAAAGATCTCTGATGTCGGGCTTCATAATTTAATAAAAGTCATATGTCATACGACATATGACTTATTTCTCTACAAACTCACCGATCTGACGGAATTTTTTATAGCGGGAATCCAGAAGCGAATCGGAAGGAATGCTTTTAAGGTCTTTGAGGTGTCTTAATAATGCGGCTTTCAGGTTCTCGGCCACCTCTTCGGGATTGCGGTGAGCGCCGCCCGGAGGTTCGGGAATGACTTCATCAACGATGCCGAATTTCAGTAAATGCTCGCCGGTGATGCGTAGCGCATTGGCGGCCTCCGAGGCCTTGGTGCTGCTGCGCCACAGGATGGAAGCGCAACCTTCCGGAGAAATGACCGAATAATAGGCATTTTGCAGGATCAGGACACGATCGGCCACGCCGACGCCCAAAGCGCCTCCGCTTCCGCCTTCTCCGATAATAACGGCGATGATGGGTGTTCCTATGCCGCTCATATCACGGATATTGGTCGCGATGGCCTGGGCCTGCCCGCGCTCTTCCGCCCCTACGCCGGGATAGGCGCCGGGAGTGTCGATCAGGATGACGACGGGAACATGGAACTTCCCGGCCATTTGGATCAGGCGCAAGGCCTTCCGGTAACCTTCCGGATGGGCGCAGCCGAAATTGCGCATGACGTTCTCCTTGGTGTCGCGGCCTTTTTGGTGGCCCATGATCAAAACCTTGGTGTCCTCGATCTTGGCAAATCCGCCGATAAGCGCAAGATCATCGGCAAAGAGCCGGTCACCGTGCAGCTCGATAAATTCGTTTGTTATCATGTGGATATAATCCAGCGTGTAAGGCCGGCGCGGATGGCGGGCGATCTGGACCCTTTGCCAGTCCGTCAATTTGCTGTAGATCTCGGACTTCATTTTCTCGAGCTTTTGCTCAAGTTTTTTTATCTCTGGCTCAAGGTTGATCTTTTTGCTGGAGCCGAAATTACGCAGCTCATTGACCTTGGCTTCAAGCTCGACGATCGGTTTTTCAAAATCCAGTATGCTCATCGTTTCTTTCTCCTGCCTGCCCTCGAAAGCGGGCGGCAGGCAAAATTAATCGACCACGACCACTTCGGTCCCTACGGTCACCAGGGAATACAGTTCTTCCACCTCTTCGTTGCGCATGCGCACGCAGCCGGCGGTTACCTGCTGGCCGATCTTGTCGGGATCGACCGTCCCGTGGATACCGTAACCGGGAAGATCAAAGCCCATCCACCGGCTTCCCAGGACATTGGCCGGGCTGTCCGGCGGGACGACCGCACCCTTATTGAACCAGACAGGGTCGATCAGTTTATTGATGATCTTGAACGTTCCCACCGGCGTGCTGTTATTCTCTCCCGTCGATACATTGTAGATCTTGACCAGCTCATCGCCGTCACGCAGGATGAGGATATTCTGTGATTTGTCGACGTACAGATTAAATTGCCCGGTCCATACCTTCAGCTTCTGACCGACGGTAATAATATCACTTTTGAGATTGTTCATCAGCTTGATCAGCTCAATGGTCGTATTGTATTTTTTGGCCAGCTTGGCCAGGCTGTCTCCGGATTGAACCTCATGGACGACCGTCTTGGTCTCATTAGCGCCGGAAAGAATGATATCCATATTGACATTCTCGAGCTCGTTTTGGATCTGCTCAACATTCTTGATGCCGGGATATTCATTCAAAATCTTTTGATACGCGGCCTTGGCTTCCATCAGCTGCCGGTCCTTTTTCAGAGAAGTGGCCTGTATATAAAGCTCTTTGGCCGTTTGGGAACGGGAAGCGGCCTGAGGGTCTGATTTCTTTTTCGGGATCAAAATGACGACCAGGACCACGAGGGCCAAGCCGACAACCAGGATAAGATTGCGTTTATTCACTCTATACTCTCCTTTACCTTAAAGGGACCGGTTTGGCTGGAATGAACCATTCATAATAAAAAATAAAGGCCAGGGCAATACCCAGTAAAGCGCCCATAAAGACCTGGATGGGCGTGTGACCGATAAGTTCCTGCAATTTGCTGATCTCGAACTTCCCCTTCCAATAGATATCATCGAGGATCTTGTTGAGGATCTCCGCCTGCTGACCCGTGGCCCGGCGCACGCCTTGCGCATCAAACATAGTGACCAGCGCAAAAACACCGGTCAAGGCAAATACGGCCGAATCAAATCCCACATGTAATCCGCATAACGTAGCCAGGGCCGCCGCGCCGGCCGCATGACTCGAAGGCATGCCGCCGGTGCCTATAAACCACTTAAAATTGAACCTTCTTTCGCGCGCTATGCCCAGCATGACCTTGATGGTCTGCGCGATCGCCCAAACAGCGATGGTCGCCATCAGGATCTTGTTGCTCAGAATGGTCGCTAAAATGCTTTTTTGCATAAAGAATGTTAAGCCCTAGACGGCCCAACAGAGACGGATTGACTTTTATGAAATGTTATGATATTTTACCTATCAGTTTTAAAAAAAGCAAGCTTTTCCCCTCGCTTTACCCCTCTGAAAGTCTAAAGTATCACTATCCATGTTAGCCAAAGTCTTCTCCTGCGGTATCATCGGCCTGGAAGCCTATTCCGTCACAATCGAAGTCGATGTGGCCAATGGCCTTCCGGCAACCATCATTGTGGGCCTTCCCGACAACGCCGTCCGGGAAAGCAAGGAACGGGTGCGCGCGGCTCTGCGCAACAGCGGATTTGAATTCCCCGCCCAGCGCATCACGGTCAATCTCTCCCCGGCCGATATTAAAAAGGAAGGCTCCTCCTTCGACCTGGCGATCGCCTTAGGGATCCTGGCGGCAACCGGTCAAATCGAGGCCTCCCGCCTGAAAGAATACCTTATCCTGGGCCAACTCTCGCTCGACGGGAATCTGCAGCCTATTTACGGCGCATTGACCGCCGCCATATCCGTTCCCAAAAATGAATTTAAAGGTATTGTTCTTCCCGCATCGAACGCCCCCGAAGCGGCGGTCGCGGAAGGAGCGGCTATTTTCCCGGCGGAAAATTTAAATCAGGTCGCGGCCTTCCTGCAATCGCCTGATCTTATCGCTAAATTCACCGTTGACCGCACGGTCTTGCTGCAAAAGGCCAAAGGTTATGAGATCGACCTAAGCGATGTCAAGGGCCAGACCTTTGTCAAGAGAGGGCTCGAGATCGCGGCGGCGGGAGCACACAACATTCTGATGATCGGCCCGCCGGGGAGCGGTAAGACCATGCTCGCCCAGCGATTGGTGACGATCCTTCCCGCCATGACCCTGGAAGAATCGCTCCAAACAACGCAGATCCATTCCGTCGCCGGGTTGATACAGCCGCAGGAAAGTTTATTGACCGCGCGGCCATTTCGTGCGCCGCACCATACTTCTTCCGATGTAGCCCTCGTCGGCGGCGGTTCCGTTCCCCGGCCCGGAGAGATCACATTAAGCCATAACGGTATTTTATTCCTGGATGAACTGCCGGAATTCAACCGCAATGTCCTGGAAGCCCTGCGCCAGCCTTTGGAGGACCGTGCAATCACGATCGCCCGCGCCAGCAAAGCGCTCAAATTTCCAGCCCAGTTCATGCTGGTTGCCGCCATGAACCCCTGTCCGTGCGGCTGGTATACGGATCCCAAAAAAGAATGCCATTGCTCGCCGCTTCAAATACAAAAATATCTGTCCAAAATTTCCGGGCCGTTATTAGACCGCATCGATCTGCATCTGGAGGTGCCGGCCTTGAGGTCCGCGGAGCTCTTGACGATACAAAGGGGGGAATCATCGGCCGAGGTCAAATCACGTACCGACCAAGCCCGCACCGTTCAAAAAGAACGTTTTAAGGGCCTCTCCATCTTTGCCAACGCCCAGATGAACCACAAACAGGTCAAGGAACATTGTCCGCTGAATGACGACGGCAAGGAACTGTTGAAGAAAGCCATTGATGAATTGGAATTATCGGCGCGCGCCCATGACAAGATACTCAAAATTTCCCGGACCATTGCCGATCTTGATGGGAAAGAAAATTTAGGGGCCGAACATGTGGCCGAGGCCATCCAATATCGGAGCCTTGACCGAAATTGGTGGAGGTAAAAGCGCTTCTTACTTCGTTTTTTCGCAATTTGCGCTGCAGGCCGGGTCGAGCAGAGCTTCGCATTGTTCAGGCGGAGATAAACTTCCATCTCCGCATCGCGGATAGCTCGTCAGCGAAATACTTCTGGCCCCGCGCCCTCCACCGCGGTTATCCCGGGCGGTATGTGTAAACGCCGCGTAACTGCGGTCGGAGACCCGCAATAGGCCCCAAAGGCTTTCCCAGCTGCCGCCGCGCACACCAATCCCGGTGGCGCCGGTCACCCCTCGGGTACCGATCGCATCTGTGCCCGGCCAACCTAATTGACGGGCATTACCTTCGTAACCTGAAAGGGTGTTGATAGAACCATCCCCATGCACGGGATAGTATGTAATACCGGTCGTGTTCCCGACGGTGACCGCCCGTTCAAACAAATTTCCCGAAAGGTCCATGACCCCGTAATAACCCGCGCCCGATCTTTGACGTGTTGCTGAGGTGGCCGCAAATATTCCCGGACGCACCGGCCCCTGCTGATATTCAGCACCCAAATAACTGTCCCCTTCGCTAAAGGTCGTCGAATTATAAATGGCATTGGCTGCATTGGCGGAAATGAACGTCTCGTTGCCGTCCTCCGGGCTTCCGGCAAAGGTCATTCCAGCGGTCAAATTGGTATTTCCCCAGGCATATTCACCCTGAACGGTCGAGACCGGCCCCCGGGCGATCTTTTCATACTCCAGTTCAGTTAAAGGGCGCAAGGCGACCCAATCCAGATAAGCGGCTAGGTCCATCCAGCTCAAATAACTCATGGCCCGGTCTTCACGGGTGGTCGAAGCATTGCCTGTGCCCGGCCAGGAAATCGTATTGCGCTTGACTACACTATCGGATTTCTTACCGCCTGTCCCTGTGATGTCGCGGTTGACCTTAGCTGTATCGGAAATATTGTTGACGAATTCCACCCACTGTCCCTCCGTGACTGGGTATTTCATGACATAAAAAGCGGCAAAGCCTTTAGGAAATTCATCGGGTACGGTAAACACCGACCCGCTGGCAAATTCCCCTGAATTGCCCGCAGAAACATAATACCGGGGGCCGACGGGGTTACCGGCCGTGTTAATACTTGCCTCGCTCGCAATGTGCCAGGGGGTCGTAAAAGTACCACCGATGAACCCTGCATAACTACGGCCGTCCCCGGCGCGGAACGTCCCTTGCGGTATATAGACCATTTCAATGCCGATCACTTTAATCGACAAAGTCTGGGTTGCGTCTGCCCCGCAATACACCGTTATCCGGGCGTTGGTGGTGCTGGCGGTCCCTGTACCGCTTACTTTGCGCTGCAGGAAAACCCCTCCCCCGTCGGTGGGGTAATAAAATTCCAAATTCGAATTAGAGCCGACCGTGTCGCCTATGTTGTACCTGCTTCCGAACAGTCCGTTTGTCACCGTGCAGTGGGTCAATGTACCGCCGCCAACGGAACCCTTGAACACCAACCAAGCGGCATCATAGTTTTCGGTGTTACGCCAGGAGTTGTCCCAACTGACATCGAACTCGACCAAGACTATGGGATTACCGCCTATGGCACTGAGCCGGCGGCCTTCCAGAGAAACATTTTGCACCAGGAGATTATTGGCCTCGCACAACGAACCGCTCAGAAAAAAATAAATAAGAAAAATAAAAAAATATCGTTTGTTCATCATGAATCCGCTTCCGTACATTCACAGGAAGCCGCACATGTTCCTGTAGGACAATCCGCAAAGCCTGTCTCTGGTTCACATTGCTCCGGGTCTTGTATATTTCCGTCACCGCATGTAGGCGACGAAGGAGGACTCACGCTCCTCACGCCTCTACCGCCTTGAGAGTTTGTGCGTGTTGCCGCCGGCCCCTTTGCGGCATCACTACGGTCAGAAGTACGTAAATAAGATGAACCTCGACTCCATTGCCCGCCGCGGAAGCCCATGCCGTCGTCGCCTTCTACGCCATTCGTTCCGGTTGCACCGGTCCCCGGCCATCCCAGTTGGCGGGCATTGCCTTCACCCGTACCGGCGGTATTTATACTGCCATCCCCGTTGACCCCGTAGAATTCCCTGCCCCAGGTGTTACCGATCGTGGCCGCCCACTCGACCAGGTTACCGGATAAGTCCATGACACCGTAGTAACCGGCCCCGGAGCTTGCACGACTGGTGGATGAGTTGGCGAATATCCCCGGACGCACCGGTCCCTGGCGGTATTGAGTGCCGAGATAACTATCACCGTGACTGTAGGTCGTTGAGTCATAGATGACATTGGCCAGGTTCTCGGTAACAAAACTCTCATTGCCGTCTTCCGGGCTTCCGGCAAAAGTTATACCTGAGGCGATATTGGTGCTGTCACCCCAGGCATATTCACCCGGGACAGCATAGATAGGGCCGCGGGCGATTTTTTCATACTCCAATTCACTCATAGGACGTAAAGCCACCCAATCTAAATAAGCGGCCAGATCCATCCAGCTTAAGTAATTCATGGCCCGGTCTTCGCGGGTGGTCGTGGCAGAGCCACTTCCTGTCCAGGAAACCGTGTTGCGCTTAATGACATTATCGGAGGCTTTGCCGCTCGCGGCGGTAATATCTCGGACCGTTTTCCCACCGGTGGAAATATTGTTAAAGAACTCCACCCACTGGCCTTCGGTGACCGGGTACTTCATGCAGTAAAAGGCCGCGTAGCCTTTGGGAAAAGCCGGAGGAATACTAAAGACAGCCCCCGATGCGGACTCATTGGTATTACCGGCGGAGCTGTATAAGTTACCGGAGGGTGAAATGGCACTCGTTGTGTTTATAGTGGATTCGCTTTCAATATACCACGGATTAGCATTAACCCCGACTTGACGCAATGAGGCTACACTTGCGCCATCGCCTACGTAGAATGGTCCCTGGGGAATGTAGACCATTTCAA
>CAZCLW010000014.1:0-44188 GCA_964499685.1 uncultured Planctomycetales bacterium
GCGCCCGCAATTTGTCGGGCGAATATCCGCCCGGAATGAGCAAGGCATCGAATTCCATGGGATCGGCGTCCGCAATGGCCTCGTCTATTTTGGCGGGTGTCTGTTTCTTTTTGCCCTTGACCGTGGTACCGGCTTCCAGGCCTAAATGGACGATCTCATGGCCGGCTTCTTGGAAGGCCTTGACCGGCTCGCTGAATTCGGAATCTTCAAAATCGTTTTCTATGATGACCGCTATTCGACTCATAGCGCGCTCCTTTCTTAGACCCATGGCCCCGCACACAAACACAGGGGCCGTGTCCTAAAATAATTATAAGGAGGGCTATATTAAGGGAGGATTAAAAGCAGATGAACTATTCGTCCCAGCTGACCGCAGCTTCCGAGGTGGTCTCGGCCGGGGCGGGCTGCTCGGCCGGGCTGTCGCTGAAAGCCGTGTCCGCGTTGCCGCCTTCTCTCTTGGCGGAGGCCGGGAGAAAGTGAACGTTATTGGCCTGGATCTTGACCTTGCTCTGGGTCTTGCCGTCTTTTTCCCAGCGGTCCTGTTTGAGGCGGCCTTCGACGATCACACCGCGGCCTTTGGAAAGATATTTGGCGCAATTCTCGGCGACCGCACCCCAGACCTCGACGTCAAAATAAGAGACCTCGGTCACTTTCTGGCCGTTGCTGGTGTAAACGCGGTTGTTGGCGATCGACAGGGTGCAGACCGATTTTCCCGACGGTGTGTACTTGAGCTCCGGATCGCGCGTCAAATTCCCCATGATGTTGACAGAGTTTAAAGCCATGCTAACCTCCAGTGTTAAGTGTTAAGTGATAAGTTAAAAATGTTTTTTAAGCCCTTCCGGTTCATGCCAGCGATTCGCGATTCTTGCGAATCGTCCCAAACACGAGAGGCCGGAGGCCTGTTTCGAGTATTTGGGACGGATTAGTAATACTTTTTGCGCTCTCGAGGTTCATGCCAGTTAATGATCTGGACATCTTCCCTGTTCACGAACACGTCGCCTTCATCGCTCACATTCCACTCCTGAAAATGCTCAGGGTAGACGACGATATCGACGAGCGGCAGGCTGACCATGTCCTTGGCCATTTTATCCAATTGTTTGCGGAAGACCGCAACATCCCTTTCTTCTTTGACGAACACAAAATGCGCCTGGCGGTATTTCTTAAAGAGCTTTTCGATCTTGGGGAGCGAGATGTTCCCGACCTCGGCCCAGAAGAGCATGGTGCCGTCGTAACCTTCCGCGCTCACGTCCGGCTGAAAGCGCGCCTCTTCCATCTTGGCCTCCACGCGCATGGTCTGGTACGTCGTGTGATACAGCGCGAAGATCAACGCCTTGGCATAAGGATGGAATTCCGATTCATGGCCGAGCTTGCTGATGACGATCTTCTTGTCCTTGAAACGGAAATTATACTTTTTACTGTGCTCCATGAGTGACTTCTACGAATGGATCCCGGGCACGTCTTTTGTGCCGCGGGATTTCCTTAGGCGCCGGAGCGCCATCATATCCCCATCTTCGCCAGCATGTCGCAGAAGGCGTTGACCATCCGGACCAGCTTGGGATGCGAAACTTCGAACTCTTCCGCCGAAGATGTCAGGCCCTTGAGCGACATGTCCAGCGATTTGGGGTTCTTCTTATCGCGCGCGGCCTCATAGGTCGAAAGCCGCGTGAACCCGGCGATGCTTTCGGCCTCCTCCCGCTTGGTCTTGGCCAATTCCAATATTTCGGACTTTAATTCGCCCAAAAGCGCAATCAGCTCCGCCTGTTTTTCTTTGGAAATGTTCGTCGATTGCTTGATCTTTGCTTCGAGTTCTTTAATGGTTTCATTGATCATGGGATTTCCTCACTTGATCATTCCTTTTAACATGTTGCCCACGTCCAGCTCAGGGAGCTGCATTTTTTGGTATCCCGGGGGCGGTTCAAAAAGATGCGCGGGCGGCGGCCCCATGACCACATTGCGGTATTCGACCCACCACGAGCCGTCCAATCCTTCGGTCCTGACCGGAATATCACCGTCCTTGATCCATTGATACACGCTGGTTGTCTTGCCGCCCTGCCTGTAGGTTACACGGAACTTCTCGGCCGGCTGGCCGTTGATCACTTCTGTCCCCATCGAAATGCGCTCGGTCTCGCCGGGCATATCCTTGTTCGTCATCGGGACCCTGGAAAAATCCAAGGCCTGTTCGATATACATGTGCTGCTCGGGAACAAGCGTCCAGGAAACTTTTTTGTCGCTGCGGATGATCGTAATGACGCCGGGCATCTCAGTACGCGCCTTGTCCTTGGCCACGTACAGCTTGGCCGAAAAATTCTGGCCCTGCATGTAACTGACCATCTCCGCCGAGAATTCATTGCCCATGCCTTGACTGAAGGCAGGCCCGGCCGCCAACAGCACAACAAGAAAGATGAAACGAATCTTCATAAGGCCTCCGTTAACGTTTGTGTTGAAAATAGCGGATGAGGACATACAGCACGATCACGATCCCTGCGGTTATGATAAACGTCAAACCGTCGTTCAAACCCGGCCGCACTTCACCCATATTGTACTCTCCAAATTATTTTTGTGAAGTCCTGCTTTTGTGTTCCTCGGAAAGGATCTCCAAAAAGGCGTCGACCACCCGGGGATGGAACTGGGTACCGCGGTTTTTCTTGAGCTCCGCGACCGCCTCTTCCATGGACAGGGCCTTACGGTAAGCGCGGTCGGAGGTCATGGCATCGTACGCGTCCGCGACACTCACGATCGCCGCATAAATATTGATCTGGTCCCTGCTTAGCCCGTCGGGATAACCTTTGCCGTCGTAGCGTTCGTGATGACCCCGCACGACCGAGAGCATGTCGGGGTTGTCCAAAACCGGCTTTAAGATCTGCTCCCCGATAATGGGATGCTTCTTGATCACTTCCCATTCCTCGGGGGTTAATTTATCGGGTTTGTTCAGGATGCTGTCCTTGACCCCGACCTTGCCGATATCGTGCAGGAGCGTCATCTTGCGGAACAACCCGGCTTGCTCGCGGGTCAATCCCAGCTTCAAGGCGATCTTGCCGGCGTAGCGCGCGACTTTTTCGGAATGGCCTTTGGTGTATTCGTCCCTGGCCTCGAGGACCTTGATCAAACTCCGGACGATATTGTAAAAATAACGGATCAGTTTCTGGCGGGCGATGCCGAGCTCTTTGGCCATCTGGTTGAAGGACTCACCCAGCTCGCGCAATTCATCCTCGGCGCCGATGGGCACCTGATAATCCAGCTCGCCCCGGGCGATGCGGCGCGTGCCTTCGAGGAGTTTACCGACGGGACCGTGGATCTTGCGCGAAAATAGGACGGCTGTGGCCAAGGCCAGGACCAGTCCGAACAAAAAGACCACGATCATACGCGTCCGGACCGCTTGGTAGAGGGCGTAGACATCGCGGGCATCCACGTCCACCCCGATGACCGCGACCGTCCTCCCTTCATTATTATAGATCGGCGCGTAACCCGAAAGGGTCGCGCCCCATTCATCGGCCTGTATCTTTTTGTCCGCGGAAGGCCCGTCAAAGGCCCTCATCATCTCCGGAAAACGGCTCGCATTGTATTTATCACCGGGATAGGAACGCACGTCTTTCCCCTCTTCCGGAAAAGGATCGGCGTCCACAATGAACTGCCAGACACCGTCGGTCGAGGTCTTGGTCATCGTATAAATATATTTAATGAGGGGGTCGGTCTTTTTAACGCGGAGGAGTTGGGCGCGGATCTCTTTGAACTGCGGCGATTCGAGGCCCGCCTCGCTTAACGGCACCTGCTCGAGCTCTTCGGCCTTGATGGTCAACGCCGCGGTCTGGGCCGTGCGCATCAGCCTCTGGCGCAGATTCTCCAGGCGCTCGCGCAGATTGAGCTGGTACATGACCGCGTTGCTTCCCGCCAGGACGAAAAGGATGGACAGGATAAGGACGATCGTGACCTTGAACTGGAATGTGCGGACAGAGAAAAACGGATTCAAATCAGTCCCCGGCGATCTTTAAGAGTTTATCCAGTGCTTTTATACAAGAAGGGCCGTAACCGGCTGCCAGGTCCTTCAGCAAGGAAAGGTTGATCTTGTCTCCGGAAACATTGAGGACCCCGGATGCGTCTTGAATATCCTTGGGGCTTCCGGCAAATATTTTCATGGCAACAAAATCTTCCGGACTTACAACGCTGACCACTGAACCCAAAAACTCCGCCTTCCGCGTGCGGTCAAAGACATCACCTTTCATTCCACGGATCCCCGTCAAAAGATCCACGCGGTTTTTAAAAGTATCCTGGACGCGAAGCACGGCTTTGACAGGATCCTGGCTGTCGCCTTTTTGATAATCGACGGTAAGATTTCTCTTTTCAAAAACCGAACGTATTTGGTCGATCTGCCTGGGATCATCGATCGCGATCAAGGCATCCGCATCCAGGCTTGCCCGGACGATACCGTAGAAAGAGGCGGCAAAGGCGCCGATAACGGCATAAGGGATATAAAATTTATCGAGGATCGCGATGACATCCAGCAAAAGCAGCGCTGACTGGCCGGGGTTATTGGTCTTCATTTGAAGAATGCGGACGGGATGAGCGCGATCTGCGGGGAGATCGCTTCTTTTTTGCGGCACTCGCCAGCTCTCCAAGCAAACGGGAGTGTTGATAAAAAGCCATTAACCGCTCTTCGGGGCTCATGGCTTTATTGAGCTCAACGAGGGCCTTGTGGTCCTTCTGCATAATTTTAGAACGCATAGGGTAAATATATCACAGCCGAGAATAGGACACAATGATTGCTTTGAGGATCACTTTATGATCGAGCCGGATAATAACTCCCGGACACCGTTCTTGTCCTGGATATACACTTCGGGCGGGAATTCGATGGACTTGGGGATCTGGGCGGCCATCACCTTCTGGATGCGCTCCTGCTGCAAGGCATCCTTGGGGTCGAACAGCGGCTGCTGGCTCAAGTCATTAAGCAAAAGGATGGCCGGGTCATGGCTGAATTCGAAATCTTTGAGGAGGCGTTTGATCAACAGGTCCAGGAACGCAGGCTTGTCGCCGAAGACCTCGATCGTGGTCTTCAAGACCATCTTCCCCCAGTCCTCATGCACCATTTTCTGTAACAGGCCGTACACGGAAGAGTATTTGACCAGGCGCACCTCGCCGGGCTTTAATTTTAAGGAATGGTTGATGATGACCTGGGTGAGTTCCTGCGGATTAAAACTCTTGATCTCGTTATGGATGTCGATGGTCAGAAGATCGAAGGTATAAATGCCGTGGCTTCCCCACGCGGCCTGCGCAACGCTGCGGCTAAGCAGGTCTTCGAGCGCATCCCAGATCACCTCTTCTTCTTTGCGGATGACGTTGAGCGCAAAGATCGCGCAAGGCTGGTCTTCGCGCACCGCGCGGAACTTGCGTATCTTCCCCTCCGCCGTGCCCTCGTAGAAAATATCGTCGAACAGCGGGAGGTGGACGAAGATGTTGGAATGCTGTATACCGCCGGTAATTAAATTCAATTTCATTGGATTAGATAATGCTGATTTTTAGATGCTTGCCTAGCGCCAAGGCCACTTTTTCCAGCGTAGAGAGCTTAATATCTTCGGCCCGGTTTTCAATGCGCGAAATGGCTGTCTTCTTCGTTTTTAACTTTTGCGCAAGCTCTTCCTGAGTGAGCCCCGCCGCTTCCCGAGCCTGTCGCAATATAACACCTATTTTAAAATCCTGGTATCCTTTTTTGAAATTTAAGGCAAATTCTTTGTCTTTTTTTTGTCTTTTATGAATATATCGTTTAAGATCGCTCATGATCGGCCTCCTCCTGTTCTTGCAAAATAATCTTTCTTATACTGTTCCGCTTTTTCGATCTCGCGCACGGAGGTTTTTTGCGTTTTCTTCGCGAAGCCATGCGTCAAAATAACTTTAGCACCGTCAAAGAAAGCAAGCACGCGAAAGATATTCGATTCCCATTTAATCCTGAATTCCCAAAGGTCATCTGTCCCTGCCAGTTTGCAGAAATAATGGGACGGAATTCTGTCCAAATCCTCGATAAGACTGATTATCCAGACAACTTTTTGGGCCGTTTTTGGCGGCAGATGATCCAGGAAATCTTCGACAGGGCATTTCCCGTCGGATTTTCGATAAAAAAGGACTTCTTTCGGTCTCATTTATAGGTTAACATGCAGGTTAACATTTGTCAAACAGAAATAAGCTGCTTTTGTGAGGCTTTTTAACGCTTGAGGGATTGGGAGATTTACAACAAGTGAGGATGACAGCAATTTATCATGCAAATATGCTGTTGTCAAAATTAATTTGGCAACCAGAGCGCAGCATAAAAATTTTTTATATTATTGCAGACAGGGGAATTATACGTGCTAAGATGAAATTAAATCATTAATCAATTTCCGAAAGGAGAAAGAATAATGGCAACGAAGAAAAGACGCAAAGCAACAAAGAAAAGAAGAACGACAAAGAAGCGCAAGTCAACAAAACGCCGTCGAAGATAGTTTTTGGTTTTTCCCTGGCGTCACAAGGCCCTCCCGGAAGTTTCAGGAGGGCCTTGTGTTTTTAGCGCACATGAAATCCGATGGGCAAGGATTTCTTCTTCGGCTCACGCGGGACTTTAGCCATTGGACTACTTAGTACGGCAGAAAGCATGGCTATTCCGCCCCAACTTGAGGTCGCAAAATGCGACCTCAAGATTTGGAACTCTTTGGCTAACTGATTGTCGAGGGGAAACGAAGATTAGTAATTTCGAGGATGTTAGAAATGTATCACGCTTTGGACCATTTGTCAAAAACCACCATCCCGACGGCCATGGCCGCCAAAAAGATGAAGGCCGCCGGGAGACCGAAGGCGAGCGCGGTCACTGCCGGGCCCGGGCACACTCCGCCTAAGCCCCAGCCGATGCCGAAGATGACCGCCCCGAGGACCAGCGGTTTATCGAGAGATTTCTTTTCCGGAAGGACAAATTTTTGATCGCAGACCGGTGCGTTACATTTTTTTAAAATAAGCGGGAACGTCACGCCGGTCACCATCAGCGCCCCGGCCATGACGAACAAAAGCCGCGGGTCCCATTCTCCGGTGACATCGGCAAACCCCACGACGACCGACGGGTCCACCATGTGCGACAAGCACAACCCGAACCCGAAGACCGTTCCCGCGACAAAAGCCGACAGGACAGCGTTTCCTTTTACCACCACACACCTCCTGCCTGCCGCACGATCCACACCGTGATCATGGCCGTCCCTACAAAGATCGCGGTGGCGACCACCGAACGCAGCGAAAACCGCGCGATCCCGCAGACACCGTGGCCGCTCGTGCATCCGCCGCCCAAACGCGTGCCGTAGCCGACCAGCAAGCCGGCCGTGACCAGCGCCCCCAGGGAAGGATTATAGGTAAGGATCAATTCGCCGGGAAAGAGCCCGCGGTAAACAAAAGCGCCGGCCACAAGACCGGCCACATAGCTCAGCCGCCAGAATTCCCTGGTTTTAAGCCCCTTGAACGTCAGGCACTGGGCAATGATGCCGCTGTTGCCCGCGATGCGGCCGTTGAGCCAGAGCATCAGGGTCGCGGCCAGGCCGATCAATATTCCGCCGAGAAAGGCGTTGAGGATGTTCATCAATTCTTCCTTTTTAACAAGACCTGCCGGCGGTGCATGCGCGAAATGGCTTCCCAGGCATTTTTCAACTGCGGGAAATCGGTAAGATGCAGATCGGCGGCATCGAAGCCCATCGACTGGTTCTCGATGATCCGGTTTTGCTCTTTGCGAAAAGCGATATGAGCGACAACCCCGTTCTCATTTATAGAAAAATCCTCGGGCATGGAATGGACCTGCAGATTCGGCGGCAGGTCGATCCGCAGCTGGAGCGAGGTCTTGCGGTTGTAAGCGTCCTTCACGGGATGTTTTCTTTGCTTGGTCAGATAATCCGGGATCTTGACCAACGAATCATCGTGCATCCTCAGCATGACAAATTCGCCGGTATCGACCAGCCACCCGCTCATGGCAAACGACAATTCCAGGCGCAGCGGGTCGCGGTAATTTTCCACGCCGATAAATTCAAACCCGGTAAGCACCGCGAAGGAATAGAACTGGCCCAGGATGGCATTGACGTATTGCTCGCGCATGTCGGACTGCATCGTGGACAACACCCAGCGGGTGATCCCGGCTTCCATGCCCGACCACACAACGCTCATCTTCCCCTCGATCTTTTCTTCGGGATCGATCTTAAGGTCAATGGCGGTCTCGACACGGTTTTGCTCCAAGGAAGAATACGGGACCCGGCCGAACACCACCTCATCGTTCTTGATCAAAAGATAATCCGCGCCTTCGATCGTGTAGGGATAAACGCCGAAGGGATAATTCTCTACGGTAGGGTCCAGAAATATCATCTCCCCGCCCGTAAAGGCGACGGCAAGAACATGATTGAACTCTTCGATCCGGGGAAGGCCCTGGAACAAACGCCCCATGTCGCTGGTGCGCATGAGCGCGGGATACGCCTCTAGGCCGGCCTCTTTGAGCATCAGGACAAGCAGGTTGGCCTGGTCTTTGCAGTCGCCGTATTTCTGTTCGAAAACGTCATTGGGGTCCTTGGGATCAAAAATGTCCCTGCCGAAATCCAGCCCCACGTAGCGGATGCGGTTGGCCACAAAATCATGCAGCACCCTGATCTTTTCTTTATCGTCCGTGATCCCCTCGACCATTTTCTTGACCTGATTGGAAACCTTGGCATTCAGTTTTCCCTTCTTGGCGGCGACCTTGGTCCACCACGCGCCGATGTCCTTCCAGTCCTTGCCGGTGCCCACAAGGATCGCCGGATACAGCGCGCGGAAACTGGGCATCAATTCTTCCACCGTGAAACGGTCCACGTTCTCCTCCGACCACTCCAGGGTCACCTTCCCGCCTTTCTTCGTCTCCTTGAAATTATAATTTTTGTCCGTGTTGACGTATTTGACGGTCAAAGGAATGCTCTCGGGATACGTCACGGAGATCTTCTGCCGGAGGATGGGCAAAAAATCCTGCAGGCCGAATTCGCCCGAATACATCCCCTCGGTCTTGGCTTCAAGCGACTTGATCTCGAGGGAATATTCGACGATGCTGCCCACTTCCAGGGCGGGCATGGGAACGGCGAATATCTGCGTGCCCGAATGCAGCGGAAAATCCTCGGCCGAAAGAAAAACGCCCGCGTCCTTCATGTCGATCTTGATCTTCTTCCCTTCCGGCGTGATGGTCCTGGCAAAGACGACATTGACGGTCTCCAGTCCCGGGACGAACGGGTGCACGATCTCGGCATAACGCTTGCCGGCCTCGGTCAATATCTTGATCTTCCGGTAGGTCGTGAGCTTGCGGCGGAATTTTTCATCGACGATGACCGTCAGTTCGTCTTCCAGGACGACCGCGTCCTCCCCGCTGAATTTCTCGCGGATGATCCGGTCATCATCGGTGTCTTTTTGCGCCAAAGCGGCGGAGGAAAAAATATTGAGGCCGAGGAACAGCACAAGGAGAATTCTAAACATGGATGCCTTTCTTGGATTTACCATTGTTCTTTGATCTCGCCGGCGCTTAAGACCGTAAAGGGGCCGGTGTATTCGAGAATAAGCATGTGGTTGCGCGCGATGTTGAAATCATACGCGATCTCTTTGCCGAATTGCTCGCCGTAGAGCCACTGCATGCCTTCGGGCCGGGCGTGGATGCTCAGGCGGTGCGGGCCCGGATCGAGCTCAAAATCAATATCGGAATTCCACGGGAAAACCTCGGAGCCGTGATCATCCAGGGACACAACGTACATCATCTTGATCTGGTCTTTGGTGGGGGAGCGCAGTTTCAACCGTAATTTTCCCACCTCATCGTGCGAGGTAAGATCGCCGCTATAATATCTTCTGGTGAGGACCCGCTCGGCAACGGCTTTT
Organism: uncultured Planctomycetales bacterium; assembly: GCA_964499685.1. GTDB lineage: Bacteria > Omnitrophota > Gorgyraeia > Zapsychrales > GWA2-47-8 > CAZCLW01. The sequence continues at coordinate 9,868 of CAZCLW010000014.1, forward strand.
TCATGCGCGAGATAACCGGCGCAGCCGGTAAGCAGCAGACAGGGCAGAACAAAGACCGTATATCGGAATATCATCTTCATTCCGCAGGGGATGCTGTGTAGCTTTGCTTGGACACCCTGCTTTGTCCGGTGCTGACGGTGCCGGTCTTGGCGTCGACCCAGAGTTCCAGCGTGTTGTAGTCCGCGTCTTCGCGGGTGACGTAGGAATAGATGGACGGGACATCCACTCTCCAGGCGTTCTTGGTGCGGTGGATGCCGGCGACAACGGCCTTGTCGATGCGGTGTTCGGCCTGCAGGCCCTTTTGAATGGCGTAGCGCTGGGCCAGGATCAGGGCCTCAATCTTGTCAACGCCGTCGGTCGTGTTGACGCTGTCGGCAAGCTGCATGATCTCGAGGTTGGTCAGCCGCCGCGGGGCTTCCGCGCAGCCGAGGAGAAAGACGGGGATACTCAGGCAGAACAATAAGATCTTTCGCATGCGGGCCTCTTTAAATTAGGGATTTCTCTTTTTCACCCATTCCATCCCCATCAAAGCCACCTTGCCCAAAAGCCAGACGGCAAAGATGAGAAGGGCCATGACGATCACGGTTTTCAGGAAGAACCCCATGACCACCAGGACGGGAAGCAATAATATACCGACCAGGCTCAGCGCCAGAAAAACCACCAAGACCAGCAAACCGACAAAAAACTCTTTCATGGCATTGCCTCCCTTTAAATTCCCCTGCTAGTCTAGCGCTTCCCCGCAATGAGGGCAATAAGAATAATCCTCGCCGCCCAATTCTTCCCCGCAGTGCGGGCAGTATTGAAAGTCAGCGAAGATGCGGCGGATGTGGTTAAAAATGCTCATGGGTTTAGGGTCCTCCGATCCAGGGCAGCCATCGGCGCACTTTCTGGCGGTAGGCCCGGTATTCATCCTTGAACAAGTCTTCCATGAGCTTTTCTTCCCAGGGGATGAAAACGTATTGCAGGATAAAAAACATCACCACCGGCACGAGCAGGAACGGCCAGGTGTTGATCAAGAGACCGATGCCGGCCAGAAATAATTCAATACCGACGTACATCGGGTTGCGGGTGTATTGGAACAGCCCTTCGGTGACCAGGGCCTTGGGTGTTTCGGAATGGCGGATGGGAGTGTCTTTTTTAACAAAATTTTTATAACCGGTTGTCATGATAAAAAACCCGGCGGCAAAGACCGGAACACCGAGCCAGTTGTAAGGATACGGGATCAGTTGCGCGGGCTGCAGAATGAACTGCAGGACCGCCGCTAAACTTAGCAGTGCGAGCAAATAATGCGGTGGGCGGATGTGTTGGGGGTTAAACATGGGTTGAACCGCCATTCTCCAAATATTCTTTAATGATCTTCTCCGCTTCCTTAGCTTGTTCTTCAGGCACAACGAGCCGCGGCCCGCCCTGTCCGAACAAATAGTGCGGGGCAAGCTGTCCGATCGTCTCGTCCCAGATCGCCGCTTGAATTCCGCAGGATTCGAGCAGGGATTTAAGGTAATTGAGTTCGTTGACCTTTATGGAAGCGAAAATGGTCGTGAAGGGCATGGCATGTAGCCTCTATTTCTAAGATTCCGGGCACGTGTCCGGAATTGGGTTCTTCAATGTTTCTCGCCCTTTAACATCTGGCGTTTGCGGCCGAAGCCAGGGACTTTTTCGACGGTAAAATCTGCCTCGGTCAAACCGCGGCGCACATGACCGGCCACGGTAAATGTGGCACAGGTCGTTCCGGACTTACTTAAAGCAGCCGCCCGTTTAAAAACTTCTCCGGACCACATGGCCGCGTTCTTGGCTGGATCAAACCCGTCGAAAAACCAGGCGTCGGCTTTAAGACCGGCACCTGCCATTTTATCAAGGGCTTCGAGGACATCCATAAAAAAGAGTGTCAATTTGACGCGCCCGCCATCAAGCAGAAGTTCGCCGCCGTTTTGTCCTAATGTGCTGTAGGCTGCGACAAGCTCCTCTGTCTCAGCACTGGTCTCGGCAATGACAAATTCCTGCTGTCCGTCGATGAGGATCCGTCCGAAACGTTCTTTTAAATTATTCCCGCCGCAGAAAACATACAACGCCTCGCTGTAACCATCGTCTTCACAGAAATATTTGTCGTCGAATTTGACTGAATGTGGAAGGCCTTTTGGGGTCCAGGTGATGTGGGTCATATTTTTAACAAAATTATTTCGGTGGATTCTTTCCGTAATGAATTTTCCGATGACAAAGAGGGCAAACACAAACCATATTACTAGGAAGGTCTTTCTTACTTTGAGCCAATTCTTCCAAATGATGTACTTCTGCATAAAGTTCGCCATTCCGTTTTTCAAACCCAGGCAATTTACAATATGCACAAACATATTTAGCCTTCTTCTTTACAAGATTAGCAATCTTTTGATTACGCACAAGAGCACTGGCTAAACGTTGGCGGATCTTTGGCTTCTGTCCCTCCATTATCCTTTCCATTTTTTCTAATAATGCATCAATATCTTCTGGATTTTCAATACCCTGACTGGCCTGGCTCACCTGCTCGTACTCTTCTTTTGTGGGCTTTTCCCCTTCAAACACATAAGGGTTGGCTCGCTCATAGTCATAATTATTAAGCTGTTGTATAAGCGGCTTTCCTGAAAGTTTTCCTTTAAGCTCTCGATAAACACCAATTAAATTCCGTAAATCATTTATTAATGTTAAATCGTTGGGCAGTTTCTCCCGGTCATAATATTTTCCACAAACATGACCCAACTCATAGCCTCTGCCCAAATTTTGAGTTGTTGCAAGGTCTATTTCCTCAGTTTCAAAGCCTGCAAGAGAATCCAAGGTGTCTCTTAACATATTAGTGGATTCTTGAATTTTTATTTTAGCTTCAACTAATGGTTTAAATTGAAGCTCAAATTGGGTCCAGCCTTGATTCAAGGATAAGTACACGCCTTTCATGTCTGCACGAAAGAGATATACAATGTAATAACCAAGTTGGGCTGATTGTGTAATTTCTTTATCAAAAATGCAGATCCAAGGGATTTCAGACCATCTTCCTTTTCCAGCACTTCCTTCAAGCTTATAATCATTGTTGATTGCAGCTACTTTAATAATACCGTATGGAACTGTTTGTCTAATGAAATGTGCTAAGGGATGACTACCGAAAGGAGTTTTTTTGCTGGGCAGATAAGTAAGTAAAATTTGGGCTAAATAATCTTTCATTGTTATTAGAGCTTGTTATACTTTGTACTTCTTCCTTTGGCTTTTTCGATGGGATATTTTTCCGCATTCTTTATCAATTTTTCCTGAACAGCTTTTGATAAATCAATCCCGAGATTATCCGCCAATTCGAACAAATAAATAGCCACATCGCCTAGTTCATCAGCGATCTCTTCCTTGCAGGCCTTTGCGTGAGCATCCACTTCCTCCGGTTTTTTCCATTGGAAGTGTTCAAGGACTTCCGTGGCTTCAAGGACTAAGGACAAAGCAACGTCTTTGTGGTTGTGAAACTGTTTCCAATCACGCTCATCGCGGAATTTCTTTATTTTCTCTGTAAGTTCTTTTATTTCAGACATAGAAATTAAGGTTCTTAAGCTACACAGGGTCAGAAATCTCCTTTAACGTTTTCCCTTTCTTATCCTTCCACTCGGATGGCCCTGAAGCCGGCCGTGCCAAGATAATTGCAGCAGCCGCACTAGGACTATCGAACACATAGTCATCTGAAAATATCAATTTATCTTTTTGCTTTACCAGTCTACCTTTCTCTAACAAGTCTTTTTTAAGAGAAAAATAAAAATGGCTTTCAAAAGACGCGACATCTTTTAACACAGCCTCAGAGCCTTTTAAAACCTTTATTTTTCCATCTTTAAACATAACACCTTCTGCCTTAACTCCTTTGCCTCGGCAAAATAAATGTTGCAAAGTTTTATCCAATTCCTCTTTAGACTGCACAAAAATGTCATAACCCAATAAAGGCATGATTAAGGAAATATTTTCAAAAAACATTTCTAAACCACTGGCATCCTCCCTAGGCACAATAGGCGTCTTTGGGATATTGCCGTTTCCCATAAATGATCTTCCTGCCTTCTGCTGTTTTTGAACACACACACTTTCTAAATATTGCGCCCCTGTTCTGGTTAAGGACCCATCTGAGCTGAAAAATATAACAACGTCTTTACACCAATTCTTTTCTGCCCCATGGCTCTTTATTCTTTGCTGAAAGCTATCAGTTTGTCCTATATAAACCATTGGCAAGAATTGATGGCCAGAATCACCAATCAAAAAATAAACACATATTCCATTGGAAAGTCCTTCAAGCAACTCCACTATATCTTTTAATCTATTTAATGGCCCGCATAAACACTTACCGCTCCACTGATCAATCTTAACTTCCCGTATGCCTTTAGGAAGACCATCTGATAAAAATATTGTTATCTTCTTTCCAGTATTCATTAAGCCACCTTAGGCTTCATAAGTAAAATTAACTCACATGAATCTTGTCGAGATTTTCGCTTATTCTTCTTATTATTTCCACCCAAAGTACTAAATTTACAAGGGACAACCTTCTTTTCTTTTATCTTGAAATACTTTTGAGCCTCTTCAGTAACGACATCTCCTGAAAGACCATTACTACATTCCCCTTCAGGAAATGTAAAAATAACCGTCGCTTCAGAACTTGATAAATTTCTTAATAAACTTGTTAATGCTTCTTTCGATTGTCCGGCGTTACTGAATGCTGATTGTGGTCGTTCATTAATACCAGGATATCGACCAACTCCTGATACAGGACCGCATTTTCCGCGCGATAGCGTTTCTAAAACATGATAAAAACGACTATACTGAACTCCTGAATACGGCGGATCAACTACAACTAAATCTGTTGGCTTAAGTCTTCTTGCCTCTTTTACCGCATCAGCAACCTTTGCCTCGCCTAATGTATGGGCATGCTGGGGACATATTTCGGCTAATACTCTTTTACACACATCTAGGGGATCACGTTTCCAAGACTCAATAATAAATTTCTTTGCTGTAGGCGTTGGCTGAAAAGGTTGTGCCGTATGACCAGGAGCAGCAGCGCATCGCATAGCTGTAATAATAAGAGAGGCCTGACAAATGGCTCGGTCAGCTTCATCTTGTGGTAAACGGCTAAGCATATAATCAAAAGTTAAAGCTTGTTCTGGACTAAAATAATAGCCGCCGTAAGCATTCCAAATTGGGCCAATTCCTGACTCTAAAGTACACAAATCACGGCACTCCTCAACATATCGCTTCGCAAATCGCATATTACAATCTGCAGGCAACTTTTTTGCCTCTTTCCAAAGCATGGAATAGGATCGATCTTGATCTATTTTGGAAAGCCATGTTCGCTCGAAGTGTTGAGAAATAATAGGCGTAATCCTCCCTAAAATAGCTTTAGCTAAAACAACAGAATATTGCTGCAAATCAACGGCTAGAATTGGAAGACGTGTTTCAGTAGCGGAAAATTTAACTACTGAGCCGGCTCCACAAAAAAGATCAACAATCCTTTTGGCATTCTTCGATTCCTCTCGAATCAAAGTACCTAGACCATTCTGAAGCATCACTCTTTTAGAGCCCATGTATTTCATAAATTATTTTATTTTGCTATTTAATGATAATAGAACACCTAATAAACGAGGCCCTTGATGCATTCTTTCTACATATTGAATCTGTCTATTCACCTCTTCTCTTTTGCCTCTTACCTTATGATCAATCAAATTTCTTGCACCTCGAAATGAGTGAAAATCAGTTTTCAGACCATCATTAAAAATGGGGCGGGGGGTTGAGAAAGATGCTGGACGGGCCAATAAATTTATTTGATCTGACCAGTCCATCTTGGTGAGCGCCGTTTCTTGGATGTTAACGATAATCCCTTTTCTTATACATTTTCTTATTAATTTCTCTGTTTCTCCTTCAACTAGTTCGCACATGTCTCGCAAAGCAGCTTTTCTATTGCCATTCCCGCCTTTATTAAATTCAGTAACGATTTCATTTACAGAAGCTTTAAACTTGCCAATCTTTATAGAGGGATCCACATTTAAAATTAAAGCAAAATTCTTCGCCTCAAGAGTAAAATTAAATGATCCGCTTTCGTACACTATTAGACCCACACCATCTTTTTTCAATGCAGTTAATGCTCCCACTGGTATAGCGGCTTCATCATCGGTCGCTATATAAAATTCAGCATTTAGTCTTTTTGCAGCTAGCCAAAGAGCCAAGGGTTTTAAAACATGGTAGTTAACATTCTTTTGACATTCAATAATGCATTTAACGCCATTCTTTTCAGCAATAAAGGTGGTACGCGCCGGCGCATCAGTTTCTACTGGTTTTTCAATAATTATTGAGTAATTATTTTTCTTGTAATGTTTAATAAATAAATTAGCGAGGGTAATTGCTTCATCTGGTGTAAATTCAAATTTCATGAACTTAGTCTCGCAATAGCTTGCTTATCTTACTCTGGATTCTTAATAGTTCCTCTTTAAGCTCTGCAGAAAAACTATCTCCTGTTTTATAATCATTTAAAACTTCAAGAAATGCTTTTGCTTTGGTTAGAAAATCTCTGGCCTTATACTGCGCTTCAACTGTGTCTCTATATGCTTGTTCAATAGAGTAATTTTTCTCTTTTACTAACTTCATCAGTGCTGGCTTTACATGTGAGGCATCTTCGCCAACTTTTTCAGCGCGGGCAATCTTGCTTACATCTCGAAACTTAACAACATTATTAATAGTGCCGGATAAATACTTAGAAATCATTGCATCCAAATATTGATTCTTGCTTATACTATCAAAAAATCCAGGCACATACTTCTCTATAACATTTCTAGATTTATGAATTTCGACAAATAAATCTGGTTTTATTCTTTGTTGATCTTTTGGTTTTTCAGCCTCTCTTAATAGCATTTTTCTATATTTTTCTGGCAACTCCAAGAGCTCCAATGCACGTTTTACAGTTGGCAAAGACACGCCCGTTATCCCTGACAAATTCTTTGGGCTAGCATCCTTTCCCTCTTTGACAAGCAGCTGTTGAACTTCTTTTAACTTCAACGCCATTGGCATCAAATCCCAATCCAGCCTTACATTATGAATATTAAACATCATTAATAAATTCTCAAGCCTGCTGGGCTTGGGTTGAATAATTACAGGGATCTCCTTTAAATTTAATCTTTTTGCACATCGCCAACGTCTCTCGCCATCAATCAAAATATATTTACCTGGTCGATCTTCATATATTGAAAGCGGAACTTTTATCCCAACTGCAGCAATCGACGACAGGAGCTCATTCATCTCCTGCTCACGAAAAATTAAACGAGGATTATCTGGATTAGGCTTTATATCATCAGGGGATACGTGTTCTAATTTTTGGCTATGCATTTTTCACCTCTTATATTCTTGTTTTCATGTCTTTCAATGATGAAATCATCATAAATATCCCCTTCTCATCACTCTTCTCTTCCCAAAGCTCTCCCACATTCTGTTTTTCTTTCGCATCATCGGCTGTAGCTAAATGCTCACCCTTATATTCAACAACTAAAATCTTCCCATTCTTTAATTTAGCTACAAAATCCGGATAAAAATTATCCGTAGAAGTCGGAAGCCAAAAGGAAAAGGTCGGCTGTCTCTCCAAATTACGAACCCAATATTCCACCTCCGGCATTTGATCTAAAGCTTTCGCGCAATCAAATTCCTCACCTTCAGACTTTAATTCTCCAACCGAACTATAAAAATGCTTATTAAACTGATAAGAGCCGTTGTAAAACCATGAGGCAGGATAAATATGGGGATCGAATGAAATCTCAAATTTCGAACTTGTTTCTACTTTAGCTTTTGAACCAAAAAGCGTTTCTTGGAAGCCTCTCCTGAGAGCCTCCTCTCTATTAGCTTTAATCTTTTCTCGGAGAGCTTTTTCAAGAATATAGCGTAACCGCACGAGAGTCGATAATGGGATCTTACGCTTTTCAACTAAAAATGAAATAGCCTTACGCAAATATTCGAGCAAAACCTCTCGCTTAATGTCTGGTTGACTTAACTGACGATCTAACCATCGACTTAACTGTAATTCCGTCCATTCCGTTTTTAGTCCTGTTAAATCCAAAGCATAATCAGCGCCTAAATATCGTTCAAATAACCGATTTTCTTTAATATCAACCAAGTAACTGACGGCTTCTTCATTGCCCAAGAATTCCTGCTCTGACAACTCCCATGAGTACTTAAGCAAATTCCATGCGCTTAACTCAAGCAGCAGGTCCCTTTCTGCTAACTCTAATTCACCCTGGACTTCAACACACAAACGTGGAACAACGAACTTTTTCCCCTGCTCAGCGGGAGACTTCACATAGTGCTGACGATAATTATTAATAACCTTTTTTACTTCCGGCTTCTCTTTTGAAGAAACCGCTTTGAGAATTTTTTCTTCTAATTCATTAGAAATTTCACCCTTTATTGACAAGATGATTTCCTTTTTGTCCTTCTCAACTGTTATCCTTGATTTTTCTTCAGGGTCTAACGCCTTAAGATCCGGCGGATTGCTCAAGGAGATTTTCAGAACATCTTTTTGAGAAAGGGTCTCCGTTCCAGAAAACAACTCTCCCATCTCTTGCTTAATAGCTTGTTGTGCTTCTTGTTCATCAAAGCCCATACTAACCAAACGATCATGCAGCTGCGAAACAGCCTTGGGCCAGGAAGAAGAAGAAACGTTAGCATAAGCTTGATTTAATTCTTCAATTTTTCGGCGTTTGGCATAAGGCATACGCAAAACACGTCCCAAAATTTGTTCTACATCCTTTGCGGAATGAACACTGGCGACAGAACAAAACACATAAGCAAAAGAACAGTCCCATCCTTCTTTAAGAGCCTGAACCGTAATGACAAATTCGATAGGGCATTTAGGATCAAGCAGATTTATACCCTCAAGCTCTCTTTTTGATCCTGTGGCAATAGCTATTCTGGAACGATCGATTTTCTCTTCATCTGTTAAATACTTTTCTACTACTTCATAAGTAATTTCTTCATCCTTATCTTCAGCTTGAATTAAGACGATAGGACGGATATATTGCCCATCCTTTTTTGCTGATTCTTCTAATTTAGACCGGGTGGCAATGCTGTGACTGATAGCCGCCTGCCACGTCTTATGCTCCGTTAAAATAATAGGAAGCTTGATCATTTCTTCAGCTTTCAATTCCGCCGCTGAAACACTGTGAAGAACGTTACTATTCGCAGCAGGCGTAGCCGTAAATTCAATAACGCAAGCCGGGTTAATCCGGCCCAGGACTTCAAAGCTTAAAGGTGTGGAAGCATTATGAGCTTCATCGATAATAACCAAGGGATTAGCTAAATAAAGGATATTGCAGAATGAATATTTAATCGTTGATTCATTCAAACGCTCTAACTTAGGGGCATTGGCAGGAATTTTTGCAAAATGCGGCTCCAAATTCTCATTATGAGCATAAACTTTACGTCCTTCTGTGTTATCAACACGCAACGTGGCTAATGTCCCCATTACGACGCACGTATGATTTAAAATATCCTGCGGACGCAATTGTTCAAAATCGGCAATATCGATCACCTTTACTTTTCTTTCAAAGGCAGCATCCAAAATTTCTCTGTATGGATGCTTCGGATCTTTCAATCTTATTAAAGTTTGTTCGCGAATTGTATTGGTAGGGACTAACCAAAGCACCAGAGGATATTCTTGTTCTAAATACGAATCCGCAACAATCCGGATGCTATGAGAAGCTAGAAGGGTTTTGCCTCCACCGGTCGGCAATCGCAAGCAGACGTACGGAATTTTGGATAATCCTTCAAGCGACTGGTAATAACTTAAATATCGTAAAGAACCTGAGGGTTGTTGGGCAAAGGCTTCGTGAGCCCCCTTTATCCGAGCTGCCTCTAAATATTTCTTTAATACCTCAAGTGTCTTAACCTGATAGGTTTTCAGTTGCATCAATAAGCCTTAATGTCGTAAGGGATTTGTTTAAATATAATATTTTTTTGCTTAAGCTGTAAGGAGCTTAAAGTTGTAAGTTCTCCATAAATAACCTTCGGCCCGTCATACTTAGGTAAAGCGCGCAAAATACGCTTTGTTAAAACATTACCGCCCTCTGGCTTCTGATCTCCCAAAATCCCGTTGAAAAGCAAATAATAGGCTATTCCGTTGTGCTCGCCTAGAAAGGGTGCATTTTTAAGTTTTCCTGCTGGACTTTTGGTTTCAGCAAACCAAATATGAGCAGCTAAGTTCTTAAATTTAATATCTTTGTTAATAAATCCCTGTTCATCAAAAATTGGAGCACCTAAACGATAAAATTTAAATCCGCCGCCGCCCTTCCAATTAACAGCCTCGGAAATTCCACCTTGCTCTCCTTCAATGACCTTCTTTAGCCGAGGAACACAATGTGTAGCCGCATGCTCGCCAACCTCTATGCCAATATATCGGCGGTTCATTTTATGAGCGACGGCAGCTGCAGTTCCAGAACCAAGAAAGGAGTCTAATACCAAATCCTCTCCTTTACTGCTTAATTCTAAAATTCGTTGTATAAGTCGCTCCGGCTTGGGAGTTGCAAAGATATCATCTTTATTAAAAGTCATAATTTCCTTTTTAGCTTCTTGATTATCTCCCACTTCATCTCGAAACCAAACAGTTTTTGAAACTGCCCCTTGCTGAACTTCTGAAAGAAAACGTTTTATAGCTGGAACACTATCTCCATTTAATCCAAACCATATTCTATTATCCTCTTTATACTCTTCAAATCGCTCTCGCGATAGTCGCCAACAAGAACTTCCTGGAGGAGTGACGACTCGACCTGAAGGTGTAGTTATAGGATAATCATTTGTGGGACTATATGTTTTGACATCCAGGCCACTTGGTTTCCACGGTCCTCGAGGATCATTATCTGGATTCTTATACCTCGCATTCATCTCTTCTGTTCTAGGTAAGAGATTGGGCCTCCAAATATCTTTGTTTTTTGCATAAACTAAAATATGGTCATGGCTATCTGATAACCACTTAGCATCATTCTGCGGTGAATATTTCTTTTCCCAAATTACATTTGCTACAAAATTCTTCCTCCCAAAAATCTCATCACATAAAACTTTTAAATAGTGACTTTCGTCATCATCAATCGAAATCCAAATTGAACCATCATTTTCATCTAACAATTCTCTAAGCAACTCTAACCGCGGATACATCATGGTTAACCACGTTGAATGTTCCAGGTTATCGTCGTAATGTTCGAAGGCGTTACGAGTATTATACGGAGGGTCAATATAGATACATTTCACCTGGCCGGCGTAACAAGGAAGCAATGCTTTCAAAGCATCCAGATTGTCGCCCTGGATAATCATATTTTCCGCTTGCTCGTCGCCGTGTGATAGCTTGGAATCGACTTCCAGCAAACGATACGGCGCTTGTGACGCTGCCCGAATCGCATCATCTCTATTTAACCAATTTAATGTAGGCATATATTATTCCTAAAAACTGTGTTCAATAGTCTATTCTCACTGCGTAACGCTTTTCCAACAACAAATTATTCAAATAAATCTCTTCTCCGCTTTCCCCCGGCAAGAATACATCCGCCAAGTACCGATCATACTTATCCGACTTCGAACTGCGCACAATAATCATCTGTGCTTCTTTAATGTGGGACTGGACAAAGGCTTTGGCGGCGGAGCCCTCCTTCGTGTTCACCTCAGGCGCGTCGATCCCGCGCAACCTTAAGACCTGGCGGATGGAATCGCCGTAGCCTAAGTTCAGCCGGACTTTGAGGGTGTCGGCGTCGATCATCTTTTCGACCACGGCCTCGTAGGTGTAGAGGTCTTTGGGTGTGGCTTCTTTCTTTTTGAAATCTTCGCCGATGAAATCCCCTTTGCTTAGACGTGAGTGTAGAGGAATTTTGCGAAAGACACCGAAACCAAGATCAACAAGCAGTTCGGGTTCACCGCCTACGGTGGGGCGTTCGACGACTTGGTAGGTGTGGAGATGGCCCCTTAGGGGAACCAGGGGTTCGTATCTCGTAGCTCGTATCTCGGACATCGGGGAATGATGGCTATTTCCGTTGGAGCCGCGGGATCCTTTAATACGAGAGGCCAGCTCATCAGCGTTCCAGCCTTTTTGGGAAATGGCCCGTTCCAAAGAAAACCGCTTTTTAGGATCACTGACCGTAATAAGCTCGCGATAATGCGACCAGGTAAAAAGTGTCCGGCCGGACACTTTCGGCGGCTGAGGATAGGTCCTGGCAAACTGGATACACCGTTGCAACAATCTGAAATGAATATTTAAATCATCCGCCAAGCGGCGGACCACCTCTGCCCCGTATTCCCCGCGGTCTTTGTGTTTGAGGATGTGGGTGTGGATGAGGCGGCCGGTTTCCCAGTAGGTGCGGACACGCTCTTGTTCGATGCGCTTTTGGCCTTCGATGAGGATGTTTCTGACCTGACGAAGCAGGGCTTCGTAGGCAGAGGACGACGCGACTTTTAAGCTCTGCGGCATAAGCGAGGGGTGAAAGTTCGTTCAGGATTGATAGCCGCTATTGTACACGCCGACGGAGGATTCGGCAAAGGAAATTTCGGCAGGCTCAGTCGCTACGCCTCATATGTCTCTTCTTCTGTCTCTTCCGCCTCGGGCGGGGGCGGGGTGGCCAAGCCTTTCTTCAGGGGCGTGCGTTTTTGGTCCTGGCGGCGCTTCGATTCTTCCCGCAGCAGTACCAGCCCGCGCTTGAAGACCCCGATGACCGCGGTCTGCAGCGAGAGGAACTCTTCCCGGCAGTATTCCGTGACCACAATGTCGTCAAACTTAGGCACCTTGATGTCCAGGCGCGCGCAGGCCTTGTTGGCCTTGTGGTGATGCTTGCTGTGTTTTTCCAAAATCACATGGCATTTGGTGATGCCGGGGCTGATGGCTTTTAATTTTTCAAACTTGGTCTGAATGAGCGCCTCGATCTTGGGATCGGAGGTCAGGTCGTGAAAGGTGATCTGGAGGGGATTGAGCATAAGGGCCTCTTTTCTAATTCCGCTTGTATTGCAGGAAAGCGGACTACAATTTGAATTTTGCTTTGGAAGAACTAACGGAAGTCGCGGACACTTGGGAAAACACTTTATGCACACCGTTTAAAAATTTAAGATAGGCGTCAAAGGAAGGCGCTTCGGCGGTCAGCGGCTGCGCTTTTCGAAACGCGTCCCGGCGCTTGAGCGAACGGGCATCTTCCAGCATTTCTTGCTTTTCTTTACGGCTAAGGATTGCCATAATTACACCTTATTCTTTAAACCGCTTGGCATATTGGTCCACGACTTCGCGGATCATTCTTTGATACGGTATTTTGCTACGGGTAGATGCGCGCTTAAAAAAATCGATGCTGCTTTGGGTTAAAAACAGGGTCACCTTTTCCGTCGGCTCCGGGAAGATCAACTTCTCCGGAGGGGGAAGGAAATCCGGTATCCGGATCAATTTCCCAACCGGCATATCGGGATCAACCACTCTCTTTTTTTTTGCTTTGATCATATAACTGCGCTCCTTTCCTCCAGTAACCAGCTCCAATAATTCTGATTGTTTCTCCGCGGTAAACAAATCTTACCGTTAAAATTCTCTGCCCCACTCTACCGATACAATAATATCGCAGCTCTGGTCCACTGTGCTTAAGATCTATTGAAATGTTTCTTTTCGGATCTCTAAATGCTTGTATAGCCGTGTCAAAGTCAACACCGTGCTTCGCGATATTGATGGCCTCTTTGCCTAAATCCCAAACAAAACTGCTTGAATGCTCATCCATTTAAAGGATACCTCCATGCCATATATTTGTCAATATCTTTATACATATCATAGCTCACCACGGTCCGCAAACGAGTAGAAGGCATTGTCGCCGATGATGATGTGGTCCAGGACTTTGATGCCTAAGGTGGCACCGGCATCGACGAGCTTGCGGGTAAACTGCCGGTCTTCATGGCTGGGGACGGGCTTGCCCGAGGGGTGGTTGTGGCTGCAGATGACGGAGACGGCAAAATTCCGGAGCGCCTTGTGAAAAATTTCTCTAATGATCGGCGAGGCGTAATTGACGGTGCCTTGCGCTTCTTCGACGATGTCGATGATGCGGTTCTGGTCGTCGAGATGGACGGTCTTGAAGACTTCCGTTTTGAGATCCCGCAGGCGCGGCATGAGGATATCGGCGGCGTCTTTGGCGGATTTTATGGGAAGGCGCTCTTCTCTGTGCTCTTCTTCGCGGAAACGCCGGCCGATCTCAAGCGCGGCCCTGATCTGGGCGATCTTGGCTTCACCCAGGCCTTTGAATTCCTGCCAGTCGTTGGGGTCGGTGTGGCTCATGTTGCGGAAGGTCTTGAACTTAAACAAAAGCTTGCGGGCCAGGTCAACGGCGCTTTCGCCTTTGATGCCGGTGCGCAGGAGAATGGCCAGGAGTTCGCTGTTGCTGAGTTTGTGTTCGCCGTATTTCAACAGGCGCTCCCGCGGGCGGTCGTCGGAAGGCCAGGTGCAGATGGAGGAAAAGTAAGTGCGCATTGAGAATCCTTTCTTTAAGAGGAAAGATTTTCGCTTCGGGCTCAGCGGCGGAGCCGGATTCGCCCTCCGCTGAAAATCTTTCCTCTTATTGATGAAAACCTATTTTACGTTTGGGTTGTTCGGCTGGCGGCTCCATAAGCCGGCGGATGGCTTCGAAAATAACCGCGATCTCTTTGTCGTGCCGGCCGACTTTGCGCGCAAGCTGCTCGAATTTATACGCTAACGCCTTATGAGTTGAAATAATCTCTCGGAGCTTAACGAAGGTGCGCATAATAGCGATGTTGACTTGAACAGCGCGTTTACTGTTAAGAATGCCGGAAAGCATGGCTATGCCTTGTTCAGTAAAAGCATAAGGAAGATATCGTCGACCACCCCAACTTGAGATTCCAAAATGGAATCTCAAGTTTTCCGCTTCTTTTTTATTTAACCTAAACATAAAATCTGATGGAAAGCGATCTAAATTCCTTAAAACCGCTTTATTGAAGTTTCCTGTTTTCACCTGATACAGCTCTGCCAAGTCACGATCAAGCATGACCTTTTGCCCACGGATCAAAAAGATTTTGTTTTGGATGGCTTCGGTCGGCGTTGCGGTAGGCATACTGGCCTCCTCTTGATTAAAAGATTAGGGAAGCCAGTACAGTACTGACTTCCTCTGAAATGGTTTAGACGGAAAAGTCAGTACATAAAAAAATCCCCTCTCTGTTAAATGGTTAATAACGGACGAGGGGATTAATTTTATCGAGGCGGAATTATATTACCACCCGCATGAGTGGTAGTCAACAAAATAAGACAAATTCCGTGTCTCCGGAGATAATTAGGATTTTCCCATAATTATATTCCCAAAATGAAAGCTCTTTCATTTTCTGGAAATTTCCTAAGTCTAGGCTCCCAATAAGGTTACAAACTATTTGCGGTTTATTTTGGGGGGCGGAATTTTGCCCGCAAGGATTGTCATTTGCGCTCTGTATCTTATACTTAAAATTAGGGGGCTTTCCTAAGGATGATCCTTATCCCGATCAAAAATCTCTTACGCAAAGACCGCAAAAAGATCCTCATCGTTGACGACATGCTGGATTCGCTCACGCTTTTGTCCACCAATTTCAAGCAGGAAAATTACCGGGTCTTTAAAGCGCAGGACGGCATCCAGGCCTACATGAAATTTTTCAAGATCCGCCCGGACATCGTCTTTGTGGACATTCTTCTGCCGAAAATGCGCGGCGACGTGCTGATCAAATGGATCAAGGGCACGGCGCTGGGCAAAGACATCCCTATCGTCGTGATCTCGGGGCATACGCCGATGCGCGAATATCTTTTTCAACTGGGGATCGAACTGTTTTTCGAGAAGCCTTTTAAGACCAGGGAGGTATTGGATGCGACCAAGGAGATCCTTGAGGTCTACGAATACAAAAAAGTCCTCACCGAGCGGCTCGACCAGCTCAAGAAAAAATTCGGGTATGTGGAGGCGCCGCAGCGTGAGGTCAAGTTCAAGGTTTGCGAGCTCTGCCAGACGACCATGGCGCACAGTGCCGCGCGCTGTCCGAGCTGCGGGAGTGTGAGGTTAAACTTAGTAGGCTAGAATTAAGGGGACGTGTAACGTAACCTTATCTCGAATTAAGGTTACGTTACACGTCCCCAAAATTATATCAGCCCTGCCGCCAGCAACACCGCGATCACAAAAAGCATCGCGCTCACCGTTTTCTGCACAAACTCCATCGTGATCTTCTTTAGCAGCCGCGTCCCCAGAAAAACGCCGGCAAAAGCGGCCAAAGCCGCGGCCAGGATCAGGCGTTCGCGGCCGATCAAATGGCCGGTCAGATTGGGAATGTAAACGCTCAGACGGGAAAAATCAACGAGGCAGGCGATCACGACACCCGTTGCGATAAAGGCCTCTTTGGTGAGACCCGACTTGATCAAGAACGCGCTGCGCAAGGCCCCCTGATGTCCGGAGATCCCGCCCAAAAAACCGCTGATCGCGCCGCCTACGGGCATCAGCTCCTTTGGAAACGTCAATTTCTGGAACCACGGCCTTAATTCCAGGACCACGAAAAAAATGATGAGCGCGACGATCGCGAGCTTGACCGGCGTTACTTCAAAAACTCTTGTGCCGATGACGTAGGTGCAGATCGGATCGACCTTCTGCAGCCAAAAGAGCACCTTGGCCCCGGCAAAGGCCGCCACGAACGCGGGTGCCCCGAACTGCAACACCGCGTTCCACGACGCGTATCGCCCCAAAAAAGCCAGCTTGAAAAGATTGTTCAGCAGATGCACGATCGCGGTCAAGGTGATCGCCACATCAATGGGGAAAAATATCGCCATGACCGGCATCAGGATCGTCCCCAGCCCGAACCCGGAAAACAGCGTCAACAGCGAGGCCACCAGCGCGACTAAAGAAATGACAATATATTCGGTCATTTATTCTCCTTAAAGAGGTTCATTTTTTTGATCACCGGCTCCAGGGTGAGCCCCTGCCCCACAAGGCTGAATAAAACGACCAGGAACGTAGCTTCCAAAAAAAGCGCCCGGTGCTCGAACTTGAGCGGAATATCGACGGCCAGGGCCAGCGGGATCGATCCCTTAAGCCCTCCCCAGAATAAGACATGCGCCCAGCGCAAAGGAATCCTTTCTTTGGTAAACTGCATGGCCCGCCCCACCGGATAGATCACGATTGCCCGCGCCAGCAGGGTCACCAGAAAGACAAGGCTGACCGGATGGACCATCATCGCGAGAAGATTTTCGCGCGGGATGATCTGCAACTGAATCCCGATGACCAGAAACAGCAGTGAGTTGATGATAAAATCAGTCGTTTCCCAGAACGTCTCCACGGCTTTGCGGGTGCGCTCCGACATTGAATAAAAACGACCGTAATTGCCGATAATCAATCCCGCGGCCACGACCGCGATGATCCCTGAGACATGAAAGTGCTCGGCGATCAAAGGGGTCCCGAAAGCCAGGACAACGGTAAGCGTGACTTCGAGCAGGTGATCGTCAATCTTTTTCATGATGTAATAGACCGCCAGCCCTAGGACCACACCCACCAGCATCCCGCCTAAAATGACCTCACCGAATTGCCACAAACTGCGCCCCCACTGGAAGGCATGCTTGCCGGTCACGATACTCAGGATCAGCGTAAAGAGCACGACGCTGACACTTTCGTTCAGGACGCTCTTTCCTTCCATGATGATGGCCAGGCGGTCGGGCGCGCGGATCTTTTTGAGAATCGCCACGACCGAGATCGGGTCGCTGGGCGAAATGATCGCACCAAAGAGGAATCCGTAGACCAGCGGCAATCCCAGCACCATGGCAAAAACCCACCCGATCAGAAACGTCGATGCCAAAACCTCTAAAAACGACAGGATCACGATCGTACGCCAATTATTACGCAGCTGTTCGAGGTCCAAATGCAGCGCGGCCTGAAAAAGCAGCGGGGGCAGAATAAACGTAAATATGAATTCGTGCGTGATGGGGATGTCGGGTACGGACTTGGTGAGCGCAACGCCCAGCCCCACCAATACGAGGGCAATACTGTAAGGCTGGCGCAACCATTGGGCGACCATGGCCACGCCGCAGGCGATCAGAAGAAGCGTGACAAAAGTTGGCAGCAGTGACGATTCCATAGGTCAGCGGTCATTTAGTGGTCCAGGAACATGTCTTTGTTCTTTTCGTTCATGTCGAAGTAGATCTTGCGGTTGAGCGAATAAAAATCCTTGTCGTGGAAGCTTAGATTGATCGTCTTGTCCAGCCACACAAAGCTTTCCGAAGGCTTGATGCCCTTAAGCGGGGAAAGATCGAAGACCAGCACCTCGGCCACTTCTTCGTCGCAGGCATCATTTTTGGCATCGTGGCTTAAAAAGGTGTAGACCTGCACCGGAGAGGAGGCGATGATGATGTCCCCGACGGTAAGCAGTTCAAAACTGTGCTCGGCGCAGCCGCCGGCATAGCGCACGACCATGAACAAAAGATCATCTTCGATCCACATGTGCCCCAATTTGACCGGATCGAACTGCTTGACCTCCCTGACCTGGCCGTATTTAAGGACAACAGCGGGTTTGGGCTCGCGGCGCGGAAGGCTTTCTTTGTCCTCGGCGATCTGCGGGTCTTTTTTTTGGGGCGGTTTGCCGCAGCCTGCACTGCAAACGAGGGTCAGGACGATGAAGAGAAAAAAGGTCTTTTTCATATTATTTAAAGCGAGGCCATGTCGATGACAAAACGGTATTTCACATCGCTCTTGAGCATGCGTTCGTAGGCTTCGTTGATCTTTTGGGCCGGGATCTTTTCAATGTCGCAGACGATATTGTGTTTTCCGCAGTAGTCCAGCATCTCCTGGGTTTCTTTCAATCCGCCGATCAAAGAACCGGCGAGCTGTTTGCGCTGCATGATGAGGGAAAAGCTGGCGACCGCCAGCGGCTCTTCGGGCGCACCGACGAGGACCATTGTGCCGGAACGCTTGAGGAGCGCAAGATACGGATCGATCTCATGCTTGGCCGAGACCGTGTCGATGATGATGTCAAAACTTCCTTCGTGCTGTTTCATGGCCTGCGGATCGGCGGAGATCACGGTTTCGTGTCCGCCCAATTTTTTGACGTCCTTTTCTTTTCCTTGGCTGCGGGTAAAAACAACCACGTGCGATCCGAAGGAGCTGCCAAACTTGACCGCCATGTGGCCCAGACCGCCAAGGCCGACGACGCCGACCTTCTTTCCCTTCCCGGCACCGAAACGTTTTAACGGCGAATAGGTCGTGATGCCGGCGCACAAAAGCGGCGCGGCCGCGGCCGGATCCAGCGAGACAGGCACTTTGAGCACAAAATCCTCGTCGACAACCATGTCTTTGGAATAACCGCCGTAGGTAAGGCCTTTGGTCTGTTTCTCGGGGCTGTTGTAGGTAAAGATCGGATTGACGCAGTGCTGTTCGAGGTTTTCCCGGCAGGCGCTGCAGGTGCGGCAGGAATCAACGAGGCACCCGACCGCGACCAGGTCGCCTTTTTTGAATTTTTTTACCTTGGCACCGGTTGCGGTCACTTTGCCGACGATCTCATGACCCGGAACACACGGGTACGTCGTGTTCTTCCATTCGTTGCGGGCGGTGTGCAGGTCGGAATGACAGATGCCGCAGAAGAGGACCTCGAGCGCGATGTCTTTTGCACCGGGTTTACGGCGTGTGATTACGTGGGGTTTTAAAGGGGTTGTGGCGCTGAAGGCAGCGTAGGCTTTTGTCATGGAAACCACTATATCACGAATTAACGGGGACGTGCAACGCAACCTTAATTGTAAATCCCAGGGAGCAAAGCGACCGTGGAATTACCTTGCGGGCGGTGCGAGCCCTCCGCCCAGGGCCTTGATCAATTGCGCGGCGGCGATCAGTTCTTCCGCAAGGATCCCGATCGCATCCCGCTGGGCCTGCAGGCGCGAGCGTTCGGAATCAATGACCTCCAGAAAACTGACCAACCCTTCCTTGTAACGCTGGGTGGAAATTTCCGCGGCCTGGGTCGCGGCCTTGAGGAGCTCCTGCTGGGCGGCCGACTGTTCTTTGCGGAGCCGAATATCGGCGAGCGCGTTTTCCACTTCGCTGAAGGCGGTCAGAATGCGCTTGCGGTATTCGGCGAGGGTGCCTTCGTACGCGGCCTTTTGCGCCTCCAGTTCCGCGGTCAGGCGGCCTCCGGTAAAAAGCGGGATGTTGATCGTCGGGCCGATCGCCCATTCGCGGCTTCCCCATTTTAAAAGGTCCTCGGCCTGGGCGCTGGCAAAGCCGCCGTTTCCGGTCAAAGTGATCGACGGAAAGAACGAGGCCTGCGCCACCCCCACGCGGCTGTTGGCCGCTTCCATCATTTTTTCGGCCTCGAGGATGTCGGGACGGTCCTTGAGCGCCTCCGACGGGACCGCGACCGGCACTGACGGGACGGACGTTTTAAGGGGCTCATGCGCGAGCGTAAAATCACCGGCGGTCTGTCCGCACAGGACCGCGAGCGCGTTCACAAAATTTTCCCGCCTTCTCTTGGCATTGACAAGATCGGCCTGCGCCTGCGAAAGCTGGGTCTGCGCCTGATAAAAGGTCAATTCGCTGCTTAATCCTTTTTGAAAACGCAAATTCACCATGTCGACCGCGCGCTGGCGGAGTTTCACCGCCTCGGCGAGCGCGTCGATCTCGGTATCCAGCGCCGCGATCGTGAAATAATTCTTGGCCACATCCACGGTCAGGGTGAGCAGAACAGTCTGATAGGCGGCCGCCTGCGCTGCGGCATCCGCACGCCCGGCGGCAAAGGCCTGGCGCACCCGTCCCCAAATGTCAAGCTCGTAACTTAAGTCAACCGGCAGGCGGAAGGTGTTGGTCGCCTTGGTCGAGAATCCGGCCGTGTTGACGTCGTTCTCGGAAAAACGGCTGCGCTCGAACGACGGCTCGCTCTCGATCTGAGGGAAAAGGTCTGCCCGCGAAACCCGCGCGAGGGCGCGGGCGCGGTCGACGTTGGCCATCGCGATCGCCAGGTCCTGGTTGTATTCGAGCGCCAGGGCCTCCAGAAAATTCAGCGTCTCGTCCCCAAAAATATTCCACCATTGCTGCGGCCGGGCGTACGCCGTGACGGTTGTTGCGGGAGCGTTCTTCCATTGAGAAGGGACATTGACGGACGGGTTGCGGTGTTCCTGATATTGCGGCCCGCGGAACAAGGCGCAGCCCGCAAGCGAAACGCTCAGCGCGCCGACGATCAGGGCCTGCGCGGTTGTCTTGGCCGCGCGGTGTTTGGTGATCTTGCTGAAATATACGTACACGACGGGAATGATGAACAAGGTCAAAAAGGTGCTGGCGGTCATCCCGCAGACCGCGGCGATACCCAAAGGCCTTCGGGCTTCCCCGCTCGCGCCGAAACCGATCGCGATCGGCAAAATCCCCATGATCGTCGAGACCGCGGTCATTAAAATGGGACGCAGACGGATCAATCCGGCCTGATGCATGGCCTCTTTGGCGTCTTTTCCTTTATTCATTTCCTGGTTGGCAAATTCAACAAGCAGGATACCGTTCTTGGTGACCAGGCCGAAGAGCAGGATCATCCCGATCTGGCTGTAGAGATTGCTGCCCATGCCCGGAATAAAACCGAAGATCCCGCTCTTGCTGATCAGGCTCATCACCCACAGCCCGCCGAAGGCGCCGAACGCCGCCAGCGGCAGGGTGAGCATGACGGTAAGGGGATGGATAAGGCTTTCGAACTGCGCGGCGAGGACCATGTAAATGACGATCGCGGCAAGGAGCATGACAAAATAGATCTGGCCGCTGGACTCGATGAGATCGCGCGCCTCGCCTTTCCATTCGTAGCGGAACCCGTCGGGCAAACTCTTTTTGACGATCTCAAGCGTCCTGTCCATGGCGGTCCCCAACGTGACACCGACGGGCGTTCCTTCGATCGTGGCGGCCCGCCAGCGCTTGTAATGGTGAATGGCGCTCGGGCCGGCCCCGGTTGCGTAATCAATGACGTTGTTGAGCTGGATCAATTCGCCCCGCACATTGCGCACATAAATTTTTTCCAGGTCCGAGGGCGTCAGGCGCGAAGCGCGCTCCAGCTGGGCGATGACGTCATACTCTTTTCCCTTGATGTTGATCTTGACCAGGTCCAGTCCGCCGAAGAGGATCTGCATGGTGCGGGAGATGTCCTCGACGTTGACGCCCATTGTGGCGGCGCGGTCGCGGTCGATGTTGACGCGCAGTTCGGGCTTGTTGAGTTCGAAAGTCGAGCGCACGTTCATCAAAAATCCGGCCTCGCGCAGTTTGTTGGTGAGTTCTTCCGTATATCGGCTGAGCTTGATCAGGTCCTGCCCCTGGATAACGAGCTCAAAGGGCTGGTTAAACCCTCCGCCGATCGATTTCGGGATAATGGGAATGACGAACGCACCCTGGATCTCGTTGAAAAACTGTCCCCCCAAGCCTTGGGGGCCGCCGACAATGTCCCTGACGTGACGCCGCTTACCGTCTTTAAACTGCAGGAAGGAGATCCCCTGCGCGGGCTGGCCCGGACTTCCCATGGCCAGGGCCACGGCGGAAAAATACCCTTTTACCTCGGGCACTTTGGAAACAATGCCTTCCATGTTCTTGATCATGCGGTCGGTGTATTCGCTGGTCGCCCCTTCCGGAGAAAGCGCGAAGACCAGGAGCCAACCCTTGTCTTCTTCCGGCATGAATTCCTTGTCGAGCCGGCTGTAAAAGAAAACGGTCAGAAGAACGGTGACGAGTGCGACGATCATGATGGCCCCGCCGTGGCCCAGCGACCAGTGAAGGGCCCTTCCGTAATGCTGGGTCATTGTCTTCAGAAAATCCTCGAACTTCCTGAGCAGTCCGCCTTTGGGCGCGTGCCCGACGGGTTTGAGGATACGGGCGGCGATCATCGGGCAGAGGCTCAGCGCGACAAAAGAAGAAACAATGACCGACATCGATAGCGCGACCGCGAATTCGATGAAGAGCCGTCCCGTCACGCTCGTCTGGAACGCCATCGGCAGAAAGACCGCGACCAGGGCCACGGTCGTGGCAATGACCACAAAGCCGATCTCCTTCATGCCTTTGAAAGCGGCCTCCATCGGTTTCATGCCGCCTTCGATGTGACGGTAAATGTTCTCCAGGACCACGATCGCATCGTCGACGACCAGACCGATCGCCAGGACAAAGGCGAGCATGCTGATGATGTTGATCGAGTAACCGAACGCGTACAGGATGCCGAACTTGGAGAAGATCGAAACCGGAATGGTGACAGCCGGGACCAGGGATGAACGCACATCGTGCAAAAAGACATAAATGGCCAAGACAACAAGGAAGAAAGCCAGGAACAGCGTTTCCCAGACTTCTTTGATCGCGTTCTCGACGTAGATCGACTCATCGTAGGCAATGTCGGCGATGACCCCTTCCGGCAGGAGCGGTTTAAGGCGCGCGATCTCAGCCTTGACCCCGCGGGCGACCTCGATCGTGTTGGCCTTGGACTGTTTGACAACACCTAGTCCGACGGCGGGCTTGGAATTAAACCGCGCGATCGCGTGTTCGTCTTCCACGCCGACTTTTGCGTAACCGATGTCGGAGAGCCGGATAAACCCCAGCCGGTCCTGCTTGATGACGAGGTTATTATATTCTTCCGGTGTTTTTAATTCCCCGCGGGTTTCGATCGACATCGAGCGTTGCCAGCTTTCGACCATGCCGCTGGGGAGTTCGACACTCTGTTTTTTAAGCGCTTCTTCCACATCGAGGACCGTGATCCCGCGCGCGGCCATTTTCTGCGCGTCGAGCCAGATCCGGATGGCAAAACGTTTTTCGCCGCCGAACAGGACGGAGCTCACCCCCTTGATCGTCTGCAGACGGTCTTTGAACAACGTCTCGCCCAGCGTGGTCAATTCCAGCGTGGAATACCGGTCGCTGTACAGCGCGATCCAGATGACGGGCTGGGCGTTCGAATCCTGCTTGGCGATGATGGGCTCTTCGATATCGTCGGGAAGGCTGCCGCGCACACGCGCCACCCGGTCGCGCACATCCTGCGCGGCCAGGTCGATGGCCCGCGAAAGGTCGAACTCCAGGGTAATGGAACTGACCTGCTGGCGCGATTCGCTGGTGAGCGTGCGGATACCTTCGACGGAGGTCAGGGACTCTTCGAGGGTTTCCGTGACCTGCGCCTCGACGACCGACGCGCTCGCGCCGGGATAGACGGTCGTGACGTTGACGATGGGCGGGTCGATGTCAGGAAGTTCGCGCACAGGCAAGCGTGTCAGGCCGATCACCCCGAAGAGGATCAGCCCTAAGCTCATCATGGACGCAAGGACCGGACGCTGGATGCTGATTTCAGATAATTTCATAATGGAAACCGTGTTTATGAGGCCGCGGGACTTTCCTGCTGTGCGGCCGGCGGAGGTGTCGGCTGAGTGTTTTTAATGGTGACCGGTGAGCCGGGGCCCACTTTTTGAAATCCTTCCACAATGACGTTCTCTCCGGCCGATAAGCCCTGGACGATCTCGGCTTTCCCGGCGAGGCGCAATCCCACCCGGACCGGCTTCATCTGCGCCTTGCTCTCGCTGTCCACGACAAAGACAAAGATCTCCTCCCCTTTGGGGATGAGCGCGATCTCAGGGATGGTCAGGGCGAGGGCCCGGACCGAGACGATAAGATTAAGATTGGCGAACATCCCGCGCCGCAGTTTTCCGTCGGGATTGGGGATCCTGGCCTTGACGAGCGCGGTCCTGGTCTGCTCGTCGATCTGCGGGGCGATAAAATACACTTCTCCTTCAAAAATCTCGTCGGGATAAGCCGCGACCGTGACCTGAACGATCTGGTCTTCTTTGAGCTGGCCGAGAAAGCGTTCCGGGACGCGGAACTCGGCCTTGATCGGGTCTTGGCTGATAAGATACGTCAGCAGCGTGCCCTGGTCGACGTATTGGCCGACACTCACCAAGCGCTCGCCCATCATCCCGTCGAAGGCGGCGGTGATGACGCTTTCATTGAGCTGAGCGCGGATCAGGTCGACCTCGGCCTTTTTGGCGGCCAGATCGGATTGGGCCTGATCGAATTCCTGCTGCGAGATCGCGCCGGCGCTGATCAGGGACTCCAGCCGGTCAAAGGTTGTCTGCGCGAGATTGGCATTGGCCTCAGCCTGGGTCAGGGAGGCGTTGAGCTTCTTGGCGTCGATCATAAAAAGCATCTGGCCCTTCTTGACCGACTGGCCTTCATCAAAACCGATCTGTTCGATCAATCCGGCGATCTGGTTCTTGACCTCGATCGCTTCATCGGCCGCCAAACTTCCCACCAGAGAGATCTTCTCTTCGATCCGCTCCTGTTTGACGGGTTCGGCCACGACACTCACGCTGAAATTGCCGTGCATCCCGCCCTGGCCTCCGCCGCAGCCGGCGATCGCCACCGAGAGGCCGGCCGTGCAAAAAATAAAGAAACGCTTAGACCATAAAGACATAATTCATCACGCTTTCTTGATTATATGACGTTTGGGGATTGAAATCTGACACTTAAGTGTATAAAGGATGGCTATGATTTGCAAATATTAAATAAGAAACCCTCTTTGCCGATAAGCGCACAAAGAGGGTTTTCGGGAAGCCTTTTTACGATTTCTTCAGCAGGGCCTCAAGTTGATCGGCGCACTGTCCCCAGCCTTCGTGAAAACCCATTTTTTCGTGGGTCTCACGGTCGGCGGCCGTCCAGTGCAGCGCGCGGGCAATGTATCTTGTCTTTCCGCCTTCATTTTCGAAAGTAATGATCCCGGTGAAAAACGGTTTTTCCGACGGCTCCCAGGCTTTCGTGTAGGCATCGGTAAAGACGATCTTCTTGTTCTCGACGACTTCCAGGTACACGCCCCTGTTGGGGTATTCTTTTCCTTCCGGGTCACGCATCACGATATAGCTCGAACCTCCCGGCCGGACATCCACCTTCACCTCGGAGAGGGTCCACGGTTTGGGCACGAACCATTGTTTCATCAGCTCCGGATCGGTCCAGGCCTGAAAAACGCGCTCGGGCGGAGCATCGATGAGGCGCGAGAGGACCAATTCATATGCGGCTGTCTTTTCCGCCGCATTGCTTGTTTGGGGACTCATAATGTTCTCCTTATTTTGTTAACCGGTGTTCTTAATAAGAATTTCATCGTAGCCGCGGCCGCTAAACTCTATCAGGCAAAACCCGTGGCCGAACGGATCGCTCATCATGGCCAAATGACCGTACGGGTGCTTTTGAACCTCATATTCGAGTTTGGCACCGGCGGATCTGGCCTGTTCAACCGCCGCGTTAATATTTTCAACGGCCACATCAAAATGGACCGGTGTCCAATGGCGCTGATAATTCCGGGTTTGCGTGCTTTCCGGAGAAACAGCCGTCCCGGCTTTATTTTCCAAAAGATAAAGGCGCGAGGAAGCTCCGGTCAGCTCGACCATGCCGTCGGCCAGGGTGCGCCCGGGCTTCAGCCCCAGGGCCTGCGTATAAAATTGTACGCCTTTGGCCAAGTCGTCCACGTCGATATTGACGAGAAGGTCCATGCGGACTACGCCCCCTTATTGTAATCATAATTGACCATCCACTTGATCCCGAATTTGTCGGTCAGCATGCCGAAATACGCACCCCAAAACACTTTCTGAAGCGGCATTTCGACTTGGCCGCCCTTTGCCAGGCCGTTGAATAATCTATCCGATTCTTCCTCGCTTTCGGTATTAAGAGAAAGTGAAATATTATTTCCTTCGGTCAATTTGTGCCCCATCGATTCGAGCGCGTCGGTGCCCATCAGCACATTGCCTTTTCCGGCGGGCAAAGCGACATGCATGATCTTATCGCGCTCATGGGCCGGGATATTCCCCGCTTCCGGCGTGTCTTTAAAGCGCTGCAAAACTTTAAATTCTCCGCCGAAAACGGATTTGTAGAAATTGAACGCTTCTTCGGTATTGCCTTGGAAATTAAGGTAAGGATTGAGGGTGGCCATGCTTCACGTCCTTTCTGCGCAGGGGTGATGTTACCAGGGAGGATTGTATTATAATACAGATCTTTCAGCGGGCACGTCTTTATTCTTGCGTGGGCTGGTCGACCGGGGCCCAGCCTTCCTGAAAGTCCTTGCCGCAGACCTCTTCGAAAGTTTTCCCTTTGGGGATATAATCGCACATCACGAAACCGCAGGATTTGCCTGTCTTCTGCTCACACTCTTCCTGGGTTTCGTAGACAACCGGTGCCGTCACCGTGGCCGCCGCCATTAACAGAAAAACCGGGATCAGATGCATTCTTATCTCCTCTTTAGAAAGACTTGTAGAACATCGCCAAGCCGGTTAAGACCATGCTGGTGGGTCCTGACGCTCCTGCTGTTCTTCGGCACGATCTTTCTTGATTATTCGTCCGCCGGCTGGTCGACCGGGGTCCAGCCTTTCTGAAAACCGCAGACCTCTTCGAAAGTTTTCCCTTGAGGGATATCATCGCACATCACAAAATCGCAAACTTTACCTGTCATTTGCTCACACTCTTCCAGGGTTCCGTAGACAAGACCTTCACCCGTGAAGATAATATCCACCGGGCTTCTGCCGCCATAAAGATTTTCATTAATAACATCCCAGTTGTCGCGAATCAGCGCTTTTTCCTCTTGCGAGAGTTCGAGTATGATTGCAGAACCTTCAAAGTTAAACCGATTGGAGAAGCCACGAGCTTTCAAGTTGGCTCTTTCTTCAGCTTGCTTAACATAAGCATGCCTTATTTTTGCGTGGAGGATCTGATACTCAAACACTGTCATCCCATTCCCATACTCGGCCACAACGGATTCGATAAAGTCCTGATGCGAATATTCTTTTGTCCATCTGGGCCGGTCAGGGCCCTTCATTTTTGCAAGCATTTCCCGGCTTATTTTAAAAAGTGTCAGTAACTTATCGGCATTAAGCTTGGGTTGTTGTTCCTGAAGCGGGATCGAAGCCCGAACAGGGAAAGCAATCAGCAACAGCCCGAAGATGATAAATAGTTTTCGCATTTTTCGGTTCTCCTTTTCGAGTTCTCCTTTTCGAGGCCTTGCCTCTATCTATATAAACGTTGCCGCCTCAAAAAAGTTACATATTATTTAGTTTTGCAATCAGCTCCACACGGCCATCGCCAAGCCGGTTAAGACCATCAACACGCCGCTTAATTTCCCGCCCCAGTCGCCCAGGGGCAATACTTTTTCAAGAAGGACAAAAAGGGTGATGACCGCGATCCAGAGGATGTTCATCACCCCGCCGACGAACAGCAAGAGCATCAGGACCCAGCAGCAGCCGATACAGAACGCGCCGTGGGAAATGCCCATCCAGAACGCGCCTGCGTTCCCCGAACGCCAGTGAGACGAAATAAAATGGAACGGCGAGCGGCAATGTTTGAGACAGCTGTTCTTGACCGGCAGCCATTGGTAAATCCCTGCGGCGATCAGCAGAGCCGCGCCGAATTTGGGGCTGTTGGCAACCATCATCGGCGAAAGGAGCGCGGCCTTGTCCAACTGCCATTGCAGGACCGTGACCAGCAGGCTGAAGACCGTCCACATAAAAATATATCCGGCGGTAAAAGCACCCGTCGAGGCGATGGGTGTGCCGTCGCGCTCGGCCTTCCGCGCCACCGCCGCGTAGATCAGGATCATCGGCAGGGCCGAAGGCACCATCATCCCCACCATCATGACCGCCCACATCCAGAACATCATCCAGAAGTAAGGCGCGTCCCACACCGGGATCTTAAAACAGCAGCCGTCCTGCGCCATCCAGATCAGGTACCACCACGACAGGACCGTTATTCCGGCGAGCGACCCTGTAATAGCGATAAAGTCACGCCGGGGAAGATTATTTACGGCCTGCATATTTTGACACCGGCGTTTGCTGGTCGCGGATCACGCCGTCCTGGTTCATGTGAAGATAACAAAATTGCCCGTAACTGTCCTTAAGCCCCAGTTGAAGACCGGCCGTGACGCGCGAATTGCCGTTACCGATCTCGGCGTAGGTGTATTCAAACCCGCCGGGGATGTGGATACCCCTTTGGTCTTCATTGCCGGTGAAGGGATTTTTCAAAGGCTCGCCCCTGGACTCGACAAGTTTTTCGATGTGCGTGTGGGCTTTACGGGCCTCGATGTCGATCTCCATCGCAATCGGCGCGTAAAGCGTGGGCAGCAGTTCCGTGACCGTGCTGGCAAAGACGCTGAAATGTGTTGTCCCCGGCGCGGTCGACTGTCCCGTCGCGATCTTGAAAATGGCCTCGCGCTGGGCTTTATCGGCCTTCTCGTCGATGATGAGCTGGGCGCGGCCGTTGCCGTCCGCGATCTGGCCCGGCCATTTAAAGAAACCGACGAATTTCAGGCCGTTGAGTTTAGTATCGTTGAAAGACCCTTCGTCGATCAAAATACTGGCGACCGCCTCGCAGAAGCCGTGGGTGGCCGGTGAATTGAACTGGCAGGGGCACCCGTGGGCGCAGTTGCAGTTGGAATATTCGCGTGCGTGCAGTGTCCATTTGTCTTTCATAACTTCTCCTTTCGCGTTATCTATTTTCCTCTCAATGTAAAACTGGTGCAATAATTTTCCAAAGCGTTTTGGTCAAACTCATAATCCTTCCCGCCGGCATACCAGGCGGACACTATCTCCCTGAAACGGGCGATCTCCTTGAGCCGCGGCGTTCTTTCGACCGCATCCAGAGTAAGGTCCAACAGCTCCAGGGCCCTTTCAAGAGCCTTATCCCGGTTGATGCGGTCGTTCTTCTTTTCCCAGTGACGCGCCCGGGCGATCTCGCTGCCGATATTGCCCATCTGTTGCGCAAAAGTGAATTTGGACCAACGGGAGATATTTATCATTTTCCGGAAATGAGACTGTCCACGACCGATTTAATGCGATCGCGCAATTTTTGATCCTGAATTTCGATGGAACGGTTATTCTGCGAAGGACGGATGTTGATAAATGACGTGTATTCCAGGCGCTCGGTGTCCGGTTTGTCCGGATAAATATTAAAGCCCCAAAGATCTTCCTGCTTCGAGCCTTCCTGCAGGAGAACCGCTTCAGCATCGGCGTGGAGCTCGCCACCTAAGGCCATGATCTTCTTGCGCAGATCGACGACTCCCTTAGCCATCTCGCCAAAATTATCTTCGGCGATATCCTGCAATATCTTGATTGTAACCGGTTGACGAATGATCTGGATCTTCATGGTCACGTTTTTTTAATGAATTTGAACCGCGGTATTTCTCTGCCGCCTGTTTTTACGTTCTCGGTAAACATCGTCAGGGGCCTGACCCACAGGGAATCTTTGCCGAATTCGTTTTCATACAGAGCTTTGTAAACGACCAGCTCTTCGAGCGTCTCGCTGTGCCGGGCGAGGCCGATCACCTCATAACGCTTGCCCTTGTAATGCTCATAAATGCCGTTGGACGGTTTTGGATTCATCCTTGGTTCCCTAAATAATCTTTAATGACCTTATTATGGTCGAACGCGTATCGCAATTTCGTCAGTTCCGCGTATTTGACCACCTTCAAGCCCTTGGCATCGTCGCCGAACTGCGGTTCGCCCAGCCCTTGCGCAATAAAAACGACCGAGACCGTGTGGAACCGCGGGTCGCGCTCAGGGTCCGAGTACACCCGGAACTGCCGTAAATTTTTAAGGTCGAGGCCGGTTTCTTCTTTGGCCTCGCGCACAGCCGCCTCTTCGACGCTCTCGCCGTAATCCAAAAACCCGCCGGGAAGCGTCCAGCCATAGGGCGGATTGGAACGCTCGATCAAAATAATGCCGTCGGGCCGTTCGATGATGATATCGACTGTCACATACGGGCCGTTGCCCAGCGTCTCTTGAATATGCTTGACGTAACCGCCCACCTGCTTGTCAAAGGTCTCAAAGGCCTTGTCGTCGTAGAGGCAGAAAATGATCTCTTTAAGCGACGTGTCGTTCATCTTAACATGCTTTAACACTTCCTGGGTCATGATCTTGGCCGCTCCCACCAGCGGAAATCCGCCCACGCCGCAGCCTAATGCCGGAAAGGCGATCGACTGGATCCTCAATTTTTCCGCGCATTTTAAGGCACTGGCACAGGAAGCCCTGATCTTCTCCTGGTCGGTCTTGAAATCCAGCCCCATGGTCGCGGCATGAATGACGTACTTGGCTTTTAATTTGCCGGCGCCGGTGGCCACGGATTGTCCGATCAGGATCGGGCCCTTCTGTACCGCCTCGTCTTCGATCTCTTCCCCGCCTTTTTTGCGGATGACACCGGCGACCCCTCCGCCCATCAGCAGTTTATTGTTGGCGGCATTGACGATGGCGTCGACGTTAAGCTCGGTCAGGTCGGCTTTAATAATGGATAAAGTGGTGTTTTTGATTTGCATAAAGACAGTTTCAGGTTTTAAGTGTTAAGTGGAATGCTTTTACTATTTGATCAGCTTCCTCGCTGCTTCCAACGCTTCTGCTTTCGTTGTAATTTTCCCCAGCGCCTGCTGTTCTTCCACTTCCCGCAGGATTTTCGCAAATAAAGGCGACGGCGTCAATTTTAAAGTCTTGATCAGGTCATGCCCGGTCAAAAGACGCACGACGGGCTTTTCCTTGGCTTTTTCGAAATACCGTTTTAAGAGGCCCAGGCAGATCTTTTCGTGGTGCTGCTGGTCTTTTTCCGTCGTCAGCGGTCCCCGGGTCGAACGCTGGTCGGCGAGCGATAAAATAAGGATGCCGGCCGCCTCTTTCTTGGCGTCGCGGAAATACCGGAAGACCGAACGTTCGCTGGGCTGCTTGAAGTTCGACAGATACCCGGGCCGCAGGTGCCAGCGCACCATGTCTTCCAGCGCGTAACGCTCAGGCGTGGAGATCTTGAGCAGTTTGGCCGTATGACGCACAATGGACTGGCCCACGTGTTCGTGGCCGTGGAACGAGATGCGCCCGTTGGGCTCTTTTTTGCGCGTCTCCGGCTTGCCCACGTCGTGCAAAAGCGCGGCCAATTTAAGGAGCGCGCGCCGGGAATGCCCGCCGCCGATCTCCTCGTCGAGATAGGCGCTCACCTCGGCATCGTTCTTTAACTCTTCATAGACCTTCTCGAGCTCGGTCACGACCTGCAGCGAATGCGGCCAGACATCCAGATGGTGATACCCGCCCTGCTTGCAGCCGTACATGATCGCGATCTGCGGGACCACTTTCTGCAAAAAACCGATCTTGTCCATTTCACGAAAGACTTTTCCGCAGCGCGGCGAGGCGAGGATCTTGAAGAGCTCTTCGCGCACGCGTTCTTTGGAAACACTCAGCAGCAGCTCCTTGTTCTTTTTGACGGCGGCAAGCGTCTTGGGCTCGATGGTAAAATCCAGAATCGCGCGCAGGCTGAAGGCGCGCAATAACCGCAACGGGTCTTCGGCGAGCACCTTGGGGCCGGCCATGCGGATCTTTTTGGCGCGGATGTCTTTGAGACCGCCCTTAAAATCCCTGATGGCCTTGGGCAATTCCTTTTTGTCCAGGTCGTCAAGATCGGCCGAAAGCGTGTTGATCGTAAAATCGCGGTGGGCAAGGTCCTGCCTGAAGGTCTTGGCGCGAAAATCCGCAAAATCAAAGGTGAACAGACGGCCGTCTTCTTTTTTGACCACACGGCCGCAGCCGTTCTTATCGTCCAAAAGCACAAAGGCGCCCTTGATCCGGCGGGCCAATTTTTTGGCCAGAGGAACGGCATTCTTCTCGACGGCAAAGTCAAAGTCGAGGCACGGCCGCTGCAGGCAAAGATCGCGCAAGAAACCGCCGATCAGATAGACAGGGGTCTTCTGTTTTTTGGCGAGCTCGCGGATGATCTGGATGTGGGGGTAATCGGTAAGAAAATTCATAGGTCACATGTCACAGGTCACATGTCACAAGGCAAGGCTTTAACATCTTGTGACTTGTGTCATGTGACTTGTGACTTGATCATTGTTTCATATACGACGTTTTCTTCAGGACATCATCGTCGACAAAGATCTCGGCACCGGTGCGCACGGCCAGCGCGACCCCGTCGGAAGGCCGGCAATCGATCGTCTTGCCGGAGCCGTCTTTCAATTTGAGGACGATCTTGCCGTGAAAGGTATTGTCGATGAGTTTATCCACGACCAGTTTCTCGACCTTGGCTTCCAGGGTCTCGATGATCGAGACCAGAAGATCATGCGTCATGGGCCGCGGTACTTCGAACCCCGAAAGTTTCATTTTGATACTGGAGGCCTCCAGAAAACCGATCACGATCGGCAGCTGGCGCTCCCCTTCTTTTTCCTTAAGGACAATGACCTGGTCCTGGCGTTTTTCGTCGATGATGATCTTGCTTAATTCCACCTGAACTTCCATTTAAATACCTTTCGTTGCTTTTTCCAGCTTGGATTGTTTAATAGAAATTTTTTCCTTATCGAGCATGCCCTTGAGTTCCGACATGAACTGGTTGACGTCGCGGAACTGCCGGTACACGGAGGCAAAACGCACGTAGGCCACTTCGTCGACGGCGGCCAGGCGCTCCATGATCATCTCGCCGATGACGTTGGCCTGGACCTCGCGGTCATACTGGCGCTGGATGGCGCGTTCCACGTCCGAAACAATGCTTTCGATCCGATCGATGCTGACCGGCCTTTTTTCGCAGGCCTTGACCAGGCCCGAAACGATCTTGGTGCGGTCGAACGGCTGCCGGCGCCCGTCTTTCTTGACCACCATCAAGGGGACCTGCTCGACGTATTCGTAGGTCGTGAAACGCTTTTCGCACTTGAGGCATTCCCGGCGGCGGCGGATCGAGCTTCCATCGCTGTTCAGGCGCGAATCAATGACCTTAGTTTCTTTGTAGTGGCAGGTTGGGCATTTCAAGGAGAAATTCCTCCGCTATTCATTCAGAAAATTCGACGCAGCCCTAGGCGCGTTTCTCAGCGCCGCGGGAGGGCATAATTATAAGTCCTCATATATCGGAAACTGCTGCGTTAATTTCCCCACGCCTTCTCGTACTTTATTCAAGGTTTTTTCCTCACGGCGGTGCACGATCGCTTCATCCATGAGCTGCGCGATTTGCTGCATGTCCTTTTCCTTCATCCCGCGGGTGGTGACGGCCGGTGTACCGATCCTTATACCGCTCGCCACCATCGGCGGGGCCGGATCGAACGGGATCAAATTTTTATTGACCGTGATGTGGACCGTATCCAGAAGGCCTTGCGCCTCTTTTCCGGTAATGTTCTTGGGACGCAAGTCCACCATGAACAAATGATTGTCGGTCCCGCCGGTAACGATGCGGTAGCCCAGTTTTTCGAGCGCCTGGGCAAAGGCCTTGGCGTTCTTGATGATCTGCTTTTGGTATTCTTTGAATTCCGGTGTCAGCGCTTCCTTAAAGGAAACCGCCTTGGCCGCGATCACGTGCATCAGCGGGCCGCCCTGGATCCCGGGGAAGATCATGGAATTGACCTTTTTGGCAAATTG